>JAGVSR010000119.1:0-19361 GCA_019137195.1 Alphaproteobacteria bacterium
AGGAGCACGTCGGCTGGGCGGAGAAATTCAAGGCGGTGATGTCGAGGCGCAAGAAGGCCGCTGCCAAGGGGTGAGCAATGCGATCGAGGGCCGGCGGGCGTTTGGCAGCCCCTCGTTCGTGCTGTTGCGCCAGGGACCGAGAGGGCTTGTCGCGGCCTGGCCAGAAGCGTGACAAGCCGTAACACAACGTGTCTTGAGCCTCGGGGCGAACATTAGGACGTTCACGGGGCGGATTGCGAAACATACGGGTGACTGAAGCATGTGTGGCATCGTCGGAATTCTGGGCTCGAAGCCGGTTGCCGAGGACCTCGTCGAGGCGCTCCGCCGCCTCGAATACCGCGGGTACGACTCGGCCGGTGTCGCCACCGTCGAGAATGGCCACCTCGAGCGGCGGCGTGCCGAGGGCAAGCTCCGGAACCTCGAAACCGCGTTGCGCGCCGAGCCACTGACTGGCACCACCGGCATCGGCCACACGCGCTGGGCCACCCACGGCAAGCCGACGGTCCGCAATGCGCACCCCCATATGAGCGCCAAGGTCTCGGTCGTGCATAACGGCATCATCGAGAACTACCGCGAGCTCAAGGCCGAGCTCACGGCCAAGGGCCACAAATTCGAGAGCGACACGGATACCGAGGCCGTCGTCCACCTCGTCACGGACGGGCTCGACAACGGTCTCGCACCCGCCGACGCGGTGAAGGCTGCGCTCCGTCATCTCACCGGCGCGTTTGCGCTCGGCATCATCTTCGCCGGTCACGACGACCTCATGATCGCCGCCCGTCAGGGATCGCCCCTGGCGCTCGGCCACGGCGACGGCGAGATGTACCTCGGCTCCGACGCGATTGCGCTGGCCCCGTTCACCGACCGCATCACCTACCTCGAGGAGGGCGACTGGGCTGTTCTCACACGCGGCGGCGCGGAGATCTTCGACCGTGCCGGCCATCGCGTCGCGCGCCAGATCATCAAATCCTCTGCAAACTCTCTGCTGGTCGACAAGGGCAACCACCGCCACTTCATGGCCAAGGAGATCCACGAGCAGCCGCAGGTGATCTCGCAGACGCTCGCCGCCTACATCGACATGGCGAAGAGCGCGATCGACTACCCGGACCTCGGCATCGATCTCGGCGACATCACCCGTGTCACGATCTCGGCCTGCGGCACGGCCTATTATGCCGGTCTCGTCGGCAAGTACTGGATCGAGCGCGTGGCGCGCGTTCCGGTCGAGATCGACATAGCGTCCGAGCTGCGCTACCGCGAGGCGCCCCTGCCGAAGGGCGGGCTTGCCGTCTTCGTCTCGCAGTCCGGCGAGACTGCCGATACGCTGGCGACGCTGCGCTACTGCAAAGCCGAGGGGCAGCGCATCGCCTCCATCGTCAACGTCCGCACCTCGACGATTGCCCGCGAGAGCGATGCGGCGCTGCCAACCCTCGCCGGACCGGAGATCGGTGTCGCTTCGACCAAGGCCTTTACCTGCCAGCTTTCCGCGCTCGCCTGCCTCGCCATCGCCATTGGCCGCGCCAAGGGCACCATCTCGGCCGAGAAGGAGAGCGAGCTCGTGACCGCGCTCGCCGAGGTGCCACGCATCATTGCCGGCATGCTCACCGACGAAAGCCCCTACGAGGAGCTGGCGCAGCACCTGTCCAAGGCCCGCGACGTGCTCTATCTCGGCCGCGGCATCAACTACCCGATCGCCCTCGAGGGGGCCTTGAAGCTCAAGGAGATCTCCTACCTGCACGCCGAGGGATACGCCGCCGGCGAGCTGAAGCACGGTCCGATCGCCCTCATCGACGAGAACGTGCCTGTGATCGTTGTCGCTCCTGAGGACGAGCTGTTCGAGAAGACGATCTCCAACCTGCAGGAGGTGGCCGCGCGCGGCGGCCAGATCATCCTCATCTCGGACGCCGAGCCCGAGCTCGCCGGGTGCAAGCTCGCGGCGTATATCCGCGTGCCGCACGCGCACGCCTTTACCAACCCGCTCGTCTATGCGGTGCCGATCCAGCTCATCGCCTACCATACGGCGGTTTTCATGGGCACCGACGTCGATCAGCCGCGCAACCTCGCCAAGTCGGTTACCGTCGAGTAATCGAGCGGACCGTACTTGGCCAATACGCCGCCAATGCTTGCGGCGACTTTTGCCGGTTGCGGGAGCGGCCGTGGCCGGTTCCCCCGCTTGTGAGGCTTGCAGCGCTCCCGGGAGCACGGGAAATTGCATCGCGCCATCGCAAAAGTCTTTACATGCGCGGCGTTTGCTCCTATCTGCATGCCACGCACGGCGGTCTGACAAAGGCTTACGCACGGCGCATCGGCTGAGGCTGCGGTGGGGCAGCGATGGCCGGTTCACCGGGGTCCGGCATCCGAGAGGGTGGCGGGCCGCTACTGGTCGTATGGGCTGGTGGAGGACGTAGGTCATGGAGAAGTTCGCGTCGGCGGCGCAGCTCGTGGCGTCGCGTAAGCCCGAAAAGCCTGTTCTTGCCGCCCGTCCGCACGTTGCCGGACGCGCCGCCCGTTTCTTCCTCGATAGCTTTCCCGGCAGCATCGCTTACGCCTATAAGGCGAATTCGTCGCCGTTTCTGATCGGCGCCCTTTACGGGGCCGGCATCCGGAGCTTCGACGTCGCCTCGCTGCCCGAGCTTGAGGACGCCGCCACCATACCCGGCGCGCACCTCCACTTCATGCATCCCGTGAAGGCGCGCGACGCGATCCGCCGCGCCTACCACGTCTACGGTGTCCGGACGTTTGCCCTCGATACCGAGGATGAGCTGTGGAAGATCGCCGAGGAGACGGCAGGCGACCGCGGTCCCGCGCCCGACCTCGAGCTCTACGTGCGGCTCGCCGTGCCTGCCATGAACAGCCGGGTGCCGCTCGAGCGCAAGTTTGGGATTGCCGGCCAGAAGGCGGCGAAGCTGCTCGTCAAGGCGCGCCAGGTCGCCCACAAGCTTGGTGTCACGTTCCACGTCGGCTCGCAGACGACGACGCCGGACGCGTATGCACACGCGCTTGGGGCGGTCGGTCAGCTGATCGGCAAGGCGGGCGTGGTCGTGGATGCCATCGACGTCGGTGGCGGCTTCCCGTCGATCTACCCGGACAGCCAGCCGGCGCCGCTCTCGGCCTTTATGGGCGTGATCCGGGAGGGCATCGAGAAGCTCCCCGTTCGCGAGGATGTGCAACTCGTGTGCGAGCCCGGCCGCGCGCTGGTGGCCGAGGCGGAAAGCCTCATCGTGCGCGTCGACCAGCGGCGGGGCAACGACCTCTATATCAACGACGGCGCCTACGGCACCTTGTTCGACGCCGCGCACCTCGGCTTCGTCTACCCGGCCCAACTCGTCTCGCGCGAGATCCCGGCCGCCGAGACGCTGGTCCCGTTCGAGCTGTGGGGCCCGACCTGCGATTCCATCGACCACATGAAGGGGCCGTTTCTCCTGCCCGCGTCGGTGCGCGAGGGCGACTACATCGAGATCGGCAACGTCGGTGCCTACGGACGGGCGCTGGCCGGCGATTTCAACGGCTATGGCCGCTACGAGGACGCGATCCTGCTCGACGAGCCGTTGATGTCCATGTACGGCACCGGCCGCATTGCCGGCGTCGCGGCCGCGAAAAGCTGAAGCTCGACCGGATTAGCCTAGCTGGTTTGCGGCCTGCCAGCGCGTAAGGACGCGCATGGCGGTATCGGCCGAGACGCTGATCATGATCCAATCGACCTCCTGCTGGTTCTGACGCCGGTCTGTGCCGGACTGACGGGATCGGCATCGCTGTCCACAGCCCGGCGCGGCCGCATCCGCTTCCGGAGGTGCGACTCGGGCTACCCTTGCATGAGTTTGGCAGGGAGAGGGCGATGAGCTTCAGCGAGCGGTTCGGGCGCGCGACGGCGTGGCTCAAGGGGGAGGCCGATGCGGCGCCTCGGCGGGAGGAGCCGCGGCACGACTCGGCGCTGTTCGGCAGCATCGAGTACGAGCTCCAGCGGCTCGCGCGCGACGTGCGCGCGGTCGCGCTCGACGGGAAGAAGAAGCCCGCGCGACTGGCTACGGCGCCGGTTGTGGCGCGCGGCGCGGCTCGCTTTGCCGCCTTCGAGGAACAGAACATCGAGGGTGACGACTCGTGAGGCTGGTCAACGTTCCGCTTCTCGACATCCTCGCTCTCGGCTGCTTCATCGTCTGCTGGTACGGCTACGGGCTTGCCGCCAACGTGCTCACCAGGAAGCGGGCGAGCCTCATCTCGACGGTCGGCATCTTCCGCGAGCGATGGATGGCCCGTGTCTGCGAGCGCGACAGCCACGTCGCCGATGCAGCGCTTCTGAGCAACCTCCTGCGCGGCGCTCTGTTCTTCGCCTCGACCACCGTCTTCATCCTCGGCGGCCTCCTTGCGGTGCTCGGCACCGGCGGCGCCAAGGTCGCGGACGCCATTGGGGCGCTGCCCTATGTCGCGCACGCGGAGGCGTGGCTGCACGAGACCAAGGCCATCGTGCTCATTCTCATGTTCGTCTACGCGTTCTTCAAGTTCACGTGGTCGGCGTGGCAGTACAACGTGCTCTCGATCCTGGTCGGCGCCGCGCCGCATCCCACCGCCGACCGTGAGGAGATCCGCGTCTTCGCGCGGAGCGCCGCCGACATCGCGACGCTCGCTGGCGAGAGCTATAACATCGGCATCCGCGCCTACTACTTCTCGATCGCGCTCATGACCTGGTTCGTCGATCCGCTGGTGTTCCTGGTCGTGACCTTGATCGTCGCCTTCGTAATGTACCGTCGCGAGTTCGCCTCGCCCATGCTGCGGAGTCTCGAGGTGGCGGCTGGTGCCACCGGCGGCGCGTGACTCTGGGCACAGGCGAGGCGAATGGCTAGCCAGCGAGAACGCCGCTGCCGCAGCGCATTCCGTAGACGCGAACGTCGGCCTCTCCCAGATGCACGCCGAGCGTGGTGAGAAGGGAGTAGACGACCTCGTCGAGAGGCGCCGTGACCGGAGCCAGCACGGCAGCGACGGCCGCGGTGACGCTGCCAGGCAGCGCGGCACCAATCCCCAACACGTTTACGCTGAGCTTGAGATCCCTGAGTAGCGAGGTGACGATCGCTTGCGTGAAGCTGTTCGTATCGGTGCGCTTGATGGTGCCGTCGCGGACGTCATCCTCATCGAACGTGAGCGGCGTTTCGCTCTGACTGCCGACATCGACGTGAGCCCGGCCGCTGACCTTGAGCAGGCTGGTGTCGACGATCCGGGCGGGTCCGACTGCGAGCTTGCCGGTGAAATCGGACAAGGTCGAGCTGCTGACCTCGCCGATCCAGGCCTCGGCGATGCCGGAGCGGGCCGCGATCGTCGCCGTTGGCTCGCCATTGCTCGTGCAGGTGACGGAGGCCAGCCGGCCCTCTCCATATGCGAGATCGAGATAAAGCGGCAGCCTCACTCGGGTGTTGGCCAGCACCCCTTGACCGCCCACTTCCGCAATCAGCCAGAGGCGGGTCTGCTGTGTGCGCACGGTCGAGCCGGGCTGCCCGACGGCTGCCAGGGCGGAGTGCTGGGGCGGCTCTCCGATAGCAACGTAGAGCATCAGCTTGAGAACGCCTGGGACCTCTGCCGTGAGATCGAGCTCAACCTGACGGGTCCCATTGGCGACAACCGCCGAGCCGGAGACGAGATCCATGGCCGAGAGCGCTGCATCGAGGCCTTGTGCCGGATCACCGACGCGCAGGCTGGCGAATGGCCCGAGATCGATGACGGAGGTCAATGGAACAATGATGCTGCGCCCGGCCGTCTGACCGGCAAGCCGGTTCAGCGCCACGCTCGCAGCCGCATCGCCGTTGGCCTCGGCCACCTTTGCAGCGGCAGCCGCCACGTTCGAGAACGTCGCATTGGCATTGAGCACGTCGGAGTAGGTTCCGCCGGTGACGTTGAGGTCGGTGGCGAGCGCATTCATGAAGCTCAGCAGCTCGACTTTGGCGCTGACGAGCGCATTGTAGTCCATCGCCGATAGTGTGACCTGGCTACCGGTCAGTGCGGCGAGCATGGCGTTGGCGACGCCGCCACGAACGGCGGCCAGCCGACTGCCGACCGAGAAGGTGGCGAGCGAGGCATTGGCGGCTATCGAGCTTACGCCGAGTTGAAATTTCTTGCGTGTGAAGACCTTTGCAAAGTAGGTTTGGCCGGGCTTGGTGGCCACCACTCTTACGGCGTTATATGGCTTCTGCCCGGGAATGAAGCGGGACTCCGCGCTCAATTCCGGGTCAGGCGTGTATTGACCGCGCTCCAGCCGAAACTCGGGGTTCATCGAATTGGCCTCGAACGTCGCTCGGACGGCCGCCTCGGCGTGATCGATATCGCCAGCGCCTGCGACGGCTGCGAGGTCGGCTGCGCCTTGCAGAGCGCGACGCTCCGTGTAGAGCGACCCGATATCGACGGCCAACGCAGTGCCAGCGAGCAGGAGCATCATGAACAGTGCCGCCATAATGGCGACATTGCCCTGTTGGTCGGACCGGAAATCTGACGTAATCGACGGTTGGGTAGGCATTGGTAGCTCCTGAGATCAATAGCCGCCACGCTTCACGACGGCGGTACGCTCGATGATTGGTGAGGGTAGAGGGACAAGCCCGCCGAAGACCCAGATCGGCAGCTCCGAGGCGTCGAACTTGACCGCGACGCGGAATTGCGATGCGTCAGTGTCGAGAGGGCCGGCGTCGACCTTGATTCTGGCCGGGTTGAGCAGAACGTAGTTGCCCGCCGTCGTTGTGATTTGCTTTCGTGCGAGGTCGGCCCGCTCGGTATCGGAGAGGCCGGCCACCGAAGCGCGCGCGGCATCGGCGGCCAGCTGAGCCGCGCTGTGCGCGGCGCCGAAGTAGATGCCGTATGCAATGATGCCAAGTGCCAGAATCAGAAATACTGGAAGCGTCAGCGCGAACTCGATGGCGGATGCGCCGCATTGATCTGCGGTCAGCGCGCGAAGGCGCAGAGAGGCACCCCCCGCTGACGCGAGGTTGGATGAGGTCATAGGATTGCTCCTGTAGAAGCCTGAATAGGGTTAAGCTTGATGGAGCATATGTCAGAACATCAAGCCTGTAATTCTGAGATGTATTTTATGTTTTCGGGCCAACTATTCATCCATAGATCGCAATATGCAGTTGAACGTGCCTATGACACACGATCAAAACTCGCAGTGACACATAACCTATATCCTGCATAGGAATTCGTCTGACAAAATGCGTTACAATTCTATTCGATCTTATACGTGACGGAAATAGATTTTGTCGTATGGTGCATATATTGAGTATGGTTGATTCGTTGGCGGCAACGATTGGGTAAGTCCATGTTGAAGCATTCAAAATTCGTCACTCGGCCACTCTATCTGCAGGTGCGGGACCTGTTGGTGCAGCGCGTCGTGACCGGCGAGTGGGGGACGGGCGCACCGCTGCCCAATGAGACGGCGCTCGCCCAGGAGCTCAACATCAGCGTTGGCACCATTCGCAAGGCGCTCGACACGATGGAGGAAGAGGGCATCGTGGTGCGCAAGCAGGGGCGCGGAACTTTCGTCAATGATCAGACGACGAGCGAGATGTCGATCCGGCTGTCCTCGATTGCCAATACGGCTGGCGTGCGACTGCAAGGGACCACGATCGCTAGGCGCGTCGATCATGGTCTGGCCAGTCGGGAGGAGGCTGACCGGCTGGACCTGGTCGAGAACCAGCCGGTGGTCCGCGTCGACCGTGTTCATCTCGACATGGGGCGACCGTACATGCGCGAGCACTGCGTGCTTCCGGCCCAGCGATTTGCCAAGCTTCCGGCCGATCTCGGCTCCTACAGGATCTGTGTGCTGGCGCAGGCCAACAGTATCTTCCTCGACCACGCCGTCGAAGAGGTACGCGCGGTGCTTCCGGACGCCGAGGCGATCGGAGACCTTGCGGTCTCGGCCGACGAGCCGTTGCTAAAGCTGGACCGCGTCGTCTACGCTATCAGTGGCAAGCCGGTAGAGTGGCGCGTCGGAACCTGCCATCTTCGCGATCAGCACTACCTGGCGCTCGTTCAATGAGCTGGTCTCGTGACCGTGTGGGGCCGCTCGGGATAACAGGCACGCGACTTACTCGTACCGCTCCGGCATGTACTGGTCGCGGGCTAGGTTGCCGAAGCGCGTGAACTGGCTTTCGAAGGCGAGCTGCACGGTGCCGACGGGACCGTGGCGCTGCTTGCCGATGATGACCTCCGCCTTGCCGGAGACCGCCATCATCTTCTGCTGCCACTCGGGGAACTTCGGGTCGCCCTCGCTCGGCTTCAGGCGTTCGACGTAATACTCCTCGCGGAACACGAACATGACGACGTCGGCGTCCTGCTCGATGGAGCCCGATTCGCGGAGGTCCGAAAGCTGCGGGCGCTTGTCCTCGCGCTGCTCGACCTGACGCGATAGCTGGGAGAGGGCGATGATCGGCACCGCGAGCTCCTTGGCCAGCGCCTTCAAGCCCGTCGTGATTTCGGTGATCTCCTGCACCCGGTTCTCGGAGCCCTTCTTCGATGAGCCCGACAGGAGCTGCAGGTAGTCGACGATCAGGAGCCCCAGACCGCGCTGGCGCTTGAGCTTCCTCGCGCGCGCCGAGAGCTGGGCGATCGAGATACCGCCCGTCTGGTCGATGTAGAGAGGAATGCGGCTCATCTCCTGGGAGACCTCGACCAGCTTCCGGAATTCGTTCTCGTCGATCATGCCGCGGCGGATCTTCTCCGACGCGATCTCCGACTGTTCGGAGAGGATACGGGTGGCGAGCTGCTCGGCCGACATTTCGAGCGAGAAGAAGCCGACCACCGCGCCGTCGAGCACCTTGTCCGTGCCGTCGGTCTGCTTCTCGGACCGGTAGCTCCTTGCCACGTTGTAGGCGATGTTGGTGACGAGCGCGGTCTTGCCCATCGACGGTCGACCGGCGAGGATGATCAAGTCGGACGACTGGAGCCCGCCCATGCGGTTATCGAGGTCGGTGAGGCCGGTGGAGATGCCTGACAAATGCCCGTCGCGCATGTAGGCGTTGTTGGCCATCTCGACCGCCTGGGTCAGGGCCGTGCCGAAGCCCATGAAGCCCTGGCCGTACTTGCCGCGCTCGGCGAGCTCGTAGAGGCGGCCCTCCGCCTCCTGAATCTGGGTCTCGGGCGGCTGGTCGATGGGGCTGTCGAAGGCCACGTTGACGAGGTCCTCGCCGATGATGATGAGCTGCCGGCGAATGGCGAGGTCGTAGACCGTGCGCCCGTAGTCGTGGGCGTTGATGATGGTCGTGGCGCTGGCGGCGAGGCGACCCAAGTACTGCGGCACGGTGAGGTGCGCGTCGATCGGCTCGGCGTGCTCGAAGAAGGTCTTGAGCGTGACGGGCGTCGCCTGCTTGCCGGACTGGATGAGCTTGGTCGTGATCTCGTAGATCTGGGCGTGCAGCGGGTCGTAGAAGTGGATCGGCTCGAGAAAGCCCGACACGCGGTCCAAGGCCTCGTTGTTGACCAGGATGGCGCCGAGGAGCGCCTGCTCGGCTTCGATGTTGTGCGGCACCTGCCGGAACTGCACGGGCTCGTCCGCGTCGGCGACGGCACGCAGCTTGTCGGTGGTCATCAGGGCAGTCTGGGCCATGGGTGCGTCCCGGGGTCGTGGTGGTCTGATCTACTCGTTCCGGACGCTACCGAGATTCGCGCAGGGCGCCGCCTCGGACTCGTTCCGTCGACGCCACCCTTCCCCGTTACCCACAGGCGGCACCGATTTCGCTTGCCATGTGCCCGGCCGATTCGGAGCGGCGCCGTGTGTCACAGCCGCTGATTGAAAGCGACGTCCGGTGCGGGCGGCAGGGGGCGACCCGGAGCGCCGTTGCAGGTGCCCCGGCGCGGGCGAGCCGGAACAATTTCGGCTCACCGGTGCCGCGGTCGCCGTGTGCGGACGGCTTGCCGAAGGAAATCGGACTGCGTGACAACGGCAGGCAGTGCCCGGATCCGCACCTTAGGCGCCAGGCGGCCGGTGAAAGCGGCCTCGAGCTGGAATCGGCTGGGCCAATTGGCACCTGGTGCTCGCACGACGCCGGCCGGTTCGCGACGCAGGGCGGGCAAACGGCTTCAGGGCCGGGCGCGCCTCCGGCATAGGAAAAGCCTGCCCCGCGGAACCGGACGGCCGCCATGCCATCCGAAAGGTCCTTGTGGTCGGATCTCCCGATCGCAACGGCCCCTCCGTCTGACGTCGGGCACCGACACGCCGACGGCCGGGCCCCGCCACGCGCTTTCGTCGGGGGTGAGCTTGGCCAAGCGGTCCTCGACAGGGTGCAGGTGCCCTGCCCATGAACGCGGCCCTGCGTGAACGTGGCGCCCCCGGCCTGGTTGTCGGCCGTCGAAAAAGACGGGCGCCGGAGTGTGGCCCCGGCGCCCGGAAAGAACCGCTCGGGGAGCCGGGCCTATTCCTCGCCGGCCGGCGCCGCACCTTCCTCGAACATGGCATCGGGGTTGAAGGTTTCGAGCTCGATCTTCTCGCTCTTCACCACCGTCACGTCCTCGCCGCGCGCCTGGCGGTCGGCCTCGTCCTGCGAGCGGGCGACGTTCAGCTTCACGTTGGCGATGACCTCGGGGTGGAGCTGGATCTTGGTGTCGTGGACGCCGAGCGTTTTGATCGCCTTGTCGAGCACCACCTGGTTGCGGTTGACGGTGAAGCCGCCGGCAGTGACGGCGTCGGAGATGTCCCGGGTCGAAACCGAGCCGTAAAGCTGGCCGGTGTCGCCGGCCGAGCGGATGGCGACGAAGATCTGGCCGTCGAGCTTGGGGGCGACGGCCTCGGCTTCCTTCTTCTGCTCGAGGTTCGTGGCCTCGAGCTGGGCGCGCTGGCTCTCGAAGTGCTTGCGGTTCTCCTCGGTCGCGCGCAGGGCCTTCTTCTGCGGCAGGAGATAGTTGCGTGCGAAGCCGTCCTTCACCGTGACGACGTCGCCCATCTGGCCGAGGCGGCCGATGCGCTGAAGTAGAATGACATCCATGAGTAGTCTCCCGTGATGGCTGTTGTTGGCGTTGTCGGTGGATCTCAGGGTTTCGGCGGCGGCGGCCGTGCGGCCGCGCGGGCGCGGAAATGGAAGACCGGCTCGGCGAGGCCGAGCAGGGCAATGGGGAATGCAAGCGGGGCATTGACGACGAACAGGCTCGTGTAGAGCGCCCATAGCAGGAACATGCGCCAAGGCTGGCCGCGGGTGACGAAGTGGATGACCGCGAGGCCGAGCAGCACGTAGGCGAAGAGGAGCGGCGCGGCGAAGCCCGAAGCGCCGAGTCCGATCCAGCCTCCGGCAAACGATGCGAGGGTCGCCACCGCGAGCGCCGCCGGAGTCGCGGCCGGGTAGGTGATGGCGGCGAGATCGGGCCAGGGCCGTACGAAGTTGCCCGAGGCCGTCACGATGCGCCCGGCGAGCCATAGATTGACGATGAGCGCCATCATCCACGCAATGGCCGACGCCGCCGGCAAGAGACTAACCACGATATCGGTGACGTTCTTGATGTCGGTCTCGGTCGGAGCGCTCTCGGGTGGCAGCTGAGCCTTCATGATGTTGCCGATCACCGGTGACAGAGCGCCCTTGAGCTCTTCGAGGTTGCCACCGAACAGAAGGAGCCACAGTGCGGCTGGGATGCCGGCCATGGTCGCAGTCCAGACGACCAGGCGTCCGGCGGGATACCACTCGCGTAGCGCGGGCCCACCGGTTGCCGACGGTACGTCGCGGCTCAGGAGTGCGAGATAGGAGAGAATGACGGCCGGCAGGGCTTGGCTGGCGGCGAACATCAGCGCGGCTTTCCAGCCGAGAAGCGCCACCGCGAGGCTGCCCGTGATCGCGGCGACGAGGCTCGCGACCGTGCCCCAGCCGAGTCCGGCGAGGAAGATCGGCAGCGACGTGACGAGGAACAGGACGAAGCGCAACGCCAGTCCGCCCGTGGAGGCGGAGGCGAACACCACCGCCGACACAAGGCCGAGCGCAAGTCCGATGAGGTATCTGTTCGTCATCATATGAGCTGTCCCGCGGATGGCGCGGTTAGGGACAAGGTCCCAACCATCGTGCTGGCCCTTGGCGACTCCGCTCCTTTGAGCCGGCCGCCAAGGGCATCAGCTACTCTTACTTCAGCACGTACGGCAGGAGGCCGAGGAAGCGGGCGCGCTTGATGGCGCGCGCGAACTCTCGCTGCTTCTTGGCCGAGACGGCCGTGATGCGCGAGGGTACGATCTTGCCGCGCTCGGAGATGTAGCGGCCGAGCGTACGCACGTCCTTGTAATCGATCTTCGGCGCCTGATCGCCCGAGAAGGGGCAGGTCTTGCGGCGGCGATGGAAGGGCCGGCGGGCGGCGAGCTGCTGAACTTCGGACATCTGTTAGCCCTCCGAGCCGGGGTTGTCGTTGCGGGGCGGACGCGGGCCACGCGGGCCGCCGTCTCCACCCTCGCGCGGGGGACGAGAGCGGAACGTGGAGCCGCCGTCGCCACCTTCGCGGCCGCCACGGAATCCGCCGCCGCCTTCGCGCGGGCCGCCGCGGAACCCACCGCCGCCCTCGCGCGGGCCGCCACGGCCGCCGCCGAAGCCACCGCGACCGCCACCGAAGCCGCCGCCGAAGCCGCCGCGCTCGGAGCGCTCCTCGCGGTCCTGCTTACGCATCATCACCGACGGCTCGGTCTCGTGCGTCTCTACGCGCACCGTGAGGAAGCGCAGGATGTCGGAGGCGATGCCCATGCGACGCTCCATCTCGGCCACGGCGGCCGGCGGAGAGTCGATGTTGAACAGCGTGAAGTGAGCCTTGCGGCTCTTCTTGATCTTGAAGGCAAGATTCTTCAGACCCCAATACTCGGTCTTGGTGATCTTGCCGCCACCCTGGGTGATCACGTCGGCGAACTCTTTCGCCATAGCGTCGACCTGGGCTTGCGAAACGTCCTGGCGCGCCAGGAAGACATGCTCGTAAAGAGGCATGCGATGGCCTTTCTCGTTCGAATTGTCCGCTTCGGCGCATAGCCCCTGTTGAGCCCGGGAAAGGCCCACCAAGACGACCCAAAGAGTGGAGACACCGGGAGACGGGCCGGGGCCCTTCCGCATCGCAATGGCAATCGCCAATACAACACGGCCCCCCGTTCAGCCTCCAACCGAAGCGGGTGAAGGCGGGCTTATAAGGGGAAACAGTGCCCGCGGCAAGGGCCGCTCCTCGTGAATTCGAGTGTCTGGCGGGTCATGCGTCTTGTCGATCAGGGCGGGGAGTTGATCTGCCAAAGACGAGCTGATCTCCGGTGCGGGCTTTGGAAACGTGTTTCGATTCTGGTGGTTGAGACCTGTCTCGGCGTGGGCGGTCGCGGGTGTGCGACCCATTGGGCCGGGTGGCGCCGACGCCGGGCGTCGCCGTGCCACGTCTCCGATGCATAGGCAGCGAACGGCGCGTCACTTCGCTCCCGGCGTCAAGTCCTCCGCCGTCGGGGCTACGTTCTGATGCGTGGATCGAGTTAACCTCGCGCCCGAGGGCCTCTGGCGGGCGGGTGGTTTCGCTGGCACATAATAATGTGCGGGGCTGGATGCGATTCGCTCCGCGCCGTCCCGGACTGGCGGGTATCATGCGACGCTATCCGCCCGACGCCAGCTCTTCGAGCCCTGGAGCCGCAATATGATCGACAACATGGCCCTGCTTGCCATCGGCGCCTTCGGTTGGGGCCTGTCACTGTCCACCTACCGCGTCTTCGCCCGTCAAAACGGCTGGTCCATGGGCTCGCTGCACGCCGATCTGCCGGCCGTGCCGGTCGTGGTCGGACTGTTTGCGATCTTCGTGTCGCTGACGTTCGCCGCCTCCCGGGGTGCCAGCGAAGGGGGATGGGTGATCGTGGTGTTCGGCCTCTTGCTCGCCGTGTTCTGGACGGGATTTCTGCGCGTCGGCTCGCAGGTGAGCCTCATGCTGGCTCCGGTCGCGACCGTGCTGCTCATTCTCGGCTGGCTGGCCGAGCCGGTGCCGTCCGATCAGATGAGCGCACTCGGGGACGGACGCACCGCAGTGGTGGCGGACCACGACAAGGCCCGGCGCTCGTCGGTCATCATCGAGCACCGGTAGCTGCTGCGACTTTCGTCCAAGCCGCTCCTGCCTCCGCGCTCGAACAGCATTGCGGCATTCTGCCCGCACAGGCGGTCCGGGGCCGCTGCGCGACCATAATGTGTCGCAAGGCTTGTCCTCGCCGCTTGCTTTGCGGCGCCGTTGGACGTAGTGGAAACCATCCCCGGTGCGGGTTGTTGCGGCGCAGCGAAAACGTCCCTCTGGGCGACCTGCCGTCTCGCGAGTCGCATCGGTCCATGCGCCCCGCGGGAGCATTCGATGGCCGTCCGCCGCCTTCATTCCGATCAGCCGTCCCACTTTGCGTTCACGCCCGAGAACTTGGCGTGGGCCGCAACGCTGATTGCCAAGTTTCCGGACGGCAAGCAGGCCTCGGCCGTCATCCCTCTCCTGTGGCGCGCTCAGGAGCAGAACGGCGGCTGGGTCAGCGAGCCTGCGCTGCGGGCCGTCGCGGACCTGCTCGGCATGGCCTACATCCGCGTCTACGAGATCGCGACGTTCTATACGATGTTTCAGCTTTCCCCGGTCGGCAAGAAGGCCCACGTCCAGGTGTGCGGAACGACGCCGTGCATGCTGCGCGGCTCGGGCGGGCTGATCGAGGTCTGCGAGCGGCGCATCGCTCATCATCAGCACGAGCTCTCCGGCGACGGCAACTTCTCGTGGGAGGAGGTCGAGTGCCTCGGCTCCTGTGCGAACGCTCCGCTGGTCCAGATCGGCAAGGACACCTACGAGGACCTGACGCCGGAGCAGCTTGAGAGGATTCTCGACAGCTACGAGAAGGGGCAGCACGTACTTCCGGGCTCGCAGACGGGCCGCAAGGCCTCGTGCCCTAAGACCGGCCCGACGACCCTTACCGATCCAGCTCTCTACGACGGCACCGTCGCCTCGGAGTGGCGCAAGAGGTTCCCCGAGATCACCGGCGACGAGCCGAAGGCCGCCTCGCTCGGCGCAGCCGCAGTCGCTGACGCAGGGCCTGCCACGCCTGCAGCTACGCCCGCTCCTCATCCGGCCGCGCTCGCCGCTATGGCGAATGCCGGTCTGGTCTCCGAGCTCGAGAAGCGTGGCAGCAAGCCGCTCTCGGTCGACGAGATCGAGCGCCTGAAGGGTGTCTACGCCAAGCCCGCAGCCGCCGCCTCGGTCGAGAAGACGGCGGGTGCGGAGCCCGAGCTCCTCAAGGCTCCCAACGGCGAAGCCGATCTCCTGACGCTGATCTGGGGCATCGGTCCCAAGCTTGAGGAGCAGCTCAACGCTCTCGGCATCTGGCACTTCTCGCAGATCGCCGTCTGGACCACCGACAACATTGCGTGGGCCGATGCGAAGATCGCCGATCTCGCCCGGCGTGCGAACCGCGACAAGTGGGTCGAGCAGGCGAAGAAGCTCATGACCGGCTGGCGGCCCGAGAGCGCCGCCGGCGACAAGCCGAAGGGTTGAGGGCTCAAATGCTGACCGACAAGGACCGCATCTTCCGCAACATCTACGGCTTCCACGACGTGAGCCTCAAAGGCGCACGGACGCGAGGGGCGTGGGACCACACCAAGGTCCTGATCGACAAGGGTCCGGACTGGATCATCAACGAGGTCAAGGCCTCGGGCTTGAGGGGCCGCGGCGGCGCCGGCTTCCCGACGGGGCTCAAGTGGTCGTTCATGCCGTCCGACAAGCGCAAGGAGGATACGGGCGACAAGCGTCCCTCCTACCTCGTCGTCAACGCCGACGAGAGCGAGCCCGGGTCGTGCAAGGACCGCGAGATCCTGCGCCACGACGCCCACCTCCTCGTCGAGGGTGCGCTCATCGCCTCCTACGCCATGCGGGCGCACACCTGCTACGTCTACGTGCGGGGCGAGTACATCCGCGAGCGCGAGGCACTGCAGCGAGCGATCGACGAAGCTTACGCGGCGAAGCTCATCGGCAGGGACAATGTCCATGGCTGGGACTTCGACATATTCGTCCACCATGGCGCCGGCGCCTACATCTGCGGCGAGGAGACCGCGATGCTGGAAAGCATCGAGGGCAAGAAGGGCCAGCCACGCCTGAAGCCGCCGTTTCCCGCCAACGTCGGCCTGTGGGGCTGCCCGACGACGATCAACAACGTCGAAAGCATCGCCGTCGTCCCCGAGATCCTGCGCCGCGGGTCGTCGTGGTTCTCGGGTCTCGGCAAGCCGAACAACACGGGCACCAAGTTGTTCCAGATCTCCGGTCATGTCGAGCGGCCGTGTGTGGTCGAGGAGGAGATGGGCATCCCGCTGCGCGAGCTCTTGGACAAGCACTGCGGCGGCGTGCGCGGCGGCTGGGACAATCTGCTCGCGGTCATTCCCGGCGGCTCGTCGGTGGCGCTCGTTCCAGCACACGAGTGCCAGGACCTCACCATGGACTTCGACGCGCTCAGCAAGGTCAAGTCGGGCCTCGGCACTGCAGCCGTGATCGTCATGGACAAGTCGACCGACATCGTAAAGGCGATCGCGCGCATCTCCTACTTCTACAAGCACGAGAGCTGTGGCCAGTGTACGCCATGTCGCGAGGGCACGGGCTGGATGTGGCGCGTCGTCGACCGCATGGCGAGGGGCGAAGCGGAGAAGAGCGAGATCGACAAGCTCCTCGACGTCACGAAGCAGGTCGAGGGCCATACGATTTGCGCACTGGGCGATGCCGCCGCGTGGCCGGTGCAGGGCTTGATCCGCCACTTCCGCGACGAGATCGAGCGCCGCATCGATACGTATCACGCGTCGCACCGGGAGGCGGCGGAGTAGATTGGGAATGCTCCCTCTCCCTGTCCGGCCCGCGGCCGGAACGCGGAGAGGGTCGGGGTGAGGGGCAGCCGCTTGTTCCGAGGGCATTGTTGCCCCTCACCCTAGCCTTCTCCCCGTGAAGGACGGGGGGAGGGAAAAGAACGAGACAGGGCACATGACCAAGAAGCTCATAGTCGACGGCAAGGAGATCGAGGTCGAGGACGGCACCACGCTGATGCTCGCGTGCGAGCAGGCCGGCGCCTCCATTCCGCGCTTCTGCTTCCACGAGCGGCTCTCGATCGCCGGCAACTGCCGCATGTGCCTGGTCGAGGTCGAGGGCATGCCGAAGCCGGCAGCGTCCTGCGCCATGGGCGTCGGCGACCTGCCGCCCAACCGCGACGGCAGCCCGAAGAAGATTTTCACGAAAAGCCCGCTCGTCAAGAAGGCGCGCGAAGGGGTGATGGAGTTCCTGCTCATCAACCATCCGCTCGATTGCCCCATCTGCGACCAGGGCGGCGAGTGCGACCTGCAGGACCAGGCGATGGCCTTCGGCTGCGGCGGCTCGCGCTACGCCGAGAACAAGCGCGCGGTCGAGGAGAAGAACATCTCGCCGCTCATCAAGACCATGATGACGCGCTGCATCCACTGCACGCGCTGTGTGCGCTATATGACCGAGGTCGCGGGCGTCGAGGAGCTGGGGCTCATCAGCCGCGGCGAGGACGCCGAGATCACCACCTATCTCGAGCGCGGGCTCCTGTCCGAGATGTCCGCCAACGCCGCCGACCTCTGTCCCGTCGGCGCGCTCACTCATCGTCCGTCGGCTCACGCCGCGCGGCCATGGGAGATGCGGCACACCGAGAGCATCGACGTCACCGACGCGGTCGGCTCCAACATCCGCGTCGACAGTCGCGGCGCCGAGGTCATGCGCATCCTGCCGCGCAACAACGACGCCGTGAACGAGGAGTGGATCTCGGACAAGGCGCGCCACGTCGTCGACGGCTTGAAGGCGCAGCGCCTGGATCGTCCGTACATCCGCAGGAACGGCCGCCTCGAGCCCGCGAGCTGGAGCGAGGCGCTCGCCGTCGTCGCAGAGAAGCTCAAGGCCACCGCGCCCGACCGCATGGCGGCGATCGCCGGCGATCTCGCCGGTGCGGAGGAGATGTTCGCGCTCAAGGACCTCTTCTCGCGTCTCGGCTGCCGGAACATCGATTGCCGGCAGGACGGCGCCAAGCTCGACCCGAAGCTGGGCCGCGCGAGCTACATCTTCAACACGACCATCGAGGGTCTCGAGCGGGCCGATGTAATTCTCATCGTCGGATCGAACCCCCGCGTCGAGGCGACAGTCCTCAACGCGCGCATCCTGAAGCGCTACCGTCAGGGCGGGCTTGCGGTCGGCCTCGTCGGTGAGGCGGCGGCACTCACCTATCCCTACGAGCACTTCGGCAACGGCACTTCGGCGCTCGCTGACATTGCGGCCAGCCGTCACTCGTTCGCAGACAAGCTCAAGGCAGCGCACAATCCGGTCGTGATCGTCGGCCAGGGCGCCGCCGCACGCGCCGACGGGGCGGCCGTTCTCGGCTTGGCGGCGAGCATCGCTGCCATGGCGATGGCAGGCAAGGATCCGGAGTGGAACGCCTTCAGCGTGCTGCACACGGCGGCCGCGCGGGTTGCCGGGCTAGACCTCGGCTTCGTTCCGGAGGGGGGCGGTCTCGATACCGGCGGGATCCTTTCCGCCGCCTTCGAGAGGAAGATCGACCTCGTCTGCCTCCTTGGTGCGGACGAGATCGACATGGCCAAGCTCGGCCCAACCTTCGTCGTCTATCAGGGCAGCCACGGCGATGCCGGCGCCCATCGGGCCGACGTCATCCTGCCCGGCGCCGCCTACACAGAAAAGAGCGCGACCTATGTAAACACCGAAGGGCGCGCGCAGATGACAGCAAAAGCCGTGTTCCCGCCGGGCGAGGCCAAGGAGGACTGGACTATCCTGCGCGCTCTGTCGGCCGAGGTCGGGACGACGCTCCCCTACGATACGCTGACCGCGCTGCGCGCCTCCATGTACAAGACAGCGCCTCAGCTGGCTGCGATCGACCAGGCCCCAGCGGCCGGCATCGACGGCGTTGTCGCTCTCGCCAAGATCTCGGGCCAAGTCAGTGCCGAGCCCTTGTTCTCGCCGGTGCGCGACTTCTACCTGACGAACGCCATCGCGCGCGCGTCTGCCGTCATGGCGGAGATGTCCGCTCTGAAGAACTCCACCATGGCCGCTGGCCGCCAAGCTGCTGAATGAGGACGATGATGCTCGAGAATATCATCGCCATGCTTGAATATTTCTGGGGGCTGCTCCCGTCGTGGCTCGGCTACCTGATCGTGACTGTGGCCGCTAGCCTGGCCGTGATGCTGTCGCTGCTCGTCTGTATCGCGTTCCTCCTGCTCATGGACCGCAAGGTGTGGGCGGCGGTGCAGATGCGCAAGGGTCCCAACGTCGTCGGCCCCTTCGGCCTCCTGCAGTCGTTCGCCGACCTCATCAAGTTTGTCGTCAAAGAGCCGGTGATTCCGGCCGGCGCCGACAAGGCTGTGTTTCTGCTGGCCCCGCTCGCGACAGCGACCTTTGCGCTGGCGTCCTGGGCC
>JAGVSR010000119.1:19389-24456 GCA_019137195.1 Alphaproteobacteria bacterium
GAGAACAGCTGGGGCAAGTGGGTCATCGCCGACCTCAACGTCGGCATTCTCTATCTGCTCGCCATCTCGTCGCTGTCGGTCTACGGCATCATCATGGGCGGCTGGGCGTCGAACTCGAAATATCCGTTCATGGGCGCGCTACGCTCGGCGGCGCAGATGGTCTCCTACGAGGTCTCGATCGGCTTCGTCATCATCACGGTGCTGCTCTGCGCCGGGTCGCTGAACCTGACCACCATCGTCAATGCACAGAAGTCGGGGTTCGGTACCTGGGCAGGCGTCCCGGTCGCGTCGGCGCTCGACTGGTACTGGCTGCCGCTGCTTCCGATGCTCGGAATCTTCTTCATCTCGGCGCTGGCCGAGACCAACCGCCCGCCGTTCGATCTGGTCGAGGCCGAGTCGGAGCTCGTCGCCGGCTTCATGGTCGAATACTCCTCGGTGCCCTACTTGCTCTTCATGCTCGGCGAGTACGTGGCGATCGTCACCATGTGCGCACTGATGACGACCCTCTTCCTCGGCGGCTGGCTGCCGCCTCTCGACGTCTGGTGGCTCAACTGGGTGCCGGGCATCATATGGTTCATGCTCAAGGTCACGTTCTGCTTCTTCATGATCGCCATGGCCAAGGCCATGGTGCCCCGCTACCGCTACGATCAGCTGATGCGTCTAGGCTGGAAGGTGTTCCTGCCACTGTCGCTGGTGGCCGTCATCGTGGTCGCTGCCGTCGTCCACTTCGGGAGGGCCGCATGAGCGTCGCCACCGGCATCAAATCTCTGTTCCTGACCGAGTTCGTCTCGGCGTTCTTCCTCACGATGCGCTACTTCTTCTCGCCGAAGAAGACGCTCAACTATCCGTTCGAGAAGGGTCCGCTCTCGCCCCGCTTCCGGGGCGAGCATGCGCTACGCCGCTATCCCAACGGGGAGGAGCGCTGCATCGCCTGCAAGCTTTGCGAGGCTATCTGCCCGGCGCAGGCGATCACCATCGAGGCCGGGCCGCGCCGCAACGACGGCACGCGGCGCACGACCCGCTACGACATCGACATGACGAAGTGCATCTACTGCGGGCTCTGCCAGGAAGCGTGTCCGGTGGAGGCCATCGTCGAGGGGCCGAACTTCGAGTTTGCGACGGAAACCCGCGAGGAGCTCTTCTACGACAAGGAGAGGCTCTTATCGAACGGTGACCGCTGGGAGCGCGAGATTGCCAAGAATCTCGCGCTGGACGCGAAGTACCGGTGAGGGACGAATGTCCTCTCCCCATCCTTCACGGGGAGAGGGCGCAAAGGATTGGACGGGTCATGGAACTGACAGCGGCATTTTTCTACCTGTTCGCGATCCTGATGATTGCATCGGCGACGACGGTGATCGTGGCCAAGAACCCCGTGCATGCAGTCCTGTTCCTGATCGTCACCTTCTTTAACGCCGCCGGGCTCTTCGTCCTCCTTGGTGCCGAGTTCATCGCCATGCTGCTCGTCATCGTCTACGTCGGCGCGGTTGCGGTCCTGTTCCTGTTCGTCGTCATGATGCTCGACGTGGACTTCGCCGAATTGAAGGCCGGCTTCATCAGGAACGCGCCCGTAGGCTTGCTCGTCGGCGGCGTGGTGCTCGCCGAGCTTGTGGCGCTGTTCGTCGCCAAGGGCTTCGGCCTCGGTATGGCCAAGGTCACGGCCGCTGCCATTCCGCAGGACATCTCGAATACCGAGGCGCTGGGCCGCCTCATTTACACGAGGTACGTCTACTTCTTCGAGGCAGCCGGGCTCGTGCTTTTGGTCGCCATGATCGGAGCGATCGTCCTGACCTTGAAGCACAAGCCGAACGTGCGCCGCCAGTCGATCTCGGCCCAGGTCAACCGCCATCCGGCGACGGCGATGGCGGTCGTGAAGGTGAAGTCCGGCGAGGCCATCGTGCCGGACGCCGTCACCAAGCGTGAGGCAGCTGAGTGATCGAGATGCCCGCTGACCCGAAAGCAATCTGGATCTATCTCCTCGCCGCGGTTGCCGGCTGCGGGGCAGCGGTGATTGAGCGCCGCTTTACGCGCTGGCCGCTTGTAGGCGCCTTGCTCGTGCTTGCGCTTGTTGGCGGCCTCGCAACGATGAGGGTGAGCCCGTTCACGTTCGCGGGCGGGGATTGGTACTTCGAGGGCCTGATCGCTGCCGTGATGGCTGGCGTGGCGCTCGCGGGCTATGTCGTCGGACTGGTGGGGACGCTGGCATTGAAGGGGCGGAGCGCATGACCATAGGTCTCGGACATTATCTGACGGTCGCAGCGGTGCTGTTCACGCTCGGCATTCTCGGCATCTTCCTGAACCGCAAGAACGTCATCGTCATCCTGATGTCGATCGAGCTCATGCTGCTCGCCGTCAACATCAATCTGGTCGCGTTCTCGCACTTCCTCGGGGATCTCACGGGGCAGGTGTTCGCGCTCTTCGTGCTCACGGTCGCCGCGGCGGAGGCGGCCATCGGGCTCGCCATCGTCGTCGTCTACTTCCGCAACCGCGGCTCGATCGCGGTCGAAGACATCAACATGATGAAGGGGTGAGGATGAACTCCGCTTTCGTCATGGCGCCAGCTATGTTCCCTCTCCCCGCTTGCGGTGAGAGGGTTAGGGCGAGGGGCAGCCGCACGCTCGAACGCGTCGGGTTGCCGCCCCTCATCCCGACCCTCTCCCCATTCCAAGTGAAGGGGAATGGGGAGAGGGGGAAACTGCCCGCATGATCTACACAGCAATCGTATTCCTGCCCCTTCTCGGCGCGCTCATCGCCGGCCTATTCGGCCGCGTCATCGGCGAGCGGCCCTCCGAGATCATCACCACCGGACTCTTGATGGCGTCTGCCGCCATGAGCTGGGTCGTGTTTAGCCAGGTCGCGATCGGGCACGAGGTGCCCGGAACCGTGCGCCTGCTGCCCTGGATCACCTCGGGAGAGCTCAACGCCGCGTGGGCCTTGAAGGTCGATACCCTGACCTCGGTCATGCTGGTTGTCGTGACTACGGTCTCCGCGCTCGTGCATCTCTACTCCATCGGATACATGCACGAGGACGACAGCCGCCAGCGCTTCTTCGCCTACCTGTCGCTGTTCACCTTTGCCATGCTGATGCTGGTGACGAGCTCGAACCTTCTGCAGATGTTTTTCGGCTGGGAGGGTGTCGGCCTCGCGTCGTATCTCTTGATCGGCTTCTGGTACAAAAAGCCGGAAGCGAACGCCGCCGCCATCAAGGCCTTTGTCGTCAACCGCGTCGGCGACTTCGGCTTCGCGCTCGGAATCTTCGGCGTCTACTATATCTTCCGCACCATCGACCTCGACGCGATCTTCGCCGCCGCTGCCGGACAGCAGGGAAAGACCTTCCAGTTCCTGGGCTACGATGTCGACGTGCTCACGACGCTGTGCCTGCTCTTGTTCATGGGCGCCATGGGCAAGTCGGCTCAGTTCCTGCTTCACACCTGGCTTCCGGACGCCATGGAGGGCCCGACGCCGGTGTCCGCGCTCATCCACGCCGCGACGATGGTGACTGCTGGCGTGTTCATGGTGGCGCGCCTGTCGCCGCTCTTCGAGTATGCGCCTCTCGCACTGCAGGTCGTGACACTGGTTGGCGCCGTGACGGCGTTCTTCGCCGCCACAGTCGGTCTTGTGCAGAACGACATTAAGCGCGTCATCGCCTACTCGACCTGCTCGCAGCTCGGCTACATGTTCGTTGCCTGTGGTGTCGGCGCCTACGGGGCCGGCATCTTCCACCTTTTCACGCACGCCTTCTTCAAGGCGCTCCTTTTCCTCGGCGCCGGCTCTGTGATCCACGCCATGCATCACGAGCAGGACATGCGCAACATGGGGGGGCTCCGCCACAAGATCCCGACCACGTTCATCCTGATGACCATCGGGACGCTGGCGCTGACCGGTGTCGGCATCCCGCATGTCGGAGGTTTCGCCGGCTTCCACTCGAAGGACGCCATCGTGGAAGCGGCCTACGCCGCCCACACTCCGCACGACTATGCGTTCTGGCTTCTGGTGGTCGCGGCGCTCATGACCTCATTCTACTCGTGGCGTCTCGTGTTCATGACCTTCTTCGGCGAGACCCGCGCTGACCACCACACCTACGATCACGCCCACGAAAGCCCGAACGTGATGCTGGTCCCGCTCTATGTCCTGTCACTGGGCGCGATCCTGGCCGGCCTTCTGTTCTCGGCCTACTTCATCGGGCACGAGTACAAGGAATTCTGGGGCGCAGCGCTCTTCGAGCTTCCGGGCAAGGATATCCTGCACCACATGCATGAGGTGCCGGACTGGGTGGGGCTGGCACCGACCATGGCGATGATCACCGGGTTCATCGTCGCCTGGCTCTACTATATCCAGCTGCCGTGGCTGCCGGCGGCAACCGCGCGGTTGCTGAAGCCACTCTACCTGTTCCTTCTCAACAAGTGGTATTTCGACGAGCTCTATGACCTCGTCTTCGTGCGACCGGCATTCGCCATCGGGCGGCTGCTCTGGAAGGGCGGAGACGGGGCCATTATCGACGGCACCATCAATGGCACGGCAGCGGCGGCCGGTTGGACCGCGGGCCGGGTGATGAAGCTGCAAACGGGCTACGTCTATCACTATGCCTTTGCCATGCTGATCGGCGTGGCGCTGCTCTTGACCTGGTTCATGTATGCGGGGGGGATTGTCTGATGGAAAGCCCGATCCTCTCGATCGTGACCTTCCTGCCGCTCGCCGGCGTGGTCCTGATCGCACTGCAGAACCGCGAGGCGGTCGGCAACATCCGGTGGATCGCGCTGTGGACGACACTGGTCACGTTCGCGGCCTCGACGCTCATCTGGTGGCACTTCGACCCGGCGTCGGCCGGTTTCCAGTTCGTCGAGGAGCGGCCCTGGCTCGGCGCCTTGAAATACAAGATGGGCGTCGACGGCATCTCCATGCCGTTCGTGATCCTGACCACGTTTCTGATGCCGTTCGCGATCCTCGCCAGCTGGGAGAGCATCGAGAAGCGGGTCAAGGAATACATGGTTGCCTTCCTCGTCCTCGAGACCCTGATGATCGGCGTGTTCTGTGCGCTCGACATCGTGCTCTTCTACATCTTCTTCGAGG
>JAGVSR010000084.1 GCA_019137195.1 Alphaproteobacteria bacterium
GCTCGCGGCTCATGGGGCTACTGTCGCTGTTCCAGAAGTACGGCGAGATGTACCAGATCGATCCGTTCCTGATGGCGTCCGTGGCGTTTCAGGAATCCCGGTTCGACCAAAAGCTCGTCATGTCGAGCGGGGCCACTGGAATCATGCAGATGATGCCCGCTACCGCGCGTGATCCGCACGTCGCCATGCCCGACATCACGAACCTCGAGGTCAATGTCCATGCCTTCGCCAAGTATTTCCGCTTCCTGCGCGACACCTACGTGAACCAGGAAGGGATCTCCGACTTTGATCGCATGATGCTGCTGCTGGCGTCCTACAACGCCGGTCCGGAGCGCATCAAGAAGCTTCGGGCCAAGTCGGCGGACCCCAACGTCTGGTATGAAAATGTCGAGTGGGCCGTCTGGAAATCGGTTGGTCTCGAGACCGTTCAATATGTCCGTAACGTTCATCGCTACTACATCGTGTTCAACGACATGTACCGGGCTCGCGGCGAGCAGCGGAAACTCATGAAGCAGGCCGCAGGGCAGTGACGAGCACCATGCGCTTCGACGCGAGACGACGATGGAAGCATTCCGGTCCGCCTGCTCTCGGCTTGGCGGTACTCTTCCTATTGACCGGCCAGGATGCGCGGAGCGCTGAGGTTGCGCCACTGTTGCCACGGGTCAACGGGGTGATCGAGCAGCTAAAGCGCGACTGCCGCTACGACCTCGAAACGTACTGCTCGACGGTAACGCCGGGTGAGGGGCGGCTGGCGCTGTGTATTATGGCTCACGCCGACAAGCGCAGCCCCGCGTGCGAGATCGGTCTCGAGCAGGCGCGGCGCGAGGCGGAGGACATGCTCAGCAAGGCGGCCGATGCATGCCAAGGAGATATTGCCAAGCTCTGTGCCGGAACGGAGCCAGGTGGCGGGCGGATCGCGCAGTGCCTTCTCGATCAGCAGGCGAGCCTCAGCCAGGGTTGCGCGGACGTCGCGCATGCGGTGGAAATGATCGTGTTCCCGGCGAGCAGCCAGCCGGAGGTGGGCGTCGTCGAAACCATGGCGGGTCCATCCGGCACCGAGGCGCCCCCAGCTTCTGCCGAGCCGAAGAAGCCTGCGGCGCAGGAGATCATCGATGCCTTGGATGCAAAGGTCGCGGCCATCATAGAGACGGGACGGCAGGGATGTGCCAAGGATCTCGACACTTATTGTGCGACCGTCACGCCGGGCGAAGGCCGCTTGGCGTTCTGCCTCATCGCACATGCGGACAAGCGAAGTGCAGAATGCGAAGGCGCGCTTCTGAGGGCGCGTACCGAGGCCGAGAACATCATCAACGACATCGATCGCTCGATCGACGCCTGTGCCCCCGATATTGCGTCGCACTGCAGTGGCACAAAGCCCGGGGACGGCCGTATCGCGGCATGCCTCATGGGGCAGCGGGACTCTCTCAGCGACAACTGCGGGGCGATTGTCGACAAGCTCGGGAAGGTCATCTTTCCACCTGCCAACGATGGCATTGCGGACGCACCGCAGACGGTGCCCGCAAGCGAACCGGTGCCTGCAGCCACAGCCGTGGCTGCAGTGGCGAAGGCGCCGGCTCTGCAGGCGCTGGAGGGCAAGGTTCAGAGCATCATCGAGATCGGCAAGGCGAAATGCGCGGCGGACCTCGAAAGGTTCTGCTCGACCGTGACGCCGGGCGAAGGACGGCTCGCCATGTGCCTCGTTGCCCATGCCGACAAGCGCAGCCCGGAATGCGAGACTGCGCTCGCGGATGCTCGCGCCGAGGCCGAGACGCTCATTTCGGAGATCTCCCGCTCCATCGACGCCTGCGCGCCGGACATTGCGGCGCTGTGTGCCGGTACAGAGCCGGGTGAAGGCCGGATGGCCCAGTGCCTGGCCGACCAAAGAGAGTCGCTGACCGAGGATTGCGGCGCGGTGCTCGACCGTGTCGGGAAGATCATTTTTGCGCCTGGCAACGCGGCTGCCGCCGCGGCGGCCCCGGTGCTATCGCCTGTGGAGCAGCCTGTCGCCGCGCCGCAGGATGCAGCCGCGACCACGCAAGAGAAGCAGTGCCAGACGGTGGAGGCGACCGTTACCGATCTGGGGCAGGACGGCACTTCGCTCGAGGCGCGCAAAGTCCTGAAGTTGAGGGCAAGGGCCTTTGCTGCCGGCCGGGGCCTCAAGGACTACACGTCCGGCGCCGGCTCCGTCAGCTGTAAGCCGAGCGCGACGGCGGTCGTGCCTGGCTAGTTCACTTGCCGTGCCAGGACTCAGGTTTGCTGGAAAGCTTCCGATGCCGCTATCCAACCAGGAGCTCCGGAACCCGGGCAGCCGAACTAGGTCCTCCGGCGGCATCATACCTCGTGCCATCTACTCCGGGACGATCCTCATGCAGCGAATTGCCGATAGTGTGCTCAGGCTGTCTTCCATCCAAGCGCGCAGTCTCAGGCTCGTTGCAAGCGTTGCAGCCATTGTCCTGCTCGGTTTGCCGGTCCGCGCCCAGGCCCCGGCCACGCAGCCTGTCGTGGAACCCGAGATCGAGGCACGGCTTGGCGCGCTGTCGAGACCTGATGGACGCGTCGTGGCCGGCGAACACATTGCGGCACACGACTTCTTGCCGAAGCTCTACGCCGCGCTCGGCGGCAAGCTCGCCTGGTCGCGTCCGGAAAGCGTGAAGGCGCTCGCCAGCGCCGTGGCGCAGAGTTGGGAGGATGGGCTCAGTCCGGCGGATTTTCACGCCGATTATGTCAATGCGCAAGCCGGGTCGCTGTCAGGCAACGCCGCTGACCGGGACCTTGTTCTCTCCGATGCGCTGATCCGGCTTCTCTATCAACTTTACTTCGGCAAGGTCGATCCCAACGGGCTCGATCCCAACTGGAATTTCGGCCGACCTGCGCTGAGCGAGGACCCGGCTCAGACGATTGCAGGCGCACTCGCGACGGGCGACATCGCCGCCCTCATCGTGCGGGCTCGCGTTCAGCATCCCCTCTATATCGAGCTCAAGGCGCGCCTACAGCAGTACACGAATTTCGACGTTAGCGGTGGCTGGGGCAGCGTGCCGACCGGTCCAGCGGTAAAACCCGGCCAGAAGGATCCACGCATTGCAGCACTGCGGTCCCGCCTCAAACTCACGGGCGAGTTCACAGGGCAGGCCGCCGGTGAAGAAGAACTTCTGGACGACGTGCTGGTGGCGTCCCTGAAATCTTTCCAGGAGGAGCACGGCCTAGAGCCCGACGGCGTGCTCGGTGGCGAGACGGTCAAGGCTCTCAACGTACCGGCGCACGACCGCGTCGACCAGATCAGAGTGAACCTCGAGCGAGGGCGCTGGCTGCTTCGCGACCTGCAACCGGACATGGTGATCGTCAACGTCGCCGGCACCTACCTGCACCTCTTTTTCAAGGGGGAGAAAGTCTGGTCGACCCGGGTGATCGTCGGCAAGCCCTATACAAAGACGCCCATTTTCACCGAGACGATGAAGACCGTCGTGTTCAATCCGGACTGGACGGTCCCGAGAAGCATCGTCGTGAACGAGATCGTGCCCAAAGCGGCGGCGGACCCCGGTTATCTTGCGGCCAACGCGTACTATCTGACCGACAGCGCCGGGCGACCTGTGGGCCCGATCGACTGGAGCGCGTACACGGGTGCCTCGTTTCCCTACCGCGTCGTGCAGCGGCCAGGCCCCAAGAACGCGCTCGGGCTGGTCAAGTTCTTGTTCCCCAACAAGTACTCCGTCTATTTGCACGACACCCCCGGGCGCCAGCTCTTTGCCAAGGCCGGACGGAATTTCAGCCACGGCTGCATCCGGGTCGAGGACCCCATGAAGCTCGCGGAACTAATTCTCGGCAACCGCCTGGGCTGGGATCGCGCCAAGGTCGATGCAGCCGTGGCGACCGGAAAAATGCAGAGCGTGGCACTCACGTCGCCGCTGCCGGTGCTGCTCCTCTACTGGACCGTCGATCCGTCGCCGGTCGGCGGCACGGCCTTCTACAAGGATGTTTACGGCCGAGATGCGCGCCTACTCAAGGCGCTCGATGCCGGGTTCAGGCCCGCCAGTAACGTAGCGCGGGCCGGGCCGGCGGTCGCCAAACCGAAGACGCAATAGAGTAGACCATGCGATCATGGTTAAGGCCGCGATGCGTTCATCGGCGTCCGCAAAGGTGCGATCAGCGGCGAAAGCAACTCCTACGAGCGGACGCTTGCGTGATATGATGCCTGCGAGCCGATCTGGTCGACGTGCGGTGACGTGACCGGCCGCCGGATGACAATTGCAAAGGGAGGAACAGATGAAAGTCTTACACGCCGCTTTCCTCACGATCGCCGCATTCGCAATGGCTGGCGCTTACCTGGTCGCGACCTCTGACGATGCAGAGGCACGCCGCATCAAGGCTGGCCGGCACGTCTCAGCGCACGCGGTACGCCATGTGAGCCATCCAGTCAGGCGCAGCACTCGGCGTGTCGCACGCGCTGCGGCAGTCGGCGTCGCCGTGGGAGTCACCGTCGGCGCTGCGGCCCGGAGCTATCGCTACAGCTGCGGAAACCTCGCCTATTACTGCAACCGCGGCCAGGGTTGGGCCTGCAGCGAGTACGACCGACGGTGCTGGTGACATGTTCCCGGCGCCGACCAGGCGCGCTCGGTGACATTCAGGCCGGGATGCGTTCGTCTGCCGAATGCGGCGCATGACCAGCACTTCCGTGCTCGCTCGTAGTTGGTCATGGATGACGTCCTCGCGAACGTTGGCAGTCGTCGGGCGAATGGGCCGGTCGAGTTGGCGTGAGGTCATCGCGATCGTGACGGGACGATCTGGTGCATCGTGCTGCCCACAAATGGCACGTGCTGCATTTCCGTGCATCTGGCTTTGTGCCCGAAACTTGAACATGGAGTGTCATGAGATCAAGTCCCACAACGCTCTTTGGTCCACCTAAGAGTAAGGCAATCTACAGGTCGGACGGAATCTTTGCCCATCTGTCCGCTGCAAGCCGTGCAAATGTCATCATCATCACGATCTCGATGACAAAGTAGACCGTCAGGAAGCTGGCATGCGTATCGAACGCGCGGTCGTCGAGGAGTGCTTTGCCAAGTATGAGCGCAACGGCGACGTTACGAACGCCGCTTTCGATGACCAGCACGGTCCGGTCGCGTGGCAGCCATTGCAGCCCGATAGCGGCGCCGGATAGCATCGCTGGCGCGATGAACAAGGTCGCCGCCTGGGCTGATTCGATGGCAATTTCATCCAGGTCGTCCTTGATCGTCCAAGCGGCCGCACCGAGGACGAACACAACCAGGAGCGCCGAGATGGCACGAAGGCGGCTGCTATGCCGCTGAACCAGGTCCGGTCTCGACCTGCGCAATGCAAAGCCAGCGGCTATGGGCAGAGCCATGAACGTCAAGAGCTGGGCGACAATCCTGCCGGCCGGTATTGGGTGAATCTCGCCAGCCGAGCCGGACACCCAGGGCAACACGCTGAGCCATAGCGGGATGGTGAGCAGGCTCATGACCGTTCCGACGGCTGCAATCATGGCCGACAGCAGAACATTG
>JAGVSR010000082.1 GCA_019137195.1 Alphaproteobacteria bacterium
GCTATCGGGCATGACGCTGATTTTTCTCATCACCGTCGTCACGCTGTGGGGCCTGGCCAGATATTCGGGGACAATACTCTCAGCGACCGTGATCGTGGCGCTGCTCGTGACACTCATCCCGACCACGATCGGCGGACTGCTGTCGGCGATCGGCATCGCAGGCATGGACCGGCTGATCCGCTTCAACGTCGTGGCGACCTCCGGCCGCGCGGTCGAGGCGGCAGGCGATGTCGACACCCTGCTTCTCGACAAGACGGGCACCATCACCTACGGCAACCGGCTCGCGACTGACTTCATTCCGGTTCCGGGCATTGCCCCGATCGCGCTGGCGGAGGCTGCGCTGCTCGCCTCCGGGGCCGACGGGACGCCCGAAGGGCGCTCGATCGTTGCATTGGCCAAGGCACACTACGGCCTCGCGGATGCCAGTCCGGCGGTAGCTGATGCGACGATCATTCCATTTTCTGCACATACCCGCATTTCGGGCGTCGACATTGGCGGCCGCAGTCTCCGAAAAGGCGCAGTCGACGCAATTCTGAAGGTCGTCGGAGCGAGCATGACAGACGCACCTGTTGCCTTCCGCGAGGCGGTCGAGCGGATCTCGCGTACCGGCGGAACGCCACTCGCAGTCGCTGACGGCACCTCCCTCCTCGGAGTCATCCATTTGAAGGACGTGGTCAAGCCCGACATCAAGGGCCGCTTTGCCGCGCTGCGGGCGATGGGCATAAAGACGGTCATGGTGACAGGCGACAACCCTGTGACCGCCGCCGCGATCGCGTCCGAAGCCGGTGTTGACGACTTCATCGCCGAGGCGACGCCGCAGGACAAGCTCGCCTACATCAAGTCCGAGCAGGCCAAGGGCCGGCTCATCGCCATGTGCGGCGATGGCACCAACGATGCGCCCGCGCTCGCCCAGGCGGATGTCGGTGTTGCCATGCAGACAGGCACTCAAGCCGCGCGCGAAGCCGGCAACATGGTCGACCTCGACAGCGATCCGACAAAGCTCATCGAGGTGACGGAGATCGGCAAGCAGCTTCTGATGACGCGCGGTTCACTGACCACGTTTTCGATTGCTAACGACGTTGCCAAATACTTCGCGATCATCCCAGCGCTGTTCCTCGCTACCTATCCCGAACTCGGCGCACTCAATGTGATGCAGCTTGCGACCCCCGAGAGCGCCGTCCTGTCGGCGGTGATCTTCAACGCTCTCGTCATCGTTCTGCTCATTCCACTCGCCCTCAAGGGCGTCGGCTACCGTCCGGTCGGCGCCGCGGCCCTGTTGAGGCGCAACCTGCTCGTCTACGGGATCGGTGGACTGGTTGCGCCGTTCTTCGGCATCAAAGTTGTTGACCTCGCCGTTTCGGCGCTCGGTCTCGCCTAGAGGAGGCTGCCATGCACGCAAATCTTCGTCCCGCAATCGCTATGCTCATGGCGATGACCTTGCTGACCGGTCTCGCCTACCCACTGGCCATTACGGGCATCGCTCAGGCTCTCGTGTCGCATCAGGCCAACGGCAGCCTCGTCGAGCGCGACGGCAAAATTTTGGGCTCGTCATTCATTGGCCAGGTCTTCACAAGCGGGCGGTACTTCCACCCGCGCCCGTCGGCGGCCGGACAGAGCGGTTACGATGCCCTCGCCTCGTCCGGCTCGAATCTCGGCCCAACCTCCAAGAAGCTTCTGGATCGCGTGACAGCCGACGTCGCAACCTTGCGTGCGGCCGGCACGAAAGTCATTCCGGGCGATGCCGTGACGACTTCTGCAAGCGGCCTCGATCCCCACATCTCGCGCGCCAATGCAGACATGCAGGTTGCAGGCGTGGCCAAGGCGCGCGGGACCGAGCCGACCCGGGTGCAAGCCATCGTCGAGGCTGCCACCGAGCGACCATGGCTCGGCTTGATCGGCGAGCCGCGGGTCAATGTGCTCGGCCTCAATTTGGCCCTTGACGCTGAGCTCGGAGAGGACGTCGAATAACGTATGGTCGAAGCCAGAGCAAGCCAGGACCGACGGCCGTCTCCTAACGCCCTGCTCGAGCTTGCCGCCACCGAAGGTCGCGGCAAGCTCAAGGTGTTTCTGGGCATGGCACCGGGCGTCGGCAAGACGTATGCCATGCTTTCGGCGGCCCGGGCGCTGAAGGCTCAAGGCACGGATGTCGTCGTCGGTCTCATAGAGACGCACGGACGCTCAGAGACCGCCGCGCTGCTCGAAGGGCTCGAGGTTCTGCCCCGGCGCCCGGTTCCCTATCGCAATCGGATGCTGTTGGAGTTCGACGTCGATGCGGCCATTGCACGGCGTCCCGCACTTCTTCTCGTCGACGAGTTCGCACATACGAACGCACCCGGTCTCGTGCATCCTAAGCGCTACCAGGATGTCGAAGGCGTGCTGCAGGCAGGTATAGACGTCTGGTCCACGCTCAACATCCAGCATCTCGAAAGCCTGAACGACGTCGTGGCGCGCATCACCGGCGTCACGGTGCATGAGACCGTGCCTGACAAGGTGCTGGAGCGAGCCGACGAGGTGGTCGTCGTCGACCTGCCTCCCGAAGAGTTGATCCAGAGGCTCAAAGAGGGCAAGGTTTACCTGCCGGAGAACGCGCGCCGCGCCATCGACCAATTCTTCAAGCCCAGCAACCTGACCGCGTTGCGCGAACTCGCGCTACGGCGCACAGCCGACCGAGTGGACGAGCAGATGCTCGCCGAGCTCCGGCGCCAGGGCATCGAAGGTCCGTGGCCAACGGCGGAGCGCATCCTCGTCTGCGTCGGCAGCGACGAGATAGCCGAAACGGTCGTGCGAACCGCCGGCCGCATGGCGCAGGCACAGAAATGCGACTGGATCGCTTTGAACCTGCGTCGCAGCGACCGGGAGACCGCAGACAAGGCGGAGCTGAAGCGAACCGACAAGGTCATGCGATTGGCGGAGCGGCTTGGCGCCACCTCGGTGCGCATCAATTCAAGAGATCTCGCCGGTGACGCGGTCGCCTATGCACGCCGCAACAACATTACGCAGATCGTTCTCGGGCATGCGCCGGGCGGATGGTATCGTAGATTACTGAGGCAATCCCTCGCGGATCGCATCATCGAGAAGGCGCCAGGACTTTCGATCACGCTCGTTGCGGCGGCGTCTGCGAAGACCCCGCCCCAGATGCGCATGAGGCCGGCGCTTTCGCTTGTCGCCACTCAGACTTTCGTGGCTCTCGCCGCAGTCGCCCTCGCCGCAACGCTCGGTGTCGCATTCGAGCAGCTGGTACCGTTCCCGAACGTCTCGATGGTGTTCCTGCTTGCCGTTCTCCTCTGCGCCGTTCGCTACGGCGTGTGGACGGCAATTGCCGCATCATTGCTCTCGTTCCTCGCCTACAACTTCTTTTTCATTGATCCGCGTTACACGCTCATGGTGGCGCAGCCGCATGAGCTCCTGTCGCTCGTGATCTTTCTGATCGTCGCCGTCGCCACGGGAAGTCTGGCCGGCCGGCTGCACGAGCAGGCAGACGCCACTCGTGAGCGGGCCGAGACCACCCAAGCGCTCTTCGAGTTCACCCGTAAGCTGTCCGGCGCTCCCTCGCTGGACGATGTCATCTGGCTTTTGTCAGGCCAGTGCGCCAACCTTGTCAAAGGCCAGTCCGTCGTCCTTCTAGTGCGCAACGGCGATCTCGCCATCGAGGGCGGCTGGCCACCTATGGACGAGCTACCGACCGCCGACTGGGCCGCGGCACGATGGGCTTGCAGCAAGCGCGAGCCGGCGGGCCATTTCACCGAGACGATGCCGACAGCGCGTTTCCACTTCCGTCCTCTATCGACCTCTAAAGGCGTGCTCGGCGTTGTCGGCGTCGCGCCTGACGTAGCCGGTGACGCGATTACATCCGCAACCGAGGGCGCGCTGCAATCCTTCATTGATCAGGCCGCGCTCGCCATTGAGCGCACGCGCCTCGTCGATCAAGCGGCCAAGTCCGAGACTGCCGCCGAAGCCGAGCGATTGAGGTCGTCACTTCTCTCCTCGGTCTCGCACGACCTCAAGACGCCGCTCGCCTCCATCATCGGCTCGGTCACCAGCTTACGCCAGCTCGGCAATCGCATGCCAAAGGCCAGCCAAGCCGAATTGCTTGAGACGATTGAGGAGGAGGCCCAACGGCTCGCGGCCTTCGTGTCGAACCTCCTCGATATGACCCGCCTCGAGGCCGGCGCGCTCGACATAAAGAAAGAACTCGTCGACGTCGGAGACGCCGTCCGCCGGGCGGCCGGGCGGGCGGCAAAGAGCTTTCCGCAACGCAAATGCGCGCTCGAGATAAGGGCCGGAATACCCCCGGTGCGTGGTGACACGGACCTCTTCGAGCAGGTCCTGTTCAACCTTCTCGACAATGCGAACAAGTACGCCGGCCCGGCGTCGGTGACGCGGGTGCTCGCCGGCGCGGCAGGCGACCAGGTGACCGTCGACGTGGAAGATCAGGGACCAGGCATCCCAGACGGGGACCTGGATCGCGTTTTCGAGAAGTTCTATCGTGCCGGCGGCGTCGACCGGCGCGCAGCCGGAACGGGGCTCGGCCTTTCGATCGCAGCCGGCATCGTCAAGGCGATGGGCGGCACCGTCCGGGCCGAAAGCCCGATTGCCAACGGGCGCGGCACGAGGCTTTGCATCCGCCTTCCGGTTGCCGGCGCAGATGCGGGAACGCAAAAGAACTCCGGAGAGCCATGAAGCCGCGCATTCTCGCTGTCGACGACGAGCCACAGATTCTGCGCTTCTTGAGGCCGAGCCTCGAGGTCGCCGGCTATCAGGTGATTACGGCAGCGAGCGGCACGGAGGCGCTGCGGCTGGCAGCAACGGTGGCGCCGGATGCGGTCTTGCTCGACCTTGGGCTGCCGGACATCTATGGCAAGGAGGTCATTGCACGGCTCCGGTCGTGGAGCAAAGTGCCGATCCTGGTGCTCTCCGCGCGAGACAGGGAGGGAGAGAAGATCGCCGCTCTCGACGTCGGTGCCAACGACTATATCGAGAAGCCGTTTGGAATAGGTGAGCTGATGGCCCGGCTCCGGGCTGCGTTGCGGCACGTGGAAGGGAACGCTTTGGCCGATGTCAAACTCCAGGCTGGACCACTCATGGTCGACACGGCGGCGCACTCGGTCACTTGCGATCGCAAGCCCGTCAAGCTCACCCCCAAGGAGTTCGATCTCATCGTGCTGCTGATCCGCAATGCTGGACGCGTGCTGACCCATCGCCAGATACTGACGTCCGTGTGGGGCACGGCCCATACCGAGGACGTGCAATACTTGCGTGTGCTCGTCGGCCAGCTTCGCCAAAAGCTCGACCAATACGACCTGATCCAGACTGAACCCGGCATCGGCTATCGGCTGAAGGCAGATTAGATAGGTGCTCAGATGCTTGGTTCCCGCCTTTGATTGCGCGCAGCTTGGCGTGGCCGCGGATTTCGGAGCGAAGCTCGTCTCGGCTGACTTGGATTACATGAGGGGATTGGCAACAGCGTTGTGGCACGCGAGCCGGTCTTGGAATGCCGCCTCCCTCACGCCCCTCGCACGGAACCGTGAGCACGGGTTGAAGAATAGTTTGATGAGGATCAAGCCGCCTGCGGCGTCATCTGTCAGCTTCCGCCGCAGCGTCGGAGCTTGTCTGCGCACACGGGCGCCGCGGCATCGTCCCGACACGGAACGAGAAGAACGCACCTAGGGAGTGAAGGGGAAGCCATGAACGAGTTCGTGAGGAAATTCGAAGGCGTCAAGGCGCCCTGGTCGAAGGAGGAGTTCGAAGCCCAGATCCGCGCCATTGCGCCCGAGCGCTATCACGACCTGCACGTCTTCCATAAGCTCCTCCACGGCGGCAAGCTCAACAAAGACCAAGTGGCAGCGTGGGCGCTCAATCGCTACGTCTACCAGGAAGCAATTCCGCGCAAGGACGCCGCCTTCATGAGCCGCGTCCACGATCGCGAGTTCCGCCGCGAGTGGGTTCATCGCATTCACGATCACGACGGCCTTCTGCCGGACGAGCCAGGCGGTCTCGAACGCTGGTTCGTTCTGACCGACTGCCTCGGCTTCGACCGCGACTACGTGGCGAGCATGGAAGGCGCGCTGCCAGCGACCAAATACGCCGTCGAGGCCTACGTGCGCTACGTCGTCGAGCAGCCGCTCGTCGTCGCGGCCGCCTCTCAGCTGACCGAGCTATTCGCGCCGTCGATCCATCGCGAGCGCATCGCCGGCATGCTCGCCAACTACTCGTTCGTCAACGAAGCGGTCATGGCCTACTTCAAGCGCCGCCTGACACAAGCGCCACGCGACGTCTCGTTCACCCTCGAGTTCGTGAAGGAGCATGCTCGCACCCGCGCCCAGCAGGAGGCATGTGTCGAAGCCGTGAAGTTCAAGTGCGACGTGTTGTGGGCGCAGCTGGATGCGTTGCACCTCGCTTACGTCGACGGCATGATTCCGCCGGGGGCATGGCGTCCCGCCGCGTAACGGAGGACGCACGGGGCTGGGGCGCACCGACGCCCGACCTGCCGACCGGCCTGAGGCGGCGCACCGCGACGAACGGTGCGCCGTTCGCTATGCGCTCCCGAAGCGGGTGACACGAGGAGCACCCTCGATCGCGTCTCAAGCGCGTCTCAAGGCGTCGAAGCAGGGCCGGGAGCCGGTGCCTCCACTTTTGGAGTCGCCGCGGGTGGTGTCGGCAGCGCCGGTAAAGCGGAGCCAGGTGGCGAGGCCGTGGCCGGAGGCGCCAAGGACGGTGCGGCGGGAACTGGCTTCGCGCCTGTGGATGGGACGGATCCTGCCGTGCCCGCCGGCGGAGGCATGGCTTCGACGGCTGCGGGCCAAGGCGCCGGAGAGGGCCCCGCGGCCGGTACGGTCGCGGCGGCCCCCGGCAACTGCGGCACCGGCGGAGGGGTCTGTGGAGCCGGTGAAGCCGGTGGAGCCGGTTGCAGGGGCGGCGACGCATCTGCAGCTGCCTTTGGAGCCTGCCCCGCACCGTCGGGCTCTGTCGCCGCCTCGCTCGTGCTCGGCTCGTCGGCCACGGCGTCGCGAACGATGGCGAGATCGTCGAACCAGACGTGTCCCGAGATGAGTTGCTCGGACGGCGACCGGGCGTCGAGCTCTAGTCGGATCTCTTGTGCCCGGCACTTGCTTGCCGGCACCTCGATCGCCACCTCGAACTCCTTCCACGCCCGTGACGGCAGGTTGAACATTGTGCTGGTTGCGATGATCCGAGGTGACACACCAATGCAGGCTAGACGCCAGACGAGGCCCCTTGCGCCAGCCGTTTCTCCACGAAACCGTCCCTTCATGCTGAAGCGGCCCTGCGGGAGCAGGAGATCCTGCGTGACGAGCGGCTTTGTCACCCGCGAGCCCCCCATATGGGCCTCGAGGCAGCGCTTCGACCCATTGTCGGAGCAAAGGCCAATGCGAGTCAGCGCGCCGGACTTCGGAACAATCGTCCAGTCGAACGGCGCGCCGGAAGGCTCCTGCTCGAAGTCGCCGTTCTGAACGTATCCGACCGTAGCCAGGCTCTCCGGCGGAAGGAACTGCAACCAGGTGTAGTAGGCGAGCTCGTGCAGATTGCGCGACCTCAGAAAGCGGAGGTAAGCGAGCTGTTCCCTAGAGGTGGGCGGCGATGGGCCACGCTTCAAATCGAGCATCAGCGTCAACGGAGTTCGCGCGTCCGTAATGTAGTCGACCAGCGCGGCAAAGAAGCGCTCGCGCCAGGGGGGCTCGGTGGTGAGAAGCTCGACCAGGGACTTCCTAGCTGCAGCATCCTCGGCAAACCGGGCGAGAACTGGTATGGCCGTCGAATAGCCTTGCGACCTCGATCGCAGAAGAACATCCGCGTAAGTCACGGTCGCCGCAAAATCCTTGGCCTCGAAGCTGCGGTTGAGCATCCAATGCACGGCCACCCACTCGCGTTTGGAAAGCGAGACGGACGCTTTCATCAGATGGTCGGCACCGACATTGTCAGCGGCAGCGATGCTGAGCAGGCCGAGCATCCGAAGCGCGCGGGGATTGAGTGGCTCGCGAGCCACGAGCTGCCGGAGACGGCCGGCAACCGCATCGATCTCCGCCTTCGGCAGTGGCGCAGAAAGGCTCTCACTTGTAGCAGACGCTTCAGCACCTGTGGCCCCCGGCGGTCCATTGGAGGGCGCGCTCTGCGCAAACCGCGAAATGTCGGGAATGAGTGCCGTGCGCCCTTCGGCGACGCCAGCCCCCAGCAGCACCTGCAGCTCGCGATTGGCCAGTTCGAGTCCGGCTCGCCGCTGGAAGGGGTGCAGCGCGAGCGCGAGCGACGGATTGTGCGCGGCGAAGATGGCAGCCCACGTTTGTGTGACCACCAGCCCGGCAAGGATAAGACCGACAACCGCGTACGCGACCCGGCCGCCGGACCTGGTGCCCTCTCTCACCGTATCGCTGATTGAAGGTTCAAACGTCACCAGCCTGTCCCGGCCTCCATCATCACACAAAGGGCACCCACCACGATATGGCCGTTCGTCCTCGGGTGACCGGCACTAGGGCCGAAGCACGCGCATGAGGAACAACAGGCCACGCTTTAGAAGTGGTGGATCTTGAGAGCCCGCCATGTCGGGTCCGTCGTGAAACAGCGCGGCACCCGAGCGGATGCGTTTGCGGCCGTGCCGACCCGACGTTTTCTTCGCCTGCGTCAGGCGGCCCGAACCAAGTCGCCTGTCGTAGGCCGCGCGGCGTTCCGGCGTCTTCAACTCGTCCCATGCCTGCGTGACGCGAGCCGCGAATACGGCCCGGGTACCGCCGCGATCGAGATCCGGATGCAGCCAGCGAAGAAGAAGCGCCATGTTGTGGCGAAGCGACTGGGAGGTTGCAGCTGGCGTGAGACCGAAAACGCGGTAGCAGTTGCTCTCCGGCGCGAGCAGGACCTGTTCGATGAAAAAGTTCGCGGCGTCGCGCACCGTGTCTGCCCCACGCTCGAGCCGGCGTGCCGTCTCCTCACGTGCCTCCGCGTCGCCAGCTGCGATGCGCAGAAGTACCTCCACGTGCTCCGGCAGGGGCGCCGCGCGGAGCTGTCGCGCCCGCGATGGCATGGCGAGAAGCTCGATCGCGACCCTGGCGGCATCCTGCGGCATCAGGCAGCGCCACTACTCGGAGTATCGGACTTCGCCGGCGGCGACGCATCGGCCTTGTCGTCCGACGCGGCAACCGAGGGACGGTCCGGGCCGGGCCCGTAGCCATAGCCGTAGCCATAGCCGTAGCCGTAGCCATAGCCCTGGCCATAGCCGTAGCCCGCCTGTTTGGCGTCGAACTTGGTCAGCACTGTGCCGATGATCGCTGCACGCGACTGCAGCAGGCGCCGCTTGGCACCTAGGAGCGGCCCCTTCCGCGCCTGACCCGCGCTGACGACCAGGACGGCGGCTGCGGTCGTGCTGGACAGGACCGGCGCGTCGGCCAGGCCCAGGACAGGCGGTCCGTCGACTACGATGAAATCGAACACCTGCAGCCCGGTGGAAAGCAGCGAGGCGAAGCGGGCGCCCATCAGGAGCTCGGCAGGATTTGGCGGCAGCGGACCAGCCGGCATGACGGTAAGCTGCGGCAGGTCGGAGCCCTGGAAGCACTCGGGCGGCGTCGCGGCTCCAGTCAGGTGATTGCTCAAGCCCTTCGAACCATCGATGCCGAGCTTTTTGTGCAGCGAGGCATTGCGCAGGTCGGCATCGATCAAGAGCACCTTGAGGCCCAGGATCGCGAAGTGGCGAGCAATCGCAAGCGCGGTGACCGACTTGCCTTCCGAGGGAGCAGAGCTCGTGACGAGCAGCGTCTTTGGCAATCCGGTCTCGGTCGCGAACTGTAGTGAGGTGCAGAGCGAGCGATAGGCTTCGGAGAGGGCCGAGCGGGAATCTCCCAGCTCATCGCGCAGGGCCTCGACGCCAGGCACTTTCGGGATGATGCCGAGCGTCGTATAGCCGAGAAGCTCCTCGAGCTCTTCCGGCGAATGAATGCGATCATCCATCTGCTCGACAACATAGGCCGTGCCTAGCCCTAGGCCGAGGCCAAGGATCAAGGCCAGAGCCAGCGCCCGCAAGACGCGCGGCGAGGAGGGCACCTTCGGCAGATCGGCCTTGTCGACGATGAAGATGTTGTTGGCGCCAGTACCACCCGCCACATCGACCTCTTTGAACTTCTGCAGAAGGCCGTTGTAGAGCTCGCGCGTGCTGTCTGCCTCGCGCTTCAGAAAGTTGTATTGAACGGAGCGCTTTTGCAGATCGATCAGCTCGGTCTTCAAGGTCTCGATCCTGGCGCGCATTTCGCGCTCCTGGTTGGTCGAGCTCTCGAAAGCGGCTTTCAAGGAACCCTTGATGGTCTCCACCTCGGTCGCGAGCTGGCGATCGATCTCCTTGATCTTGTTATCGATCTGGACCATTGCCGGATAGCTCGGCTTGAATGTTTCGAGCTTCTCCTGATACTCGGTGACGAGCGCGTTGCGCTTGCCACGCAGGCCGTCGATGACGCTGTTGGTCAGGAGCTGAGGCAGGTTGATGGCGTCGGCACTCTCGACCTGCTTCCAGAGCTGCTCGTTCTTGATGCGGTCGGACACGAGCACGCCGAGCGCAGCGTTGGCAGCCTGCAGGTTGCCCTCGGCAGTCGACGCCTTCTCGTTGGTATCGACGATCTGCTCCTGTTCGGCGAACGCGAGCGTGCGCTTCTCGGCCTCCTCGAGCTTGATCTTCAGCTGCTTCAGCTGCTCCTCGAGAAAGGTCTTCGAGAAAGCGTTGGCCTGAAAGCGCTTGTCGATGGTTGAGGCCATGAAGGCCTCCGCGAGCGCGGTGGCGATCCGCTGTGCCCGCTGCGGGTTGGGATCGGTGTACAGCACGTCGACCAGGCGGGCCCCGGGTACCGGCTGCACAACGGTGCTCGCCTGAACACGCATCACGGCTGCCGACAGAAGGTCCGGCTCCGCCTGCTGTCTCGAGGCTCCCGACGTCAGCGCTGCTAGAGCGGACCGGATGGCGCCCATCAGCGAGAAAGCCCGGTCGTGCAGGAAGTCCTCGTCGGAGGCGAGATCGAGCGCGGCCACGGCCCGTTCGGCCAGAGCGCGGCTCTTCAGGATCTCGAATTCGGTCTTCAGAATCTCAGGGCTGAAATTCTCGTCCTGCGACACGCCCTCGACGATCTTCGGTCCGCTTCTGTCGATCTGGATGCGCACGGAAGACGTGTAGAGCGGAGTCGTCATGAGCGTGACGATCGCCGTCAGGGCTAGGGCCGCTCCGAGGATGCTCACGATGAGCCAGCGGCGCTTGACGAAAATGCGCCAGTAGAACGCCAGGTCTGCCCAGACCTCGTCCTCTTGTCCTCCGCCCGTGTATCCTCCGGTCGGCCCATAGGGGTCTCGCCGGGCTGGGAGCGTGGAGACAGCGGCGACGGACAATGCACCGGCGCTACCGTCGTTGCCGTCGGGGTCATAGGATCTCGCCGGGTCAGCCATGCCGCCGCCTCATCACTACCGACGGTGCCGGACTAGAGTAGCGCACCGAAGACGCCGACGGCCGGAAGCGACTTGAGGAACTGACCATACGCCTCCTTGAAAGCGGACTTGCCGACCACGACGACATCGCCGGCCAAGACCTGCGGATCGTCGGCCGTTCCGGCACGGATCGCCTCGAGATCGAAGCGTGCCGCCGTTCTCTTGTCGCCGGCCTGGCGGAAGACGACGACTTCTGAATCTGCGAACTCGCTGAGCCCCTCCGCCATAGCAACCACCTGGATGAGCGACGTCGAGCCGCGATAGGGGATCACTCCTGGCTTCTTGACCGCACCTTCGACCGTCACGCGGCGGCTGTTGTACTCCTTGACGAAGACGGTGACCTGCGGTGACTGCAGGTACTTGTCGCCGAGACGTTTGGTGAGATCGCGCTCGATATCGCGGGCGGTGCGCCCTGCGGCGGGAACCTCGCCGACGAGTGGAAGATTGATGCTGCCAGCATCGGCGACCTGGACCGTCTTCGACAGCTCGGGCACTTTGAAAACCGAAACCTCGAGCACGTCCTGAGCGCCGACCTTGTAGCCTTCCGACCCAGGCGTCGAGGACGAGGTCAATTGCGTCGCGACCTTGGACAGACTAGCGGTTGATGCGCCCGACCCAGGATTGCCATTGCCCTTCTCGCCGGCGCCTGGACCGGCAAAGGCAGCGGCACCGACGCCGCCGGGCTCGACGCTGCCGAGCGCGCTCGCCTGCGGATTATCCAAAGAGCCGCCGCACGCGGCGAGCCAGATGCTCGAGGCCGCCACCGCGATCATTCGCACCATCGTGCCCACGGCTGTCGGGCGCCGAGCCCCGGCGCGACGGTCCTGCCCCACCGGCGAGGGCAAGCGGCGGAGGCAGGGAAGATGATGGAGCATTGGCTAGCACGCCTCTCGGACGGTGAAGAACCAAATTGGCCGCCTCGGCCTCTCCGACGCGACGCGCGGCCAATTCGCGCCCGCGGGCCAGATCAGGGGGACGCCGACGGGTATCGTGCGCATCCGTCGCTATGATGTGGACAAGCCCTTCGTCGAGCATCCGTTCGGCTAAGTATTGCGCATTCCGCCTAAAAGCGCCAGCCAGAGAGCCCGCGGTGATTTGCACCCAGACACCCTTCGCAACCAGCTGACCGACAACATGATAGCGTTCGCCGATCCAGGTCAGCCGCTCGGGGTGTGTGAGAATGGGCACGTAACCCTGAACCAGAAGACCGAACAAGAGATCCTCGAGCCCCGGCGGGGCCACGTGGTGCGGGGGCTCGACCAGCACGTACCGGCTGTCGGCGAGGGAGAGGAGAGTCCCGGCGCGCAAGCCACCGAGCATATCGGGTGTGATGTGAACGTCGGCGCCGGTCGTGAGTTCGAGCGCGATTCCGGCGTCGGCCAGAGCCTCCCGCAAGGCTGCCGTCGCTGCACGAATCTGCGGTCCGGTATTGTGATAGAGGCCGGGCAGAATGTGTGGTGTGCAAGCGACCGTCTCGACGCCGTCGGCCACAAACCGGCGCGCCATGTCGAGCGACACGGCAAGGTCGGCTGCGCCGTCGTCTATACCAGGCAGTAGATGGCAGTGAAGGTCGATCAAGACAATAAACTCACCCGCAATTTCAAATGCTTGGCGCCGCCGCGCGCCGTCCGCAGAACCTGACCGCGCCGCCCGTCAGGCATCCCAACCGTTCGAAGATATGACGAACAAGGTGTTTCTCATGATGCATAGCAGCGAGGCCACGCCGTGTCGAGGTCGCCGCTAAAAGGCAGCCTCCGATCTTGCGTCTTTTGGGCCACAGAATCACGGCAATACGAAGGTCGCGAGCGGGCAGTGTGGACCAGCGTTCAGTCCCGATGGCTCGCCCACGCGCGACATGTTACGTCTGACAACAGATTCTGAGTCGGATGCGTATCGTCCTGCACATGAGAGGAGTGCATACGGTTGATGCGCAAGCTGCTTACTGCAATCGCGTGCCAAGCTGCGTGCGCCGGATTGGCGGGCACGGCGTTTGCTGCCACGCTGGTCGGGACGTCCGGGATCGTGCTCGTCAATCAAGGCGCCGGGTTCGTGGCTGCGACGGAGGGAATGCCTCTCGCAACTGGGGATCAGGTCGTCATCAACTCCAACAGCACGGCGCGCATCGTCTACGGAGAGGAATGCGCTACCGACTTGCAGGTGGGCGAGATTGCCACGGTCGTCGAGGACGCGCCTTGCGGCGCCGCGGCTCTGTTTGGCGCAGGCTCCATGGGGCTGACGCCCACGACAGCCGCGCTTGCTGCGGCGGTCGTCGCGGGTGGCGTTGCGGTTGCCGCTGGTACGGCCGGATCGGGTAACGAGGGTGGCGCCAGCCCCTGACGGGCGAAAATGCAGCGGAGTTGCCTAAGCCTTGATCACGTGTGGCCAATTTGGCACATGCATTTCGGCATGCGATGTTGGCGTGGCCGTGGGCGCTCGATACCTCTTGTACGTCGTGTTTACGCCTGCTAGGCGTTGGTTGTGTTTCACGGTAGCGTCGGAAGTTAGTCGGAGTACATCATGCCTTTGCGCACCTTCGTTATTGCCGCGGCCGGCATCGCACTCCTCGCGTCTTCCTCACTGGCGGCCACAGTTAAGAGAGACTCAGGACAGGTCTCGGTGAACGCCGGGAGTGGCTACTTCAAGATCAAGTCGTCGGTGCGCGCAAAGACGGGCGACCAAGTGTCGGTTTCTCCCGACGGCAGTGCAAAAATCGTTTATGATGATGATTGTGAGCAGCCGGTCGGTCCGGGTGAGGTCGCTGCCGTCCAAGCTGTTTCTCCCTGCAAGGCTGGTCTCGTGCCGTTCGACGGCGGAACGATGCTACTCGGTGCGGCCGTCGTCGGTGGCGCAGTCGCAGTAGCCGTGTCAGCGGGCGGTGACAACGGCAACGACGGTGGCGCAAGCCCTTGAGCACGGACCGGGAAGTCTCGAAATCTTGCTGACGCAGCGTCCGCGGTCTGCAATTGTCCCGAACGGTCCACCATCTAGACGTCGCCGACACAAGTCTAGGCCACTGGAAGCAGGTGAGCCACGGAGCGCGTGACAACCTCTTGGATGTCCTGGACGACTGCCGCCTTCCTGGCGCTTTGCCTTGCCCTTGGCGGCGGCACTAAGGCCGGTTTCGCTGGCGACGGGATACTGCAACTTCTTGCAATTCCCCTGCTGCTCGTCACCGTGACGCAGGCGTGGACGCTGCGCCCAGCGCCCGGCATGACGACCGCGCTGGCGTTTGCCTCCGCAATTGTGCTCGTCCCACTCCTCCAACTCGTCCCGCTGCCGCCCAGTCTTTGGACGCACCTACCCGGGCGCGCGAGCGAGGTCGTCGCGCTAACAGCCGCCGGCGTGCCGATCACCTGGCAACCCGTAACCGTCTCCGCCCAGCTTACTTGGCTTTCAGTGCTGAGCCTGCTGCCACCTCTCGCCGTCCTCTTCGCGACACTCGTCGCGACCCCGAGCGAGCGGGCTCGGATCGCGGCCGTCGTGATCGGAATGGGGGCGCTCTCGGCCCTCGTGGGTCTGGCCCAGGTTGCCGGAGGGCCCTCTAGCCCCCTCTACTTTTACTCCGAGACCAACACGAGCGAGGCCGTCGGGTTCTTTGCCAACCGCAATCATCTGGCTGCCCTGCTCTACAGCGTGCTGCTCTTTACGGCCGCTTGGGCGGCGGATGCGTTTGCTCGGGTAGGTAACAACCTCGTTGTTGCAGACGAGAAGTCGGCCGGAATTCTCAGTGTCTCGATTGCCGCCCTGCTCATCATCTTGCTCCTGAGCACGATCGCGATGGCACGCTCGCGCGCCGGGCTCCTGCTGACACTCGTTGCGGTGCCCGCCGTCGTTGTGCTCGGGCGGTCCGGCAGCAGGGCCGAGTCGGCGGGACGCCGTCTATTCCAACTGGCGCTCGCTGTCGCCCTGCTCCTGATCGTCGAGTTCGCCCTCTACCGGATCGCGCAGCGGCTCGGAAGCGACCCCTTGGAGGATCTGAGGATCACGTTCGGCCGCAACGCCTGGGTGGCCGCCATGGCCTTCCTGCCGCTCGGGTCCGGGCTCGGGACCTTCGTCCCGGTCTACCAGCTGTTCGAGCCGGCGCAGGATCTCATGGTCAACACCTACGCCAACCAAGCGCACAACGACTGGCTGCAGTTGCTCCTGGAGGCCGGCTTTCCCGGCGCCTTCGTGCTGGCGGCTTTCCTCGTCTGGCTCGGCGCCAGCGTGCGGAGGGTATGGACGGCCAGGAGCCACGATGGCAGCGCCCCCGACCTCGGACTCGCCAGGGCCTCGCTCCTCGCCATCGTCCTCGTGCTCCTGCACTCGTTCGTCGATTATCCCTTGAGGACGACAGCAATGATGAGCGTACTCGCCTTTGCCGCCGCTCTGCTGATCCCGGCCCCCCGCTCCGACCCGCAACGTGCCGTTGTGAGCCTGCCGAGAGACGACCCATCGGCAGCACTCATTCGGGCGCGTGCCCTCCAGCATCCGCCGCCGGAAATCGAGTGGCCCTCGAGCACGAAGCCGGTTTCTGTCGAGCCTGAACGGGTCTACGTGGCAAAGCCTACGCCACCTGTAGCAGCCAAGACGGCAGAGACCGCGTGGCCAGAGGAATGGACCCGCCGGGATGGGAAAGTGCCACCCCCACCGGAGAGCGAAGCGACAGCCGATTCTGCGAGCGGGGCTCCGCCCACGCCCGACGAGAGCCCCGCAGGATCGGCTGAATCTTGATCAGCCTCAGATGCAATGCCAGGCATCTGTGCGAGGGTGTTGCCGCTGCGCGCGCATCGTGCGAATTTTGAATTGCGAGGCCTGGACAGATGGAATTAGGTGCTGGCGCTCGAATGACGGTTATGGTTCTGATTACCAATCAAATTCATCAGTACTGCGTCGAGGACTTTATTGTATGAGCAAGCGGCGGCTTTTCGTCCTGTTCGCGGACCTCCTCCTCATCCAGCTGGCCACGCTGGCCGCCCTCGTCCTGCGCGATAACCTCGAAGTCTCGGTCGAGCGCCTGATCGCGATCGCCCCCTACTTCCTGGCAACCCTGGTCGCCTCGCTCGTCGTCCTGCCGGTGCTCGGCACCACGCGATCGATGTGGCGCTTCGCCGGCACGCCCGATTTCATCCATCTCGTGACCGTCGCCCTCCTCGTCGTGCCGATCACCATGGGTATCGCGTTCGGGTTGAACCGCATGGAGGACGTCCCCCGCTCGCTGCCGATCCTGCAGGGCCTGATCATGATCCTGGCCCAGGGCGCGGCGAGGATCCTGATCCGCTCCTACCACAGGAGCCGCCGGCCAGCCGTGCAGTTCTCGCCCGCGGCCGCGAAACCGCTCGACAGCGTGCTCATCGTCGGCGTCGGCCCCTTGGCAGAGCTCTACCTCGCCTCCGTCAACGAGTTCGGCCTCAATCGCCTCAACATCGCTGGGTTCGTGGCCAACAAGGCGCGTCACGCCGGTCGCCTCGTGCAGCGCCACAAGGTGCTCGGCACGCCGGTGGATCTGCCCGACGTGCTGGCACGTCTCGAGGTCGAAGGCGTTTTCGTGGACCGCATCGTGGTTGCGGTACCAGTGGCCAGACTGAGGCCGCGCGAGCGGGAGATCCTGCGCGAAATCGAGACCTCGACCAGCATCGAGGTCGAGTTCCTGGCCGAGACCCTCGGACTGGAGCGCCGGGACCGCAAGGACCGGGGCCAAACGACGGGGGAGCCTGGCAGCGAGCCGCCCGTGTTCAAGTTCGCCAGCGACGAGCTCGCGCGCCTTGCCGAGCGTCCGTTCTGGACCTTCAAGCGTACGGCGGACTTCGTGGTCGCAACCCTTCTATTCGTTCTGCTCACACCGGCGTTCTGCGTCGTGGCGGCACTTGTCGGCCTCGATGTCGGACGCCCGATCTTGTTCTCTCAGCGACGGCCGGGCCTTGGCGGCTACCCGTTCGCACTCCTCAAGTTCCGCACGATGGGCGAACCGCACGACGACAAGGGGTGCCGCATCCCAGACCATCTCCGTGTCTCCCGTATCGGCCACTTCCTGCGCCGCACCCGCCTCGACGAGCTGCCACAGCTTCTCAACATCATGGCTGGCCACATGTCGTTCATCGGGCCTCGACCTCTGCTCCCCGTCGACCAGCCCAAGCAGTTCGCGGCCCGGCTCCTCGTGCGTCCCGGCCTGACGGGCTGGGCGCAGGTCGAAGGCGGGCGCATCATCAGCGCCGACGACAAGGCTGCGCTCGACGTCTGGTACATCCGCGAGGCCTCGGTCGGGCTTGATCTGCGCATCCTGCTCAAAACCGTGCGCATGGTCGTCAAAGGCGAGATCGCCAACCTCGACTCGGTCCGCCAGGCCTGGGGCGATCTCGAGCGCGCTGGCGTCTGCCGCAGGCTTGGCTCCGAAAGGCCAGGCCTCGATGGCTCGGCAGGCGGTCCGCTCGCAGCCTGACAACTGGACATCGCGGCGGGGACACTTCCGTCGCCGGCGGCACCAGCGTGGCGCAGCGCGGCATATTGCGGAATACCGGTTGCATGCAGAGCCATGCGACGAGAGGAGCAACTATCATGCACTTCGGGCGATCGTTTCACCCGAAGTGCGGTAGCGTGGGCGCCTCGATCCTCGTTCACTGAGCAGCCAGCGGAACGACCTGCCGTCCATGAACTCGGTCTGTAAGACATTGGCAGCGGACAAGGGCAACCATCGGCAATGAAAGTCCTGCTCACGGGCGCCGCAGGCTTCATCGGCTATCACACTGCGCTGAAGCTCATCGCACGCGGCGACGAGGTAGTGGGCTTCGATGTCGTCAACGCCTATTACGACCCAGTGCTCAAGGAGCGGCGCTTGGCACTGCTTGCGGAGACGGCCCGCGCTTCCAGCGGCAGCTTCGACTTCGTGCGCGCCAACCTCGCCGATCAGCCGGCCGTCAACCGCACCTTCGAGCGCTACCGGTTCGATCGCGTCATCCACCTCGCCGCTCAGGCGGGCGTACGCCATAGCCTCGAGCACCCGCACGACTACGTCGAGAGCAATGTCACGGGCTTCCTCAACATACTCGAGGCCTGCCGGTACAAGGGAGTCCCGCACCTTACCTACGCCTCGACCTCGTCGGTCTACGGTGCCAACACGGCGATGCCGTTCTCGGAGCACGCGGGCGTCGATCATCCGCTCCAGTTCTACGCCGCGACCAAGCGCGCCAACGAGCTGATGGCGCATGCCTACAGCCACCTGTTCCGGATGCCGACGACGGGGCTCCGCTTCTTCACCGTCTATGGGCCGTGGGGCCGGCCGGACATGGCGCTCTTCCTGTTCACCAAGTCGATCCTTGCCGGCGAGCCGATCCGTGTTTTCAACCGCGGCAACCACACCCGAGACTTCACCTACGTGACCGACATCGCCGAGGGCGTGATCCGGGCGTCCGACCAGATCGCCGAGCCCAATCCCGCATGGGACGCGGCCAAGCCCGATCCGGCAACCTCCAACGCGCCGTTCCGCATCTTCAACATCGGCAACAATCAGCCGGTGAAGCTCACGGAATACATCGAGGCGATCGAGGAGGCGGTCGGCAAGAAGGCGATCAAAGAGCTCTTGCCGCTCCAGCCCGGCGACGTGCCCGACACCTTCGCTGACGTGTCCGAGCTGGCGAACGCCGTCGGCTACAAGCCTGCGACCCAGGTCAAAGAGGGCGTCAAGGCGTTCGTCGAGTGGTATCGCGAGTACTATGGCGCGTAGCGATCGACGCCCGAGCCGGCCGCAC
>JAGVSR010000053.1 GCA_019137195.1 Alphaproteobacteria bacterium
GGGTGTTGGGGGCGGTTTCGTTTGCGGACGCACCCTGTTTGGGAGTGCATTGCATCCCGAGATGGGTCTGTTGCATGTCCGTACGATGAAACACGATCCTCTCAAGCTGCCGGGTGAGCGGGCTGTCTACGGCGGTTCGTTGCAGGAACTCGTGGCTGGGCCTGCTCTTAGGCTGCGGGCATCTCGGCTTAAATGCGCGGCAACGTGGGACCAGCTCTTAAAATTGAATCATCCGCAGTTTTGGCCGGTGGTCGCAGAGTATGTTGCGCAAGCCGCCTGGGCGTGCACGGCCTTTTTGGGGCCAACACGGATCATCGTGGGTGGACCCTACAGCGAGGGCCGTGGCTTGATGGACGGAATTCGAGTAAGTTTCGACAACCTCCGCGAGGAGCGAAAGCGAGGGCCGTTGTTCGCCTTGCCCGGTCTTGATGATCCAACTGAGTTCATTATGCACGACCCCACATTTGTACAGACAGGGCTGAGAGGGTGTTTGCACTGGGCATGGCAGCGGGCACGTGTGCGAGAGGTAATCTCGACGGCAGCGTGGCAGTAGACAGGTGGCGAGCTGATGGCAAAGCCTAAACGGATCCCGGCTTCTGAAGGTGGACTCATCCGGTCGACTGGGAAGCGCTTGGGTGAGGAAACCAGTTACGACAAGTCTGCAGAATTTGATCGGAAGCCTCGCGGTCTGGTACGATCAGATAGATTGAACAAGGATCTAAGATCATATTGGATTAAAGCCATTCAAGAAATGTCGGACGCAGAAATCGCGGCCTTCGACGCGAAGGCGCGCGCACTATCTATTGAGAAGTCATCCGCGAATAAATTGGAACCGGGGATGGGGCCGAGTAATTCAATTCCAAGAGTGGCGCCAGAATTATATGCCGATCGCAAAGATAAGGCAGAAAAAATTGATCGGTTTTTGGTGCGAATATACGGCCAATGGTGTGATGGCATAAACTTCTCGCGGGCTGATCTTCGCCGCCTCGATAGCAAGGCGGCATCGTCGCTAGCTGTTTGGCTTCAGGACAACGAGCTTCCAGGCGATCTAAATTTGCCTACCGAGTGGGAGGTCAGGAGTAAACGCTCGGCCTTAGCTGATGTAGAGCAGGCTCGAGAGATGTCACGGCTTGCTCGACGTCACTACCGAGGTAAAAAATTGTCGGACTAATTTTAAAGATTTTCGTTGACTCGACCCGTGGCTTGATTGCCTAATGAGCATACGGGAGACGTCTCCCGTCGATGCGCTGGCCAGCTGCTTCGTGACCTGTGTGAGCCCCTGGAGGGGTTCTCTAAACATGGAGGTTTACGTGAGCAGCCAGAACAAGCCGACAAACCAGCAAGTCATAAGGGCCGCCCAACAGGGGTGGCAAAAGCCCAACATGAGCGGCAACCCTTATGCTGTGCGCCAGCAGCAGGAAAAGCTTTGGGAGCAGCATAAGCCCAAGGACAAGTCCAACAAGTAGTTGAGTTATCGGCACTCGAGCCAAAATGGCCGAGCCGACCTAATCGGGTTCAACCAATCAAGACCGCGTCGATCGTTGGCCCTCTCCTCCGCGGAGAGGGGAGGGCCATCGCGTGTCAATCAAAGGCGAAAGGAACGAACATGTACGACCTGTCATCTGCTACCGGCAGTGCTGGAATGTTTGTCGCCGGCTTGACGTTTTGGGGGGGACTTGCGTACGTCGCTGCACCCACCGTTGCTGAGCGTCTGGTGCAGAACGGCGGCGAGATCGCCGCCTGCGAGAGAACGCTTGCGGGCAAGAGCGACGATGCGGTGCGTGCAGCGGTCGCGGCCTTGCCGAAACCGGCTCCGGCTCCGGACGTGGGCAAGGAATTCAAGAATACTTTCGGGCAGATCTTCCGCCACCTCCCGAACGCTGGTGCCTTCATGGATATGTACGGCGGCCAGATCGAGAACTACGGTCGCCAGTTCGAAGGTCCGGTCAAGCAGAAGTTCGAGGCCGCAAAGGCCGAGTACGACGAGGCCGTCGCACGCATTCGGCGCGCGGGCGAGCTCCAGATCGCATCCGCCGGTAGCGCCTGCGAGTGCCGCGCGCGGGCGACAATCAACAGTCCAGAGGTTCGGTCGACGCTTGCCTGGTACGTCGGGAGCGTGGGCTTCATCTCGGCGAGCCCGATTGGGGACTGGCAGGCCGCCTTCGCTCGGCCTGAGATCGTCGCTCAGTGCGGGAGGCTGTCGTGACCGAATACTTCCGTCAGGGCGGGTGGGCGGTGACGTCCACCCGTGTGGAGACGCCGCGAGCGGACTTCGACATCGCGAGCATTCGGGCCGTCGAGATCAACCGCATGCCGCTGATCGTCACGCTCGCCGTCAGTGCCGCTGCGCTCGGTTCATCCTGGGCGCTGTCGCCGATCCTCTATCCTTCCGAGATCCTGGTCATTGTCCTGACGGCTCTCGTGGCCGTGACGGTCTCCACTCAGGTCGGCTGCATGCGGGTCAGCGGATCGGGCTGGCGAGGGACTGAGACCGGTCGGTTCTGGGGTTGGGTTCGGACTTTGAGAAAAGTACGGCAGGCGATCCGTCGCGCCCAGGAAGCGGCGCGAACGATCGCGGAGGAGTAGCGGCCATGATGAACGAAAGCCTCGAGCGGAACGTCGTTGAGATCAACAGCTCGTTGTTCACGGCGACACTACTCACGGGTGCGTCGGCATGCTCCGCAACCATCGCGGGCGATGGGTACCAACTCCTGGCCGCCGGTCTTGCGACGGCAGCAGCCTCACAGATCGTGGCCGGTGCACGACGCATCACCAAGGATTACGCGATGCGAAAGAAGATGCATGACATGGTGAGCAAGGGCTCGGGGGCTCATAGTGCACGCTGGGCCAGCGAGGAAGAGATGGACGCGGCCGGCATGTTCGACGGCGTCGGTCGTCCGCTGGGTATGACGGACGGAGGCCGTGTGTTCTTCGAGCCGCACCGCCTGCGTCCGGTTCATTCCAAGATCATGGCGACCAACGGAGCAGGCAAGACGGTCGGCGCCATCGTGCCCGCGATCATGCACCTAGCGTTGTCCCCAGAGCGGCGGGCGCTGATCGTGCCGGATCTCAAGACGGAGCTGGCCGCGCAATGCGCCGAGGCGTTGATGAGGGAAGGCGTCGAGGTCTGGATCGTTGATGATTCCAGAGCAACGCCGTATCCGGCCACCGGTCTCAACATATTGCAGCCAGTCGTGACGGCGGCCGGTGAGGGATCGCCGGACGCTGCGAGCTTGGCGCGGAATTTTGCGCTGATGCTCGAGCCGGAGCCGCCGGGGGACGGCAAGAACAAGTATTTCCGCGATGGACCCCGCGACTGCATTCGCGTCGCGACCGAATACCTGGCGCGGGTCGCGCCTGAGGAGTGCATTCCGTCCGCCGTACAGGCGGTACTCGGCGACAGCAAGATGTTTGCCGAGGTGCTGCAGAAGGCCAAGGAACTCGGCGGTGGGCTGGGGACGGCAGCCGGCAGGTTGCTCGACAAGAGGGAGGAGCATCCGGAGCACTTCAGCGATTTCCGGACGACAGCGCTTCAGAAGCTCGAGATCTACGAGGAGGGCGGCCGGCTCTACGCAGCAGGCGACGGTGCTGTGCGCAGGTACGACGAGGTGCGAGAGCGTCAGGTGGTGGTTTTCCTTGTCAGCAGCTTGCAGCACATGAAGGATCTCAAGGTTCACACCATGCTGCACGTCAGTAACTTCCTGCATGTGTGCAAGCGCTTCGGGCACCCGGTCACCGTCATCATCGATGAATTCACCAACCTGCCGATCCAGAACATCGTCGAGGATCTGACGATCGTGCGTGGTTTTGGTTGCCGCGTGGTCCTTGCGGCTCAGGCGGAGAGCGAGGTTGAGCGTCAGTTCTCGCCGCAGCTGGCCCGTACGATCGATACCCTGGTCTCGATCAAGCAGATCATGGCCGTGACTCGGTTCGAGGACGCGAAGGCGGTGAGCGAGGCGACCGGGCGCGGACCGTTCGCGGTCGCAGGGCTTCAAGAGGGCAGTGAGAAGCTCGTCGAGAGCCTCAGCGATGCGGGCCGTCCGCTGCTGACCCCGGATGAAGTTCTCTCACTGCCGTCGCATCGTCAGATCATCTTCTGCGACGGCATGCGGCCGATCCTGGCCGACAAGATCCGGCAGAATGAGATCGCGCCCATGTGTCACCAGCTGGCGGACAACCCGCTCGAGAAAGGACGGCTCACCCCCGATCCTGTGGTGGAGATCACCTACGGGGACGGTGCGCGCGGGAGCGCCAACGTGGTCAAGCAACTGAAGCCGGTTGTTGTGCGGAGCCACGCACCGGCGGCGCCCTCCTACCTGCGATGGGCGTATTTCCAGTTCGTCGCGTGGTTCGGAATTCTGGGAGCTTTCGGGTTGGCGTTGAGTGGCGCGCACCTCCGAGCGAGCTACGAGTATCGGCAGATCGGGGGTGAGACGATCTACGAGAGCTGCACTTATCTCGGCGCACGTCAGCACTTCACGCATGTGCCAAGCGACGGGACCTGTCCGCTCATCAAGTGGAGCTGGAACCTGACCGGCTGATCCAGCCTAGCCTCAGTCATCTTTGTATAGGCGTGAAGGGTATTTGTGTCGTGTCTGGATACCGCCCGCATCTCAAAGACCGTCTGCGCGATGCCTTTGACCGAGGCGTTCGTCCCGAGATCCTCGTGCGTCTTGTGACCGACGATCAGCGGAGGCAGGCGACCAAGACCGTCGAGCAAGCAATCGAGCTTCGCCATAAGGCGCGCGAGGACCACTACGAGAAGTACGACGTGCGCGTGAAGCACATGATAGCCAAGGTTCGCGATGAGTGGACGCGGCCGTCAGCCCAGCTCAAACCCTATTTCGCATATCGCGACACACTTGACCCGAATGACCTCCGTCTTGAGGCCGAGAAGCGGGTGCGACGGCGTTTCGAGCAGGTGCTGGCGCGGATCGATTCTGCCGAGCGGAGGCAGATGAACAGGATTGCGGGGTTGCCTGAGCGCAGGTTTCAAGAGCGGGGGTCGCGGATTGCAGCGCAAGAGAAACATCATGAACTTGTCCTAGCGCGTGAGGAGCTTCGGCCGGCATTCGCGCGGGCGCGTGAACGGAAGCGGTGAGGCGAAGGAACGACAAATGGAGGAGATTTAGAGATGGCGAGTTTCTGCGATCTGGAGCAGGTCAAGCCCATGACGAGAGAGGAGGTTCAGAAGCTCATCACCGAGCTTCCGACCGATCGGGATCGAGCGGCCGCGGAGCGCATCGTCGAGCGGACGCAACGCATGGTGGCGGTCACGACAGAGAAGATGCGAGACGCGGCCATCAGCCGGCAGCTTGATTGCGACTGGCGGCATACAGCTGAGGTGTGGCGCCGGCTCGAGACGCGCGATCTCGAGCGCATCCGGCAGAGCGCAGAGCTGCGGCTGATGCGCGAGGCCATGAGCAAGGATGATGACGGGATGCCGGTGCGCCGCATCGAGCGCGAGGCGGCAC
>JAGVSR010000132.1 GCA_019137195.1 Alphaproteobacteria bacterium
GGCAGCGCCCGCCGGCAGCCTCAAACACCCGCGCCCGCCTCTGTGGCGTCATGCTCCCGCGGGCGTGATGCGTGAAGGGATTCATTCGATAACCGCCCATGCCATGAGGCAGATTGCCAGGAACAGCAGTATGCCGTAGATGTCGATCATGCCGCCGCCTCCGTCTCCTTGAGCACCTTATCAGGGTCGATCCCGATCGACCGCACGTAGTCCTCTACTGCGCTATAAACCTCGCACGCCTTGCCGTGAGGCATCTTGTCAAATGCCGTGCTCTGAGGCGCTGCCACGTTGATCGCGTTGCCATCGGTCCAGCACCAGCAATAGCGGTGCAGCATCATGGCGGTGACGATCGGGACCACCTTTGCGCATTCGTCGGCGATCTCGTCTGATGTGAGGTAGAACGTCTTGATGGTCCGGTGCTTCGCCTTGACCAGCAAAAAGGCGCGTAAATGCTCTTCGTTGTCAGGCTGAAACGTCATCCTCTCCGGCCAGTGGTGGAACAGCGCCCGCACAAGGCCAAAGAACCGGCGGTGATGGTCGATCGACCTTGGCTTTTCGGACATTGCCTTTCCCCCACACGTACCGTCGCGCTGTGCTTTCCGTCAGATGGACTCTGCGACCTTGCGCAGAATGGCCGGATCGTTCCAACGCGGGCGAGGTGGCGGGTTCGGCTGCGTCGTAAGTGGCAATGGGAGCGCAAGGGCGCCTTCCGTGTCAGGCTGTGACATGCCGATCTCCCTTCTTGCTATGCTTCCCGGCTAGCGGTTGCCGGCTGGCGGCTGCCGTGCGCACGATCTCATCCCCCACCGGCTCGAGCACGGCGAGGGCGTCGAGGCCGGCGACGCGGGTCTTGAGCAGGGCGACGATCGCGGGGGCGCGGTCGCGCGCGGCGGCGAGCACCACGCGGCCCTGGTCGGTGAGGCGCACGGCGTAGCAACGCGCGTCCTCCTTGGTGCGGCGGCGCTGCACTAGGCCGAACTTCAGGAGGCGGCGCACGACGTCGGCCAGCGTCGAGCGGTCGACACCGGTGGCGGCGACGAGATCTGTCTGCGACGGCGCGCCGTCCTCGCTACGGGCGATGCGGTCGATGGCGTCGAGGAGCGCGAGCTGTCGCGGCGTGATGCCGGCCGCTGCCGTGCCAACGAGCGCGCGCTCGATCGTCTCGTCGGTGATCTGCGAGACGCGGTGCGGCAGGGCGATGAGGTCGAGCAGGGTGGTGTGGGTGGTCATGATGGAAGACTCCGTTACGGTTGGGTTGAGAGGTCGGCAGCCGGCAGCCGTGAGCCGGCAGCCGGGGAAAGGGGGAGGGCGGCAGGGAAAAGGCGCGCACGCCGGCGCGGCGCCACCGCCTTGCTCAGCGTCTCGTTGGAAAAGTTTGCTTCGAGGATCGCGCGGGCAACCGGCGGGCTCACGGAGTTGCCGCAGAGCCGGATCTGGTCCGTCTTGCTGATGGGTGTGCCGTCGCCCAGCCGGTCGATGATGTAGCCTTCGGGGAAGCCCTGGGCGCGGAACAGCTCGCGCGGGCTCAGCATCCGCATGCCGATGTCGACGATCTGGTAGTCGACGCCGGCCACGGTCACAAGCCCGAGGCGCGCCTTGGCGGTCGCCGTGTGCATCGGCTCGCGGCAGTCCTGATGCTGGCCCCCAGTGCCGTAGTACTTCATCAGGAAGGCGCGGACCTCGCCCACGTGGTGGCCGCCGCGTCCGCCGCCAGAGAGGATGGTCGGGAACGGCTCGCGCACGTCGGCGCCGGTCACGGTGCGTAGCGGCTCGGTGACGGCGTGCGCGCGCAGGTCGCCGCCGTGAGTAACGGGCACGATGAAGGGCTCGGCGGCGTCGGTCACAAACCGCTTCACGCCGCGCGCGATGCGGGCTAGCGTCTTCCCGGCAAGCGGCCGATCGCGCCCGAAGATCGACGGACACGGCAGCGACCAGTCGATGCACTCGGCTGCCGACCGCCATGGCTTTCTGAGCCCGAGCTTGACGTCGAGCGAGCCGGGCGCCGCGTGCGTCGGCTCCGGCCAGCGGATCGGCGCGCCGTCGCAGCGGGCGATCAGGAACAAGCGCTTGCGGATAGTAGGGGCGCCGTAGTCGCAGGCCTTGAGCTCGCGCCAAGCGACATCGTAGCCGGCCTGCCGCAGTCGGTCGACAAAGAGGCGAAAGGTGCGTCCGCGCCGTTCGCGGCATGGCGTGCCGGCGTCCTTGAGCGGCCCCCAGTCCTGGAACTCCTCGACGTTCTCGAGTGCGATCATGGTCGGGCGCACGGTCACGGCCCAACGGACCACGACCCAGGCCAGCCCGCGTATCTTCTTCTCGACCGGCTGGCCTCCCTTGGCTTTCGAGAAATGCTTGCAGTCCGGGGAGAACCACGCCAGGGCGACGTGCCGGCCGGCAGTCACCGCGCGCGGGTCGATCGCCCACACGTCCTCGACCAGGTGGCGCGTGTGCGGGTGGTTCGCGGCGTGCAGGCCGAGCGCGACCGGGTCGTGGTTGATGGCGATGTCGGGGCCATGCCAGTTCGCCATCTCGATTCCGAGCGAGGCGCCGCCGCCGCCCGCAAAGTTGTCGACGATCAGTCCGATGCGCGGGCTCATGCGGCTTGGTCCTCTTCGTCGGCAGCGCTGGGCGCGGGTGGGGGGATGGGCGGCAGGTCGCGGACGTCGGCAATCTCGGCGCCGGGAAACTCGTCGAGGACGGCGCGGGCGGCGGGATGGCCGGAAAGTTTCCTCAGCTCCTCGGCCTCGTCCCAGCGTTGGGCCGGCGTTGCGTTGGGTGCGAGCGGCGGCAGGGCGCGGAGCCGCGTGGCGAAGTCGCGGATCTCATCGCGAAACCCGGAAAGCCAGACCAGCAGCGTCTGCGCATGCCTCAGATCGGCCTGCTTGCGCTCGTGCGTTTCGGGCTTCATGCGGGCGCGTCCGCGCTCGATCTGGTCCTGCCAGTAGCGCTCGCGGTCGCGGATCGTCTTCTCGACCTCGACGATCGCCGAGGTGAGCGTGGGGGTGTGAGGACTCCCTGAGCTCCGGGTGTCCCCCCCTCCCCGACCCTCCCCCACCTCGATTTGTTTGTCGCTTCGCGACACAAGGGGGGAGGGGGTTGCGCGGCTATTGCTCATGAGCGCCCCCGCCGGCTCGAGAGGGGGATGACGTTGCTGTCGTCGAGGCAGAGGCCGAGGGCGCGGTCGACGGCGGACCAGTCGCGGGCCGTGACGGCGCGGGCAAGCGCGGTGCTGCGCCGAGCCTCGGCCGCCTGGCGACGGTCGCGCACGCGGCGAGCGTGGGCAAGCTCGCGCGCCAGTCGACGGTTCGAGACGACCGCAAAGGCCAGCACGGCGAGCACGGAGACGAGCAGCCAGCCGAGAAGGGCGGCAAGGTCGGCGGCGGTGGTCATGCGGCAATCCTTTCGTAAAACCTGCCACCGAGGCCGGTATGCTGCGGGTTGCCCCGCACCCCGCCACCGGCCCCGGTGGCGCCCTCTCGCCTGCGCCGTGATCCCCGCACGGACGGCGCCGACGTGATGCGTAAAAATCTCGCGCGACCCGGCGTTACGGGAGGAAAGCCCGCCGGGCCGCGCGTCCGGCGAAAGCGGCTAGCTGCCGCCAGGATGGGAAACGGCGGGCGACAGACACGAGCCCGCGCGAAGGACCTTGTCCTTGGCGGCGCGCAGCGCGCCGGCGAGGCGGAAATCCCTGGTGTCGGCAAGGCGGCCCACCGCCTGCAGTGCGCCCGTGATCGCCGCCCGCAAGAGCTTGACCTCGGGGCTCGACAGCATGAGCCCGTCGACCGGGCGAGACAGCAACGCGGCCTCGCGGCGGAGATCTGTGCGCGCACAGGCGAGGCGCTGCACCAGACTGCCGTTTGAGCAGATGCCGCGGTGGCCCATGACCTCGGCCAGCTCGGTCATGGCGTCGGCCAGCGCCGTGCGCTGATCGGCGGTGAGCATGACGGGCGCCGGCGCGGCGCGGCGGTCGAGCTCGTCGAGGGCGGCAGCCATCTCGTCGCCGGAGGTGTCGCGGCGCACGCTCATGGCGCGTGCTCCTTCGGCGCGGCGGCCGGAACGATGGCGGAGCGCCGCGCATCGCGGACGGCGGCGAGGCGGGCCAGACACTCCTCGACCGTCGAGGGCGCGTTGCTGGCGGCGAGGGCCGCCGCGACGACGGCCATGCTGGCGTTGTGCGAAATGCGGCAGAGGAGCGTCCGGACCAGCTCCTCTTTTGCGTGCTCGATCGCGGTGGGCACGGCCGCCGGGTTCAGCTTCCCGATGCGCTCGATGCCTTCGGCGGTCTCGTGCAGCAGGTTTGCGAGGATGAGGTCGACGGGAAGGTTCTTGCTCATCGGGTCACCCGTTGAGGCCGGTGTGGGAGGCGCGGGTAGCGGCGCGGGCGAGGCGGGCGAAGGCCAGCGGCTCGGTGCGGCCGGCGTGCTCGAGCACGCATTCGGCGACGCTGTCGATGCCGGTTCGCGCTTCGGGCGTGAGCGTGACGCCGCGCTCCTCGAGCGCCGCGACTGCGGCCTCGATGTGCGCCATCAGCGCGTCGAGTGTCATGTGGGTGTAGAGCGCGGCACAATCGGCCGGCAGCGTGAGTGTCATGGTGGTCCCCCGGTTTGCTTTGCGCGTTCCGACTCCGACTTCGCGGAGCCGGTCGGAACGCGCGGTGGTCTTTGCTTTGCGCCCGGCGACTCCCCTTCGGGGAGCCGGCCGCCGGGCGCGTCAATGTCTCGTGTCAGTCGGTTGCGAGGCCTCGTCGCGCGGGTCTTTCGTGCGGGCGAGGCGGACGAATTTCAGGAACGCGGACTTGAACTCGGTCGTGATGCTGTGTGCGCCGGCCTCGACCTCGCGGCCCGAGAGCAGCGAGAAGCCGGCGTTGACGAGGCAGGCGGCGGCGGTGGCGGCGCCGAGGCGGAGCGCGGCGAGCGGGCTCATGCCGTCCCTCACCGCGCCCTCGAGCGCCGTCGTGGTGACGCGCGAGAGCCGCCGCACCAGCCTGTCGAGCGGGTCGCTCACGTGATCCTCCGCGTGAGAGCGTCGTTGGCCGCGTCGCGGGCGTCGTCGGGGAGCGGGCCGAAGCCCTCCTCGAGCACGCTCCGGGCGGCGGCGCGTGCGGTGAACGCCGCCGGCCCGCGCTGGGCGAAGGCGGCCGGCTCGGGCGAGAGCGTGCGGCGCACGTCGGCGCCGTCGATCGCGGGCTGAGCGGAAAGCCCCGGCCCGGCGAGCGGCATCGTGAGCGCGCTGGTGAGGGTGGGCGTCTGGTCGAGATCCGCCATGTCGTCGTCGCGCTCGACGATGCGGCGCAGCGCCGATCCCATGTCGTTCGAGGCGAAGGCGACCTGCTTCGAGCCCTTCCGGATAACGGTCTTCTTGGCCATCTCCTCGTACCACGTCACCCACGGCCCGTTCTTGGCGCGCGAAACCGAGCGCACCTTCTCGATGTCGGGGATGCTCATGACCTCGCGGTGGGTGATGCGGTCGCCGCGCGTGAAGATGGCGTAGGCGGCCATCATGGCGCCGCGCGGCTTCAGGAACGCGCGCTTATGCACGAGCCGCTCGACGTCGCCCTCGTCGTAGTCGAAGACATCGTGCTCGCACACGATCTTGGCGCGGATGGCGATGTCGCCGAGCTCGTAGGCGCGCTGAATGATGCCCTGGTACATCGGGATGTACGTCGCGCGCAGCACGCCCGCGCTGTTGTCCTTGACGGGCACGATGACGGCGAGGCGGCCGTCCGGCGGCAGCCCGTCCTGGGCGGCGCGCGTGATGGCGATCGAGAGCGAGCGCCGGTCGCAGGAGAGGAGGTCGGCGTTGCCCTTAACCGCCGTGACCGTGCAGGCCATGAAGAAGCGGAGATCGAGCGTCGGCGGCAACAGCCGCGTGATCTCGTCCTCCTTGCCGGCCAGCTCTTGCTGGAACGTGTCGAACGTGGTGAGCGCGCGCATCAGATGGACTCCTCGATTGACAGGGGGGCGGCGGCGGGGCTGTTGCCGGTGAGCCAGCGGGGCAGCGCGCCGTCGGAAAGGGGCAGGATCGGCTCGGCCGTCACCCAGGGCGACGTGCCGAACTCGCGAATGCCGTCGGCGAAGAGGCGGCGCGCGGCGGCGATCTCGCGTCGCGCCCGGGCGAGGTCGCGGCTGGCGGCGGTGATCTCGAAGGCGCGGGAGAGCGGCGCGCCGGTCGCCTGGTGGAACACCCACACGAAGCGCGCGGCCTCGGGCGCGGCGAGGAAGCGCTCCCAGCCCTCGGGCAGCGGGCAGTGGCCTTCGACGCGGCCCTCGGCGGCGGCGAGCCACAGAGCGCCCCAGGCGTCGAGGTAGTGCGCGGCCTGGATGTCGTAGCGGCGGTTGGCGATCTCGGCGAGGCAGGCCTCCTCGAACGGGCGGCCCATCTGGTTGGCGAAGCGCTTCAAGTCGAGGATCGCGCTCGGCTTCAGGTAATCGAAGCGGGCTTTGAGCGGCACACCGGTCTCGGCGTCGCGCCAGAACACGGAAACCTCGGCCGCGCCGCCCGAGAACGCGCGGCGCAAGTGCGGGTTGGCGGCAATCGCCGCGGCGGCGCGCTGGATCTCGACGAGCTCGTCGCGCTTCAGGATCTCGGCCTTCGCCTCGCGCACCCGGCGCTCGAAGGCGGCCAGCACCTCGTCCCAGATCGCGACGTCGGGCTTGTGTGCCTTGACCGCGGCGGCGAGGTCGGCCTTCTTGCCGGTAAGCTTCAGCCCGTTCTCGCGGCAGTAGGCCTTGAGGTCGGCGGCGCCGACGAGGCAGCCCGGGAACTGCGACGGCTCGGGCTTGATCGCGTAGGCCTCGGCGAAGGCGACCTCGCCCTCGAGCACGAGCTTGTGCAGCGCCCGGCCCCAGCGGCGGGCCTGGGTGTCCTCGCTCTCGGCGCGGGCGGGATTGAGCGGCGACCCGTGGAAGTAGTCGGCGGCCGAGCGGGCGAGCGCCTTGTGGTCGGAGGAGCCGAGCGAGCAGTCGGCGTGGTAGGCCTCCGCCGGCATCCCGAACACCACCCCCGGCGCACGCACACGGCCTTCGAGAAGCTGGGCAACGGGGGTGTCGGTGGAGGGGTGCATGGCGGGGTCTCACCTTGAGTCGTTGAACGACGCACGTGAGAGTTTGCCAAAATGGCAAATCGTGTCAACCGAAAATTTGACATTCTAGCAAAAAGGCGTTGCGGCTTTCCTAACGGCCGGCGCCAAGCGCTGGGCAGAGCACGCACGAATTGCTAGGCTCATTGGCATATTAGCGGGAGGCGGGAGCATGCAGACCCTCAACTGGTTCTTGGTGGTGACACTCGTGGTGGCGAGCGTCGTGAACCTTTTCGACAAGACCGAGAGCATTGCGGACAGGATCAGGAACGTCGTTGGCGGCGCTGTCGTCGCGGTGCTGATCTGGAGCTTCTTCATCGATCACCGTTCGGTCGATGAGATTGCCCGCGCCGACCGCGCCGCTGCGGCAGCTGCCAAGGTGGCCGAGGCCAAGGCGACCGAGGAAGCGAACAAAACCCTGCTGGAAGCGGCCCGCGCCGAAGGCGTCATCGAGACGTGCCGCAACTACGCCCGCGAGCAGGCCGTGCACCGGTCGACCGTGGATTTCGAGCGCGAGCTGCCGCCCAAGCTCAACGACGACGGGAGTGCAGTCGTCGGGCTGCGGTTCAGCGTCAAGAACACCTACGGGCTCGAGCTGAGCTATGGGCTCCTGTGTGTCGTCACGCCTGACGGCAAACCGACCGGCCTAGTCTTCGACGTCGACAGATAGCGCTCAAGCCATCCCGCGCACGATCGAGCGAAAAGTACCGCGGATTGCGGCGGTGAACGGCTTCGACGGGTCGTTGAGCGAGAAAATCTCGTTCGGCCCTGAGCTGTTTGTGATCAGCTTGTCCGGCGGCATGAAGAGCCGGATCACCGTGCCGTGTGACTGGATGAACTCGTGGCGGTCGTAGAGCTGCGCGACGACAATGGTGAACGGCGAGATGCGCGCGGGGTCATCATCGGTCGCGTCGAAGACCACGAGATCGCCAGCGAGGATGGCCGGGGTTGCCTGGTCGAGCGCCGCCCCCTTCATGCGGAAGATCAGAGTCGTATTGCTCGCGGTCAGGAAGCTGCCGGGTGGTGGCACGTAGCGCTCGGCGTCCGGCTCGGCGAGCCCGGGCGCGGCCGGGCGCTCGATGCTGTGCTCGCCGTTCGTGAGACCGAGAAGCGCCGCGGCGCTCGATTTGAGTACCGGGGCAAGGCGCTGGGCGTGCTCAACGGACATCTCGCGTTCTCCACTCTGCATGCGCGACAGCGTGGACGCCGCTATCCCGGTCAGCTCCTCGAGCCGCTCCAAGGTGACGCCAGCCCGTTTCCGAATTGCAGCGAGTCGGTTCTTTGCCATAGCAGCATCTTCCCGCCGCCGCGACGGGGCGCCATGTCGGCTTTGTCAAAAAGCGGTTGACGCATTTTGCCAAATCGGCAAGTTTACGTGACTCACGAGGAGCGGACGCACGCATGAGGCTCGAGAGCTGGCTGGAGCGGGAACGCAAGACACCGACCGACTTCGCGCGGTCGATCGATGTTGACCCATCGACGATCACGCGGCTGCTCCCTGGCGATGCCAAGAGGCAGGTGCGCAAGCCCGGACGGGAGGTGATGGCGAAAATCTACACCGCGACCGGCGGCGAGGTGTCGCCCAACGACTACCTCGACGTGGAGCTTGGCGTGAGTTCGCACGATCCTGAATCTGCCGAGCCCAGCCTAGCGCGGGCGTGAGCGTGAGCGTGGGCGTGTGATGTTTGTGTGCGGGGGCGGCGCGTCGCGAGGATGGCAGGAGAGGGGCACCATGACCGAGACCACGGAAGAAGGCGCTGGGCCGAGGCCGCTGCTCGTCATGGGCGTGCGCCATCAGGCGAGCCTCACGCCCGAGCAGCGCGCGGCGATGAAGGATCAGGTGTTGTGGGCGCCGGAGCAGATTATCGAGGCTACTCGCCGGCAGATGGCTGAAGAGCGGTGGCGAGGTTTGCCAAGGCGTGTGCGGCGCATTCGGAGACGGCTCGGCGATATGGCGAAGCGGCTGGCGGAAGCGTTTCAGGTCCGTAGGCAGAAAGAAGTTTGAGGCGCATGTCTTCGACGGCCGGGGGCGGCCTCGTCGCGGCGAAGTCGGCGAGCAGGAGGCGGAGGGTGTAATTCATCGCTGTAAGCGTGCCGTCGAGATTGGCCTGATGGCCGTCGATCTGTTCGGCCTCGTCATCGGTGTCGTCGGGCTCGACGTCGTTCAGTTCCGTCACGTGCGTCTCCTTCGGGTTGGTGTTTGGCAACTCCCTTCTCGCAGGATTCGCCGTGACGGTCTTTCGTGAGGCGTAGGCATACCGACCAGCCCCAGTGCCGGCCGCTCAGGTGGTGATTTAAACCCAAGCGTTCGTTGGACGGGCGTGGCGGGAGGATCGCATAGGGCACTTGAGCGGCTCGCTCTTTGGCTGGCGCGTTCCGACTCCCCTTCGGGGAGCCGGCCGGAACGCGCGGAGCCTTCGAATTGTAGCAGGGCCAGCGTAGCGGCCATTCTGCCCCTCGCGGGGCGTTTCCTCCCTAGACTTGGGCCGGACGGTCCGACCGTCCGGCCACTTTTGGGGGCGCGTGTGAGCTTGGAAACCTTGGGGATCGGAATGACAAACACCGTTGCACATGATCTGCCGCCGATGCCGCGAGAGGAACCCGTGCGGTTCGGCACCAGCCGCAGACCGTCCGAGAAGAGCGCGGCCGAGAAGCGGCGCGAATACCTTGACCTGGCCTGTCAACGCGGCAAGCGCGACGAGCCGATCCACGAGACGATCGAGCGCGCCGAGCGCATACGGGCCTACGTCGAGGACGGCGTCGCCGATGGCGTCAATCCGGTGCCGTGTTCTCCCGGATCGCCTGAAGAAGCTCGGTGCTCTTTGTCATGAACTTGGCGAGTTTGTCATCGTCGAGGACGGTCACGACGTCATCGATCGACGATCCGACATCTCCGAGGCGATCGAAGAGGCTTTCGAGCATGACGAGCGTCTGCCCGGCGATGAGGGCGTGCGTGATGGCAACTTTGTCTCTCCATCGGGTCTGAGGCTCTTTGGCGAGGACGTTCAGGTGGTCGACGAGTTGGTCTGCGTACTTGCTCATTCGAGTTCTCCATTGGCGGGCGGTTGCAGCCGGACAATGGCAGGATTCGAGAGCCGGACGGTTGGGAAAGCCGAGCCATCCGGCGCTTCTGCAACCGTCCGGCCGGACGATCCGGGGTCGAGTGTCCGTCCGTCCGAGTGGCGTCCGTTGCGTCCCGCGCCTTCCGGCCGGCTCCGCGAAGTCGGAGTCGGAAGGCGCCAAGCAGAGTGTCGAGCGCAGTGTGCGTGGGGTGGCCGAGGCCGGAAGCCCTGTAGCGGGGTGAGACCTGAGCGTCGAAGGCCGCAGCCGTATCGTCCGGGTGAGCGCGGGGTCATGGCCGCGCGACAGCCTCGGGCGCCAGCCGCCCCACGCACACTGCGCTCAATCCCGGAGGGGAGTGGGCGGCGAGGGAAGCCCGCGGGGCCGTGAGAGTGTCCCGCGAACAGCCGCTGGCAGGAGTGGGCAGTGAGTGTCCCGCGTATTCCTGTCGAGCGAATTGAGAACGGGGCACGGGGTGCATGCTAACGCTTGAAACACTCGGGATTGCCGCGCTGGGCTTTCAGGGCCTCGCGATCGCCGCAACGGCCGCGGTTTCCCGCTTCGCCGAGCGGCGCGCGGCCAGGATCGCGACGCCCCCGGTCGCTGCGGCGGCCGTGCCGCCGATCGTGCAGCAGATCGCGGAAGCCCGCGCCAACGGATTCCGCCGGCCGGCGCCGGTGAAGGCCGCCGAGCAGCTTCTCGAGTTCATGCAGGGGCAAGGCGCCACCGGATATTTCACGGTGGGCGAGATCGATCAGTTCTGGGCCTGGTATTCGAGCCACCACGGCCTCGACGATCTGCACCCGGCGATCGTGCGTGGCGAGATGGCCGCGATCCCCGGCGTTTATGTCGGTTTGAAGCGGCTCAATGGTCCCGAGTTCCGCGAGGTGAAGCGGCGCGCCGGCACGGATCGATGCACGCTCTACCGCGTGCCGGACGCTCCCCGGATCGATGCCAGTCAAGTGCCGGAAACACCTCGGCAAAAGCGGCAACCGTCCGGCAATCGTCCGGCAAATCCGAAAAAGCGAGTGCTGCCGGGGAACTTTTCGCCGGCGCCATCCGACTCCCCTCCGGGGAGCCGGCCGGATGGCGCGGACGGACGGACGTACCGCACCCTCGGCGACGTGGCCGCGGATCATGGCCGGCCGCTCAAGAAAGTCGCGTGACGCGCCCGGCGGCCGGCGCGCGGAACGCGTGTCGGCAGGCGCAAAGCAAAGTGGCGTTTGGATCAGCAACCGAACGGGGATTAACGACATGAAAATCGAGGATTTGGAGCGCCGTCTCACGGGCACCTTCACGGGCGTTTGCGGCGACCGTGCGAGCCGGGTGGCGGTGGTGGCCGGCATCGCCGAGGTGCAGGGGCAAAAGCCGCTTCTCGTGCTCGAGAAGGCGGACGGCTCGCTCGGCCTCACCGAGCTCGAGGGCGGCACGTTCTTTGCCACGCGCGAGGCGTGCGACGCGGCGATCGAGGCTGAGCACACCAAGCGCCAAGCCGCTTTCACCGAGACGGGCGCGAGGATCGCCGCGGGATTCGCGGAGGCCTTCGCCAATCGCGTTGGCGAGGTCACGCCTGCAGGCCCCGCCGCCGAGACGGCCGCCGCCGCCAATGAGACGGCGCTCGGCGAGCTCGCGCTCGACACGCTCGCGGGTACCGCGGCGAACGGCGAGCTTGGCACCGATAGCGTCGACCCGTCGACGGGCGAGATCACCGAGGCCGCGGCCTAGCCTGCGCGCGTCGGCGGCCGGCTGCCGGAACGGCAGTCGCCGACGCCAGCAAAAGCTAAGCCCCGCCGGTGGCTGCCGGCGGGGCTCTGAATGACGGAGCCATGAGGCTCCGTTGCGGATCGGCGAGCAGTGCCGATCGGGGTGGCGAACGCTCTCACGCTTTGCCGTCACGGTCAACGCTTGCCCGCATGAGACTGTGGACACTCGCGCGTGGCGGCCTGCCCTCGGGACGAGGGACCGGGACAAGCTCCCGGAACGGGAGTCGCCACGCGCAAGGCAAGGGCGCGGGGACCAATGAGCGTCGATCTGATGCGGTTGTGCTGGGACATCGAGTTCCCGTCGGCTGCCATGAGCGCGGTGGCTGTCAAGCTCGCCGACCACGCCAACGACGAGGGCGATAACGTCTATCCCTCCGTGCCGTCGATCGAGCGCAAGACGCGCCTCGGCACGTCCACCGTGCGCCGCACGCTGGCGGCCTTCGAGGAATGCGGGCTGCTCGAGGTGGTGGCCGAGACGCACGGCAACAAGGCGCTGCGCTCGACGACGGTGCGCCGCTTCAACGTCGGCCTCCTGCACGCGCTCGCCTGCGTCGTGGTTCGCGACGGAAAGACCGTGAAGCAGTTCCGCTCGACGCACGTCCTGAAAGAGATCGCGAACGCCGCCGGCAAGCTCGTGTGGGTGATCGTCGAGCGCGGGCCGGACGACCCGTCCGACTACCCGGCCGCGGAAGCCATTCCCGCCGCACCCCTCCCACAGCGGGAGGGGCAGGAGGGTGGCACCCCTCCCACTGTGGGAGGGGCAAACGGCAACCACCCCTCCCACGGTGGGAGGGGACCCCTCCCACAGTGGGACCCCACCCCTCCCACAGTGGGACCCAAACCATCAATAGAACCATCAGAGGAAGTAAAAACCCCCCAACCCCCCGCGAGCGGGGGGCCGAAGGGCGATGTGGATTTGAAGGCAGGGGCAACTCGGCTGATCGCCGAGGCAGAGCGCAAGGGGGCGCCGTCGGCGCCAATCCGGCATCTGCTCAAGCCGATTCTCGATGCGAGGCGGCTGAAGGCTGCCGACAAGGCGGGCGAGCTCGCAGCGCTGGCCCGCGAGGCTCGCGATCTGCCGGCGCCGTGGCTCGAGCGGGCGGCGCGCCTCGTGCTCGACGACGGCACCGTGACCGTCAAGCCGGCGAGGATCCGCGAGGCGATCGAGCAGGTGCGCAAGGGCGGCGCGATGGTGCCGATCCGCCGCGGCTCGCCGCAGTGGGGCGCGTGGCTCAGGCATTTCGAGGCCCACGAGCCGGCAACCGCGAAGCTGATGGCGCGGTTCGACAGCTGGCAGGTGAAATCCGAGTGGCCGCCGTCGCGTGCCGGCGCTGCGAAGGGTGACGGGGAGCAGGCGGCATGAGCGGGACACGCCAGCGAGCCGCCGCACGGATCGGGATGGCAGAGCAGCCGTGCCTGTTCCCCGGCGACGCACTGCACGCGGGCTGGCCGTGGGGCGCTCTCGAGCCCATGACCTACGACCTCATCATGGCCGATCCACCGTGGCGGTTCGAGCTCGACACCGCCGAAGGCGAGGCCAAGTCGGCGCAGGCGCAATACGGCTGCATGAGCATCGACGACATCGCGGCCTTGCCCGTCGCCGGCCTCGCGCGCGCCGACTGCCTGTTGTGGCTGTGGGCCACGGCGCCGCTGCTCGATCAGCAGATCGCCGTCATGAGGCGCTGGGGGTTCACGTTCAAGTCGGCAGGCGCCTGGGACAAGCGGCGCTGGGGCACGGGCTACGTGTGGCGATCGCGGGCCGAGTTCGTTCTCCTCGGCACCATCGGCAAGCCGTCGATCGACGGCCGCGCCGTGTGCAACCTGATCGAGGGTGGCGCGCGGCGGCACAGCGAGAAGCCGGTGGCAGCCTATCTCCAAGCCGAGCGCATGATGCCGGCCGCGAGGCGGCTCGAGCTGTTCTCCCGCACCAACCGCAAAGGCTGGGACGTGTGGGGCAACGAGGCGGGCAAGTTTGGAAGCGCGGAGAGCGCAACAGAGGGAGCATGAGATGCCATTCGTTGAATTGAAACCGGGCAAGGGCGAGACGGTTCGCATGAGCCAGCGCAAGACCGGGGCCATCATGCTCGGGTTCTCGGCGGGCGTGGCCGAGCGCAACAGGCTCGGCGCGGGCGTCAAGGTGCGCGTTCTGGCCGACCTCGAGTCGAAGCCGCGCGTGCTGCGCTTGATTGTCGACCCCAAGGGGGCGTTCGGCGTCAAGCCGGCTCGCGGCGGCGCGGCTTTCGTGCAGGTGGGAAGGCTGCCCGGTCTCGAGCACGTGCGTTTCGAGAAATGCGAGGTCGAGTGGGAGGAGGACGAGGACGGCGACAAGCGGCACATGATCGACATCACGCTGCCGACGATGCTGCAGGCGTCCGATCTGCCGCAGTCGAAGCCGGCTGGCGCGCTGCCGGCCTACGGCGCGACGCATGTCGTGCGCGAGCAGGCGAAGGTGCAGGCCGCGAAACCGCTCGACGAGCTGGACATGAAGCCGGTCCCTCGGCTGGCGCCATCCGGCCGGCGCTGACAAGTAGGCCGCAATCGGTTCGCGTTTACTCTCACAACCCCGCGCAGCCGACGTTCACGCCACGGCAAAAGGAGCTTCTGGCGTTGCTCATGAAGCGAGAGATGGTCACGCCGGCCGGGATCACACAGGCGATGTTCGGGCACCGGCCGGACTGCGACGCGCCGAGCCGAAACTCGATCAACACGCTCATGTCCGAGCTGCGCGTGAAGGCGCGCTACGCAGGCATTGCGATCGAGAACGTTCGCGGCGAGGGCTGGCGGCTCACGAGCGACGGCAAGGCGCGTGCGCGCGAGCTTGGGCTTGCGGCGTAGGTTGGGCTGAGAGAGGCGGAAGCCGACCAAAGCCCAACGGGTGCGGCGTGAATTATTGGGCTTCCTCCCGCGACGCTGTCGCGGTCGATCAGCCCAACCTACGGAGCGAGGAGCGAGCGGGATGAGCACGAGCAACATCGACGCGGCGACGAGCGAGATCGTCGAGAAGTGGGAGGCGCTGGCGGACCAGATCGCCAAGGCGCAGGTCGAGTTGAAAGACCTCAAGGCGCGCGCGAAGGACGAGGGCTTCAACCTCAAGTGCCTGGCGCAGGCCGTGAAGGAGCGCCGCAAGGGCGCCGAGTACCAGTGCGCGCAGCTCACGCTCGAGCTCGAGATGCAGACCTATCGCGGCAACGTCGGGCTGCCGACGACGGTAGAGGAGGCGCAGAAGCGCGTGCGCGACGAGATCCGCGACGGCGGCGCGGCGTCCGTGTTCGGCGAGAACGACACCGTGCAATTCGGCGACGGCCCGGAGATCCCGGCGCGCGAGTTCGAGCGCGCGGCGAGGTCGATGAAGAAGCGGCACTGAGGGAGGGAGGGGATGATGGCTTGCTATTTTGACAAGGTTCCGTTTCCGACGGAGGCGATGGCGATGCGCGAGGCCGAGCGCGTCAATAGTTCTCGAACAAAGCGGCATCGCGTTGTTCCGTTCCTTTGCCAGAATTGCGGTTCTTGGCACATCGGCGGAGAGGCCTCGGCTCCGAGGCATTACCTTGTTCGCCAAACACAGGTGACGCCATGAAACACGCCCACGTAGACGCGACGCTCACGACCTCGGAACGGCTCGCCCCGTGGGCCAACCCGGCGGCGCCGGAGTGTGCCGTGCGCCTGCCGCGTCTCACGCGGCGCGCGATCGAGATCGACGAGGACGGCCACCGCCACGTCGCGCCGGTCGTCCTCGACCACGGGCGGGTGGTCGCCCTCGCCGCAACCGCAACAGGAGGCACCCATGCAGACACTCACCGCTGAGCTCGAGGCGATGCTCGCCGGGGCCAAGATCGACCACGACCGCGCCAAGGGCGTACTCGATGCGCTGGGCGAGGCCGCCGCGCGCCACGACGCGGCGCTGAAGGCGCGTCTCGACGCGCTGCTCGTCGAGGCGGCACAGCGCAAGGCCGGGCTCGGCACCGTGCTGGCCGCTTTCGCCGACCTGATCGGCGCCTCGCCGCTGCGATTGCCTGCGATGCCGCTGGCGGCAGCCGTGACGGCTGAGCCCATGCCGGCGCTGTCTCCGCCGCCGTTGCCGCCGGTGACGGCGGCAGAGCGGTGGCCGCTGCTCGACCGCAGGTCGCCGCCTGCGCGCCGTCTCGACGGGCCCAAGGTGTCGGCGGCTGATGCCGGCGATGACCTGCCGCAGTTCCTGGCGCGAACAGGAGCGGCGTGAGCCAATGACCACGGCCGGCGCGAGCACGACCCCCCACCCTAACCCTCCCCCTAGCTCATCGGCTTTGTCGCTCCGCGACGGTGTGGGGAGGGAACAGGCCGGCGCGAGTGGCGAGGTTTCGACCGCCGGTTGCCGGCTGCCGGCTCTCGACGACATCCCCTGGTGGACGACGGAGCAGGGGGTGCCGCCGTTGGGGGTGGTGGTCGTGGTGCGGTGGCGGGACGCGCACGGGCTGCGCGAGTTCGAGGCGGCACGCGCGCGGCACCCGGAGACGGGCGCGCTCCTGTGGCTCACGCACTACCGCGGGCGGCCGGTGTGGCTGCCGCCGGTCAACGTCACGCCGGCTGACCCGTCGCGGGCCTGGGCCGGCTTCCACGCGCTGCGCGGCCGCGCGCCGGAGCTGTGGCGTCCGAAGCGGCCGGACCTGTGGGCGCACCCGCTGCCCGCGCCCGCGCTCGTCGAGCCTGCGCCGGGCAGCCCGAGGGCGGTGGCGGAAGGCAGAATGTGGTCAGCGACTTGTTTGTTGGCGCGTTCCGACTCCCCTCCGGGGAGCCGGCCGGAACGCGCGTCCGCCCAGGTGCGCGGCGACATGAGCGCGACAGAGATCGCGCGCGAGATGGAGGAGATGCGGGAGGCGGCGCACGCGGCTCACCGGCTCGGCGAGGACGGGCAGATCGCTGCCGAGCCGCAGTGGTGGTTGGATCCTCACCTCGTCACCTACTCGGAGCCGGGGCGGATCAGCCGCCGCGAGGCCGAGGGGCGGCTGATGCGCGCGCTGGCGACCGACCGCGCGCTCTCGCTCGGGCGGCCGGTCACGAAGACCTTCGCCGACACTCTGGCGCGGGCGGCGCTTCCGGCGCCGTGCGAGCCCGACCGCTTCCAGCCGACCGGCCCCGACCTCGACGACCACCCGGTGGCGATGGCCTGGCTCGTCGACCTCGCGCGCCGCCGCCGCCGCGTGCGCCGCGACCTGCCGCGCTGGGTGTCGCGCCGCCGCGACGAGGAGCGCACCGTGCTCGAGGAGCGCGCGGCGCTGCCGGCGAAGGCGTGGGCGAAGATCGCCGCGGCGGCGAAGGTGAAGCCGGGCGAGGTCGAGGCCGTCTACGTGCGCGCGCTCGACCGCGTCACCGCCGTTGCCAACGGCGCCGCGACACCTGGCGTGCTGGCGCGGGCCGCGGCGCTGGCGGCTGTGCAGGAGGGGAATCGGGCGTGGAAGCGGGGGGCGCTCTTGGTGGCGCCTTCCGACACGCGTTCCGCGCGCCGGCCGGAAGGCGCGTTCGCCCAGGCTGGCGACGTGGCGGAGCTGGCGCTCTCTGGTGTGCGGCTGACGCGGCGCCAGTGCCGCGAGGTTGCGCTGAGAGCGGCATCGGCGGCGAGGGCGAGGAAAGAGTACCGGGCCGGCGAAGTCGCCGCCGAGGCCCTGCGCGAGCGGCTGGCAAGGCAAGCGGAGCGAGGGGCCAAGGCACTCGACGAGCGGATAGCGAGGAAGGCGGAACCAGCGTGAACCCCTCCTCACCCGAATTCGTCGACGAGACGCCGCGGCGGGCGCGGCGGGCGGCTCAGGAGGTGGAGGCGGAGGAGCGTCTCGGCCACCACTGGGTGACGGTGCTCGCCACCGCGCGCCCGCTCCCGCGCGACTTCAACGACAACCGCGGCGCGCTCCCGGTGTGGGTCGAGGTCAACGCGGACTGGCGCCAGTCGGGCGCGGCGTTCGACCTGCAGCAGCCGCTCGCGCGCGCCGTGCGCCTTGTCGTCGTCGGCGTGCCGACGCGCACGCACGCGGCGCGGCTCAAGGCCGAGCTCGACACGGCGCTCTGCGGGCGCGAGCGGGCGGGCGAGGCGACGGAGCTGCGCCACCGCTTCCGCAACGCGATCGATCTCGGGCCGCCCGAGACGTGGCTGTGGACGCTTCTGCAGGACGCGCTCGTCGCCTGCGAGCTGTCGCTCAGGGGGTTCGAGATCATCTCGCGCGCCGAGCACGACGCCGCCGTGGCGGCGGAGGTGGCGCGGAGGGGGAGGAAGGGGAGATGAGCGCCTGGGGTTGTGACGATTGCGCCCGGCGCGCTGGGCTCATGCCCGGTGATGCCGGCGGTTCGGCGAGCGGTGACGTGCTGTGCGGGCTCGGCGAGCACCGCATCAGGGGCACTGTGCGCCACTACCCGGACGCGCGACGCTCTTTGCTGGCGCGTGGCGACTCTCGTTCCGAGAGCCGGCCGCCACGCGCGGCTGCCGTGATCGGTGGCCGGCAGGCGGGGAAAGCCGCCGTGATGGGCGACCTCATCGAGCGCGCGCTCGATGCCGGCCAGACGGTTGCCGTGATCAAGCCGGGTGGCGAGGTCGAGGTGCGCGGCGCCGCCACCGCGCGCGACATAACGCCGGCGCAAGGCTCGCTGTTCTGAGGGGGAAACCAAATGTTCACCGCTGACCAGCTCGTGGCGCACGCCGTGGGCGACTACATCCTGCAATCGCACTGGATGGCGACAGAGAAAACACGGCAGAGCTTTGCCGCGGCCATGCACGCGATCGCCTACACGCTGCCGTTCCTGCTGATCACGAACAGCGCGGCGGCGCTGGCGGTGATCTGCGGCAGCCACTTCCTCATCGATCGCTTCCGCCTCGCGCGATACGTGGTGTGGCTCAAGAACGGGCCACTGGACATCGAGGAGTACGGCAGCATTGCCGATGACGTCACAAGCTGGAAGCCGGTCACGGCCACCGGCTACCCTGACGACGTACCGCCGTGGCTCGCCGTGTGGCTGCTCATCATCGCCGACAACATCATTCATGTGATCTGCAACGCGGCGGCGATCGCCGCCCTGGGGTGAAGCCATGGCAAAGCTGAAAGTCGAGGCCACGGTGGCGCTGGGCGAAGCCGAACGGCTCCGGGACGCTGTGACCGACGCGGCCGAGCTGCTCGGCGCGCTGTTCGCGTCCTTGAGCGAGAGCGGCCAGCGGGCCGTGACCGCGTGGCTCGACGAGTACCACGATCTGCGGCGGAGGGAGTGACGGCGATGACCACGAAACACTCGTCGCTGAGGCGACTCAAGGCGCAGGCGGACGAGATCGCGGCGACGCTGAAGGCGATCGAGCGCGGCGAGGTCAAGGCCAAGGACGGCGCGCGCGAGCGGCCGAGCATCACCTTCGGCGTCGGCATGGACGACAAGGTGCTTAAGGTCGAGATGAGCTGGGACACGATCCGCGCCACCAGCGAGGCCGGGATCTCCGAATATCTGCTGAAGCACATGCGCGAGCAGCGCGCGACGGTGCAGTGAAGGGGCTCGGCAACGGGCCGGCGCTGGTACAACTCGTGAATGCGGGGAGAGGGAGCGGGTGTGACGAGCGACAACGACACAACCTACGACGCGGCCGACAACTCGGCGCGATGCTACACGGAGGCGATCGGCGCCATCCGGCTGGCGGGCGTGAAGGCGGGGCGGTTCCTGCCGATTGCCGGCCGGCCCGACGAGATCCGCGCGAGCCCGCTGGTCGAGGACGTGCGCCAGGTCGGCCCGGCGACGCTCTACCTCGGCGACTCGACGCGCATCGTGCCGCTGTTGGCCGAGCAGGGCGCGTGGATCGACGCCTGCGTCACCGACCCGCCCTACGAGCTCGGGTTCATGGGCAAGGGCTGGGACAGCTCGGGCGTCGCGGCGGCGTGGGAGACGTGGGGCGGCGTGCGCATCGCCTTGAAACCCGGTGCGCACCTCGTCGCGTTCGCCGGCAGCCGCACCTACCACCGCATCGCCAAGGCCATCGACGATGCCGGCTTCGAGGTCCGCGACCAGCTCATGTGGATCTACGGCAGCGGGTTTCCGAAGTCGCTGGATGTGGCAAAACAGATCGACAAGGTGGATACGCTTGGACCGCGGCGCGACCGTGCGCTGCGCTTCACGGCCTGGATGAGATCGACAGGCATAACATCGCGGACCATCAACCGCGTGACGGCATCGAGCATGGCAAGCCAGTATCTCACCGACGGAGAACAGCCGGAGGTCGCAACGCGGGAAATGTTTGAACTCATGCGTCCGCACTTGCCGGAGGTGCCAGAGTGGATCGAGGGACTTGTCGACGCGCGAACTGTGGAATCGGAGAACCTCAAGAAGCGGCCAGTGTTGGGCACGCACGACAAGGAGGCCCATGCGGCAGTCTGGCGGGCGCAGTACCAGGACGATCATGTAGCGCCAGTCGGTAAAATTACGGCGGCGTTCAGTGACGACGCGCGGCGCTGGGAAGGGTGGGGAACGGCATTGAAGCCGAGCCACGAGCCGGTGTGCTTTGCGCGGAAGCCGCTCTCGGAGGCCACGGTCGCCGCCAACGTGCTGCGCTGGGCCACCGGCGCCATCAACGTCGACGGGGCGCGGGTGGAGGGGCGGTTTGAAAGTGGGTGGAGCAAGTCAGGCTCCCCGGCATCCGAGAATCGCGCACTGAGCGGGCCCAACACGGAGTGGGCGCCAGCTCCGGACAATCCTGCTGGCCGCTGGCCGGCAAACGTGCTGCACGACGGCAGCCTCGAGGTGCTTGAGGCGTTCCCGCCATCGGCCCGCGACGCGATCCGCTTCTTCTACGCCGCCAAAGCCGGCCGCGAGGAGCGTGAGGAGGGGCTTTCCGGTTCTCGTGCCGTCGCTGGCGCCGGGGTCGGCGCTCTTCGCGACGGCACGAGAACCGGAAACGCGCGTGCGAATTTCCACCCCACCGTCAAGCCCGTCGACCTCATGCGCTGGCTGGTGCGGCTGGTGACGCCCCCCGGTGGCGTAGTGCTCGACCCGTTCATGGGCTCAGGGACAACCGGCATCGCCGCGGTGCGCGAGGGCTGCCGCTTCGTCGGCGTCGAGCAAAGCCCGGAGTACTTCGAGATCGCCGCGGCGCGCATCGCCCACGCCCAACGCCAGACCGAGCGCGAGCCCGACCTCGTGCGCGAGATCACCGCCGCCGTGCGCAAGGTCCGGCCCGGCGGCCAGGGGGATTTGTTTTGAAACGAAAAAACCCCGGCGCCGGGTGACGCCGAGGGCTGATTTGCGCAAATCTGTAAACTGATGCGCGGTGCTTAGCCAACCGCCTTGCACCGTCCGACCGTCCGGCGCCGCGGAATGTCGCCGGCGGCTTCCCACTCGCCGAGCCAGTCGGACATGGTCGACCGCGGCACGCCGAACGTCCGGCAAAGCTCGGCTTGGCTCGGGAACGTCCGGCCGGCGGAAAGCTCGGCGCGGACCATCCGCAGCGCGGACGCCTTGGCATCCGGCAACCGGATCACGGCCGCGCTCGGCCGCGCCGACGCGCCGGGCTTCGGAGGGTCTTCGTTGGGCGCATCCGACTCCCCTCCGGGGAGCCGGCCGGATGCGCCGATCATCCGCTGCGCGGACGACGGCCCGGAAGGTCCGGCGATCGCCGGACGATCCGAGGCGAGGAACAACGCCCGGAGCTGGGCAATGTCCGCGTCGGTGAGGTGGCCTTTGCTTGCCGCTGGCGACTCCCGTTCCGGGAGCCGGCCGCCAGTGGCGTTGTCGTTTGCTGGCGTGCGCTCGAGCTCGGCGCCGAGCACCGAGCCGAACGTGGCGAGCAGCACGAGGGCCGCGGCCATGAGCCAGCCCCACCGCCGGGCGAGCCAGGCTTCGGACGGCGAGGGAGCCGCCACCACCGGCCCGCGGGCGAGCTCAGCGCCGATCTCGGCCTTGGCCTTGGCCATCCGCTCGGCGGCATCGGCCTTGCTGATCGCCGCGGCCATTTCCTTTCTGAGCTCATAGAAGGGCGCGCAGGCCTTGGCGACCTCGGGGCGAAGCGTGGCGCGCTCGGCCGTACACTCGGCCGATTCCTCCCACGCCCAACGGGCAATCTTGACTTGCTCCATTGCCGTTTTGACCTCGGCCGTGGAGCGCTGGGCACCGAGGCGGTCGCTATCGGCCTTGGCGGCCTCATAGTCGGCCTTAGCAAGCCCGAGCGCGGTGCGCCCGGCCTGCTCTGCGCCGGCCTTGGCGCGCTCGATCTCGAGCAAATGCGAGGCCACGCTCGAGCCCGACACCGCTAGCAGGAGCGCCGAGGCACCACCGGCAATGAGGCGCAGGCGCAACGGCGTGCCGGGAGCGATGGCAAGCCACGCGGCGCGGGCCTGCATGCTCGAGACGGCGATCGCCGCCGAGACGAGCACGGCGCCCAAGAGCGAAACGTGCGCGCCGGCGAGGCCTTCGGGAAGCCAAGCGGGAAGCGAGAGGGTGGTGGCCTCGACCTCGGCGCCGAGGCGATAGCCGCGAATGCCGTTGAAAACGGTCTCGGCCACGATCGCGCAGGCGATCGGGAGGTAAGCAACTGGCGCGATGCGCCAGCGTGTGCCATGTGTCTGCATGTCGAAAGCTCCTGGTAGTGCAGGGGTTGAGACGAGGCCTCGCGGGGTGTTCGAGCACGCCGCGGGGCCGCTTTTGTTTGCACCCGGCGACTCTCGTTCCGAGAGCCGGCCGCCGGGCGCGGTCGTGCTGGCCGGTCCTGCTGGTGCAGGGGATGGGGAACTATGTGTGCTACACACAATTCCCGCACCGCTGCGTCAGAGGCATTCCAGAGAAAACGCGGACCGGGCCGGCTCAAAACCCATGTACTTAAGAGCCGTTTCGGCGATCTCGGCAGCGCTGATTCCATCGGCGAATGCGTTATTGATGGCGTCGGCAAGCGACTGTCGAACCTGATCGGCGTCGATCGTTTCGCCAAGGCGCTGGGTGCGCCCCTTGATCGCGCCCCAAGCCTCGTCGTAGGCGAGGTTGGCAGTCTCAATCTGCTCGTCTGAGCCATTCCAGTTGTCGCTAGTGAACCGTGACATTGTCGTCTCTCCCGTGGTTGGTGAAGCCAATATGTGCAGTTTCTGCGCCTTTGTCAATCGCAAAAGTGCAGCTTTCGCACTTTTCTCTTGCGCTGGGTGGAAGTGCAGTCTATGTGTAGAGAGTGGCCCGTAACCGCGGGCGGCTTGGAAGAACCTGCACACGATGACGCCGACCGAATATAAGCAGTTCCTGCGCCGTCACGGCCTCGCGCAGCACGAGTTTGCAGCCCTGCTCGGCAATTCGCGGCGCACCGGGCAGAGCTGGGCCGACGAGGGGCCGACCTCCGCCGCCGCCACCATGGCCCGCCTCATCGACCGCCGCCCCGAGCTGCTCGAGGTCGTGCGCGAGATCGCGGCGGAGCGGGGGACGGGAGCCCGCTGAAAAAAAGATTTGACCTTTAGCCGCAAATCACCGATTCGTTTTGGCATCGTCGCGAGACGTATGGGCAAATGAGAAAACCCGGCCGGGCAACCGAGCCGGGTTTCGCATTTCCGGGCGCCATTCGCCGCCCATTTCGCGCTTCAATCCGGCCCGATCCGGCAGCCGACACCGCAACCGCAATTCCGTAATTGCACCGCACGGCCGCGCCGCGAAGAAGGTTTGATTGAGGAATACCCGCGGGGGCGGGGGAACGGGGACAGGACGATGCAGCCAATTCCGATCGAGGGACAGACGCGGGTCATCGGCGAGAGCCAGGGCTACCTAGGGCTACCGATCCGCGACGAGACGATCAACTGCGCGGTGAACGGGCCGGAGACGCCGGCCATGACGACCGCGTGGCAGCCTTCGGACGAGGAGCGGGCGGCGATCTCGGCCGGCGCTCCCGTGCACCTGCGCATTCTCGGCACCCGGCACCCGCCGGTGATGGTCGAGGTGGGGCCGCTCGTCGGCGATGCCGCGCGCTAAGGGTCGCGCCCGCGACTACACGGAGGCGGGCATTCGGCGCGTTCCGTGTTGTGTCAATGGCTGCCGCAACAAGGCGCGGTTCCAGTGGCGTATCTGTGCCGACGGCAACCGGGCCCGCGCGCTCTGCGCCGCCCACGACGTCGAGCTCAACGAGATGGTGCTGCGGTGGGCGTTCGGGCGCAGTGCCGCGTCGAAGGCTCGCGCCTACCGGCGCAAGGTCGAGGAGGCCGAGGCGCTGGACGTGATCCGCGCGCTCGCCCGCGATCTGGTGCGGCGGCCGGCGAGGAAGAGCGGGGCAAAGGCTCATGTGCACGACGTGCGACGAGCGGCGCGTTGAGCTGCGGGCGCAGCTCGCGTCCGGTAACGTCGCGGGCGCGCTCGCGACGGCGCGGCTCGGCGCGGCAGAGCTTGCCGCCCACGGCGCCGATGCGGCCCGCGCGGCGCTGAAGGCGCTCGCGGTCAAGGCCGCGACGCGGGGGCGGTAGAACAGGAAAGGGGCGGCGCTGCCGCCGAGGCGGCATGTCCGACAAAAAACCGCGCAAGACGCGGAAGAAGACCGGCACCGAGAGCGAGCGCTTGACGGCTTCGCAGGAGGCGTTCTGCCAGGCCTACGTGCTCAACGACAATGGCGCGGCGAGCTACGCCAAGGCGTTCCCGAAGTCGCGAAAGTGGAAGCCGCAGAGCCGGGCGCAGAAGGCGTCGGAGCTGCTGGCGACCGGGAAGATTCGGGGAAGAATCGCGGCGCTTCGGTCGCTGGTGACCGAGAAGGCCGAGCGCGAGTTCGAGATCTCGGCCGGGAAAGTGCTGCAGGAAATGGCGAAGATCGGCTTCGCCAACATGCTCGACTACGTGCGCACGACCTCGTCCGGCGATGCGTTCGTGGACCTGTCGCAGCTCGACCGCGTGCAGGCGGCGGCGATCTCGGAAGTGACGGTCGAGGACTTCACCGAGGGCCGCGGCGAGGATGCGCGCGACGTGCGCCGCATCAAGTTCAAGCTGCACGACAAGGGAGCCGCGCTGCACAAGCTCGGGCTGCACCTGGGGCTGTTCAAGCAGACGATCGAGGGCGAGATCGGCGGCAAGGGCGGGGGCCCGATCGTGGTTCAGATCAGTGATGCGGAGGCGAAGGTTTAGCTCTTGCTGGCCTCCGGCGACTGCCGTTCCGGCAGCCGGCCGCCGGAGGCGAGACCAGCCGTGAGCTTTCAATACACCGACGACCAGACGCGGGCGATCGCCATGCTCGGCGGGCCGGCGCGTCACTCGATGCTGTACGGCGGCTCGCGGTCTGGGAAGACGTTCCTGCTCGTGTCGCTGCTCATCGGCCGCGCCATTCGTGCGCCGGGCTCGCGGCACGCCATCTTCAGGCACCGCTTCAACCACCTGAAAACGTCGATCGGCCTCGACACGCTGCCGACCGTGATGGCAAAGCGCTATCCGGGTGTGCCGGGCAGAATGGACAAGACCGACTGGGTGTTCCGGGTCGGCGGCTCCGAGATCTGGCTCGCCGGTCTCGACGACAAGGAGCGCACCGAGAAGATCCTCGGGCAGGAATACGCGACCATCTACTTTAACGAGTGCAGCCAGATCGCCTATTCGGCGGTGCTGATGGCACGGACCCGCCTCGCGCAGAAGACGGCGCTCGTCAACCGCGCGTTCTACGACTGCAACCCGCCCGGCTCGAAGCACTGGACGGCGCAGCTCTTCGTCTCGAAGCGCGACCCGGCCTCGAAGCCTGCCGGCGGGCCGTTGCCGAACCCCGACAACTACGCCGCGATGGTGATGAACCCTCACGGCAACGCGCAGAACCTTTCGCCCGAGTACATCGCCGAGCTCGAGAGTCTGCCCGAGCGGCAGCGCAACCGCTTTCTGCTCGGCAAGTTCACCGCCGACCTCGACAACGCGCTTTGGAGCCTCGACAGCTTCGGGCCGCGGCTTACGACCGATCCAGTGGCGCTTGCCGCCGAGTGCGAGCGCGTCGTTGTTGCTGTCGACCCGTCTGGCTGTCACGGTCCCGAGGACGAGCGCTCGGACGAGATCGGGATTGTCGTCGCTGGGCGCCGCCGAGGTAGCCGCAAGTACATCGTTCTGGCCGATAGGACGTTGCGCGGCTCGCCGCAGCAGTGGGCGCGGGCGGCGGTCAAGGCCTACAAGGATTTCAGCGCGGATCGGATCGTCGCCGAGGAAAACTTCGGTGGCGCGATGGTGATCAGCACCATCCGCGGCGAAGACGCGAACGTGGTCGTGCGGACGGTGAAGGCCTCGCGCGGCAAATCGGTCCGCGCTGAGCCGATCTCGGCGCTTTACGGCAACGGCGCCGTCGAGCACGCCGAAGGCCTCGGCGAGCTAGAGGACCAGATGCTGAACATGACGACTGCCGGCTACATGGGCGAGCGGTCGCCCGACCGGCTCGACGCCAATGTGTGGGCCCTGAGCGAGCTGTCTCAGGGCGCGCAGATCCGCGTCGGAGCGGTCGTAACCTGAGGACAACGCCATGCTGAGGCGCCTGCTGTGCTGGCTTGGCTGGTGCACCCGCTGCGAGTTGCAATCGACCGATGAAGGCATCGGCGGGAAGTGTGTCGACTGTGGCAGGGTTCACGGCTGGATGACGCGTGACGAGGTTCGCGTTGTCTATGGCAAACGCCGGGAGTGCACGCCTTGAGCCTCTTCTCCCGCATCGGCGCGGCCCTCGGGCTCGCGACAAAGTCGGCCGTGCCGGCGCCGGTGTCGGCTGCCTCCGTGCCGCCGTGGGTCGGGCTCATGATGGGCGCCGGCGAGCTCACCGCCGTCGAGGCCTGGCGGCTCTACAAGAACGTCGCGACGCTCGCCCGCGTCATCGACCTCATCGCCGACCAGGTGGCCCACCTGCCGCCGGTGATCGAGATCAACGGCACGACGGTCGACGAGCACCCGCTGAAGCAGCTCCTCTGCCGGCCAGGCTTCAACCGCTCACGGCGCAAGCTCGTGAAAGAGGTCGTCGTCCAGATCATGACGGCGGGCTACTGCCCGCTGCACCTGATCGGCAGCCAGCGCGGGCTGCCGTTCGCGCTCGACGTCTTGAAGGCGGAGCACACCGTCTGGCAGCGCGACGTCGACGGCTGGCCGCGGCAGTTCCACGTCCAGGAGCCGACGCGCGGCATGACGTTTGTGCGCACGGACGGCGTCAACTTCCGCTACGTCAACGGGCCGATGAGCGAGATGCTGCCGATCTACGACATGGCCGGCGACAACAAGGGCATCGGGCTGTCGCGGCTAAACGCGGTCAGGAACGACGTCGAGCTTCGCGCCCGCGCGGTCATCCACAACAAGAGCCTCATCGACAAGGGCGCGCGGATCTCTGGCATCCTGAACTTCAAGGACGCGCTGACCGACGACCAGATGGAGGCGGTGCAGAGTAACGTGCAGCGCGCGGTCGCCGGCAACGCCGGCTCGATCGCCATCACGTCCGGCGGGCAGAGCGAGTTCACGAACGTCGCCATGACGCCGCGCGACATGGACTGGGGCACGCTGACGGGCCTCGTCGATGACGCGATTGCGGCGCGCTACAACTGCCCGGTGACGCTGTTCAACGTCAAGGCGCAGACCAACAACAACTACGAGACGGCGTGGCGGATGTTGTTCGACAACGCCGTGCTGCCGACGTTCAAGCTCGTGTACGAGGATCTCGCGCGCGTGTTCTCCGAGCGCCTCGGCCAGGAGGTCGAGATCGAGCCGGATCTTCTCTCAGTGCCGATCCTCGCCGAGCGCGCGATCGCCAATGCGATCAAGCTGCACGGCGCCGGGCTCGTGACGCGCGACGAGGCCAGGAACGACTTCGGCATGGAGCCGACGCTGAACGGCGACCTGTTCTACGTGCCAATGGGCATGGTGCCGGCGGGCGAGGACTACTTCACCGAGGTCGACAAGCGCCTCGGCCGCGGCGGCGGCGAGAGCGAGACAGAGACCGAGACCGAGGACGACACCGCGGGCGAGGAGCCCGCGCAGGAGGACGACGCCGACGAGCCTCCGCCCGCCAAGAAGCCGGCCGCCCCGCCGCCGGCGAAGAAGTCCGCGAGGAGCGAGCGCGTCCGGCGCTTGAATTGAATTGGGTAGGCTGGCCCGGGCGGACGCGCGTTCCGGCCGGCTCCCGGAACGGGAGTCGGAACGCGCCAGGCTAGAAGCGAAGCTGGCGCTCGAGGCCGAGCTGGCGCCGAAGCTCGCGCGCATCATGCGAGCCTACGGGCGCGCGGCGCGGGCGGCGAAGGGACAGTTTCAGCCGTTCGTGAGGATCGGCTGGGTCGACCTCGTTCACCGTGCGCTGACACGGCACTACGGCCGCACGGTGCAGGCCTTCCGCGGGCTCGCGGTGACGGCGCGTCCAGACCTCGCCGCGGTCGCTGTCAACGGCGACCAGGCCACAGCCCTGGACCAGCTCGCCCGCGACCAGGCCGAGCGGATCCTGGCCGGTGTCGATCGCGACCTTCTCCGCGAGCGCCTGGCGCTGCGCGTGCCAACGGTGGAACCGGTTCGCACGGGCGACGCCCTCGCGCCGCGGTGGCTCAAGGGCGGCCCGCCGCTCGCTTTCGAGGCAAAGGCCGGGAAGCCGAAGTACAGCGTGTCGATGCAAGGCCGCGGCGGCGACCGCACGGACAGCCGCGCGGCGGCGATTGCCAACGTCAACACCCAGACCGTTGCCGAGGACACGCGTTGGCGTGTCGTCGACAGCGACAAGGGCTCGGGCGTCGTGACGAAGACGTGGACCTCGCTGCTCGACGGGCGCGAGCGCCCCGCTCACCACGAGGCGCACGGGCAGAAGGTCGGCGTCTCGGACACCTTCACGGTGATGGGCGAGGCGCTGCGATTCCCGGGTGACACTTCGCGCGGCGCCTCGCTCGCCAACGTCATCAACTGCCGGTGCTCGGCGGCCTACCGCATGGAGAGGCCGGACGGCACGTCGGACCCGATCGCGGAGACCGTCTCGGTGCCGGCGAAGCGCCAGCGCCGCGAAGGCGACCGGCCGGGTGTGACGCGCCCGGCGACGCCGACGACCGCGGTCACGCTCAACGGCCGCACGCGGGCCACTGTGGCGCTTGCCGACGGCCGGCTCGCCAACCTCGTGCAGGAAGCCGACAAGCTCCTCGTCCGCGTCGACCGGCAAACGGTGGCGCGGGCGACGATCGTGCGCCGCGGCGCGGGCGAGCTCTCGCTCGACGGGCTCACCGTCGACGACCGCCACGCCGAGCGCGGCATCGCCACGCTGCTCGCCAACTCGGCCGAGCGTCTCGCCGCCCGCGAAGGCCGGCGCCTCGTGCCGCCGAAGCTGATGGCCGACGACGTGTTCGCGTTCTGGCAGCGCCGCGCGCCGGCGCTGGTTGCCAACGACGTGCGCAGCGCGCGCGACGCCATCGCCAAGTGGGCGCGGGCTGAGCACGGCGCGGCGGCGCGTCTCAAGTTCTCCGCGGACGGCGAAACCGTTCGCGTGCTGCTCGCTGGGGACCGGCAGCTCGTTCTCACCCGCGCCGATCTCGAGGCGCTCGGGCTCTGGAAGCCGCCGCCTAACCCCTGAAAGAGGGTCCAATGGACAAAGGATTTCTGGTCGACCTCGAGGACAAGGCCCTCGAGGAGAACGCCGACGCGTGGACGCTGACCGGCTACGCCTCCGTGTTCGGCAACACCGACCTCGGCGACGACATCGTCGTCAAGGGCGCCTTTGCCGAGAGCCTCAAGACGCGCACGCCCCTCCTCCTCTTCAACCACAAGATGGAGGACGCGCCGATCGGCACCGTCGTCGACGCGAAGGAGGACAGCCGCGGGCTGTGGTTCAAGGCCGAGTTGCCGAAGGACGACGAGTTCGTGCGCGGTCGCATCGCGCCCCAGATCAAGCGCCGCGGCTTGAAGGGCGTCTCGATCGGCTTCAAGGCCAAGGAGGTCGAGCGGAAAGGTGGCGTGCGGCTGATCAAGAAGGCCGCGCTGTTCGAGATCTCGATCGTCAACGTGCCGATGAACCCGCTGGCCGCGGTCGACGGCTTCAAATCGAATTCGCCTCTCGGCCTCAAGGCCTGGGACGCGCTCTCCACACGTGACCGGGAAGGTCACCTAAAGTCGCTCGGGCTCTCGAACGAGCTCGCCAGGCGACTGATCGCTGCCGACCGCGAAGGCCGGGGCGCGAAGGGGCTGCGGGACGCAGCCGATGGGCGTGAAGCGCCCGCCTACGGAAGCATCCTCAACTCATTCGCCGACAGGCTGAAAGGCTGACGACAATGGCCAAGATGGAATTCAAGGACTACCGCGACGACGATGACGACGACAACCGCCGCCCCGTCAAGCCGGAGGACCTGAAGAAGCTCGAGCGCGCGTCGAAGGACGCGATGACCGCCCTCAAGGAGGCGCTCGAGAGCAAGAACGAGGCGACGGCGAAGAACGTCGAGAAGTTCCTCGCCGACGTCGAGGAGAAGAACGCCAAGTTCGCCCGCGAGACCGCGGAGTGGAACAAGAAGCAGGAGGAGCTCGCCGACGCGCAGAAGAAGCGCATCGACGACCTCGAGCTGCACCTCGCCACCAAGGGCGGCGGCGGCGGCTCGGACGCGGCCGAGGAGCAGAAACGCAAGAACTTCCTCCTGTTCGCCGCCAACGGCGCCGGCGCCGAGGGCCTCGACCTCAAGATGCTGCGCAACCCGTACGGTCTCGACACCAAGACCATGCGCACCGACAGCGACACGGCCGGCGGCTATCTCGTTCCGCCCGTGATGGAGCAGGGCATCCGCAAAGCCATCGTCGAGAACTCGCCGGTGCGTCCGTTCGCCCGCGTGCGCGCGCTGCCCGGCAAGTCGGTCGAGGTTCGCCGCCGTCTCGCCGGCCACGGCCGCGCGCTCTACCAGGGCGAGCTCCGCACGGCCGCGGTTGCGCAGTCGAAGTACGGCATGGAGCGCGTCACGACCTACCGCCAGACGGAGACGGTCGAGATCTCGCGCGACCTCGTGATCATGTCGCCGTACAACGTCGAGGCTGAGATCTACGGCGACGCCATGGAGGCCTTCGGACTCGGCGAGAGCTACAACTTCCTGTTCGGCACCGGCGACGCCTCTCCCAAGGGCATCATGGTGTCGAGCAAGGTGGCGCTCTACGTGACCGCCGGCGTCGGTGCTATCACGCCCGCCGACCTCTCCGAGTGCGCGTCGAAGCTGAAGCGCGGCCAGAAGCCGTGGTGGTTCTTCAACCGCCGCACGCTCGCCAAGCTGCAGCAGATGGTCGACAGTCAGGGCCGTCCGCTGTGGCAGATGCCTGGCGGCGACCAGCCGGCGACGATCTACGGCTTCCCGTACTCGTCCGACTGGATCGACCTCGACAACGCCCAGTCGGGCTCGAACAGCTACCCGATCGTGTTCGGCGACATGCTGCGCGGCTACGAGGTCTTCGACACGACCGGCACGGAGATGATCCGTGACGACGTCACGAAGGCCGGCGAGGGCATCATCCGCTACACGTGGAACCGCTGGAACACCGGCGACTGCCTGACCGACGACTCGCTGATCAAGCTCAAGATCCAGTAGCGGCGTCGCGCCCGGCGCGATCCTGACGTGACCCGGCGGGCGAGAGCGCTCGCCGGGCTCCCAACCAGCACCCCATTCGAGGACTTCACCAAATGTCAGATTTCGACCAGGCATCCAACGTGCTGCCGAAGCTCGGCACGGCCGCCGGCGCGGCCATCGACGGCACGGCCTTCACTCCTGCCATCGACACCAGCAACTTCGGCTCATGCACCTTCATCGGCAACGTCGCCAACGCCATCGCCTACAGCGCTGTGTCGTGGGCCATGACCGAGTGCGACACCTCGGGCGGCGTCTTCACCGCCGTCGCGGCGAGCGACATTGTCGTCCCGCTTCCGAAGGTGCTGACGGACACCTCGAAGGTGTTCCACGCCGGCTACATCGGCAAGAAGAAGTTCGTGAAGGCCGCCATCACGGCGACCGGCGGCGGCACCGGTCAGGTGACGGCGCTGCTCGGCACGCCGAACAGCGGCCCGGTCTTCCAGTCGGCGCAGTTCGACCAGTGGAACGGACCCTGACCTGAGGTCGTAGCAGACCACGACAGCGGCGGCGTCTCACCGGCGCCGCTGCTCAGATCCTGAGACATCAACGGGAGCCACCAATGGCAAAGACCATCATCGCGCTCGAGAACAACACGTGGCGCGTCGGCAAGATGGGGCCGGACCGCGACGGCGTGAAGGTGCGTCCGGGACAGCCCGTCTGCTTCGACGACGACGCCGAGGCCGACTACTTCGTGCAGGCGGTCGACGCCGAGGGCCAGCGGCGCGCCGTGACCGAGGAGGAGTGGGCGCAGCTCGTGGCCGAGCACAACGCGGCCAACGGCGGCGCTCCCGAAGGCGGCGCCGGCAACGACACTTCGGCCGGTGGCGACGACACCGCAGCCGGTGGCTCCGGTGACGACACGGGCGAGCCGCCCGTGACGACTGCCAAGCCGAAGGGCAAGGCGAAGAAGTAAGCCGCTTCCCGACGCAACCGCGAGCCGCGAGGGCTGATCGATGGCCGACAACCTGCCCATGCCCGGCGGAACGCGGCTCAAGGCGCACAAGCTGCCGCCGCCGGCGCCGAAGGCCGCGGTGCCTGCGGCTTCGCGTCCCAAGCGCAGCGAGAAGCGAGAGGCAAGCCGCATGAGCAGCAAGCCAGAGAGCCGCAGCGGTTCCAGCGTGCGCGTCGCGCCCGCCGCGGCACCCGTTTCGGCACCCGTCGTCGCACCGGTCACGGTCTCGCCGATCGTGTCGAGCGGCGACCCCGCGCGCGACGCGATCCTCGAGCAGATCCGCACGGCGACGACGAGCCTCGCCAACGAGCAGCGCAGTGGCTTCGGCCAGAAGTCGAAGGACGCCGCGGATTACCTCGACACGCTGAACAAGCAGCTCGCCGAGCACGACAAGGGCGTGGCGGCGGCGAATGAGGCAGCCTATGCGCGCGACCGCGAGCGGGCCGCATCGGAAAGCGTCAAGCTTGTCGGCGAGGTCGCGGTCGGGACCACGGCCGGCGTGATGATCGCGCGCTCGGTCGGCAAGGGCGAGCTCGCCAGGGCGACCGCCAAGGCCGGCGAGATCAAGACGCTGGCGAGCCAGGCCAAGGCGGCGATGGCGGCCGTCACCGTGGCCAAGTCGACCGTGGGCGCGATCGACATGGTCGCCATGGGCACCATCTCGCTCGCCGATCAGCGCCTTAAGGACACCGGACATAACGGCCTCGCCGGGTCTCTCAGCGACATGTACCACGCCGGGCTGCAGAAGCTCGGGCTCGAGACGGCTGTGGCCACTCCCTCGCCCGACGTGCTGGCCGCCGCCAAGGCCACGCCGCCGCCAGCGATCGTGGCAAAGGCGTCGATCCCCGGGCCGGGCGGCATGGACTACGCCGGGTTCGACAAGGCCAACAAGGCCTACAAGGCGTCTCACGCCTCGGCGCCGCGTGACCCGGCGGCGGCGCCCGAAAGTGACGGCATGACTGATCCCTACGTGAGACTCGACCCGCGCACCGGCCAGATGGTGCAGGTAGGTGGTTTCCAGACGCCGACGCGGAGCCGCTGATGCTGTCGTTTGGAAGCTCCGTCACGCCGCGGCCCGCCGCCCCTGTGTGGACGGTCAAGACGCCGCCGACGGAAACGCCAGATGTTTGGGTGGCCAGCGCGCGCGCCTTCATCGGGCTCGCGCCTGAGGATACGACGCGCGACCCCGAGCTGACTGCGTTCCTCTTTGCCGCTGCGGCAGAGATCGAGCGCTACTGCTCGCTGACGCTGTTCGAGACGACGTTCACAGGTACGCTGATGGCGTTTGCCGACGAGATCCAGGTTGCCAAGCGGCCGTTCAAGACGGTCGACGCGGTCGAGTACGCGGCCTATGGCACGGGCGAGATCCTGTCGCCGGCGGCTGGCACCTATCACGTGTTGAAAAGCCTGCAGGACACTGGCGTCATCTACCGCGGCGACGGCGTCGAGTGGCCCGCGACCGCGCGTCGGATGGATGCCGTCAGGATCGACGTCACGGCCGGTTTCACGGTTGCCACCATGCCGCCCGAGATCGTGCACGCGCTGCTCATGACTGTCGCGGCACTCGACGGTAACCGCGGCGACTGCGGCTGTGGCGGCGGTGGCGGCGGCTACGCCTCCGGCTCCGTGTTCGCGGCCAAGTCGGGCGGCGTCTCGTCTGAGATCATCCCGGCTGGTGCGCGGGCGATGCTCTCGCGCTGGCGCTACGTCCGCGTCGGCGCGGTTTGAGGAGCGGGCGATGGCAGGCATCTGCGCCGGCAGTCTCAACTCGCCGATTTCGATCGTGCGCCCGCGGCTCGTGTCGGCAGCGCCAGGAAGTGCCGACCCGGTTCGCGAGTACACGACGGTGTTGTCGCCACGCGCCCAGGTCAAGACCAAGGGCGGCTCGTCCGAGTGGTCGAGGGTCGAGATCAACGGGCGGCGCGTGACGCACGTGTTCACGATCCGCTTCACCCGCGTACCGTTCGACGTCCGCGACATGCTGCAAGACCCGGAGGGCAACTTGTTCGCCATCCTGCAGATCGAGGATGTGGACGAGCAGCACCGCTGGTTCCGCGTTTACGCCGCCAAGCTCGGCGACGCGACAGCCCCCGCGGTGCAGTAGCCATCGCGCGTTTCGGCCGGCTCCCGGAACGGGAGTCGGAACGCGCCAAGGAAAGAGCGAAGCAATGAGCGGCGCCTTTGAGGCGCGCGGCGAGGGCCGCGTGCTCTCCCAGCTCGAGGGCCTGGACGACCGCTTCAAGATCGGGTTGCGTGCGGCCTCGGAAATGGCGGTCCAGGTGCTCGTGCGCCAGACACAGGCGGGCATGCAAGGCGCCGGCGGCGGGCGTGTCTACGGCGGCCACCAGGCGTCAGCGCCGGGCGGTTACTCGGCCGTCGAGTCGGGCGCGATGATTGGCAGCGTCGACGGCGAGGTCGACGGGGCCGAGCAGTTCCGCTTTGGCATCGGCGTGTTCTATGGCGTCTACCACGAGCTTGGTACCTCAAAGATGGAGCCGCGGCCGAACCTCACGCTGGCGGTCAATGCCACGTCCGGCACGATCCAGAACCTGCTCGGGCAAATCACGTTCAACATGATCGTCGGGGGCTGACGGTGCAAATCACGCCGATTGTGCTGCACGCCGCCATGCGGCTGCCGGCGGTGTCGCCGCTGTTCTCGGACGCGCTCGCCGTCACGTCGATGACGCTCGCGCCGGACGGCGACGTGGTGCTGACTACGAGCGCTCCGCACGGCGTTATGCTGGGGTCCAAGACGGTGCTCGCGATCACGGCGGCTGGCGTCGGCAATCCGATTGCCGCGGCGGTGCTCGAGGACGACGGCAACCTCACGCTCACGACTACCTACGACCACGATTTCACGACCGCTCCCGCCGGCAACGAGTTCACGCCGTGGGACGCGTTCGTGACGCTCTCGGGCTTCTCAGACCCGCTGATCAACGGCCAGCGCCAGCTCGTCGGCGTGCTCGACGCGCGGACGATCATCGTTCGCCCCGGCGGGCCAGTCGATGACACCGGCTGGACGGCCGAGGCCTCCGTGCTCGATCGCCTGCCGCCGTCGGTGACGGGCTGGCACGCGGCCGAGGCAACTGGCGCCACGACACTCGCCTTCCCCGCAGGCGCCGACGTCTCGCGGTCGATGACGGTCGCGACGCCGACGGTGGTTCGCGACATTCGCGTCTGGGGTGCGGTCGATTTTGCGACCGCAATGAAAAAGTTCGTCAGCGACAACGAGTCGATGAGTGCCGGCAAGGCGCACATGTTCATCATGCCGCTGGCGCGAGTGCGCACGTCGCGGGCGCGCGCGGCTAAAACCGACGCGATCGCGGAAGTCAGCCAGGCGTCCGAGCTGCGCCTGCAGATGCTCGACGGCTTCTCGGCCGTCGTGTTCCTGCCGGCCAAGGAGAACGCAGGCGCCATTGCCGCCGCCGACAAATGCCACGGCCCGATCCTGCACGCGGTGCTGCGCACGTTCCTCGGCCTTAAGCTTCCGCGCCCGGAGCTGATGAGCGGGCAGGAATACTGCGCGATCCTCGGCGAGCACGGCACGCAGCTCTGCAACGGCGCGATCTACGCGCACGTCTACAGCTTCGAGCAGCCGGCCACGATCTCGCGCACCGACGCGCTCGCGCCCTACGAGCAAGCCGACTTCGGCTCGTGGCAGCCAGGGGCCGACCCGGCCGCGCCCGTTCCCGACACCATCGCGCCGATCGGCGCGCCTGCCTACCGCGGCATCGACTTCACCGGAATCCTGCACGACGGCCAGCCGCAGCCGCTCACCGCAAGCCTCGACTTTGGAGATGAGACGCCATGAAGAAGATTGTGCTTGAGATCACCGGCACCGTGCCGCTCGGCGGCCAGCCGCCGGGCTCGCGCTTCGAGGTCGAGGCATTCGACGACGGCACACCGACCTCGCTCTACTGGCGCAAGCGCCTCGCCGACGAGGCAGCCTGCCAGTGCGGCGCTGTGCGCGTCGTGCCCGACGAGGCACCAGCCGAGCCCGCCACCCTTGCTGCCCCCGCCGCTTCCGCCAAGAAAGGACGCTAACCGATGGCCACGACCGCCGTGCGCAACCCGCGCATTACACTCAACATCATCCCGCGCGACCAGCGCGTGGGAACCGAGGCCCATCGCGCTCTCATCGTCGGGCAGCGCACGTCGGCAGGCTCGGCCGTCGCCGGGCCGGTGTTCGACCTCCCGCGCACCGCCGCAGAGATCAACGCGCTGTTCGGCGCCCGCTCGCACGCGGCCCTCCTCGCGCGGCGCTTCCGCAAGGCGAACCCCTACACCTCCTGCGACGTGCGGCTGCTCGAAGACGCTGGCGGTGCGGTCAAGGCGACCGCGATCATCGCCTACGCCGGCGCGGCCACGGAGGCGCGCACGGTGACCTACCGCATCGTCTCCGGCAACGACCACGCCTACGTGGTCGACGCGGTCGTCGGCGACACGCCCGCCACGCTGCTCGGCAAGCTCCTGACGCTCGTCTCGGCGGACCCGAACGCGCCGTTCACGGGCACCTACGCCGCCAACGCGCTGACGCTGACGGCAGCCAACGGCGGCAAGGTCAGCAACAACTGGCCGCTCTCGGTCGACACCGAGATCCCGGGCCTCGATCTGACGCTGACCGGCTGGACCGGCGGCGCCACCGACCCGACGCTGACGACGGTCTTCGACTTCGCGGAGAACATCCGCTACCAGACCGTGATCTGGCCATCGGCCTACCCGCAGGCGAACCTCAAGGCCTTCCTCGACCCGCGGAAGAACCTCGACAACGACATCAAGGACGGTCGCGGCTTTGTGTTCTCGCACTCGGCGCTCGCCACGCTCAAGACGGAAAGCATCGCGCTCAACTCGTCCGAGATCGTGATCGTCAGCAACGAGACGCCGACCGACGCCAAGTGGAAGGGCTGCTACTTCCCGGAGGCTGGCGACCTCATCGCCACAACCTTCGCCGCCGAGCGTGCGCTCCGCTTCGAGGACGGCAAGTCGATCAACCACATCGTCGCCAACAACGAGTACTCCGAGCAGTTCGGCGGCATGGACAAGTGCGCCCTGCCCTACTTCAACACGCCGATCCTGTTCTGCGGCCAGCCGCTCCGCGGCGCCGGCTTCAGCCAGCCCGAGCAGCTCGAGCTCGAGAGTGTGGGCGTCTCCATCCTCGGCCGCAACGAGCGCAACACCTCGGTGATCGCGGGCGTGATGGTCACGACCTGGCAGACCGACGTCGCCGGCAACGACGACGACACCTGGAAATACCTCGAGTGGCGCGACACCCACGGCACCATCCGCGAGTACTTCGTAGCCAACTTCCGCAAGGAGTTCAGCCAGCACCGCATGACGACCGGCGTCGGCGTGCCCGGCTACGCGTTCGTCGACGAGCCGACGATGCGCGCCTTCGGCCTCTCGCTCTACGATGACCTCGCCGCCATCGGCATCACGGTCAAGGGGCAGGCGGCCCGGGCCAAGTTCGAGGCCGCGCAGTCGATCGTGCTGAAGCCCGACAAGCGCCGCGTCGAGTACAACGCCGACGTGCCGATGGTCAGCCAGTTCGGCGAGATGATCGGCTCCATCAAGTTCAATTTCGCCACCGCGTAAGCGGGCGGCGCTCCTGACACCCGGCGGCGGGCCGCGCCCGCCGTTCCCCATTCCGCTCTCAGCCTGACAGGACAGCCTCATGTCGATCGAGCAGACGAAAACCATCTCCACGCCCAAGGTCTACATCAACGGCTCGGTCTGGCCGATCGAGCCCAACAGCTTCAAGTACACGCTTCCCGGCGAGGTCAAGGTCCGGTCCATGAGCTCGGGCGGCGGCAACGTCCAGATCGTGGCCGGCGTCGATGCGTCGAAGCTGCTCGGCAAGGTCAAGTTCGCGGTCGCCGCGACGAAGCAGATGATCGACCGCGTCAAGGCGGTCAAGGCGCTCTCGAACGCCGGCGTCGGCGCGACCTGCCGTGCCGGCGATCCGCCGTGGGCCGAGTCCTGGTCCAACATGTTCCTCGCCAACGAGACCGAGGTCATGCTCGAGGCCGAGGGCAAGATCGAGCTCGAGTTCGACGGCGAGTACACGTCCGTCATGTAAGGCGCGCGCCGCGGAAGGGGCCGCGGCGCTCTATTCTCTCAGCACTCAGGGGACACACGCACATGGCACGCGGTGAAAAGACGACCGAGTACGAGCACGGGTTCGAGTACAGCCACGAGGGGTCGATCGTCGAAGGCACGGCGATAACCGTCCGCGCGCCTGGGCTGGTGGATCTCGCCGTGCACGCCAGGATGCAATCGATCTGCAACCGCGCGCTGATCGAGTTCTTCCCGGTCGTGAAGAAGATGCGCGACGAGGCGCGGGACGACGAGGAGGCGGAGACAGCGGCCGCCGAAGCGGACGCTGAGCCTGCCGAAGGCAAGAAGAAGCCCGAGATCGACGCGTTGCAGATCATCTCCTACGGCCTCGGCGAGGATGGTTACGCGTCATTCGTTGCGTGGCTGAAAAAGACGCTCACGGGCAACGCGCGGCTGGCCTTTGTCGCCGGCACACGTCAGCCGCTCACCGACGAGATCTGGGCCAGCCTCGAGGATCGCGGCGCGCTCAAGAGCGTGCTGTCGGTTCTGTCGGATTTCTCCTCTTTTTTCTTCACCCTCTCCGGCGAGACGAGCGCTTCGGAGAGCGCGAGTGGCGCCGGCTCATCGTCGACATCTGCATCGGCACCAAAGGAGGTGTTGATTACGAGGACGCCAAGACGCTCCCGTTAGAGGAGCTGGACGAGATTGCGGTCTTGATCCGCGATCATCACCGCGATGTCGAGCGCGCGATGAAGAACGCCAAACGCTGAGGACGACCCCCATGCCAGCCTTCTCCGTCGAGTACATCTTCCGGATGATCGACCAGTTCTCAGGGCCATCGCGCGCGCTCGCGAACGCGGCGCGGCAGATGTCGAAGCCGATCCACGCCGCTGGTGCGGCGGCGAATTCTGCGGCAGGCGGGCTTCGGGCCTACGCCGCTGCGGCGGGTGCTGCGCTCAAGAACGTCAACGCGCTGGCGAAGGCGAAGGTGGGCGCGCTGCTGGCTGGTGGCAAAGGCGGTCGCGGCGGGCTTGGCGGCATGGGCATGTTCGGCCTTCTCGGGTCCGGCTGGTGGGCGAAGGGGCTGCTCGAGACCGGCAAGGAGGCGAGCGCGGCCGAGAACAAGTTCCGCTCGCTCGTCGACAGCGTGACCGACGCGCAGATGGAATCGTTGCGCGGCGCCATCTCGACCCAGATGAAGAAGACCGGCGAGGGCTACGCCGACCTTATGAGCGCTGCGGCTGATGCGGCGCAGATCGTCGGCAGCGCCGACATGGCCACAAACATCATGAAGATCGCGTCGAGCCTCGCCCAGATCGACACCGCTGGCAAGGACACGGCCTATTTCGCAGAGTCGCTTGCCGCACTCCTTGGTCCGGATGGATCGGTCGGCGATCTGAAGCGCATCGGCGATCAGCTCGCCAAGCAGCAGAAGCTCGGCGCCGGCACGGCCGGCGGCACCATCGAGGCCTACAAGAACCTGGCCGCCATGAAGGAGCTGAGCGGTGCCGATCCGGTGGCGCTGATGACGACCATCGGCCTCATCAAGAACTTCATGCCGGCGCTGCGCGACAGCGAGATCGGCAACATGGCCAAGTACGGCTTGCGGTTCATGACCATGCCCAAGCCGACCGACCTCAAAAGCCTCAAGATGCTCGGCTTGAGTCCGAAGGCGTTGCAGAACGCGAGCGGTCAGTTCGACGTCGCCAAGACCCAGGCCGAGCTATACAATATCGCCCAGCAGAAGGGCGGTCTCGACAAGATCAAGAAAGCGTTCTCCGGAAAAAACGTGCTGGCGGGGCAGTTCTGGCTGTCCATGCTCGGCATGCCGCCGGAGAAGTTCCAGGCCTACATGAAGGAGCTGGTCGAGAGCGCGGGCGCCCTCGAGCAGGCATCGAGCGAGCGCCAGCAGGGCATGGAGCGGGCGTGGAACAACCTCTCCGGCGTGTACCAGGATTTCAAGCGCGGGCTCGCGAAGTTCCTGGAGCCGGTGGTGGTCCCGGCAATGGACGGCATCGCCGCTACGTTCCAGGGATTGAGCTCGTTCGGAAAGTGGCTCACCGAGACACACCCGCTGCTGGCGCGGGTCATCGGCGGCGTAACCGTTCTAGGTGGCGCCCTCACAGCCATGGCGATACCGCTGTTGCTCGTCGGCAGTGCACTGCGCTCAATGGGGGCTGGTGCCGCGCTGCGCGCGCTTGGCTGGCTGGCGAAGGGCGGTGGCCGCCTTGCGATGGCCGTCGGCAGCGGCGTGTTCACTGGACTCTCGGAGGGCATCGCTCAAGTGTACGCCGCGCGCGGTGCAATCGGCCTGCTGAGGGCTGCGGCTCGTGCGAGCATCTATCTCGCTCTGCTGGTCACCGGCTACGAGGCCATCTCCTTTGCCTACGACAACTGGGACAAGCTGAAGCAGCTCGCCGCCGATCCGCTCAAGATCGACATTATCTTCCCGGAGGCACCGGAGTGGGTGAAGTGGCTGTCGCACCAGTGGGGCGAGTCGCTCAAGAGTGACTGGCACAGCGGCTCGCAGCAGGGCGCGCAGAACATCATCGACACCGTGAAGGGATGGATGGGGTACGACCCGGCGATGGCCGGGGCGCCGCACAGCTGGGTGCGCGGCGGGCGTCGGAACGATCCCGACTGGTACGGGCGCTTCAAAGACGCTCCCCGCGCTGGCGCCTCCTGGCTGCCGCCGTCCGTGGCGCAGGCGGCTGCCGAGCGCGAGATCACGGCGCGGGTGTCGCTTGACCCGATCCAGGTCGCAGCACCGCCGACCGTGCGCCTCGAAGGAAATCTGACGGTGACGGGAACTGTGAACGGCTCGGTCAATGGTGGCGGCGCGGTGTCCGGCTCCATGCCGCTGTCCGCGACCGCGCCGCGCGGCCGAGCCACGGCCGAGCCGGCAGCCCCCGCGGCGCCCTAGCGGAGCGAAACCATGCTGCTCAAGGATCTTGCGCCCGCGTCGTTCCGCGGCGCCGCCTTCCTCGTGCCCAAGGACCAGGCCGAGGAGGGGCGCAACTCGATCCCGCACGACTACCCGGGCTCGACCAACCGCTACATCGAGGACAACGGCGGCACGCCGCCCGTGTTCTCGCTGACGTGCGTTCTCAAATCCCCGGACCTGCCGGCCAAGTTCTCGCGGCTCAGGCGCGCGCTCAACTCGCCCGGGCCCGGTACGCTGCAGCACCCCTACTACGGGCGCCAGCTGTGCCAGGTGCTCGGCCCGTTCCAGGTCAACCGCGAGGACGAGGATTCGGGCGTCCTCACGCTCGAGGTCAAGTTCGGCGTCACCCGCGGCCCGCTGTTCCCGGCGCTCATCACCGGGCTTCCTGCCGTCGTGTCCGGTCTTGCGTCGGCGGCGGTGGCGCGCCTCACGATGGGGCTCGTGAAAAGCTTTCCGCTGCCGGGCTCGATCACGAGTCTCAAGGCCGTCGCGGGCGCGGTGGCGGACGTCGGTCGCACGGCATCCGCGGCCTTCGGCGGCGTCTCGACCGCGGCCCGGCGGCTCGCGGCAGAGCCCGAGCGTCTCGCGCTCGATCCTCCGGCTCTTGCGGCCCACCTCAAGGCGGCGCTGCGCGACCCGTTCGACGACCTTTCCGTCACCGCGCCGCGGCTCGTTTCCGGATCGCGGGCGCTGCTTGACGTCGCGGCGCACACGCGCACGGCAGGCCTTGCGGTGCCGGCGACGACGCTTGACCGCGTCGAGCGCCGGCAGGCGCTCTTTGCGCTTGGCGACACGGTCGCGGCGGGTGCGTTTGCCGGACTCGCCGAGGCGCTGACGGTGGCGCCTTACGCAACGGCCGAGGCGGTGGACGTTGCCGAGACGGCGCTGGCCTCGGCCTACGGCACGCTTCAGGAATTGCCGCTCGACGCCACGGCCGCGGCCGACGCGCTGCAGCTCTTCCTCGAGGCCTCGGCCGTGCTCGAGCGCGAGGAGGTGCGCCTGCCGCGCATCGCGACGCTCACCGTCAACGGCTTCCCTGCCAGCGTGCTCGCCTACGAACTCTACGACGATCCGTCGAATGCGCCCGCGCTCGTCGAGCTCAACCTCGGCCAGAACCCGACGCTGCTCGACGGCGCCGTGACCGTGCTCGAGCGCGTGGCATGACGACGCCGTCGGAAATGGTGACGGTGCTCATCAACGGGGCGCCGTACGTCGGCTGGAAGAAGGTGACAGCCAAGGTGTCGTTCGACGAGTGCGCGGGCGAGGCAACGCTTTGCATCTCGGCGCAGCCTGGCGTGCCGCTGCCGATCCACCTCGGCGACGAGGCCGTTATCATCTTCGGCACGACGCCGGTCATCACTGGCAACGTGCGCGAGGTGTCGGGCGGCCACGAGTGGCAGAGCCACGACATCGAGGTGCACATCCGCGACCGGACGCAGGATTTCGTGCAGTCGACTATCGGGCCGAAGCTGCCGAAGATGGACCCGCCGATCGCGCTCAAGGACGTGCTGACGAACACGCTCGGCACGATGGGCTTGTCGCGCATCGGCGTCATCGACAAGGTCAACCCGCCGCCCTACGGCCCGGCCGAGGTGGTGCAGGGAGCGATCGACGACCGCGGCTTCAATTTTGCCGATCGCTGGGCGCAGAAGCGCCAGGTGCTCATGACGAGCGACGGCAAGGGAAACCTCGTCATCGACCGCAACATGAAGCGGCGCGGGCCTGGCATGGTGCACAAGGGGCCGCCGGACGACCCGCTCAACAACGTGCTCAAGGACACCTACAAGAACAGCGACCTCGAGCGCGAGAACACCACCGGCTGCTGCGGCCAGAAGTCGACGAACGATAAGAAGCACTGGGAATCGAAACCCAAGGGCGAGCAGACGGCGCAGGCCGATCCGCTGCAGCAGCACTGGGGCTACGCGGTCGACACCGCGATCCGGCCCGAGCTCAAGATGCACTACCGCGGCGGGCGCGGCATCGACGGCGAGACGCCGGAGAAGAGCGCGGCGTGGCGTGCCTCGGTCGCGCGCGGGCGCGGCTTCCAGTACGGCGCCACCCTGCAGGGTTTCGACGCGGCGCCGGGCGTGATCTGGTGGCCGGGCTTCATCGTGCCGGTCTACTCGTGGGCGTGGGAGATCGCCGACGACCTGCTGATCAAGGACTGCACGTTCGAGAAAGACTGGGAGGGCGGCTCGCGCACGACGCTGACGCTCGTCCCCGGCGACAGCTTCTCGGACCAGGCGCAGGCATCGGCCGCGCCGTCGAGGGGCGGCGGCCAGGGCATGGGCACCGCGGCGGTGGGGTCGTTCGCGAAGGCCGTGGTTTAGACGGGGACACGAGGCAATGAGCGCAGCACACAGGAACATCCGCTGGGCTAAGGTGGTCGGCCCGTCCAACGACAAAGGGCCTTACAAGCTCGTCGACCTCGAGGCCGACGGCAAGCAGATCACGGCCATGGTGCTAGATCTTGGAGGCGTCCACGTGACACCAGTGAAGGACGGGCAGGCGCTGATCCTCCTGCCCGACGGCGACGAGGGGAAGGCCGTCTGCATCGTCATGCCGCCGCCGGCCAAGCGCGTCGACGAGCAGAAGGAGGGCATGATGACCCTCAAAAACCACGTCAAGGGGCAGTCGATCGTACTCGACGACAACGGCAACATCATCGCCAAGACGACCGGAACCTATCACATCAACCCGCCGGACGAGGCGTGAGCCCATGCCGTTGATCGCTCGTCTCGGCGACACGTCCACCCACGGCGGCGCCATCGTCACCAGCGCCTCGAAGAGCCTGTGCGAGGGCGCGCTGATTGCACGCCACACCGACATCCTCGACTGCCCGATCCACGGGCCGAACCCTATTGTCGAGCACTCGGGCAAGATGCTGTGTGAAGGGCTGTTCGTGGCCCGTCACGGTGACGCGACAGCCTGCGGCGCGACTCTCATCTCAGGCGCAACCAAGAGCTACGACGAATGAGCGCCCTCTATGTCGACCTCGCGCACGTCCAGGATTCCGAGGGCATGTTCGATCTCGTGATCGACGCCGGAAACCGCGACCTGCTCACGACTGACGGGCTCGAAAGCGCGTTCTTGGTGTCGCTGTTCTCCGACCGCCGCGCGGCGGCGGACGAGGTCGCCGACCCGATGGAGCGCCGCGGCTGGCTCGGCAACGCGTCGGCCGAGGTGCCTGGCGACAACTACGGCTCCGGCTACTGGCTCTACGAGCAGCGCCGCCTCACGCAAGCGGTTGCGACCGGGGTCCGCCACGAGACCGAGGACGCGCTCGGGTGGATGCTCGATCTCGCCCTCGCTCGCGAGGTCACCGCTGCCACGGAGATAGTGCCCGACAAGCGGCGCCTCGTGATCAGGGTTGAAACCACCGAGCCGGACGGCGGCGTGACCAGCCGCGCTTACGTTCTCGCCGACGCGACGCGCCAGGGCGCGTTCGTCCGGCTTTAGCCTGCAGCCCGAGGGGACCCGATGCCGCTGATCATTCCCGAGCGCACGGCCGTCGTGCGGACGCTGCAGAGCTACGTCCGAATGTTCCTGCCCGAGCTCGACCCGACGGTGACGACGCGGCGCGGTTTCATCGGCGGGCTCGTGAAGTCGCTCGGCGGCGCGCTCCACGACTGGCACATGGCGCTGAAGCGCTACGCCGACCGTGAGCCGTTTCCGCAGACGGCGACAGGCGGCTTCCTGCGCGAGGGCTGGTGGCGGCAGATCACGAAGCTCGACCCGAACCCGGCGGCGCCCGCTCGTGGCCGCGTGGTGTTCACGGGAACGCCCGGCACGTCCGTGCTTTCTGGCCAGGGGCTCACGGCTGGCGCCATCAGCTACACCGTCGACACGTCGGTCTCGGTCATCGCGCGCACGCTGACCGCGTCGTCGCTGACCCGCTCGGGCTCCAAGGCGATCTTCGAGACGCCGGATCCGCATGACCTCGCCACCGGCATGACGGTGACCATCAGCGGCGCCTCGCTCGCGGCCTACAACGGAACGGTCACGATCGAGGTCACGGCCGCGAACGAGTTCACGTATCCGATCAGCGGCACGCCCGTCTCGCCCGCGGTCGGCACCTGCGTCGCGGCCGGCGTGTGGGGCACGACCGACGTCACCGCCACGACGCTCGGCCCGGCCACGAACCTCGATTCCGCAAGCACGCTCAATCTCTCCTCGCCGCCCGTGGGCGTCAATTCGACCGCCATCGTCACCTTCGGCGCGCTCGGCGGCGGCACCGATGCCGAGGGCGAGGAGAGCTACCGCGAGCGTATCCTCGAGGCGCTCGGCTCAGATTTCGGCACTTTCACCGGCGACGAGATCGAGATCCTGGCCAAGACGGTGCCGGGCGTGACACGTGTGTTCGTGCGTAAAGCGACGCTCGGCGGCACCAACGGTGTGCTCGAGGGGCAGGTCAAGATTGCCTTCCTGCGCGACGGTGACGCTAACCCGATCCCGTCCGCCTCCGAGGTGTCGCGGGTCAAGGCGTTGCTCGTCGCCGAAATCATGCCGGCACATACTGCCGAGGAGGATCTGATCGTCGAGGCGCCGGTGAGGAAAAATGTCGACTTTCACATTGCCTCGCTGTCGCCCGATACGCCGTCGATGCGCGCCGCCATCATGGCCAGCCTCGAGCAGCTGTTCGCCGAGGGCGTGATGTTCGCGACCACCATCTCCGAGGACGACTACCGCTGCGCCATTCGAGACACGTACGACCTCGAGACGCGGACGCGGCTGCGCTCATTCTCGCTGTCATCGCCGGCCGGCGACATCACTGTCGCCGCCAACGAAATGCCGTTCCTCGGCATCATCACCTGGCTCTAGCGGGACAGCCACGCCATGAGCAGCTGCCAATTTCTGAACCCCACGGGCCGCGAGCAGGAGACGCTTGAGCGGCACCTGCCGGGCGGTATCGCCTGGGACGCGTGGCGCACGCCGGGCAAGGTCGCCTACCGCCTGATGCAGGCGCTGGCAAAGCCGTTCGCGGACGCCTCGGCTGCGCTGTGCCGGCTCGTGCTCGAGCTGTCGCCCTACACGACCGATGAACTGCTCCCAGAGTGGGAGCGCGCGCTCTCTCTGCCGGACGCCTGCCTGCCGCCCGTGACGACGCTCGACGAGCGTCGCGCGCGGCTCGTGTTCCGGCTGCAGCGCCGCCGCTGGACAACGGTGCAGGACTGGTACGACCTCGCCACGCTGTTCGGCCTTCGCGTCAGGATCACCCCCGGCTGGCTCGTGCAAAAGCCCGCGCTTTACGCCTTCACCTATCCGAAGCGCTACGACATCTTCCCCAAGCTCGGCCGCTTCCGCGTCTACATCAACGTCGATGGGTTTCGACCCGGCGGTTACCCCTACGGCGACGGCACGGCCGGGCCCGGCTACCCGATCCCCTACGGAGACGCAACCGATTCCGACCGCTTCCGCTGCATCATCGAGCGCGTGCGCCCGGCCAACGTGGTCGTGGTCTGGAACGCACCTATCCATCTCTACGGCTTCCCCATCGATCCCCTGAACTAAAAGGCTCAGAAATGCGCGATTTTGCCAACAAGATCGACAACACGGCGCCGTCGCCGAGCGGCATCCTCACGGCTGCCGAGGATATGGTCCGCTTCAACGAGCTGAAATCAGCCGTCTCGACAGCGGCGATCACGCTCGACCCCGCGGCAGGCCCCGATGCCGATCTCACAATGTTGGCGCAGGCCATGGCCCGGTACGCATCCGGCGGTCAGGTCTATGACTGTGCCGGTGCGGCCAATGCCTACACGCTGACGGGCAAGAACCTGTTTGTCGTGCCGAAGAGTCCGTTCGACGGGCAGCTCGTGCTCTTCCTGCCGTCGGCGACCAACAACAGCGCGTCGACAGCGACCTTCGCCGGTGTCACGAAAGCGATCCGCTCGTACGCCGATACGGCCCTCGTCGGCGGCGAACTGGTTATCGAAAGGCCGACGGCCTGCGTCTACAAGGCGAGCGCAAACAGTGGCGCCGGCGCGCTGCTCGTTCTGCCGTGGGCGTTGCCGGGGAGCGCAAGCGTGCTGGCCCCCATCTACCCAGAGATCACCTCCACCAACAACGTGCTCACGTTCACGTCGACCACAGGGCAAATCGTGGTCGACGGCGGGCTGGGCTGGGTCTGGCGCGGCGCGCTGGCGTTTACCTCGGCGGCCATCTCCGCCCCCGATCGTACTTTTGCGACTTCTGCCAGCAAGACCTATCATCTCATGTGGGACGCGCCGGGCACCGGCAATGCCAACCCTGCGGCGACCTACCCGGCGGGCCGCTTTTCGCTCATCGACCGGACGTCGGCCAGCCCGGCCGAGACCGACAGCAGCTACGACACGACCTACGACCGTATGCTGGTCGCGAAGGTGGCGACCAACGGCTCGAACGTGCTGACCGTGACGGCCCTGAAGAACAAGGCCCGTCTCGTCCTCGACTATGCGACGGCGATACTGTCGCCGCTCGGTGAATCCTACGAGGACACCAAGGTCGGCGCCAGCATCACCGGCGGCACGGTGGTGACGCTGGACTGGAGCCGCAAGGCGCTCGGCTCTCTCACCAATGTCACGGACATGACGACATCGCACTCCACCGTCACCAATGCGGGCGAGAGCAACTTGGGCGTCCACGTGACCTCGCGCTACAGCGCGCGGCTGTTCTCGCAATACACGGTCAACTCGGGCAACGGCTACGCCATCGCGGCCGCCTTCATCGCCTGACACAGGGGAGCCATCACATGCGTGCCATTCTTGCCGACGACATTGTCGCCGGGCTTGTCTCGGGCGACATAAATGGCGGGGTCGAGATCCCGGCCGATCGCGCCGCGCTTCCGCCCGGCCGGCTGCGCTGGGACGGCGCCGAGATCATCGACGCTGCGGCGGTCACGTCGTGGTACGTCGACGCGGCCGGGCTCAAGCATCTGGCCGCCGCGCCGGGGCGCCAGGCGCTCACCTGCGCCTGGGATGCGCCGCTCCTGCAAGAGTCCGGGACGTGGCGGGTCAAGAGCCCGGTCGACCGCTTCAAGCCAATCGCCAGCGCGGCCGTGCAGGCCCATATCGATGCCGTTGCACAGGCTCGCGACTTCGGCGACGGCGCTCTCTGCGCCTCGTATGCGGCGTCGACGAATGCGGCGTGGGCCGCCGACGCTGCCGCGTTTGTTTCTTGGCGCGATGACGTGTGGGAGGCCTGCTACGCGATCCTCGCCGATGTCGTTGCCGAGAACCGGCCGATCCCCACGCTCGAGACTGTCATCGCCGAGCTGCCTGTCATCACCTGGCCGAGCTGAGGGAAAGCGCCATGGGAATCATCGCGCTGATATCGACCGTGCTCGGCATGGTCGGCGGGCTCGCGCCGGATATCCTGAAGGAGTGGCGCGACTCGCGGGCCGCGAGCCGCGAGCGCGAATTTCTCGAATTGCAGAACCGCCTGCAGCTCGAGCGCGCGCGGCTCGAGATCGACGCCCGCGTCGAGGAAAGTAACAATGCCATAACGGCGCAGGAGGTTGCCGCGCTGCGCGAGCACCTGACGGCCATCATCGAGGCGCAGGCCAAGCCGACTGGCATCGCCTGGATCGACGGGTTCAACGCCGTACTGCGGCCGCTCGCGGCGACGCTGATCCTCGGCTTGTTCCTGTTCACGAGCGGGCTCTACGTCGTCGCCGCGCTCAAGGGCTATTCCGCCGGCAACGTCGCCTCGCTCGCCGACGTCGCCGACGCGATCTGGAACCAGAGCCAGCTCGGCTTTGCGTTCGAGGCCGTGCTCGGCTTCCTGTTCGGCGCGCGGCAGGTGCGAAAGGCGGCGGGCTAGTCTCGTGACAATCCCGCGCGAGGCCGTCGCTCTGATCTGGCAGGCCGAGGGCTACCACCGCAAGCTGCCGGACGGTCGCGCGGCGCCGTATCTCTGTCCGGCCAATGTGCCGACGATCGGCCTCGGATCGACGTTCTATGAGGACGGCCGCCGCGTGACGCTCGCCGACGCGCCGATCACGCGCGAGCGTGCCGAGGCGCTGTTCTGGTTCGAGGCCAACCGGCGCGAGCGCGACGTCGATCGCCTTTGCCCCGGCTTGCCGCCGCTCGCGCGCGGGGCGCTCGTCTCGTTTGCCTACAACTTCGGATCGGGGGCGCTCGCAGCCTCGACGCTGCGCCGGCTCATCAATGCGCGCCGCTATTCCGAGGTGCCGCGCGAGCTCGCGCGGTGGCGCCATGCCGCCGGCGTTGTGCAGCCGGGCCTCGTCAGGAGGCGAGCGGCCGAGGCGGATTTGTTCATGCGTGGAGTCTCTTTGCTGGGCGCGTCCGACACGCGTTCCGCGCGCTGGCCGGACGCGCCGTTCGGTTGGCAAACCACTGTCACGGGGTGAGACATGGGACGATTGCGGGAATTCGCGGGCGCGGTGCTGGTCGTCGCGCTCCTGTGTGTGCTGGGTGGGCTGCTCGTGCTCGCCTACGAGGTGGTGCAGCCTCTCGACGCGCCGGGCTCTTCACTTGCGTCTTCCGTCTCCCCTCCAGGGAGCCGGCCGGAAGGCGCGTCGGCTCGGGATGGCGCTGGGCCTGTCATCGTCGACGCCGAGCCCCCCGCCTCACGTGAGGTCGCCGTTCCACCCGAGCCGTTCGCCCCGCTCACGGCCGAGCCGCACGTTGTGCCCCTAGACCAGCTCGCCGCCGAGGTCGAGGCGGCGCGCGTCAACGGCGAGCCGCCGCTTACCCGCCATGCCACGGCCGACGAGCTGGCGGCCGAGAGCGATCCTTGGCTTGCGTCTTCCGTCTCCCCTCCAGGGAGCCGGCCGGAAGGCGCGAAAGACCAAGCCGCCGACCTGCCCGCCCCGCCGTGGCCGGCGGTCGATGCGACGCCCAAGCGCAAGCCGCGGCCGGCTGCGGCGCCGGCCGCGCAGAATGCGCAAGGAAGCCCGTCCGCTGCCGCCGCACCTGCCCCCGCCCCCAAGGCCGCCCCGCCCGCCAGCGGGCCGCCTCGTGGCGCCACTAGGCACAATCCCCGTGACCTGGTGCTGAGCGGTCTCGGCGGCACCCCGGCAGGCGGCGATTGATGGAGGCCGGATCATGCTGACGACCACGAGGTTTTGCGATGACCTTTCCTCCGGGGCAATGCTCGACGCCATCACCGCCGCCTGCCGAGAGCTGGAGCAACAGCGCCAGATTCGAGCTGGGGCTCCTCCTGGGCGAGATCCGCAACGAGGGCCGCCGGCATTCGGAGATCCTGCTCAGCGTCCTGGACGAGGTGCGGGATCTGCCGGGCCGCCTGGAGGAGGCGATGCAGAGCCATGCCGAGCGGCCGCAGCCGCCACCACCACGAGCCCCCGCCGCGCCAGAGCCGCGGCCGGCGTTCAAGGACTGGGCCGATCTCCTCAAGGCGGCATGGCCCCTGGCGCTGATCGCCGCGGTGGTGGCCGGCAAGCTCACGGCGCCGGACGCCATCCCGCTCATTCGCCATCTGCTTCTCGGCGGGCCGTGATGTGCCGCGTGGTGCGGCACCTGGCAGCACGCGCGCGTAGCCACCACCGGTCGCTCGTCGTGGCGGCTCTCTGCCTTGCACCTCTCATTGCAGTCTTCTGAGGGCCCCGATGAGCAATCTTGACTTCTGGGCGCTCGATCTCCCCGGCGCCACGCTTGGCGCCGGTTCGCGACCCGTGCCACGCCCGAGGACCGCCGCCTGCGCCGGTCGCTCGTGCTCACGCTCGCCGTGATCATCGCCCTCTCGGGCGTTGCGGCGCTGCTTCCCTGATCACGCGAGAGGCAGGAATTATGACCAGCTTGGACTATTGGCTAATCGACCTTGAGGCGAGCCAGGATGAGGACCTCGACCACGCCTGGCAGTGGATGGCGTCCGGCGTGCCCGTCGACCTCACCGGCGCCTCGCTGCGCATGGTGGTCAAGAAGCGCGACGGCACCGAAATCGCCGAATGGACCGATGAGAACGGCAATCTGCCGTTCCGCGGCGATCCGGCGCTGGGCACGTTCGGGCCGCTGGTTCTGGCCGCCGACCTCGCCGCGATTTCGCCCGGCGTCTACACGCACAAGTGCCTCGTCACGCTCGACGGCCGCACGACGCGCGTGTGGACCGGCATGCTCAAGATCGTGGGGGCGTGAGATGGCCGTGACGCGACTGCAATGGGTGTCGCTTCCGCTCGAGCCGCGCCGCCTCTCGGCGCCGCAGGGGCATCGGCTCACGCTTGCCGGCCGCGGGCCTACGGGCCCCATCGACACCACCACGGCCACGGCGCTGGCGGCCGAGATCGCAGAGCGCGAGTTGGCCGACACGGCGCTCGAGCAGGCGCTAGCCGGCAAGGCCGCGGCGAGCCACGATCACAACGGCGTCTACGATCCTGCCGGGACGGCCGCCGCTCTCACCGCTGCCGAGGCCGAGGCGCGAGAGGCGGCCGACGCGGGGCTTGAGCAGGCGCTCGACGGCAAGGCGCCGACGGGCCACGGGCACAGCGTCGGAGACGTGACAGGGCTTCAGACCGCGCTCGACGGCAAACAGGCGGCGCTCGGCTACACGCCGGAAAACTCCGCGAACCGCAACGCGGCCAACGGATACGCTGGTCTGGACGGCTCCGGCAAGGTGCCGTCGACCCTGCTGCCGGCCTACGTCGACGATGTACTAGAATCTGACAATTTCGCTTCCCTGCCGGTGACGGGCGAGACGGGCAAAATCTACGTCACGCTCGACGACAACAAGAGCTGGCGCTGGGGCGGCTCGGCCTACGCGGAGATTTCCGCGTCCCCGGGCTCGACCGATGCAGTCGCCGAAGGCGTGACCAACCTCTACTTCACCGCCGCCCGGGTGCGTGCGGCGCTCCTCACCGGGCTCGCCGCCGGTGCCAATGCGGCCATCGCCGCCACCGACACGCTGCTCACGGCCCTCGCCAACCTGCAGGCCCAGATCGCCGCCAAACAAAACGCGCTGGGCTATACCGCGGAGAACGCTGCCAACCGGGCTGCGGCCAATGGATACGCCCCACTCGGGGCTGACAGCCGTCTGCCGGTCGCCAACGCCCCGCTTATCAATATGCCGTTGCCCTATCTGCTACAGCCATTCTCAACTCTAAAGGGGGCGGCAAACGTCAACGCGACAGGCGCCGCGGCGCTGATGGTGGTAGGCCGCCTCTACTTCGCGCGGCTGGTTCTGTCCGCGCCAATGATGCTCAGCGAGTTGGGACTACGGGTGTCAACGGCCGGCGCGGCGGGCACCAAGGCGCGACTTGGCATCTACCACGCTCAGGCGGACGGGCTCCCCGGAGCGCTGCTCGTGGACGCTGGAGAGGTGCCGACCGACAGCATCGCCTATGTCTCGGTCACCATCAACGAGACGCTGGCGGCTGGCACGGTCTACTGGCTCGTCGCAATATTCGACGGGACGCCGACCGTAGCGGGGTTCAACAACCACGCGAGCCAGGGCCCGTTCCTGGGCTTCGACGCTGCCAGCACCTCCAACATCGGTCGCGTCGGGTTCTACCGGGTCAGAACCTACGGCGCTCTCGACGCCAGTGAGGCCGGAAATTCCGCGAGCTACACAGCTACAGCAGTCGCGATGCCGCTCGTCTATTTCGATGTCCCGTGACAGGGGAGAGACCGATGATTTTTCGCAAGTATGACGGGCAGGGAACTCTAATCTCCGAGGTCGATATCCCCGATCCGCCGCCGACAGAAGACGATGTCATCGCCGAGCGCGAGCGGCGTCTCGCGCTCGGGTTCGTCTACAATTTCGGCGATGCGCGCGGTGTCCACCATATTGGCACCACCAAGGCCGATCTCGATGGCTGGGACGAGGTCGCCAAGGGCACGCAGGCTGCGATCAATCTCGGCGCGCCGTCGACGACGGTCGACATCGTGACAGATACCGGCCCGGTCACGGTCACTGCGCTCGAGTTTCAAATGATCATGGCGGCGGCAACTGCGGTTCGCCAGCCAATCTGGGCGGCGAGCTTCGCGTTGCAGGCAATGACGCCGATCCCGGGCGACTATGCCGACGACGCGCGCTGGCCAGCCACCGGCTAGCGCCTCCCCTCCCGGCTGCCCCCGTGGCCGGCGAGCGCCGAGCTGCCGCGCCCCGCACGCGACAGCTTATTGGCAGCAGACCCCCGCCAGCGCGTCCCCGTCGCTGGCGGGGGCGGTTTTTTGTTTGTGGGGCCAGCCGGAACTATCCTTCCGCTTTGGTCAATGCCTCTTGCGCCTCACGCAGCGCCCCGACAATTGCTTGCAGATTTCCTCGTGTCGGCCACTCTGGCGGCGTAATGATGGCAGTGTCATCGGTCGTTTCGAGGCCATCTCTCGATCTCTCGCGATCCTGATAAGCCAGCCAATGCTCAAAATATGCTGCGCAGCAGTCGAGCTTAAAGGCTAGGTCAGACGTATGCACGCGCATCCGGGCTATCCTTCCATCAGTCCCGCCACTCGGCGGGATCGTAAAAATCGTCCGGCTCGGACACGTGATTGCAGGCGATCCATTCGTCCAACTCGGACAGTTCCTCATCGGTGAGCTTCACGTCCTCGCTGGTCTCGCTGAACGCTGCCACTATTTCGACCTCGCACGCGTCCCCGCCTTCGGCTCCGTGCATCGGGCTGTACGTCGGCTCGGAACCCTCCTTGAAGGTGTACTCGACAGTGACGACGGAGCCGTCCTTGCGAGTGTAGTCGTGATGATGTGTCCGCGCCACTGGAGCCTCGCTTACAACTTGCCGTCAGACTGTATTAAGCTCATTATGCCGCGCAGATCGTCGCGAATGCCGTTTATCTCTGCGCTCGCCCCGCCGCTCATTTCCTGACACAAG
>JAGVSR010000110.1 GCA_019137195.1 Alphaproteobacteria bacterium
AACACACCCACCTGACTGTTTCGAATTGGCCGGCCTCACCCTAGCCTTCGCACCGGGACGAGGGGGCTAGGGTGAGGCCGGCGCGAGCAAACGATACCTCGATGACAGCGAACGATCGCACCGGCACGAAGAACGCGCCGCCAACCAACGTCGATCCCGCCGAGCTGCGCTCGTTCGGACGAAAGCGCGGGCGCAAGCCGTCGGCGCGACAGGAGCATCTGCTCGCCGAAGCCCTGCCGAACGTCGCCGCCGACCTCACGCATCCGCTCGACACGAACGGCACAGACTACCGCGAGACGTGGCTCGAGATCGGCTTCGGCGGCGCCGAGCATCTCGTCTGGCAGGCCGAGCACCATCCCGATGTGCTCATGATCGGCTCGGAGCCGTTCGAGGACGGCGTCATCAAGGCGCTCGCCGCCATCGAGGAGAAGCACCTCGCCAACGTCCGCATTCACCCCGACGACGTCCGCCCCCTCATCCGCGCCCTGCCCGATGCCTCGCTCAGCCGCGCCTTCATTCTCTTCCCCGACCCTTGGCCGAAGCGCAAGCACGCCAAGCGCCGGCTTGTCTCGCCGCACACGCTCGACCTCCTCGCTCGCGTGATGAGGCCAGGAGCCGAGCTCCGCATCGCGACCGACATCGGCGATTACGCGCGCACCGTGCTCCTCGCGATCCGCGGCGAGCCACGCTTCCGCTGGACCGCCACCACGCCCAAAGATTGGCGCGAGCGCCCCGCCGATTGGCCCGGAACCCGCTACGAGGCAAAGGCCATCCGCGAAGGTCGCCGCCGCTACTTCTTTAAGTTCATGCGGGTGTGATCGGGCGCGATGCAACCAGGTTCGCCCGCCTGCGGTCTGCCGCCAGAGCCTTGGCCAGTCGCCCGGATCACGCGGTCCGTGCGGCACAGGTGCAAGCACGAGCCCGATCAGCGGGCGCCGTCGGAGTTCGTTGTCTGTGGGAAGCGGGTGAGAATGAGGGGGTCTAGGCTCCTGGTGTGGGGTCTCGCCATTACCGACCGGGATCGGAGCCGACGAGGCGAGAGCGGCCTGTGCGAGATAAATGCCAGACTGAGCAGACGCCAACCCTGGTGTCCCCTCTGGCTCGCAAATACCGCCAAGCCGACTGCAGACCGAAAGGCGCCTGCAAACCGGAACGGTTGGCTCCCGACCGCGAGGTACGTCACAGTCTCTGGCACGCCCGGATCGTACGCCGCTGTCGAAAGGACAGAAGCAAGCCATTGATCCCGTGTGGCTCAGATTCTGAAGTTCCTTTGCAAGCCCAGCCGCTCGAATGAAGCGGACGTCAGAATCGCCACGCTAGCCACGCTAGGAGACGAGATCCTTGACCTCGGCGACTGCCTCGGTAAGCCCCAGCGCCAGTTGCACCGGCTTGAACGAGCGGCGATGGATCGGCGACACACCGACCCGATCGAGCGCGGCCTTGTGCTCAGGCGTGCCGTAGCCCTTGTGGCGGTCGAAGCCATAGGCTGGAAAATCGCGCGCAAGCGCAACCATCATCCGGTCACGCGTCACCTTGGCCACGATCGAGGCCGCGGCGATGGAGAGGCACTTCGCGTCGCCCTTGACGATGGTTCGTGTCTCACACGAAAGCCGCGGCGCTTTGTTGCCGTCGACGAGCGCCAGCCTGGGCTGCGACCGCAAGCCGGCGACCGCCTCGCGCATCGCCCACAGCGTCGCATTGAGAATGTTGTCGCGGTCGATGCGCTCGACCTCTCCGATGCCGATGCCGACATCCGCCGAAGCCATGATGCGCTCGTAGACGATTGCACGGCTGTCCTCGTCGAGCGCCTTGCTGTCGTCGATGCCGGCGGGAATGTTGGCGGAATCGAGGATCACCGCGGCCGCGACCACCGGCCCCGCCCACGGACCGCGACCGGCCTCGTCGATGCCGGCGATCGGGCCGCCGCGGAGGCCGAGCTCAATGCTCTCGAGCTCAAACGTCGGTCGAATTCGCGAATCGGTGATCTTCATGTGGCAAACCTGCCGGGCACCGGGTGCCGTGTCAAAGCGTGCCGTGGCGCAAGGGTGCAGAGTCCCGAGCCGGACAAGTTTGATCCAGATCACTGATCCTCAATCCTATTCGGCGGCTCCGGAGCAAATAACTGTCGATAAGCGAAACGCACGCGTGAACCGCAAAACAAAGTTCAGTAGCGTTGCGGTCAGTTGTGGTTGCGTGTGCGCAGCCGCGTACGAGCCGCCCCGCTCGTCTGAAGGCTCAGGAGGTCACGTGTCGAAGTCCAACCGCCTCGAATGGCTCATCGAACACATCCGGCGCGGGCTCGATCTGTCCGTATCCCGCCTCGCCGACGAGCGGCGAAAGATCGTGTTCCGCGACAGCGCGGGCAAGCCGGCGGGCGAGATGGAGCTGGCGCGGGACGACTACGAGACCTTGATGCAGAGCTTAGCTCTCGCGCTCGTCGCCGAGCATGGCAAAGCTCTGCGCGTGGAGATCAAGCGCGACTTCTACGGTCAGCAATGGATCGAGGTGCGCACCGGCATGCTCGGTCTGCGCACGGCCCGCCTCGGCCTGTCGCCGCGTCACGTCAACGCCGTCCACACCGGGCTGGTCACGACCGTGACCCCACCGACGGCCGACAGCAAAAAGACCGAAAAACCGGCAGCCTGATCCAGACCAAGGAATGTCGCAACTCTACCGATCCGTAAGTTTTCCACGGATGTATATTGCCTCACATAATGATCGTGCTTGAGCGCGGGTCGCACGGGCGCCTGCGCGGATGCGCACGCATTTTTGAGTTGCTCATTTCGTGGGGACGCTATTGTCGACCGTCAATATTGCAGACCTTGCTTGGGTCATCGGCCAGATCGAGCGCGGATTCGACATGTCGGTGCAGCGCATCGGCGATCGCCGCAAGATCGTATTCCGCGATGGAGCCCGGGCTGCGGGCGAGCTTGATCGAGATCACGCCGACTACGAGTCGCTCATGGAGGCGCTCGTCACCGAGCTCGCGGCGGGACACGGCTCCCGGCACAGCATCGATTTCAAGCTCGACTTCTACGGTCGCCAGTGGGTCGAGATTCGCGGCGGCTTGCTCGGTCTGCGCAAGTCGCGCCTCGGCATGTCACCGCGCTACATCGATCTCCTGCATTCGGCCGTCCTCTCCACCGGCGCACCAGACCCGAGGAAGGCGTCGTAAAGCCGAGAGCGAGATTATCCCTCCTCGCCCGTCACAAGAGCCTCCCGACGTGTCTGCGCGCCACTATTCAGCCTTGCGCCGCTTGCCCGGCGGCAGCGACTTGCCGAGGATGTGCTCGTCGCGGCCGATCACGTGTGAGGATGACCCGACGATCAGCGGATCGGGCCCGGTGATGACGTGCCGGTCCTTGCTCGGATAGGGCAACGTCGACAGGAAATGCTGCATGCTGTTGAGACGCGCCCGCTTCTTGCAGTCCGACTTGACGATGACCCAGGGCGCATCGGCGGTATCGGTGTAGAAGAACATCGCCTCCTTGGCTTCCGTGTACGCGTCCCATTTGTCGAGCGAGGCACGATCGATGGGCGACAGCTTCCACTGCTTCAAGGGATCGTGCTCGCGCGCGTTGAAGCGCCGGAGCTGCTCATCGCGCGTGACCGAGAACCAATACTTGTAAAGGCGGATGCCTGAGCGCACGAGCATGCGCTCGAGCTCCGGGCACTGGCGCATGACCTCGAGATAGTCGTTGGGCGAACAGAAGCCCATCACACGCTCGACACCGGCGCGATTGTACCAGGACCGGTCGAAGAACACGATCTCGCCAGCCGCTGGCAGGTGCTCGATGTAGCGCTGGAAATACCACTGTGTGCGCTCGCGCTCGTTTGGCTTTTCGAGCGCCACCACGCGCGCGCTACGCGGATTCAAATGCTCCATGAAGCGCTTGATCGTTCCGCCCTTGCCTGCCGCGTCGCGCCCCTCGAACAGGATGACGATGCGCTCGCCCGCTTCCTTGACCCAGCTTTGCGCCTTCAGGAGCTCCACCTGCAGCGGCAGCACGCGCTCGACGTACTCCTTCTCGCGCAGCTTGTTCTCGTAAGGATAGGCGCCGGTCTCGAACGCGTGCCGGATGGCGTCCGGATCATGGCGCATCTGCGCCAGGCGCTGACGCGGGTTTTCCTTTGCGACCTTGGGAAACTGCTCGATCGCCCTGCCCCCGTCCGGCTGAGCAACGGGATCCGGCGTACTGGGAGGGACACGATCCGCTGGCGCTTCTGCCACGACCTCCGCAGCGACCGCCAACGGCTCCGCCGTTCTCGATTCTGGATCTCTGTTGCTCGCCATCATGCACTCCCTCGGCCGAGGCTGGAGGTCCAGACACCGGAAACGGGCCACGGCACCCCTTGAACGCGTTGACCGCACATATGCAGGGGGGTTCGTTGAAAAACCGTCACGGAGATTGAGGTAGATCAGACGGCGCGGGATTGATCGAGATCAACCAAGGCGCGGTCACGCTTCGCCCACAGCGCATCCGGGTTGCGCCCCGCACCTCGGCCGACGGAGGGTCTGCCGGACGGACGCGCTGCCGTCTTGACCATAGGGCCCAGCGCGGTATTCACGGCCACAGTCGCAGGCTGAGTGGACGAGCCCATGAACACATTCAAGGACTGGATCAGAGGCCTTCACGGCGAGCAAAGGCATGCCGATACCGAGCCGCACACAGAGGCGTTCGCCTCTGCCGCCGAGTTGCGCGCCTACATGCAAGAGGTGCGTCTCGCCCGTGCCGAGGAGAAGTGGGCCGAGCTCGACAAGGAGGTCGAGGCCAAGAAAAAGTACATGGCCCGCCTGATGCAGCCGATCGAGATCACGGACGATCGTGTCATGTCGGTCGTCGAGCGCATGAAGGCGCTGGCCCGGGAGGGTCTGACGGAGATGATGATCATCCGTTTCCCGTCCGAGCTTCTTGCCGATCGCGGCCGCCGCATCAACCAAGGCGAGCCGGGGTGGGAGGCGACGCTCGTCGGCGTGCCGCGACAGGTCTACGACTGCTGGCACGAGCGCCTGAAGCCTCTCGGCTATCGGATGACCGCGTCGATCCTGGAGTTCCCCGGTGGCCTCCCGGGCGATGTCGGCCTGTTCCTCGACTGGGGAGAGTCCACCCGCGAGCAGAGGTGACAGGCCGACCGGCACACCACCACACACGGCCAGCAGCATCTACCGGCGTTCGGGCCAGCTGAGAACATTGCAAAATCCGCGACGCGGATGCCGGCCCGCTACTTCACGAGGCGCAGCAGGAACAAGACCAGACAGGCGCCGATCACGGCATTGAGGATTTCGCCCAGCATGCCGCCGAGGATGACGACGCCGAGCTGCGGCAGGAGCCATCCGCCGACGAAGGCACCCACGATGCCGACGACGATGTTGCCGACGAGGCCAAAGCTGCCCCCCTTC
>JAGVSR010000102.1 GCA_019137195.1 Alphaproteobacteria bacterium
GCCGGACTCAAAGCGGGCCTGCACTACAATACATGGCCGCTGATGAACGGCGCCCTCATTCCCGACGATCTCTTCGCATTGAGCCCGTTTCTCGAGAACTTCGTCGAGAACGCAACCACGGTGCAGTTCAGCCACCGGCTCGTCGCCTATGTGATCGTCGCTCTCGGGCTCGGGCACGCGTTTGCGATCTTGCGGTCATCTGACGATAGCGACGTGCGCCGCTCCGCCGTGCTGCTCGCGGTGGTGCTTCTCGCCCAGATGACGCTCGGCATCGTGACGCTTCTCAATGCCGTGCCGATCGGGCTCGGCATCGCGCACCAGGGGTTCGCGGCCATCGTGCTGGTCGTGGCGGTGCGGCACCTGTGGCTCGTCCGGGCGGGAGCGACAGCGTAGATCCGGGTTCGTTTCGCTCGACCCGGCCTGCGTCCGAGATACGGATTGCGGCGTCAGACCCGGACGGCCGGACTACGGTCACGCGAGTTCCAGCATCAGCTGGATGTTCTGCACCGCGGCGCCCGAGGCCCCCTTGCCGAGATTGTCGAGGCGGGCGACGAGCACAGCCTGGCGATGCTTCTCGTTTGAGAAGACGTAAAGCTCGAGGTCGTCGGTGTCGTTCAAGGCGAGCGCGTCGAGCCGCCCGCCGAGCTTTGCCGTTTCCTCGTGCGAGACGACGCGCACGCGCTTCGCTCGAGCGTAGTGCTTGGCGAGCGCGGCGTGGAGATCGGTGGCGGCGGGCTTGCCGGGCAGCGCATCGAGATGCAACGGCACGCTGACCAGCATGCCCTGGCGAAAGTTGCCAACCGACGGCACGAAGATGGGGCGCGTCGCGAGGCCCGCATAAGCCATCAGCTCCGGCACGTGCTTGTGCTCGAGACCGAGCCCGTAGAGCTCGAAAAGGGGCGCCTTGTTGGCTTCGTAGCTCTCGATCATGCTCTTGCCGCCGCCCGAGTAGCCGGAGACGGCGTTGACTGTGACCGGGAAGTCTTTCGGCATCAGGCCGGCGTCGACGAGCGGGCGCAGGAGCGCGATGGCGCCGGTCGGATAGCAGCCGGGGTTGGCGACGAGGCGCGCGGCCTTGATCCGCGCGGGCTGGTCTGAGTCGAGCTCGGCGAAGCCGTAGGTCCAGCCCTTGGCCACGCGATGTGCGGTCGAGGCATCGACGATCTTGGGCGCCTTGTCGCCAAGCTCGGCCGCGAGCGCGACTGCCTCTTTCGCGGCCTCGTCGGGCAGGCAGAGCACGACGAGATCGACCCCGGACATGATCGCACGGCGAGCGGCCGGGTCCTTGCGCTTGTCGGCAGCGATGCTCACGACCTCGATGGCGGGCAGCGTCGCCAGCCGGTCGCGGATCTCGAGCCCTGTCGTTCCAGCTTCGCCGTCGATGAAGACCGTGTGCGCCATGGGGCTTCCTCAGCCACTGATGCCGAGCCGGTGCAGGATGCCCTGCCAGATCGTCTCGGAGCAGCCGATGCCCCAGGCGGCGCAGGCGACCTGATGGCTGTCGCGATAGATCATGTCGAGGGCGACATAGAGGATGATCAGCAGGCCGACCCAGGCGATCCAGGGATATTTGTGGAGCAGCTTGGCGATGTAGGTCGAGGCGATGGCCATCAGGATGATGGCGAAGGCGAGGCCGATGACGAGCACCAGCGTCGATTCACCCGCGGCGCCGGCGACAGCGAGAACGTTGTCGAGCGACATCGAGAGGTCGGCCAGGATGATGGTCCACAGCGCTGCCCAGAAGCCCACCTCGTTGGCGGGTGAGACCGGTGTCGTCAGCCCGGCCTCGATGTCCTCGATCGAGGGCTCGTTGCTGTCGACGATCTGGCGGTACATCTTCCAGCAGACGAACAGCAACAGCAGGCCGCCCGCGAGCGTCAGACCGATGACTTGCAGCATCTGCTGGGCGATGGCCGAGAACATGATGCGCAGCACGACGGCGCCGGCGATGCCCCAGAAGATTACCTTGGCACGCATCGAGGGGTGGACGTTGGCCGCCGCCATGCCGACGACGATGGCGTTGTCGCCCGCGAGCGTCAGGTCGATCATGAGGATGTTGAACAGAGCCACCCAGTGCGCCTGCCACCACGCGGGAGACAAGAGCAGGCCGATGTCGGTCCAGACGGTGGTGAAGATCGAGTCGGCGGCCGCCAGCGCAAAGTCCATGCGAGATGTCTCTTTTCGATCGTAGGAGCCGGTAAAGCGGCGAGAGGTTTCGCCGGTATGTGGCATTCGTGGCCGGGCTCGGCAACCCACCTGCGTCAAGAAACAGAACAGCCCGCCGTTGAAGGCGGGCTGCTCCGAACCACAGAGGCGAGGGTGCCGGTCAGCGCTTCGAGAACTGGAAGCTGCGGCGGGCCTTGGCACGTCCGTACCTCTTGCGCTCGACGGTGCGGCTGTCGCGTGTCAGGAAGCCGCCCTTCTTCAGCACGCCGCGCAGGTCGGGCTCGAAGTAGGTCAGCGCCTTCGAGATGCCGTGGCGGACCGCGCCGGCCTGGCCGGAGAGGCCGCCGCCCATGACCGTGACGTTGATGTCGTACTGGGTCGAGCGATTGGCGGCGCTCAAGGGCTGCTGGAGCAGCATCTGGAGCACGGGGCGGGCGAAATACGCCTTATAGTCCTTTGCGTTGACCGTGATCTGGCCGCGGCCGGGCTTCAGCCACACGCGAGCGATGGCGTCCTTCCTCTTGCCGGTCGCATAGGCGCGGCCGAGCTTGTCGAGCTTCTGGACGTGGACCGGGACCGCGGGAGCAGCCGGCGCGGCGGGCTTCAGGCTCGCGAGGTCGCCGAGTGTCTTGGTTTCGATTGCCATGATACTTAGACCCTCACGTTCTTGCGATTGAGCTTGGCGACGTCGAGCGGCGTCGGGTTCTGGGCCGCATGGGGATGGTCCTTGCCCTTGTAGACGCGCAGGTTGCGCATCAGCTGGCGCTGGAGGGGGCCACGGCGCAGCATGCGCTCAACGGCGAGCGTGATGACGCGCTCCGGAAACCTGCCCTCAAGCAGGCGCCGCGGGCTCGTCTCCTTGATGCCGCCGGCATAGCCGGTGTGGCGGTAGTAGACCTTGTCGTCGCGCTTGTTGCCGGTGAACACGACCTTGTCGGCGTTGACGACGATGACGTTGTCACCACAGTCGACGTGGGGCGTGTAGATGGCCTTGTGCTTGCCTTTGAGGCGGATGGCGACGAGCGCGGCGAGGCGGCCGACAACGAGGCCCTCGCCATCGATCACGATCCACTCCTTGTCGACCTCGCCGGCCTTGGCAGAGTACGTTTTCATCTTGGGCAGAGCTCCTGCCTTGTTGGGTTGGGGGATGCCGCCAGCGGGGTGCTGACCGAGCCACGGGCGACGGCGGCAGGGTCTGCCGTCCGATGCCGGTTCGATACGCAGCGAGCGGCAGCTTGTCAAACACGAAATCATGCTGCCGGAATAAACTCTCGCAAAAACAACGAGTTGATAATTGTGGTGTAATCGTACCGCATGTACGGTATTCCATTACCGTACATGCGGGCCGTGATCGGCTCGATTATGCCGCTTGTGGCCCTATGGACGCAGGTCTACAGCGTTGACAAAAGTGGTGGAGATCCTGTCGGCGGGCACCATCAAAGCGTCTCAGTCGCCGCGATAGGCTCTCGGCCAACGGACTTCGGTCTCGGGGGAGGCCGGCTGCCAGCAAGGAGAGACATCCATGCGCTTCGACCTCAGGCCGACCGCTCTCAGCGGCGCGCTCATCGCGATCCTGCTCGCCATAGGCGCCGGCCCGGTTGCGGCGCAGGAGCTCAAGCAGATGGCGCTCACGGACCAGCAAGTGACGTCGTTCATCGCCGCCCAGACCGACTTCGCGCCGCTCGTCGTCAAGCTTTCAGAGGCCGGAGAGGCGCCGGACGACGCGCTCAAGGGGGAGCTCGACGGAGTCTCCAAGAAGCACGGCTTCCAGAGCTTCGACGAGTACATGGACGTCAACGACAACATCGCATTCGTGCTCGGCGGCCTCAACAGCAAGACGATGGCATTCACGGAGCCCGTCGAGAGGCTCAAAGCCGATCTCGAGGAGATCAAGGCCGACAACGAGATCCCGGACGACGAGAAGAAGCTCGCGATCGAAGATCTCAATCAGGAGATCGCTGCCACTCAGCCGCTCAAGTTCAAGGAGAACATCGAGGTGGTGAAGCGGCACTTCGCCGAGCTCGTGAAGCTCCTGCCCGACGAAGGATCGCTCGAAGGCGAGGACGCTGGCGCCGACGAAGGGGAGGACGGTAAGGGCGATGACAAGGGCGGGCCGGCACCATGAGCGGCATCGCCGACCGGCAAGGCTCCACCAAGACGGGGGAGGACAAGCCGCTGACCCGGATCGAGCGACCCGAGCGCGGCGTCGTCCTGCTGACGCTCGACCGTCCACAGACGCGCAACGCGCTGTCATTGGCCATGATTGCCGAGGTGACGGCGCACATTGCTGCGCTCGGCGCCGACCGGACGGTCTCGGTGATCGTGCTGGCCGCCTCGGGGCCGGTGTTCTCGGCCGGTCACGATCTCAAGGAAATGACGGCGCATCGCGCGGATGCGGACGGCGGTCGCGCGTTCTTCGACGACACCATGCGGCGCTGTGCAACCATGATGCAGGCGATCGTCGCCTGTCCGAAGCCCGTCATCGCGGCCGTGCAGGGCACGGCGACGGCGGCGGGATGCCAGCTCGTCGCGACGTGCGACCTCGCGGTCGCGGCAGAAACGGCTAAATTCTGCACACCGGGCGTCAACATAGGCCTCTTCTGCTCGACTCCTATGGTGGCGCTGTCGCGCAATGTGTCGCGCAAGCGCGCAATGGAAATGCTGCTTCTCGGCGATCTCCTGCCTGCGACGGAAGCCGCGGAGTACGGGCTCGTCAATCGCGTCGTGCCGGCTGACAAGGTGATGGCCGAAGCGCTTTCGATGGCTCGGACCATCGCCTCCAAATCCCCGGTGACGGTGGCGATCGGCAAGCGCGCGTTCTACGATCAGATCGAGAAGCCGCTTGCCGAGGCCTACGACTACGCGGCGGCGGTCATGGTCGAGAATATGATGAAGGCGGACGCGGAGGAGGGAATCTGCGCCATCATCGAGAAGCGCCCTCCGGTGTGGACGGACGGCTGAGGTGGAGCCGCGGCTCTCCTTTGTGACGCTCGGCGTCGCCGACATGGTGCGATCACGCGCATTCTACGAGCGGCTCGGATTCAAGGCGTCCTCCGTCTCCGAGGAAGCCGTCGCCTTTTTCGATGCAGGCGGCGTGGTGCTCGCGCTGTTCGGGCGCGAGGCACTGGCGGCCGACGCGGGGCTTGACGCGGTCGGCAGCGGCTTCCGAGGCGTCACGCTGGCGCACAATGTTTCGAGCGAGGCGGAGGTCGGCCGGGTTCTTGCTGAGGCCGTGGCGGCGGGCGCTCGGCTTCTGAGACCGGCAGAGAAGGCCTTCTGGGGCGGCATCACGAGCTATTTCGCCGATCCCGACGGACATGTATGGGAGGTGGCGTACAACCCGTTCTTTCCGCTCGATGCAACCGGGCGGGTGCAGCTGCCGCCGCCGGCGCCAGAGACCGGGTGATCACGCGGGGACGGGGACCGGTATGACGCTCAAGACGCGGAAGCTCGTGGGGACCGTCGCGCTCCTCCTGCTGGTGATCGTCTACGCATTCCTGGCGATGGTGGCCGCCATCGTCCTGCAAGTGAACGCGACCAAGACGGTCGAGGTGCTCTACTATCTGGTCGCCGGGCTGCTGTGGGTTCCGCCGGCAGCATGGATCATCTCGTGGATGCACAGAGCGCCGGGGTAGCCTCTCTGTCCTGCCGCGCGCGCCTTAGGCCTCGCGCCGCGCTGCCTCTGTATCGCCTGCTTGGCGGCCGCGGAGCGAGTATCGAGAGCGTCTCCAGGCGACCTCCCGCCACTGCCGCTTCGGTAAGGATGCTGCCCCGCGCGCAGGGCGACCGGGCATTTCGCGTTCAGGCTGCGCGGCTGAGGACTCGTTTCGCAGCATTCATGAGTGCGAAGGGGAGGCCCGACATCAGCACCCTCACGTGGCGCATGTCCTGGAAGTCGCCGTTGAGCGAGAGGCGCGGGAGCGCGGTCATGGCGTTCTTGTGCCGGGCTTCGACGAGACCCTTGCGGGTCGTGGTGGCAGTCGTGACGCCGGCCTCGCGGGCCAGCCTGAACTCGCGCTCGCCGGCTGATGCCGCGTCGCCGTAGGGGTAGCTGAAATGCCGGCAAGGCTTGCCGGTCTCGACCTCGATGCGGCGGATGCTGTCCTCGATCTCGGCACGTGCCTCGACCTCGGAGAGCTTCGCGAGCGCCAGGTGATTGCAGCTGTGAGCGCCGATGGTGACGAGGGGATCCCTCGCGAGCTCGCGGACGTCGTCCCAGGTCATGAGGAGGTCGGCGGCAAGCTTTGCGCTATCGTGGCCGGCTTGACGCGCCAGCTCGGCCACGATGGCGCGCGTCTCGTACTCCGGGAGGCGTCTCAGCCACCAGTAGAGCGTGCGCCACGCCGCCTCCTTGCCGGCAAGTGTCGACACGTCGAAACGGCGCAGCTCTCCCTCGATCTCGATCACGATCGCGCTCGACTGGCGGATCGCCTGCTCGAGCGCGAGCCACCACAGGTGATCGCCGCCACCGGGGAAATTGGCCGGCACGTAGACGGTGAACGGCACGTTGTGGCGCTTGAAGACCGGATAGGCGTGGACGAGGTTGTCGCGGTAGCCGTCGTCGAGGGTGAAGCAGGCGAACGGGCGCGCGGTGTCGCCGTCGCGCAGCCGGCGGGCCGCCTCGTCGAGGGACACGGGCTCGATGCCCTGGGCCTGGACCTCGCGAACGACGCTCTCGAGAAACGCAGGGGTCACCTTGAGGATGCGATTCGGCTCGAAGGGCTCGGGCGGCTCGGGACGAACGTGGTGAAGCATGAAGACGATGCCGGCGCCCTGGGTCATCGGCTTCAGCAGCCGGTCGGCCCCCGCGTAATGCAGAGCGGAGAGCGCGGCCTTCAGGATTTGCGTCGACTTGCGGCTCATCGTGTCCCGATCCGGCGCCAGGTATGGGCGCGGCACGGGCGTGGCTGCAAGAACCGTGCAGGCCGCACGGCAAGGGTGGGACGAGGGCCCCGACCGGCGTCGATGAAGGTTAATGCCGGGGATCAGCCGACGGGCGGCGTTGCCGGCGGCGCGGGCTTGGCGGTGAGGCGTTTCAGGCGCTCGACGGCGGCCTTGCTGCCGAGGGAGGGCTCAGGCTTCGCTCCGCGCCCGAGGCGCATGACCTCGATGTCGCTCACCTCGAAGCCAAGGAAGTGGCCATCCGCGTTGCCGACGCTGTCGGGGTGCGGACCGGAGCCGACGAGCAGCCCGGCATCGAAGCGGCCTTCGATGGTCTCGAACAGGGCGCGGGCCTCGGCCAGGGGACCCGTGACGACGATGTGGTCGTAGGCTTCGTCGAGGGCGTCGAGCACCAAGTTGATGCGGTCGGCGTCGTGACCCTTGGCGGCGCTGCCGAGTGCGGGGCCGGCGGCGATGACGTGAACATCGGTGCCGGGCACACTCCTGACGATGTCCTCGAAGCGCGCCTTGCCGTCGAGGAGCTCGGCAATTCCAGGCTCGCTGGCGAGTCCGGCCTCTCTCGCAAGACCCGAGCCTTCCGTGCTCCAGTCGATGACGATGACGCTCTTGCCAGCGCGGACGAGCGCCTTGCCGAGAGCCAGCGTCTCGGCTGCGGGGTCGATGTCGTCCTCCTCGCCGGTGACCAGGGTTCGATAGCCGGTGGGGCCGGCGGCCTTGGAGAGGATGCGGGCGGCGATGGCGGAGACCGGGTCGTGCGCGGCGGGAGAAATGCGGCTGCCGTTGGCAGCCGAGGGGCTCGAGGGCATGGCGCCGCTCAGACGGTCGAGAGACGTCGCCGCCGCGGCGCGCATTGTAGGCGCCGGCCGCGGTGCGGCTGGAAGCTGTGGCTCGTCGGCAATCTCGATGGCGCGCCGGCCGCGGGTGCCGACCGGCTCGAGGGGTATGGGCGCGGGCATGCGGCGCGCGCCGGCGAAGAGGCCTTTGGTGATGACCCCGACCATGCCGAAGAGGAACGTCGCCATAGCTGCGAGCGCGGAGAATGCCGTCTTTTTCGGGAACACCGGCACGATCGACGGACTGGCCTTGGTGATGATCTCGACCTCGACCGGCACCGCGCGGCTGTCACCCGACGGCCGGTTGGCCTCGTAGCGGGCCTGCAGGCGCTCGAGCTCGGCCCGCTTCGACTTGGCATCGTTCTCGAGCTGGCGCAGCTTCACCTCGTCGGGGCTCGCGGTGACGATGCGGGCCTTGATCTCGCTGAGGCTCCTGTTGATGCTCTCCTCGCGCAGCGCCGCGACCTTCGCCTCCTTGTCGAGGCTCTCGATGACCTTCGTCACCTCGGCGTTGATCTGCTTTTTCAGGCCCGCCAGATCGGCATTCAGCTGCTGCATGCGCGGGTGGCCCGGAAGGAGCGAGGCGGACAGCTCGGAGATCTGGCGCTCGGCGCGGACGCGCTGCTGGACGAGATTCTGGATGAGCGGCGATTTCTGGACGTCGGGCTGGGCATCGGCGTTGCCGGCCTTCATCATCTCGCGGGCCGAGTTGATGCGCGCTTCCGCCTCGCTACGCGCGGCCTTTGCCTTCGACAGCTCGGCCGTAAGCTCACCGAGCTGCTGCTCGTTGAGTCCGGTCTGGGCCTGCCCGCCCTTGAAGATGTTGGCCTCGCCGCGGAACTGCTCGACCAGCCTCTCGGCCTCGGCGGTCTCCTTCTGAAGGCTCTCGATCTTGGGGAGGAGAGCGGTCAGGGCTTCGTTGGTCTCCTCGATGGAACGGCTGGCGAGGAGATTGCGGTACTTCTCGACGAGCAGGTTGGCGACCTGGGCGGCAAGCTGGCTGTCGGACGAGGCGAACTGCACGCCGATGACGCGGCTCTCCTTGGCCGGGTAGACCTCCAGGCGCTTGTAATAGCCCGAGAGCGCCCGGTCCTCGTCGCTCTCGCCGGGGCGCGGGGCACCGATGCCGGCCAGCATCAGGACGGACGATAACCGGTCCTGGGCACCCAGTGCGGAGTTGAACTCTACACGCTCGGAGAGCTTGAGCTCGCTCGCGATCTCCTCGGCGAGCTCGCGGGAGAGCAAGGCACGCACGTGAGTGTTGACGGCCTCCTTGTCCATGCGCACGGCGACGATCTCGGCCGATTGACCTTCGCGTTTCGGATCGGCGAGCTTGCCGCCGCCACGGGCCGAGATGGCGATCTGGGCCTCGGATTCGTAGCGCGGCGCGATGCCGGACAGAAGGGCGTAGGCCATGGCGCCGATACCGGCGCTCCACAGCACGAGCTTGGGCAAGCTCCTCACCAGTCCGCGCAGGATCTCTGCGCCCTCGATCTGGTCGGAAGCCGGCTGAACGTCCCTCGGCATGACATGGCTCTATTATAGGATTGAGAGTTGTGCCGGATTAAACCCTGCGCCGGTAAGCAATGTCTTAACCGGCAGGCACGAGTGTTCCGGAAAAGATCAGAGGGTCAGGGTTTGTTAACCCGAGGGCGGTACAAGGAGGACTGAGTTCAAGTTCGAGCGGAATGGTTCCCATGCCCCAAGGGCCGAAGAGACCCGCGTTCGTCGCTGCCGTCGTGCTGGCGGCCCTGTCGCTTTCCGGCTGCGCCCAGAATGCGTTCGTGGATGCGATCGACAACGGGATTCTCGGTGACACGATCGTCGGGCAGGTGGTCGACGGGGCGGCGGCCCCTGCCGAAGCACCGGTCGAGCAGGTTGCCTCGCAAGTGAGCTGGGGACCGCCGGTCGTGGTTCCGGCCGGTCTCGACCAGGGGCCGCGGGCGGTAGCCGAGACGGACGGGCCCTATCTCCTCGATACCGGCGACAGGCTCAGGATCTTCGTCTACGGCCAGCCCAACCTGTCGCGCTCCTATACCGTCGATCACGACGGCCGCATCACGGTACCGCTGATCGGAAGCGTGTCGGCGCGCGGACATACAACGCGGCAGCTGGAAGGCATCATCAAGGGTGCGCTAGGCCGCGACTACGTGCGCGACCCGCAGGTTACCGTGGACATCTTGCAGAACCGGCCGTTCTTCATCCTCGGCGAGGTCAAGACGGCGGGCGCGTATCCCTATGTGTCCGGCATGACCGTGCTGACGGCAGTCGCGATTGCCGGCGGCTTCTCGGAGCGGGCGAGCGAGCGATCGTTCCGCATCACGCGGCGCATTAACGGCTTCATGGAGGTCATCGAGGCGCCGGCAGACTACGTTCTCTTGCCCGGCGACACGGTCGAGGTCCACGAGCGGTTCCTGTGAGGCCAATAGCGGATGCTGACCGGGGAACAGGCCGTGGTCTCAATTCGGAGCATGGCCGCTGGGCGCTCTGCGGCCTTTTTCGGTGTTCGATCAGCAGAGGGTTAACGGTCGGCCAGTAAGCTCGGGCCGTCCGCCAATCTCTGTGCCGAGCTGAGCCCCTTGTCCAAGTCCATCCGAATTCTTCATTGTATGCGCGCGCCCGTGGGCGGGCTCTTCCGCCATGTTCTCGACCTCGCGGCCGAGCAGGCGAGCCGCGGGCACGAGGTGGGCATCCTTGCCGACAGCAATGCGAGCGACCGTCTGACCGACGAGCGGTTTGCTGCCGTTGCGCCGATGCTCCGTCTCGGCATCACGCGGGTGCCCATGAGCCGCAAGCCCGGGGTCGGCGACCTCGCTGCTGCTCGGGTGACGTTCGGGCTCGCGCGCCGGCTCGAGGTCGACGTACTGCACGGGCACGGCGCCAAAGGCGGTGCCTACGCCCGGCTCGCCGCCCGCGCGCTCAAGGTCGCCGGTCTGCCGGTTGCCAGCTTCTACACGCCGCACGGCGGCAGCCTCAACTTTCAGCCCGGGACGCTCGAAGGGACGGTCTATCTCAAGCTCGAAAAGCTGCTCTCGCGCTGGACCGACGGGCTCATCTTCGAGAGCGCCTACGCGCATCGCGTCTACGGCGAGCGCATCGGCATAGGAAGCGTGGCCGCGCGTGTCATTCCGAACGGCCTCCAGCCGAACGACTTCGCGCCGCACTTACCCAATGCCGATGCGGCCGACGTGCTGTTCATCGGCGAGCTCCGGCAGCTCAAGGGCGTCGACGTGCTGCTCGAAGCGCTTGCTCGCGTGGACGCCAGGTTGCCGGTGACGGCCGTCATCGTAGGGTCGGGACCCGACGAGGCTGCACTCAAGGCGCTGGCGGTCCGGCTCGGGCTCGGCCATCGGGTCACCTTTCCCGGGGCCATGCCGGCCGCGCGAGCGTTTCCGCTCGGGCGCGTCCTCGCTGTGCCGTCGCGGGCAGAGAGCTTTCCCTACGTCGTGCTCGAGGCGGGGGCGGCGGGCATTCCGCTCGTCGCCACCAACGTCGGCGGCATTCCGGAGATCGTCGAGGGAACTGGCGTCGCTCTCGTGCCTGCCGGCGACGTCGGGGCGCTGGCGGAGGCCATCCGCGCCGTGATCGCCGACCCGGCGCAGGCGGTAGCACTCGCTCGCAGGCTGAGAGCGCGCGTGGAGACGATGTTCACCGTCGAAGGCATGACGGATTCGGTGCTTGCCTTTTATGGCGAGCGGATGCACGCCTTGCCGGCCAAGCGCTTCGGCACCGTGCCGATTGCGGTCGAGCAGTCTCGACCGGCGCGAAGCCGATAAAGGTAAATGGCACGTTCCCTGCTTTCCGGCGCTCAACCGAACAGGTTTCGCTGGACTGGGACATGACCACGGCTACTGCCAATCGTCCTCTCGACATCATCATCTCCGACGCTCCGCGGCTCGCGGATCTCGGCCGCAACGAGAAGGCGAGCCTCATCTCGCCGGCCGTTGTGCAAGGGCTGACCAGGCTCACGGATCTCGTGCTTGCGGCCGCGATCGGCGTCCTCGTGGCGGCACTCTACATCGACGAGCCGCAGCACGCGTTCGGGCCGGCCTATCTTGCCGCGGCACTTTTCACATCCGGCGCCGCCGTCCTCGTGTTCGATCTCATCGGCGTCTATCGAGAGCTTTCGTTCGACCGCATCCTGAAGCAGCTGCCGCGCATCGTGGTCGGCTGGTCGATGGCGTTCGCTCTGCTCGAATCGGCAGTGTTCTTTCTCAAAGCCGGTCCGGAGATGAGCCGCGGCTGGCTCGCGCTCTGGTTTGCGATCGGGCTCGTGGCGCTGGTGATGGTGAGGCTCGTGCTCGCCTCGCTCGTGCGCTCCTGGGCGGCGGAAGGGCGCCTCAACCGGCGCGCGGTCATTTTCGGAACGGGCGAGGTGACGAACGACGTCATCCGCCAGCTCGAGGCGGACAGCGGTACCGACATTCGCATCGCCGGCATCTTCGACGACCGCGGGGGCAACCGCACGGCGAGCGTGATCAGCGGCTATCCGTACCTCGGGGGGCTCAAGGACCTGGTCCGCTTCTGTCGCGAGACGCGGGTCGATCTCATCATCCTCGCGCTGCCGGTCGCAGGCGAGCAACGGTTCGTCGCCGTCGCCAAGCAGCTTTCGATGCTGCCCGCCGACGTCAAGCTGCCTGCGCGCGCGACCAATATCCGCTTCTCTCAACGCGCCTACAGCCACGTCGGCTCTGTCGCCATGATCGACATTGCCGACAAGCCCATCAGCGGATGGGGCACGCTCGCGAAGTCCATCTTCGACAAGGCGGCCGCCTTCACGGCGCTCGTTCTGCTTGCGCCGGTCATGGTCGCGATCGCGGCGGCGATCCGGTTCGACAGCAAGGGTCCGATCCTGTTCCGGCAGAAGCGCTACGGGTTCAACAACGAGCTGATCGAGGTGTTGAAGTTCCGCTCCATGTACGTCGATCGCTGCGATGCGGACGCCAGGAGGCTCGTGACGCGCGATGATCCGCGGGTGACCCGCGTCGGGCGCTTCATCCGCAAGACGAGCCTCGACGAGCTTCCGCAACTCTTCAACGTGCTCGGCGGGAGCCTGTCGCTCGTGGGCCCGCGGCCGCATGCCCTGCAGGCGAAGGCGGCGGACCGCCTCTACGACGAGCTGGTCGACGACTACTTCGCGCGTCACAAGGTGAAGCCCGGCATCACGGGCTGGGCCCAGATCAACGGATGGCGCGGCGAGACCGACACGGCGGAAAAGATCGAGAAGCGGGTCGAGCACGATCTCTACTACATCGAGAACTGGTCGATGCTGCTCGATCTCTATATTCTCGCCAAGACGCCGACGTCGCTGTTGAACGGTGAGAATGCCTACTGACGCCGGCGCTCCGATCGTGGGTGCTTGACGCGGACCGTCGCAGGGCGCCCGACGTTTTGCCGCAGCGTGTTGCGGTGGATGGCCGTGGCGGCAGCCCGGATCCCGCTTGATCGACCCGGAAATCGCGCCGAAGAGGAGAGGTCATGTTCGCAGGCCCGGCGGTGCGGGTGTCGCGCTAGATTGGCGAGGACCGGAGGATGATCACCTCTCTCATCGTGGCTGTGGCCGAGAATGGCGTCATCGGCAACCAGGGCGGTCTGCCGTGGCGCCTCTCGTCCGATCTCAAGACGTTTCGCCGGATCACCATGGGCAAGCCCGTCATCATGGGCCGCAAGACGTTCGCCTCGCTGCCCAAGGTTCTCGACGGTCGCGACAACATCGTCGTCACACGTGACAGTCTGTTCGAGGTCGAGGGCGTGACAGCGGTCGGCTCGGTTGCCGACGCGCTGGTGGTGGCGCGCGTGCTGGCCCGGACATCGGGCGCCGACGAGGTCATGATCATCGGCGGCTCGGAGATCTTCCGGCAGGCTCTGCCGGTCGTGAGCCGCATCTACCTCACGAAGGTCGCGGCCAATCCCGAGGGCGACGTGTTCTTCCCGCCACTCGACATGTCGGAGTGGCGCGAGGTCTCGGTCGAGACGCTGCCGAAGGGGGAGCGCGACGAGTACGCGGCGAGGCTCCATATTCTCGAGCGGGTCGAGACATGAGCCGGGCCTACCGCTTGCCGGCGGCAGCCGGTAGCATGGGCCGCGAATGATCCCGGAGAACGGCTCCGGTCAACCAGTCGGGAGGCTTCATGCGGACGTGGGGGATGGTGCTCGCGGTGGCGATGGTTCTGGCGACGGGCGCGTGGGCAGGCGAGGCATCTTACGGCTCGGCGGACGAGGCGAAGGCCATGCTCGAACGGGCGGTGCTGGCTCTCACGGTCGACAAGGCGAAGGCGCTGGCGGCGTTCAATGCGGGCGCTCCCGGCTTCAAGGACCGCGATCTCTACGTGTCGTGCGCCGATGCGAGCGGCAAAGTCACCGCGCATCCGGACAAGAGCCTCATCGGACAGGATCGCAACACCATGAAGGACGCCGGCGGCAAGCCGTTCGGCGCCGAGGTGCAGAGCGTGGCCAAGCTGGGCAAGGTCGCAGAGGTGACGTACATGTATCCACGGCCCGGTGAGGACAAGACGCCGTTGCAGAAGGTCGCGTTCGTCACCAGGGTCGCTGATCAGGTGTGCCTGGTCGGGTACTACAAGTAGCGTGGTGAGGTGGCGCAGGGGCGAGAATGGGCTCACGGCCAGCACGGCCAGCACGACCGGCTCAAGACGTGGCAGCCTTCCCGTGCAGCCCAACCACAGTCCACGTTCGAACGATTTCACGACCTGGCGACGTTGTGAGCTCAACATGCAGGCCGATCCTTTCCATCTCGTACGGTTCGTCGAGGCCCAGGCGAGCGTCATCGACCAGGTGATGGACGAGCTCCGCTCGGGGCGGAAGCGAAGCCACTGGATGTGGTTCGTGTTTCCGCAGATGAAGGGCCTGGGCGCCAGCGCCATGTCCGAGCACTATGGGCTCTCGGGGCTCGACGAGGCCCGGGCCTATCTCGACCATCAGGTGCTTGGACCGCGGCTTCTCGACTGTACCCGTCTCGCGCTCGCGGCGGAGCCGCGAACGGCGGAAGCTGTTTTCGGCTATCCAGACCACCTCAAGTTTTGCTCCTCCATGACATTGTTTGCCGCTGCGGCTCCCAGGGAGCCGCTTTTCCGGCGCGCTCTCGACCTGCTTTGCGGCGGCACGTCCGACCCGTCGACGCTGCGGCTCGTTGCCATCGATTGACCAACGAGCCCTCTCCCGCAGTCGGCAAAAATACCCTATCCTCGCCGTTGCCATTCCGCCGGCCGGACTCGCCGTCGGCATGGCCTCAATGCCGGCGCGAGCCCTGCTCGTGACACGGCCAACAAGGGGAGCAACGCTATGGACGATCTCGTCGAAGCCGTGTTCATGACTGCTGCCGTTCCGGGACTGCTGTTCGGGCTCTATGCCGGCATCAGGAGCGGGTTTCCGTGGTTCATCTTCTCGGCCATCGTAGGCCTCATCGGTGGCGTCGTGGGCGGCATGGCGGCGCCGGCCGTCGTCGGCGCTCTCAACATCCCCACGACCGACGGGCCGATCACGGTCGTCGTCGGCTCGATCATCGGCGCCATCCTGCTGCTGTGGGCCACGTCAGGCATTCGCAAGGTGGCCTGAATCCTTGGTTTGCGCCGGTCGTCTCCCCTCCGGGGAGCCGGCCGCCCGGCGCGGATATCAACGGGACCGCCGCGGACTTCTGTGCGCCATCCACGCGAGGGCCGCTTCCAGGCGGTCGTTGCCCCAGAAGAGTTCGCCATCGGGCGTGACGAACGAGGGAGCGCCGAAGACGCCGTGGCGGCCGGCCTCGTCCGTCTCGGCGCGGAGTGCGTCCTTTACGTCCTCTCCGGCGGCGCGGGCGATCCAGTGTGCGGCGTCGGCGCCGGCCGCGGTGAGTGCTGCTGAGATCACGGCCGGGTCAATGATCTCCTCGCCCCGCGCGAACTCTGCCTTGAAGACCTCGACGCAGAATCTAGGCTGCCAGGGCTCGTCGCGGGCGCCGACGGCGACGCGAGCGGCCAAGAGGCCGTTCTGCGGAAAGGGATCGGGCCTCACGAACGGCACGCCCATTGCGGCCGTGATGCGCTCGAGGTCGCGCCACATGTAGCGGCCCTTCACGGGATAGAGATTGAATGGCGAGGTGACCCAACCCTGCGCCTTGAAAATCGCTCCGAGCATGATCGGCCGGAAGCGCGCGACGACGCCCGCGCGCGCTGCGGCCTCGCGGATGCGCAGTGCCGCCGGATACGAGTAGGTCGAGCCGAAGTCGAAGAAGAAGGAGAGGGTAGGCATGCGCCATCATCGCATCGGTGCGGGCGCGCGCAAGGGAGCGCTCGTCTCGGCTTGGCTTGGCACTCCGAAAACCTCGTGGAACAAGATGTTGGCTCGTCTGCCGGACCGACGGCTCGGTTAAAGCCGTACCGAGCAGCGGCAGGCGTAGACCAAGTGTCGGCTTCGTGCCGGCAAATCCGTCCTCATTGCGCAGCGCACAACAGGCGCAGGTGACCCCAAGCAGACACTGTTGACCAAAAAAGCGGTAGGTTACTAACGGCCCACCGCTAACTGTTTAGGTCGACCAACCCTCACAGTTTGTTCTTGTAGATCTTTCCGTCCTTCATGATGACGGCAAAGTTCTTCTGGGGGTCGGCCACGAGATCGAGATCTTTCAGCGGATTGCCGTTGACGAGGATGAGATCCGCATAGGCGCCCTCCTTCACCACACCGAGTGGGCCGGCCTGATAAGGATTTCGCGGGCCGCTCAGCGCCAGCAGTTCAGCATTATCCGAAGTCGCCATCTTCAGCGCCTCGTAAGGCGTGTACCACTTCTTCAGTTTGGCGAGGAATAGGCCTTGTTTCGCTGCCAACTCCGGATCGAAGAGCAAGTCGGTACCGAACGCCGTCTTCACGTTGTACTTTTTGGTGAGCGCGACGACCTTGTCTAAACCGGCGACACATTGCTCATATTTGGCTGTGCTGATGGGACTTTCAAACTGGAAAGCGTCGTCGCCATGCGCATCCATCGGCTGCATGCTCCACCACATACCTTTCTCGGCCATCAGCTTGGCAGTGTCCTCTTCGATGAAGAATCCGTGCTCAACGGACATGGCACCGGCATCGGCCCACATCCGGATTGCAGCGTCGGTGTTGGCGTGTATCGCAACATAAGTGTTCCAGCTCTTGGCCACGTCGACGACTGCCTTGGCTTCCTCAAACGTGTATTCCGTGACGTCGAGCGGATCATAAAGAGATGACACGCCGCCGCCCGCCATGGCCTTGATCTGGCTCGCACCCATACGCAGTATCTCGCGAGTGCGCTTGATCACCTCCGGCACCCCGTCGGCGATCAGCGTGTGTCCCACTCTCTGATTGTAATCGAGCGGTGTCCCCGGGTTCTCGGGCACATCGTTGGGGCCGCGAAAGTCGCCATGTCCGGAAGTTTGACCGATGTACGGCCCGGAAGGATAGATTCGCGGACCGTCGGCCAGCCCAGAATCGATGGCCATCTTGACCCCAAAGACATTGCCGCCCACATCGCGCACCGTGGTGAAGCCTCGCAGCAGCTGTTCCCCGGAATGTTTCGCGGCTGCAATGCTGAGAACGCCGAAGTTGGCATTCATGACCTTGCTTACGGGCCAAAAGTTGAACATCGTATGCCAGTGTGCATCGATAAGTCCTGGCATCAGTGTGCGCCCGCCGCCGTTGATCACCGTCGCGCCGGGGGCGTCGATCTCGCTCGTCGAAACCTTTTTGATAAGACTTCCCTCGATCAGCACATTGGCATTTTCGATCAGCTTCTCATTCGTCCCGTCGAAGACGTGGACATTGGTGAAAAGCGTCGTTGGATTCGGCGCGGATTGCTGTGCGAACGCCGGGGCGGCGAATATCACCGCCGCGACTGCGAGTGCAATGTTCAGTCGCCTCATGAGAATTGCTCCTCCAAGTGATGTGTGCGTGCATCGACGACGGACGTTGAACGCCATGCCGTGAGGGTGTCGGGCCGGCCTGAATCATGGACCGCACCGTGACGCGAATGCCAGGTCGCAGCAGTTGATCGGGGTTAGGAAACTCCGCGACCGACCAGATTTTTTGTGTTTTCTCATCGAAGTCGTAACCGCCAGAAATGATCTTGCCGGGGTGAGGATATTCGGTACCATCGGGCAGCACGAGACCGGCGATGAGCCGTTCTTTCATGGCCTCCTCGGAGCCCAGCCGCTCAAGACGGCGGGAGTAGATGTCGTAAGGCACTTCCGTCACGACGTGGATGGGATCGAATTGCGTCACTGTCGCCAGCCTTCCCGTCTCACGCGCATCCTTCGTGATGTAGGCTCCTTCGTTGACGAACGGTTTGCTGATTAATCCGTCGAATGGCGCATAGAGCGAGAACTCCTTGATCATGAGCTCCCGCATATCAACCTGTGTGTTGGCCTTGGCAACCTTTGCAAGGGCAACGTCCCGTTTGGCGACGGCCACATCAAGAACTGCCCGTGACGCAACGTCCTTCTTCTGAAGTGTCTGCGTTCGCTCGAGCTCAGCGTTTGCGAGCTGCAGTTCCGCGGTCGCATGCGCCAAGTTCGCCTGGTCAATCTTGAGAAGATAGTTCTGCTCAACCGTCGAGAACTGGAACAGGAGCTGGCCCTTCTTGACGCGGTCCCCAGCTGTGAAGTTGACGTGATCGAGCAGTCCGTCAAAGCGCGGCGAGATATCCGCGGCCCGCGCAGCGCGCACCACGCCCTCGAACTGCTCTACGTCAGTGAACTTCTGTTCCTTGCTCGTTGTCGCGGCAGGCTCCGCTGCAACTAGAGGTGTCCGATAGATCGATACCGCAGCTGCAGCACACAAGCAGAGAGCGGTCATGCTGACAGATCTGATCATAGCGAGTACTCACGGCATCTGCTTTTTTAATGAGACGATACACTTGTCTGCAAGGATGTCCGTGACTATTTCAGGCCTATTGATCTACATCAAACGTGGTCCAATGGACCGTGATGCTATGGGTTGCGTACTTGCCGCAGCGGTCTCGTTGATGCGTCGCCGCCGCTCCGCTTTGGTCAACTGACGTGAAGGCAGCCGCGCAACCCGGGCATTACATGCGGCCAGCGATGTCAGGATCGGACCCCTGACTCCGGACACACACTGTCGGGTGCTTGGGGCGTTGCTCCCGTGCGGCTATCAAAACGGGCGGCCGCGAGGCCGCCCGTGTGATCGTATGCCGGATGAGCTTGTCGGCGCGAGTGCCTGACCCGCACTAAGCGTCACGTCCTCACCTTGAACAGATCCGCCTGATCGGCGGTCTTGATCTCCTTGACGTGCCAGGGGAGACCCTGCTTGCCGATCTCGTCCATGAACGGCTTCGACGGCAGCTGCTCGACGTTGAACACGCCCTTGCCCTGCCAATGGCCCTTGAACATCATCATGGCGCCGACGACCGGGGGCACGCCGGTGGTGTAGGACACAGCCTGTGCGCCCGTCTCCTTGTAGCAGTGGGTGTGGTCGCAGACGTTATAGATAAGGTAGATCTTGTTCTTCCCGCCCTTCTTGCCGCGGACGATGCAGCCGATCGAGGTCTTGCCGGTGTAGCCCTTGCCGAGCGACGACGGCGCGGGCAACAGCTCCTTCAGGAACTCCATCGGGATCACGGGGTTGCCCTTGTACATGACGGGATCGATGCGCGTCATGCCGACCGACTGCAGCACGTCGAGGTGCTTGATGTAGTTGTCGGAGAAGGTCATCCAGAAGCGGATCTGCTTCAGGCCTTTGATATGCTTGACGAGGCTCTCCTCCTCCTCGTGGTAGATGAGGTAGCTCTTGACGGGACCGACCTCGGGGTAGTCGATCATGCACGAGATCGTGAGCGGATCGATCTCGATCCACTTGCCATCCTTCCAGTACTTGCCGCGCTGCGTCACCTCGCGGAGATTGATCTCCGGATTGAAGTTGGTGGCAAACGACTTGCCGTGGCTGCCGGCGTTGCAGTCGATGATGTCGATGGTCTCGATCTCGTCCAAGAGGAACTCTTGCGCGTAGGCGCAGTAGATGTTCGACTGGCCGGGATCGAAGCCGCAGCCGAGCACCGCCATGATGCCGGCGTCCTTGTACTTCTTGTGATAGGGCCACTGCCACTTGTAGGTGAACTTCGCCTCGTCGCGCGGCTCATAGTTGGCGGTATCCATGTAGTGGACACCGGCCTCGAGGCAGGCGTCCATGATCGGCAGGTCCTGGTAAGGGAGCGCCATGTTGATCAGGAGATCGGGCTTGACCTTCTTGATCAGCTTGACCGTGGCGGAGACGTCGTCGGCGTCGACCTGGCTGATGTCGATCGGCGTCTTGCAGCGCTTGGCGACCGCCTCGCAGGAGGCGATCCGGCGCGAGGCGAGATGGATCTTCTTGAACACGTCGCGGTTCATCGCGCACTTCTGAGCCGTGACGGAGCCGGCGGCTCCCGCACCGATGATCAGAACGTTATCCAATTCGCGTGTCCCCTCTGTTCGGCAAGGCGGCCGGTCGCACCGCGCGTCCCGTGCTTCCTCAAGCGCCGGGACATAGGGCAAGGGGGGCGGGAATTCAATAACAGTTGCGAGGAAATAGTGGGAGAATCTGCCGTGGTGCCTAAGCGTCGCGAGCGGAGGCTCTCAGGGACGGGCCGAGCTTGCGAGACCGGACGCCGGGCAACGAGTGCGGGCGGCGGGTCAGGTGACGGACGCGAGCCGACTTGCTGGCCGCGGATGGGCGTGAAGCGAGTGATCTCGCCAAGAGGGAACTGCGTTCGTATGACAGTCAGATGACGAGAACAGCGACCATCGTTCCTGCGATCGCCGAGGTGGACGCCGCGGCGTGGGACGCCTGCGCGAACCCTGATCCGGCGCGCTACGATCCGTTCGTCTCGCATGCCTTTCTTTCGGCGCTCGAGGCGTCGGGGTCGGTCGGGGAGAGGCCGGGCTGGCTGCCGCGGCACCTCGTGCTCGGTGACGGGGCGGGCAGGGTTGCCGGCGTCATGCCCCTCTACGTCAAGAGCCACAGCCAGGGCGAATACGTGTTCGACCACAGCTGGGCCGACGCCTACGCGCGGGCTGGCGGGCATTACTACCCGAAGCTGCAATGTGCGGTGCCGTTCACGCCCGTGCCGGGGCGGCGGCTGCTCGCCCGCGCGGGAGCGGACGCGGACGAGATCGAGGCGGTGCTCGCGGCGGCGGCGCAGGAGGTGACGATCAAGCTCGGGTGCTCGTCGTTGCACGTGACGTTTCTCACCGAGGGCGAATGGGACCGGCTCGGCGCGGCTGGGTTCCTCAAGCGGACGGGCGTGCAATACCACTGGAGCAACGAGGGCTACGCGAGCTTCGACGATTTCCTCTCCACGCTCGCCTCACGGAAGAGGAAACAGGTCCGGCGCGAGCGCGCCGACGCGCTCAGGGGCGGCATCGAGATCGAGCATGTCACGGGCGCGGCCATCACCGAGGCCCACTGGGACCGCTTCTTCGGGTTCTACATGGATACGGGCAGCCGCAAGTGGGGGCGGCCCTATCTCAACCGCCGCTTCTTCTCGCTCATGGGCGCGGCGATGGCGGAGCGCTGCCTGCTCGTCTTTGCCAACAGACACGGCCAGCCGATCGGCGGCGCGCTCAACATGATCGGCGGCGATTGCCTCTACGGCCGCTACTGGGGCTCGACCGAGCACGTGCCCTTCCTGCACTTCGAGGTCTGCTACTATCAGGCCATCGACTACGCGATCGCTCATGGGCTCCAGCGCGTCGAAGCCGGCGCGCAGGGCGAGCACAAGCTGATCCGGGGATACCGGCCGGTTCCGACATACTCGGCGCACTGGATCGCGGACCCGCGCCTTGCCAGAGCTGTCGCCCAGTATCTCGAGACAGAGCGTGCCGAGGTCGCCGAGACGATCGAGGTGCTCGATGCGCACGGACCATATCGCAAGGGGTAGCAGTCCGATCTGTCGCTCAGGGCGTGCGAGCGGGCGTCGCTTGACGGGGACACGCAGCGGGGCATAACAGGCGGCGAACCAAGAACGAGGGGCGGGCCATGACATACGATCCGGGCAACATCTTTGCGAAGATTCTCAAGGGCGAGATCCCGTGCCACAAGGTCTACGAGGACGCCGACACGATCGCGTTCATGGATGTGATGCCGCAAGCCCCGGGGCACACACTGGTGGTCCCGAAGGCAGCTTCGCGCAACCTCCTCGACGCGAGCCCGGACGCGCTCGCAAAGCTCCTGCCGGTGGTGCAGAGGATCGCGCGTGCCGTGAAGGCCGCGTTTCAGGCCGACGGCGTCACCGTCAGCCAGTTCAACGAGCCGGCCGGCGGACAGACGGTGTTCCACCTCCACGTCCACGTCATTCCGCGTCACGACGGCGTGGGCCTCAAACCGCACAGCGGGGGCATGGAGAAGCCCGAGGTTCTGGCGGCAGGGGCGGAACGGATCAGGGCGGCGCTGGCCGCGGCGTAACGTGGCCGCTGGCAAGCGGTCGATAGCGCCTATCCGTCCAGGCGATCTGACGCTGGCGGCGTTCCCGCCCTGCCCGAGGCCGCCGGTGCCCCAGGAGATCGGAGACAGCCGGCGACCGTCAGGGACAGGACGATGATACCTGCAGGGAGGAGTATGGCTCCGATCCAGCAGAGTGCCATGTGCATCGGCCTTTCTCGAGGCTCGTGGTCCAAGGTGGCTTGCAGTCTAACTGCATGCTCCTGAGATTTGCTTCAAAGCGCCGCACGTTGTGATACGTCGCCGTTAAGAAAGCGGTAAGATCTCGCGACCAGGCGGGATGCCGGGCTCTCCGTCCGGGAGCTGAGGCGCCGGGATAGCAGGAGACCGTCGATGAGCCTGTCGTTCAAGTTCATTCCGTCGCTGGTGCTGCTCGCGATCGGCTTCTCTCTCATTGTGACGCACCAGAGCTACGAGCGCGACAAGGCGCGGATCGACGCCAACAGCGCCAGCACGATGGCGCAGGTGCTCAAGAAGAGCGTCGAAGCCGGTCCCGGCCCCGGTCCTCAATCGTCGAAGGATGTCAAAAAGCGCCACCTCGTGACCTACAGGTTCACGGTTCCGGGCGCGGCGCCGGTCGAGGGCACGGCGGATCTCGACCAGGTCCTGTTCGACAAGCTGACCGAAGGCGGTCCCCTTGCCGTGCGCTACCGGGTGGACGAGCCGTCGCTCTACATGCTGGAGGAGAGCGGGATCATCGTCTCGGGCTCGACCCAGATCGCGCGCACGGAAGGCTCGGGTCCGCTCTTTGCCGCGGCGGCCATGGCCGCGCTCGCGGTGATTTGGCTCCTGATCGCGCCGCGGCTGAAGAGGCGCTGAGCAGGCTTCATCGCGTTCGCGGGGATTTCGACGCGGTTCGCACGCGCTTCATCGCCTGCTTGCTGGCCGTCACAGGGCCGCGTCCGTCCTTGAGCTCGAGGAAGCGGCGGCAGCTAGCGCGGGCCAAATTGCACGTCACCGTTGGGTCCGCGTCCGGTCCACGCCGCTTCGCCGTCAGCGAACTGAGACGCGGAATCACCAGATAGTCGCGCTCGGGCTCGATGAGGCTTGCGAGCTCCAGTCTCGACTCTGTCGGGAACGCGGCTGTCCGATCCGGTGCCGGCGGCGGCGCTGTCCGGGGTCCTGTCTGGGTCTGCGGGCTGCTGTCCGTCGGGAGGGGAGGGGCCTGCGTCAGCGGGCTCGACGGCTGGCCCTGCGGCTGGCCCGCTCGCGGCGCCGAGGTTGCCGTCTCCCAGCTCGCCGACGGTACCGGGCTGCCCGCCGTATGCCGCGGCGTCTGGGGCGGCTCGCTCGATTGCGGGGCTTCCGCCTCGGGTTGCGTCCCGGCCGACAGCGTCAGCTCCGGTACTGGCGGGAACGGCGCCGGCGACAGGAGTTGGCGCGGTGTCAGGGGTGGCTGGGACGATGGCCTCGGCCCGGTTACCGGGCTCGGCAGATGGGCAATCCAGGCGGACGCGTTCGAAGCTCGGATGGCGGCCGCTGTCTCGCCGCATACGGCTAAAGGGAGCGTGGTGCCCGCCTCCTGCGGGCCCGGGGCATCCCTGACAGCGTAGCGGCCGCGGCAGACCGAGACGCGCGGCGGGCGGTGCGTGCGCTCGAAGCTGTCGTAGCCTTCCTTGAGGTTCGTCCAGAAATCCGCCCATTGCGTGCCGGCATGGCTTGCCATGTTGGCGTCGGTCATGCGGAACGGAAAGACGTGGACGGGAACGTGATACTGTCCGCCGCGGAGCGCGGCAGAGGTCAGCTTGAAGATCTCGAGCACGAGGGCGTCGGTCATGGCGAAGCAGCCGACCGACGAGCAGCCGCCGTGGACGAGGATGTAGGAGCCGTCGCGCTTCAGGCTCTCGTCGTAGGCGTTAGGGAAACCGAGATTCAACGCGTGCCGCCAGCGGCCGATGCGATGCAGCTGGCGCGAGGTGACGGTGTAGAAGCCCTCGGGAGTCTGCTTGTCGCCCTCGCGGATCTTGGGGCCGAGCGTGCCGGACCAGTTGCAAATGGGGTAGGTGGCGAACGGAACGAACGTGCCGTCCTTCTCCATCCACAGCTCGAGCTCGCTCTCGGCCTTAAAGATGCGGATCAGGATCGGCGCGCCGGCCTTGAGGCCCTTGTCCGCAAGGCGGGCCTCGGTCCTGTCGGCGTCGGGCGCGCCCGGCAACGGTGCCGGGTTGACGGAAAATGCGCGCTGGCGCTCGATGCGGTCCGGCGCGATGTCCTTGAGCTCGATGGTGACGGCGCGGGCCGCCGGCAAACCGGTGCCGAGCAAGGCGAGCACCAGCCCAGCCGCGGCACATCGCTTCCATACTCGTTCGGCCGACGATCTCATCGGAACGGTTTACTCGCCCTTGCCCGACTACGGGAACACGATGCGCAGATCCATTAGGAGGTCTGCGCCTTTTTGGTCAAGCTTAGCCGCTGACGTGGTTGCCGCCAAGGTGAACACCGAGCCCTATTCCCGTACTTCTGTCGATGGATTCTCGATCGTGCTTGCAACCTAGTTGCTTTCCCACCACAGTAACCTCGTTCCGAGGGGCGCCGGTGGAGCCGGCTGAGATCGCACCGTTTGTTGTCGTCAGTGCGAGCACCCTTCGAACCTGATCCGGGTCATGCCGGCGAAGGGACGGACGACAGTTGAGACATTTTCCCGACCAGCATGACAGCTCGTCCAGCGCCCGCAAGCCGCTCAGCCGGCCGCCCGCAGGGCGCGATCGCGCACGAGCCAGGATCAACGGAGTCCGACATGAGAGAGACCACGGAGACGATCGCACAGTTCATGGGGCCGACCATGATCGTGACGGCGGCCTCGATCCTGTTCAACAAGAAGAGCCTCCCCGATATGGCGGCGCAGATCTCCAACGATTGGTCGATCATGTTCCTGTCCGGCCTCGTGCTGTTCGTCGCCGGGCTTGCCGTCGTGCGGGTACACAACGTTTGGGAGGGCGGATGGTGGCCGGTCACCGTCACAGTGCTCGGCTGGCTCACCATGATCGGCGGCGCAGCGCGCGTGCTCTATCCGAAGCAACTCGCCGCCATGGCGCCGGCGCTCGTGTCGAGCCCTATCGGGCTGACGCTCGGCGGCTACGCGCTGCTCGTGCTCGGCGCATTTGTCACCCTGAAGGCGTTCCGGCTGCTCGACTGATGAGCGCGCGGCCGGCTGTCTCGTTCCAATTGGAGCCATTGCGATGAACAAGATCCGCCGGCCAGAGGAGTTCGAGGCGCCAAAGGTCACGACCGGGCCGCTTCCCGCCTCGCACAAGGTCTACTCGTCGCCTGACGGGCACCCTGAGCTTGCGGTGCCGCTGCGCGAGATCGCCCTTTCCGATCCGGCGGAGCCGGCGTTCCGTGTGTACGACTCCTCGGGTCCGTACACCGACGAGGCGGCGGTGATCGACCTGGCGAAAGGGCTTCCGCGGCTGAGGGAGAGATGGCGCGATCTTCCGTCTCCCTCGTGGGGGACGGCTGGGGAGGGCGGGCCCCCCCGACACCCGGCTCTGGGCCCCCTCCCACCCCTCACCACTCCCCACAGGGAGAACGGGAATTGCGATGCCGACGTGAACGTAGGGCTCGCAGGGTCTGCTCCCGGGGCGTGTCTCGTCACGCAATTGGAGTACGCCCGCGCCGGCATCGTCACGCCGGAGATGATCTACGTCGCGCACCGTGAGAACCTCGGCCGGAAGGTGGCGCTCGAGCGGGCGAAGGCCGCACTCGCGGATGGCGAGAGCTTCGGGGCCGCGATACCGATCCACATCACGCCGGAATTCGTGCGCGACGAGGTCGCGCGCGGGCGCGCCATCATTCCTGCCAACGTGCGACATGCCGAGCTCGAGCCGATGATCATCGGCCGCAATTTTCTCGTCAAGATCAACGCCAACATCGGCAACTCGGCGGTCTCCTCGTCGATCGAGGAGGAGGTCGAAAAGATGGTGTGGGCGATCCGCTGGGGCGCCGACACGGTGATGGACCTCTCGACGGGCAAGAACATCCACGAGACGCGCGAGTGGATCATTCGTAACAGCCCGGTGCCGATCGGCACGGTGCCGATCTACCAGGCGCTCGAGAAGGTCGGTGGCGATCCCGTGAAGCTCTCGTGGGAGGTGTTCCGCGATACGCTCGTCGAGCAGGCCGAGCAGGGCGTCGACTATTTCACCATCCACGCCGGCGTGCGGCTGCATTATGTTCCGCTGACGGCCAATCGCGTCACCGGCATTGTTTCTCGCGGTGGCTCGATCATGGCCAAGTGGTGCCTCGCGCATCACAGGGAAAGCTTCCTCTACGAGCGTTTCGGAGACATCTGCGACATCCTCAGGACGTACGATGTCTCGTTCTCGCTCGGCGACGGCCTGCGGCCAGGCTCGATCGCGGATGCCAACGATCGGGCGCAGTTTGCCGAGCTCGAGACGCTCGGCGAGCTGACGAGGGTCGCGCACGCCAAGGGCTGCCAGGTGATGATCGAGGGGCCGGGTCACGTGCCGATGCACAAGATCAAGGTCAACGTCGAGAAGCAGCTTCGTGAGTGCGGCGAGGCGCCCTTCTACACGCTGGGGCCGCTCACGACCGACATCGCGCCCGGGTACGACCACATCACGAGCGGCATCGGCGCGGCCATGATCGGCTGGTACGGTACGGCCATGCTCTGCTACGTGACGCCGAAGGAGCACCTGGGGCTCCCTAACCGGGACGACGTCAAGACGGGCGTCATCACCTACAAGATCGCGGCCCACGCGGCCGACCTCGCCAAGGGGCACCCGGCGGCCGAGCTCCGTGACGACGCGCTGTCGCGGGCGCGGTTCGAGTTCCGCTGGCAGGACCAGTTCAACCTGTCGCTCGACCCCGACACGGCGATGAGCTTCCACGACGAGACACTGCCGAAAGAGGCGCACAAGGTCGCGCATTTCTGCTCCATGTGCGGGCCCAAGTTCTGCTCGATGAAGATTACGCAGGACGTTCGGGACTATGCGGCGCGGTTGAACGAGGCGGCGGTCGCGGTCGCACAAGAAGCGGTGGTCATCGACCCCGAGGCCGAGAGCGCGCGCGAGGCCGGCATGGCCGAGATGAGCGAGCGGTTCCGCGAGCTTGGTGGAGAGATGTATGTTTCGGCGGCGGACGGTTCCGACTAGGCTTCATACTCAATTCGGATGGTCCATCGACGACACGGCCTAGACCGCGCGTCCGACGAGCGAGCCGATAGCGGCCGTCGAGAGCATGGCGAGCGCGCCCCAGAAGACGACGCGGAGCGTGGGTTTCAGCATGTCGGCACCACCGGCGCGCGCACCGACGGCGCCGAGGGCGGCCAGGCCGACGAGGGCCGCGGCGGAGACGGCCGGTACGATGGCCGTCTCCGGAGCCAGCATGGAGACGGCGAGCGGGAAGGCGGCGCCGACGGCGAACGTGATCGCGGATGTGACAGCGGCCTGAACGGGCTGGGCGACAACGTGGGCGGCCAGGCCGAGCTCGTCGCGGGCATGGGCTGCGAAGGCGTCCTTCGCCATCATCTGGCGGGCGACCTCGCGGGCAAGGTCCGGCTCGACGCCGCGCTCCTCATAGATGTGGGTGAGCTCGTCGAGCTCGGCCTCGGGCTCTTCGGCAAGCTCGCGGCGCTCGCGCGCCATGTCCGCTTCCTCGGTATCGGACTGGGAGCTCACCGAGACGTACTCGCCGGCTGCCATCGACATGGCGCCGGCGACGAGGCCAGCGACGCCGGCAACGAGGATCTCGTGGCGCGCGGGGGTGGCCGACGCGACGCCGACGATGAGGCTCGCCGTCGAGATGAGGCCGTCGTTGGCGCCGAGTACGGCGGCGCGAAGCCAGCCAATGCGTTCGATGAGATGGCTTTCGGGGTGGCGGGGGCGCATGTGATTGCTCCTCAGCGTTGGTCGCGGCTCTGAGCCCGCGCATCGGATCTGGCTTGGAAGCCTATCAAACGCTGTCCAGAGAGGGTGTACCAGAACTGCCGACGCGACAAGCTATTCCGCTTGACACCTTCAGCAGGCATAGCCCACACAGCGCCCTCATGATCGGTGTCTTCGACTCAGGCCTGGGCGGCCTCACGGTGCTGCACGCGCTTGTGGCGCGCTTCCCGCAGCTTGCCTTCACCTACCTCGGCGACCACGCCAACGTGCCGTACGGCAACCGTCCGTCTGAGGAGATCGTGGAGCTGACGCGGGCTGCCTCCGAGGCCTTGTTCCTGCGCGGGGCGAAGCTCGTGCTCCTCGGCTGCAACACGGCAACCGCGGTGGCGGCGCGACGCCTGCAGCGCGAGTGGCTTCCGCAAAGCGGGTGGCTGGCCAAGGGGCACAACATCCTCGGCATCGTGGCGCCGACGGTCGAGGCCGCGACGCAGACGCCGTGGTCGGTGACGACGCCGCAATACCCGCAGAAGAACCTCACCGACCGCATCGCCGTGTTCGGCACGCTGAGGACGATCCAATCGAACGTCTATCTCGAGGAGATCAGGAAGCGCTGCCCGAAGGTCAGCGTCATCCAGCAGGTGTGCTCGGAGCTGGCCGGCGCGATCGAGGCGGAAGCGCCTGAAGCCAGGCTCGAGGCGCTGGTCGAGGAGGGCATCAAGGGGGCGATGGCGCAGGCCAACGGCGAGGCGCCGCATCGTGCCATCCTCGGCTGCACGCATTTTCCGCTGGTCGAGCATCTGTTTCGCCGCCACCTGCCGCCGGCGACGCGTATCCTCTCGCAGCCCGAGATCGTGGCCGATAGCTTCGAGGACTATCTCGCGCGCAAACCGCAGTATGCCGAGGCGCATGGCGGGGCGGCTCTGACGCTGCTCACGACCGGCGATCCCGAGGTAGTCAGCCAGCGCTCGCGCGTATTCTGGCCAGACGGGCTCGCCTTCCGATCCTTGGCCGCCTGACCGGACGTCATTGCTCGCCCGGCTGCGGATTGGCAGGGAAAGGCGCGGGCTTTCAGCCACGGACGATCAACCTGCGCTTGCGGCGTTCGCCAACTGCACCTAGTCTCGCCCGGCAGTGAAACGGGGCCATTGCGCTCGGCGATTGCGCGCATGCCACGGGAGCCTGGAGGGCTGATATGCAACCGGTGCGGTGGGTGGCGGCGTGTGCGTTGCTCGGTAGCTCATGCCTCGTCGCAGGGTGCGGGAAGGAAGAGGCCGCCGCCAAGCCCGAGATCCGCCCGGTCAAGACCGTGGTCGTGGAGCCCAAGCCTATCGACGACGACCGGCAGGCGGTGGGTGAGATCAGGGCGCGGCAAGAGAGCGATCTCGGCTTCCGCGTGTCAGGAAAGGTGACGGCAAGGCTCGTCGACGTCGGCGCCTCGGTCAAGGCCGGCGACGAGCTGGCGCGCCTCGACGAGCAAGACCTCGCCAACAAGCTCAAGAGCGCGGAAGCGGATGTGCGATCGGCGGAAGCCGTTCTCGTCGAGGCGCAGGCGGCCGAGGAGCGGCTGAGGGGACTCGTCGAAAAAGGCATCACGCCGAGGGCCAACTACGACGAGAAGGTCAAGAACGTGCATACGGCAGAGGCGCAGCTCGCGTCTGCCAAGGCGTCGCTGGCGCTGGCAAAGGACCAGCACGCCTATTCGACGCTCAAGGCGGACTTCGACGGCATCGTGACGGCGACCGGTGCCGAGCCGGGGCAGGTCGTCAACGTGGGGCAGATGGTGATCCGCCTCGCCAAGCCGGACCAGATCGATGCCGTATTCAATGTTGCCGAGAGCGCGTTCCGCAACCGTCCCGCGGGCGACCATCCGCCAGTCGTCGTCAATCTCCTGTCGAACCCGGCGGTCGTGGCCGAAGGCGTGGTGCGCGAGGTGTCGCCGGTTGCCGATCCGGTGACGCGCACGTACCAGGTGAAAGTGACGCTCGACAACCCGCCGCCGGCCATGCGCTTCGGTGCCAGCGTTTCCGGGCGGCTCAAGGTCACGACGGCGCCGGTCGTGGTTCTGCCGGGGAGCGCGCTGTTCGACAAGGGCGGGACGCCCTCGGTGTGGGTGTTCGATGCCTCGTCGTCACAGGTGAAGCTCAAGCCGGTCACGGTGTCGCGTTTCGAGACGGAGCGCGTCGTGCTCGCCGACGGATTGCAGAAGGGGGACGTCGTCGTCACGGCCGGCGTCAACCGGCTGCGCGAGGGCCAGGTGGTGCGACTCTTGGATGGGGCCGCCAAGTGAGCAGCTTCAACCTCTCGGACTGGGCGCTGCGCCACAAGAGCTTCGTGGTCTATCTCATGCTCGTGTCGGCGCTGGCAGGGCTTTATGCCTATGGTCGGCTCGGGCGCGAGGAGGACCCGCCGTTCACGATCAAGACGATGGTGATCCGGACGCAGTGGCCAGGCGCGACCACAACCGAGACGGTCAAGCAGGTTACCGACCGCATCGAGAAGAAGCTCGAGGAGGTGCCGCATCTCGACTACTTGAAGAGCTACACCAAGCCCGGCGACTCGGTCGTCTACGTCAATCTCAAGGACAGCACGCCGGCGGAGCTGGTGCCGGACCTCTGGTACCAGGTGAGAAAGAAGGTCGGCGACATCAAGGGGCAGCTCCCGGAGGGCGTGGCCGGCCCGGCCTTCAACGACGAGTTCGGCGACACCTACGGCATCGTCTATGCCTTTACGTCGGACGGCTTCTCGATGCGCGAGCTTAGAGACTCCCTCGAGCAGGTGAGGACCGAGCTCCTGCGTATCCCCGATGTCGCCAAGGTCGATTTCATCGGGGTGCAGGACGAGAAGATCTACCTAGAGGTCTCGACCTTGCAGATGGCGTCGCTAGGCCTCGACGCGGCGGCGCTGACGACGAGCCTCGCCGAGCAGAACGCGATCGAGCCGTCGGGCGTCATCGACGCCGGCAGCGAGCGCATCTCGGTGCGCGTGTCGGGCGAGTTCGACAGCGAGGAGAGTCTGCGCTCCATCAACCTTCGCTCGGGCGACCGGTTCTTCAAGCTTTCCGACATTGCCACCGTGCGCCGCGGATACGTGGATCCGCCGCAGCCGATGTACCGGTTCAACGGTGCGCCGGCGCTCGGGCTCGCCATCTCCATGGCGACGGGCGGGGACGTGCTCGGTCTCGGCGAGCACATGAAAACGCGCATGGCCGAAATCACGAGCGACCTGCCGGTCGGCATCGACGTGCATCTCGTCGCCAACCAGCCACACGTCGTCGAGGAGGCGGTCGGCGAGTTCACGAAGACCTTGTGGGAGGCGATCGCCATCGTGCTCGGCGTGAGCTTCCTGGCGCTGGGCCTCAGGCCCGGAATCGTGGTCGCGATCGCTATCCCGCTCGTGCTCGCGGTGACCTTCGCGGCAATGCTCTATTTCGGCATCTCGCTGCAGAGGATCTCGCTCGGGGCGCTCATCATCTCGCTCGGTCTCCTGGTCGACGACGCCATGATCGCGGTCGAGATGATGATCTCCAAGCTCGAGCAAGGGGCCGACAAGATCACGGCTGCGACCTACGCCTACACGTCGACGGCGTTTCCGATGCTGACCGGCACCCTCGTCACCATTGCCGGCTTCGTTCCGGTCGGCTTTGCCGCGAGCGGGGCCGGCGAGTACTGCTTCACGCTGTTCGCGGTGGTCGCGATTGCACTCGTCGTTTCCTGGATCGTGGCGGTTCTCTTCACGCCGCTGACGGGAGTCTACATTCTGCCGGACACGATGAAGCCGCATAACGCGCACGGGGCGGGCGGCAGCTCGTTCGGAAAGCTGCTCGATCTGGCGCTCAGGATGAAATACGCAGTGCTGGGCGCCACGCTGGCACTGTTTCTTCTGTCGCTTGCAGGCATGCAGCTCGTGCAGCAGCAGTTCTTTCCCGCCTCGGACCGACCAGAGCTGCTCATTAACGTCAACCTGCCGCAGACGGCTTCGATCAACGCCACCGAGGAGACGGTGAAGCGGATCGAGGCGGTGCTCAAGGCCGACAAGGACGTCGACTACTGGACGTTCTACGTCGGCCAGGGCGCGATCCGGTTCTACCTGCCGCTCGACGCCCAGCTCGCCAACAGCTTCTTCGCCCAGGCGGTAGTCATCACCAAGGGCTACGAGGAGCGGCCTGCCGTGCAGAAGCGGCTCGAGGCTGCGTTCGCAAGCGGGTTCGAGGACGCGCTCATCCGTGTGTCGCCGCTCGAGCTCGGTCCGCCGGTCGGCTGGCCGTTGAAGTTCCGGATCAGCGGCCCCGAGGCGGAGCGCGTGCGCGAATTCTCGCTCGCTTTCGCCGGCCTCATGGGCGCGCGACCCGACGTGTCGAATATCAACTTCGACTGGAACGAGCAGGCGAAGGTCGTCCGGGTCGATGTCGACCAGGACCGGGCACGTGCGGTCGGGCTATCCTCGCGCCAGCTTGCAAGCGACATCAACTCGGTCTTGTCCGGCACCACCATCACGCAGGTGCGCGACCACACCTATCTCGTCGATGTGGTGGCGCGCGCCTTGCCCGACGAGCGGGCGACGCTCGAGACGCTGCGCAACCTCAGGCTAGCCACGCCATCGGGAACGACGGTGCCGCTGGCGCAGATCGCATCGCTTTCCTACACCTTGGAGCCGCCGCTCATCTGGCGCCGGCAACGCGTGCCGACCGTGACACTGCAGGCCGACGTCGCGGAGGGTATGCAGCCAGCCACGGTCGTCAAGGAGATGCAGGGCGAGATCGACAAGTTCAGGTCGGGCTTGCCGTTCGGGTACGAGCTCGCCATCGGCGGCACGGTCGAGGACAGCGCCAAGGCACAGGCCAGCATCTTCGTCGTGTTCCCGCTCATGCTGCTCCTGATGACGACGCTGCTGATGATCCAGCTCATGAGCTTCCAAAGGCTGATCATGGTTCTGATGACGGCGCCGCTGGCGCTGATCGGCGTCGCGGGGTCTCTTCTTCTCTTCAACGTGCCGATGGGGTTCGTGGCGATTCTCGGCGTGATCTCGCTCGCCGGCATGGTGATCAGGAACTCGGTCATTCTCATCGACCAGATCGACAAGCATATCGCGGCCGGCGAGCCCGGCTGGCAGGCGGTCATCAGCGCGACCGAGCACCGTCTGCGGCCGATCCTGCTCACGGCCGCGGCGGCCATCCTCGGCATGATTCCGATCGCGCCGACCGTGTTCTGGGGGCCGATGGCCTATGCCGTCATGGGTGGGCTCATCGTGGCGACCCTTCTCACGCTCGTGTTCCTGCCGGCGCTCTATGTCACCTGGTTCGGTATTGCACCTCCGGAGGAGGCGAGCTCGTGAGCGGCGGCAGGCCGGGCGCAGCGTAGCGGGGACCGATAGGCCACGTCGGCGCTACAAGTTGAGCGCCGAGCCGACGAGGAGGCTGATGGCGCTCATGGCGTCCTTCAGCGCTGCTTTGCCGGCGGCCGGCATGGCAGCAACGTCGACGCGCTGCGAGAGGGGCACGCCATCGTGCGAGTCGCGCACCTGCTGCGCCAGCACGTTCCGCGCGATGGCCTTGTAGGCCTCCACGGCATTGTCGATCAGGCCCGGATCGGCGAGACCCCGCGCCTTGATCTCGGCGAGCCGGTCGAGGGTCGCCGTCGGGCGCATGGCATTCTTCAGGGCGTAGGTGCGGGCGGCGGTGACGGCGGGACGAAGGCCGTTGCGCTTCAGGTCGAGGCGACCGTCGCCGTCGGTCTTGATGCGACCCAGGACGCCGACCGGCGGGAACCAGTCCTTGTTGAACGAGGCGAGCGACGCGATGAAGAGCGGTGCGGCGCTCGCCTTTTCGAACGCGAAGTCGAACACCTCGTCGGCGAGGGCGATGTCGCCATGGACGGCAACGCCGTCGAAGAAGATGTCGGCGGCCAGGAGGTCCCGCATTTCGGCGCGGCCGGTCCAGCCGGCGACGACGTCCTTCCATACCGCGGCGCTGTGCCGGCATCCGGGGTTCTTGGCCATGACGCCGCCGGGGCAATAGGGAAGGCCAACCTCGTTCAGTTGATCGGCGATCAGGACCGCGAGATCGCGGAACCATTCGTCCTCGGGTCCTCCCGGTGCGCCGGTAGCGTAGATGAGGGCGTTGTCCTGGTCGGCGCTCAAGAAGCTGTCTCCGCGCCCGGCTGAGCCGAGCACCAGGAGGGCATAGGCGCAAGGCGGCTGGCCGCGGCCGAGCGCGGCCATGCGTTCCTCGGCGCGGCGTGCCACGTTGGCGGTCAGCGCGCGGATCTCGGCGCTGACGATGGCGGCGATGTCGGTGGCCTCCAGATCCTCGGCGAGGAGCGAGGCGGCGAGTGCCGGCAGCCGGGCCCAGGCGTGCGCCAGATCGGGTACGTTGCGGGCCGTCTCGATCTCGTCTCCAAGGGCGAGTGCTGCCGACACACGATGGCGGACGAGATCGCCAGCCGTGAGAAGCCCGAGCAGCTCGCCGCGCCGGCCGGCGACGCCCAGATACCCGGTGGCGAGGCGATCCAGGCGTCCGAGCGCCCGATAGAGGAAGTCGCTTTCGGCGATGGTTGGCAACGGGCGTAGCGTGACGCCGCCGCCCGACACCGGGGCGCTTCCGTTGCCCGCGAGGTGCCCGGCGAGGATCTCGCGCGCGGTGAGGACGCCATCGACGCGCCCCGGCGTGCCGATGACGATGGCGTCGGCATCGGGCTCTGCGAGCAGCGCGCGGGCTGCGTCGTCGAGGCTTGCGGACGGGGCGGCGAACACGGAGGGTCGCGGGGCGAGGTCCGATACGCGGTGGCGGAAGGGATAGCTGTCGGCGGCGGCGAGGGCGGGGCCGGTATCCGCCTGCGGTGAGCCGGCCGGCGAGACCCAGCCGTTGAGGTGATAGGTCCAGGCTTCGCCGACGAGGCCGCGGCTCGCGCGCTCGGCCTCTGCCAGCGTGCGCACGCCGCGGGCACGAAGGAGCGGCACGAGCCGCACGAATACGTCAGCGGTCGCCATCGCGTCCGGAAGCGCGCGGTGGCGGCGGGTGTTTACGACGCCCTGCCAGTCCGAGAGCGCATCGAGGCTGTAGCCGGCGAGGTCGGGCGCGGCGATGCGGGCGAGCGCGCGGATGTCGAGGAAGTGCGGCATCCGCCACTCCACGCCGGCCCATCGGAACTCGCGGTCAAGAACGGCGAGGTCGTAGCCGATGTTGTGGCCGACCACGACAGAGCCGCCGATGGCCGCGTCGAGCGAGGCTGCGACGGCGGCGAAGCGTCGGGCGCCGGCCAGGTGCGCGGTCGTGAGGCCGTGAACCGCCGTGGACGAGGGCGGGACAGGACATTCGGGATCGACGAGCGTGTCGAGCACCGCCTCTGCCTCGACCGTTTCGCCCGTGATGCGCACGAGCGCCAGCTCGAGGACGCGCGCTGTCCGTGCATCGAGGCTGGTGGTCTCGGTGTCGAGGGCGACGGCATCGAGCGAGATCAGTGGCGTGGAGCCGGTGTTGACCATGGCGGTCGCCTCATCCCGGCAGATGCTGACGCGCGGCGGCGGAGAGCCAGGCCGTGTCGGTGCCGACGGCGATCACGCGCCAGCCCATCCTTGCCATGTCGCGGGCGTAGAGGGTGTCGTTGGCGAATACGAACGGGATGACACCCGCTGCGGTGGCGCGAGCATGGACGTGGCGGACGGCGTCGAGCACGGCGGGGGCGCGGATGTCGCGGCTCTGGCCGGACGACAGCGAGATGGCGAGGTCGTTGGGTCCAAGGCAGATCATGTCGAGGCCTTCTACGGCGCAGATCGTGTCGATGCTCTCGACGGCGAGGCGGGTCTCGATCTGTGCGCAGGCGATGCTCCAGGCGTTGGCGCCCGGCATGTAGTCGCCTTCGACGAGGTACCTAGCCCGGTAGGGGCCGAAGCTGCGCGCGCCGTGCGGCGGATACTTGACGGCTGCGACAAGTTGCCGGGCATCCTCGGCGGTGTCGATCATGGGGACCATCACGCCCTGGGCGCCGGCGTCGAGCGCGCGGCCGATCAGCCCGGCATCGAGCGCTGCGACGCGAACCAGTGCCGGCACGCCGGCAGCGCGCGCCGCCGTCAAGCACGCGGCGAGCTCGGCGTGCCCGCCGGTTCCGTGCTGCTGGTCGACGAGCACTGCCCGCCATCCTGCGTCGGCCGCGATCTCGATCGCGAGCGGAGCGCCGAGGCCGAGCCAGGCGCAATAGAGCGGGGTTTCGCGCGCGAGCAGCGCGCGGAGGTCTGGTTTCGGTCCACTCATGCGTCTGAGATCCATGCCGTTGCCGAGCTGCATGATGGCGGCTCGCAGGAGGGGGATCAATGGTGGATGGCGTGCGACCGGGCGGATCGGGCCGGACCGACCGTCGAGCGGTACGGTGCTGCCTCATGCGGGCCGTGGAGCCGATCCCGACGATCGGCTCGCTGACTGAGCCCTGACGGCAACGGCCACGCGGCACTGCTGGCGATCCCGGCAGGGCTCGAACCTGCGACCCTCAGTTTAGGAAACTGATGCTCTATCCAGCTGAGCTACGGGACCATTAGGAGGGCGGCCACGGGGCAAAGGCCCTACCGCGAGGTGCGGACGATACAGGAAAGGGGGTTGGGAAGGAAGGGGCGAGGGGTGACGGGCGACCAGGGGCCAGGTGGTCGGCATCTGGTTCAGGGGGAGCGGGAGAGCGCTGACCGCGTTTCGGCCGCGGGGGGCGAGCGCCGGTCGTGGCGCGTTTCGGACCCGCCGGGTCAGCAGCCGGCGGCGGCCAGGGCCGGAGGGTCAGCGGCGAGGCTCGCCGAAGACAGGGCGCTCGAGGTGAGCCACGCCTGCAGGTAGCCGGCGGCGCGTACCGGAGCGGTGTCCGGATCGTCGGCGAAGGCCACGAGCTCGCAGAGGCGGCCGAACGGGATGCCGCGCGCGGCCTCGTCCCACATCATGGCCTCCTCGCCGGACAGCGGGCGCAACATGGCGGTCGTGCCCTGCCGCCAGGCGAGCAGGTGCTGCGTCTCGCCGAGGGCGGCGGGCGCCGGCGGGGCTTGCTCGTCACGGAGCGCGAGCCAGAGGGCATGCGCGTTCGAAGCGAGGGCGAGCCGCGTGGCCGACGGGTGGGGCGTCAGCACGAGATCACTCCAGGACTCGGGCGGGACGCTGCCGAGATCGGCGAGGGAGAGCACTGGCGCATCGGCGGCGTCGAAGGCGTCGTTCAAGGCGCGCTCGATCATGGCCAACTCCGAGAGCTCGTGCGCACCCGCGTATTCGGGCGCCTCAGCGAGAAAGCCCGGCAGCGCGTGGGCGAACCAGCGCGCGTTGCGGGTGGTCGAGGGATTGGCCTTGATGTAGGCGCGCGCGAGGCGGTCGAACGCCTCGTCGCCGACGAGTGCCGCGAGCAGCGGGTAGTCACCCTTGCAAACGCCGACCAGGCGGGCGGCGTAGGCGTGCTGGTAGACGGCGAAAAGCACGTCGCTGGTCGTGCGGCCGTTGCCGGGGATGAGCGGCAGGACGGCAGATGCGTCGCCGTCGAGGATGGCGCGCTGCATCAGCGCCTGCAGGTCCGCAAGCGGGAGCGCGTTACGGGTCATGCCGCCTTCTCGCGTCGCTGGCGCCACGGTCCGGGCAACAGGCCGGGAAGGCGCTCGGCCGCAATCTCGCGAGCGCGCTCGAGCTCGGCCACCATGTCGGCGTAGGGAGGGATATGGTCGTCGCGCTCGATCATGGTCGAGACCGGCCCGAAGCGCTCGATGGCGAGGCGGTAGAGGTCCCACACCTCGTCGCAGACGAGCGCGTCGTGGGTGTCGATGATGTGGCTCGTATTGTGCTCGTGGCCGGCGAGGTGGAACTGCACCACGCGGTCGGCCGGGATGCCGTCGATGAAGCGCTTCGCGTCGAAGCCGTGATTGAAGGCGGCGACGAACACGTTGTTGACGTCGAACAGGAGCCAGCAGCCGGTTCGCCGCGTCAGCTCGGAGATGAACTCCCACTCGGTCATCTCGGAATGGGAAAACTGCACGTAGCTCGAGACGTTCTCAACCACGAGGGCGCGACCTAGCACGTCCTGCACCTTGTGGATGCGCTGGGCGACGTGATCGAGGGCTTCCTCGGTATAGGGCACCGGCAAGAGATCGTGCAGGTTGACGCCGTGTACGCCGCTCCACGCCAGATGGTCGGAGATGAAGACCGGCTCGACACGGGCTGCGAGCGCCTTCAAGTCGTTGAGATAGTCCAAGTCGAGCGGCGTGGTCGAGGCGATCGACATCGAAACGCCATGCAGCACGACGGGATAGCGGTCACGAATACGATCGAGATTGGCGAGCGGCTGGCCGCCCGGCACCATGTAGTTCTCGCTGATCGCCTCGAACCAGTCGACCTTCGCCTCGGAGGCGAGGATGTCGGCATAGTGCTGGGGGCGCAGGCCGAGACCGAAGCCGAGATAGGGCGGCTTCGCGCTGTCGGCTGCTCCGGTGCTCGTCATAAGCGGATCCTCGTCTGGAAGGCGCGGCCGGCCCGATTAATGAGGGGAGGGAGTGGGCCGGCCGCGGGCGCCGCAATCAGACCTTCGGTCCGGATTGCGGCGCAAAACGTCAGCTCTTCACCTCTTCCCACTTCACGGCGGGGTTGCTCTTCATCATCGCCTCGCACTCGGCCTTGGTGGTCTCGGTGTACCCCTGGCCCTTGCAGGCGTTCTTGCCGGCGCAGGCGTTGCTCGCCGTCTTGCAGGCGCCGTGGCCCTTGCAGGCATTGGCGCCGATGCAATGGCCCTTGGCGTCGGCGGCCATGGCAGCGGGCGCCACGACGGCACCAGCCAGTATGAGGGTCGCGGCGGCGGAGGCAAGGGTCAGGCCCGATTTGGCAGTCATTTTCATGGGCGGTTCTCTCTCGAGGGGTTGATGGACGGCCAATTGCGTTGACTTGCTTCCCGGGCCGCCTCTCGTCGTGGAAGCATGCCGGATGTACGCGACGAGAGGCGGCCGGGTTTCAGGTCGGCACGGATATTTCTTTCTTCAAGAGGACGAGGGCCCTCGTCGGCATCGTGCGTGGAAAGAAGGGAGCTTTCCGGAGCGCTGACGCCTCGTGGCACGGAATGCCACCAACTCGTGCCGCTCGGGGGCGAGCGGTGCGATCATAATCTCATCGGATCACGGCGCAGCCGGCGCGGCAACGCCGCAGATCAGCAACGGCTCACGGCGTCGATTTGAAAAGCTTGCCCGTGTAGAGCACCGGACCCGAGGGCTTTCCGGTCGGCGAGCCGCCGGCGGGCTCGAGGCTCACGGCATAGGTCGCGTTCATGAACATGGAGGTCTCGTCGCCGTCCTTCATGGGCATCACGTGCATGTCGCCCTCATCCATGACGCCGAGCGACTTCGGGGCCGGCATCTTGTCGCTGACGAGCCACACCTCGTAGGTCTTGGCCTCCTGTTTCGGCGCGTTGATGGCGCTGACGACGAGCTTGTGAGTCTCGGTGTCGACGGTCAAGAGGAACGCCGGCTTGTCACTGCCAGACTGAAGCACGGCCGTGTATTGGGTCGGCACATCGCGCTCGAGCGAGACGCGCCAGCTGAGCACGCCCGCAAGCGATGCGGCAAGCGCTGTCATGCCAGCCGCCATATTGCGCCAGCGCCGCGCACTGCGGACGAGGCTTTGCTCGCGGGCCTTCAGCGAGACGACGTGTGATGACAAGCCGATCTGGGCGCGCACCTTACTGTAGAGGTTCGGTGGCGGCGCAACCGGTGAGAGCGTGTCGATCATGGGGGCGAGCCGCGCCTCCCAGGCGCGAATGGCTACGTCGAGCTCGGCCTCGCGCTCGCGGCGCTCGGCGACCGCGCGGCGCTCGGCGGCGGAGAGCGTCCCCAGGACATACTCGCCAGCCAGTGCATCGATGTCGGTTAGCTCGTTCATGTCTCAAGGCACCCCTTCAACAGTGCCAGGCTCCTGTGCAGCCACGTCTTGATCGTGCCTTCCGGCCGGTCGAACCGCTTTGCCAAAGCCTCGCGGCTCATGCCGTCGAGGTAGGCGAGGCGGACGATCTGCCGCTTTTCCGGCTCGAGGCCTTCGAGGCAGCGCATGAGCCGCTCGACGTCCTCGCGCCGGCCGATGGTCTCGAGCGGATGCTCGTCGTCGCTTTCAACGTCCTCGATCTCCGCAGCGTCTGCAAACGGGCGCGCGACGCGGCGGCGAATCTCGTCGAGTGCCCGGTTGCGGACGATGGTACCGAGCCAGGTCAACGGAGCACCGGCGGCGGGGTTGTAGTCGCGCGCCTTCTCCCAGACCCGGAAGTAAGCCTCCTGCAGCACCTCCTCAGCCGCCTCTCTGCTGCGCAAGATACGGAGCGCGACGGCGAAAAGTTTCGGTGACGTCGCCTGATAGAGCTCCGCAAACGCGGCCTCGTCGCCGCTGGCGACGGCGGAGAGGAGAGCTTCGAGCTTCGGCAAAGGCTTGTTCATCGGGCCCGGGATGGCGACTTCGGGAGGTAGACGATCGGACGGCAGACGCTAGTTCACCTTTAAGACCGTTTTTGGGGGGAAGTCGAGCCGGGCACGACTGACGATCTTAATCTCGCCCTTGAGACTTTGTGTGCGACGACGGAGCAAGGCAGGGGGCTGGAGTCTCTCCCGAGTCCGCCGGCGATTGCCGGAGCGGCATTTTCCGCTATCAACATGGCGACATCTCCGGAGACCATGTTCCGTGCCATTCTCGTCACCTGCCGTCCAGGCCCTGCTGCCGATCGCTCTTCTCACCCTGTCGAACGTGTTCATGTCGTTCGCCTGGTACGGGCACCTCAAGTACAAGAGTTCGCCGCTCGCTGTCGCCATTCTCGCGAGCTGGGCCATCGCGCTTGTCGAGTACTGCTTTGCGGTGCCGGCCAACCGGTTCGGCAGCGACGTCTATACGACGGCCGAGCTCAAGACGATGCAGGAGGTGATCACGCTCACGGTGTTCGGATTCTTCTCCGTGCTCGTCATGAAGGAGCCGTTTACATTGAACCATCTGGTTGGCTTCGCGCTGATCGTGGCGGGTGCGTTCTTCGTGTTCAGGGCGCCGCTCTAGGAGGCTCAAGAGATGGCGAATGCGAAGCGAGCGCCGCGGATCTCGCTCGTGCTCGCGGCTCACGGCGACCGCGGCGGCGACGATCCGAACAGGTCGCTCGACGGCCACGCGGCGGCCTTGAGCCTGAGCCAACGGTTTTCTTTCGTGGGGCTGGGGCTGCTCAAAGGCGAGCCGTCGCTGGAGCACGCGCTCCACGCCGCTGCCGGGAGCGGCGGCGAGGTCGTGGTCTACCCGTTCCTCATGGCTGGCGGGTTCTTTGCAGACAAGGTGTTGGTGCGGAGGGTGCAGGAGGCGGGCTTCGAGCACCGCTGCCGCATACTGGCCCCGCTCGGATCGGATCCCGCGCTGCCGGGCCTGATCGCGGACGCGGCGTGCGGACGGGCACGGGCGGCCGGGCTCGCGCCGGAGACCTCCACGCTTCTGATGGTCGGGCACGGCTCGAAGCTCGGGCCGGCGTCGCGGCTTGCGACCGAGGCCGCGGCGCAGGCAATCCGTGGGCTTGCTGCCTTTGCCTCGGTTGCGACGGCATTCATCGAGGAGCCGCCGCGCGTGGCGGATGCGCTCTCGGTGCTGGACGGGCCGGTCGTCGTCCTTGGCTTCCTTTCGGGAGACGGACTGCATGCGGGCGAGGACATTCCGGCGGCGATTGCGGCGTCGGGCAGGTGCGCGCTCTACGCGGGGTCGGCGGGAACGCTGCCGGGGCTGCCGGCGCTGATCGAGGCGGCCGCATTCGGGGGTGCTGCGCCGTCCCCGCCTGGCCTGCCGGGGATGGCGATCTGAACGGGCTAGACGCCAAACGATGCCCGGTTCCTGAGCGGGGGCCGGCCGACTCAGAACACGACGAAGTCAGATGCCGCGAGGGACAGCAACGGGGTAAGGCTTGCGATCTCTATGGCCGGCTGGATGCCGCCGTTCCCGTCGGCGTCGTAGTAGAGATTGCCGGTCGCGACGTTGTAGATGAGGTGGTCGTCGGCGTCTTGCGCAACGCTGATCGCGCCGGAGGCGAACGTGCTCGCGGCCACGGCGCCCCTCGCCGTGAAGGCAGAGAAAACGCCGATTAGCAGCGCCAGCTTGTCGATGCCCTGCTGGAAGTCGGTGATGGTGTCGTGCTCGCCGAGCACGAGGCTCGTGAAGCGGAAGGTGTCGGCACCGCCGCCGCCAGTGACCTCGTCCGATCCGGCACCTCCGTCCAGCGTGTCGCCGTGGTTGCCGCCGCTCAGCGTGTCGTCGCCGCCGCGGCCGACGAGCTTGTCGCGACCGTTGCCGCCGATCAGCCTATTCGCATCGCTCGTGCCAAAAAGCACATCGTCGCTCGACGAGCCGGTCACGTTCTCGATGTCCGACAAGAGGTCTCGACCGCCGCCGCCGGTCGACTGGCGCGCCGTCACGGCGAGGTCGACACGGACGGCATAGGTGCCGGCATAGGAGACCCAATCGCCGTCGTCGAGCTCGAGGCCGCCGTAGAGATTGTCGTTGCCGGAACCGCCCGCGAGCGTGTCGTCGCCCTGGCCGCCAATCAGGGTATCGCGGCCGCTTGAGCCCGCGAGGCGATTGTCGGCGTCGTTGCCGGTCAAGCGATCGTTGCCGCTGCCGCTTCTGGCGTTCTCGATGACGACGCCGTGAGCAATGGTGACGCCGCCGTAGATGCCGTGTGCGTAGCTCGGCATGCCGCCGCCGGTCGCCGTCAGATCGAGTGTCGCTGCACGCAGGTCGATGGTCACATTGCGCGAGCCACCGACCGAGATGGTGTCGTTGCCTCCAGTGTCCCAGATGCAATACCAGTAGGTGCCGGTACCGTTGCCGGTCGGCAAGGCGTAGACGTTGTCGCCGGCATGGTAGCTGGCATTGGTGCCGTAGAGGAATTGGATGGCGGCGATGTCGAAGGCCATCGGGCCGGCCTCGTAGCCGTAGCGGGTCAGGCCGTGTCCGTAGGGGTTCTGTTGGGTATACCAGCCGTCGTTGTAGGCCATGACCGTGTAGAGGCCCTGGTTGAAGCGGTTGGTTCCGGTGTCGCCGGAATCGCCGGAGGTCACGCCCGGGAACACCCCGGAGCCGCCGCCGTGATCGAAGGGGTGGGCGAGGCCCAGAGCATGTCCCAGCTCATGTACGAAGGTGAGGTAGTCGTAGCCACCGCGGGAGAGGCCGCCGGGGCTCCAGTAGCTGGTGTTGAACCAGCCGTGGGCGCGGCCGCCGATGCCGAGCAGGACGTCTCCATCGTAGTCGCCGCCGGAGCTCGCGGCGCTGTCGGGCGTACCGTGCTCGCCGAGCGTGCCAGGCAGCACGCTGTTGGTGGTCTTGTGCTCGACGAGCTGAGCGGAGGCGCTATTGTCGACGCGCTCGAAAACGATGTTGGCCACGTTGGCCCAGGTTTTGATCGCGGAGGCGAAGCTGTTCGCCTCGGACGAGGACCACGAGCCCGCGAGATAATAGCTGACCACCACGGGGCCGGCGGGCATCATGCTGTCGTGCCAGTACCAGCCGCCCCATTGCAGTGCGTCCAAGAAGACGTTCGGGCTGGTGCCGGTCGTGGATGGTGCCGTCGCCATGTGAAGTCCCCCTGGATAGGCCCGTGTAGCACCGTCGAGTTTGGCCATGCACTCAATTGTAATGGCCCATCGATTGACCGTCGCAGTTGAGTACGTTGCCTATCACGGTACTCGTCACCGATTGTAGGCAGACGGCCCGCCTGTTGCAGCCAATCGGCGCGCCATGGTCAACAGGAACTTGCCGCGATTCGCATGGCCTCCGGGGTGATCCGACCGTTACGTCTGCCGGTGGGGCGCCGGGGCTGCGGCCGCGGCGGGCACGGAGCCATCGACCGCGGCGACAGCGGCCCTGGCCTCTCGATCCTTCGACGCGAGACGGGCGTGTTGTGGGCGTCCGTCCGGGATGCTCCGACGAATTGAAGCTTCACAAGATCCGTCTCTGCGGTCAGGATCGGCCGGACGACCTACGGGATGTACCCAGGTCGCGAGGTCCGTTGTGAGGAGCCGCCCGTGGACGGTCAAGTCGCCAAACGCCGGACGAGACGGCGCTGGTACAACCCGGTAGCGATCGGCTCATCGCTTTTTCTGAGACCGAAGGTGTTCGCCGCCGCGGTCGTGGGCGGGGCGGTGCTGCTCGCGCTAGGCCCGGAGACCGACTGGCCGATCCGCTTGTGCGTGGCCTGGGTGGCAGGCGGGGCCACCTACCTCGCGCTTGCCCTAAGGGTCATGTGGCAGTACGGCACCCACGATATCCGGCAGCGGGCCGCCGCCCAGGACGACAGCGCGGTCGTCATTCTGTGCCTCATCCTGGCCGCCATCGCGGCCAGCTTCATTGCCATCGCCGGCGTGCTGTCCAAGGCCGGGACGGCGGGCGGCAGCTTGGAGCACCCTTGGCTTCTGGCATTGGCGGCGGCCACGATCGTCACCTCCTGGAGCGTTACCCAGGTTGCTTTCGCGCTGCACTATGCGCACGAGTTCTACGCCCCGTCCGAACGGCAGAAGGATGCCGAAAGCGGGCTCGAATTCCCCCACGACGACGAGCCCGACTATTGGGATTTTGTCTACTTTTCCACAGCCATCGGGGCCACGTCGCAGACCTCGGACACCGGCATCAAATCGAAGTCGATGCGTCGGCTGGTCACGCTGCACGCAATAATATCCTTCTTTTTCAATACGATGGTTCTGGCGTTGACCATAAACCTGGCGAGCAGCCTGGTACAGGGCCTCGGATAAGGCCCGATTGCCGAGGTTTCGCGCGGCCATTTACCAGCATTCGTGACAGGCCGCCGCGTGGCGGGTGGGTCACGCTACAATTCATCACTTGCCGCGGTGCAACATTTTGGCCTTTTTTGGGTGCTGAGAGGCGTGCTTGCGCCAATACCAGACGTCGAATTGCAAGGGGGTAGACCCATGATGAACCGAACCACCGCTGCCATCCTCGCCACGCTCACCCTCGCCGGGGGCTCCCAAGCCGAGGAGTTCCAGCTGCCGCCGCAGATCACGCCGGCGCTCAAGGCCGCCTGCGAGGGCGATGTGCGGCGCGTGTGCGTCGGCGAGAACCCGACCTACGCCAAAGTCAAAAGCTGCGTGCTCGCCAACTACACCCAGTTCGGCAAGCGCTGCAAACTGCAGATTGCGCTTGCGGGTCTCGGCCGCTGAGCCGGCCCCCGGGGCACAGGAAGCAAAGAGCGCCGTCAGCCAGCCCGGCTGCGGCGCTCTTGCTTTGTGGATGGGCGGACGCCGGTCAGGCTTGGCCTTCGGTCTGGAACATGGTCGAGACCAGGGCCTCGCGGCTCTCCTTGCCGGCCCAGACCACGAATTGGAACGCCTGATAGTAGCGCTCGCAGGCCTCCAGGGCGGCCTTCAGCATAGCCTCGCACTGGGCGACCGTCGCCACGGCCCCGTTGAGCATCAGGGCGTGGCGGAACATGACCAGGCCCTCCTGGGTCCAGAGATCGAAATGGCCGAGCCACAGCTGCTCGTTGATCTGAGCGATGAGCCGGTACATCTCGTTCAGCCGATTGTCCGGGACGCGGAAGTCGAAGGCGCAGGCAAGGTGCAGCGCCTCGAGGTCGGCGCGCCAGTTGATCGAGACGTGGTAGTCGGTCCAGTTCCCGCCGACGACCAGCGTCAGCTCCTCGTCGCCGGTGCGGTCGATGGCCCAGTCGTGGGCGGCCGCCAGCTGCTCGACAAGATCGACGGGATTGATGACCCGGTCATATCCCTGCTCGCTGGTCGCCATTCTAGCTCCTGAAGATAAGCCGCCCCGAATTTCCGCGCGGCACTAGGCTCGAACGCGGCCGACGAAACACCGCCGGGGTGCGAGTCGCAACCGGAGCTACTGCTTGTCCACGATGCAATCTCGGGTGAGAGCAGGAACGCCCCCATTTCGGGCCTCAGCGGCGTGCTCGGGCACGCCGATGTTGAAAAGGATGCCTGCTGCTGTGGAGAGGGCGGGCTTGCACTCGACAGAGCGCCGAGCGGAGGATTCGGATCGCTCCGGTCAGGCGTTCCTGGATTCCAGGGAGGCGATGCGGGCCGTGAGTTGTTCGACCAACTGCGACAAGCGGTCGTTCTCGTCGCGGGCCTTCGAGGCCATCGCCTTCACGGCCTCGAACTCCTCGCGGGAGACGACGTCCATATCGCGCAGGAAGCGCTCGCCCTGGGAGCGCATCATGCCCTCGATCTCGCGGCGTACGCCGTCGGCGGCTCCGGCCGCATCCGTCATAAGCCTGGCAATGTCGTCGAATACGCGTCCGGTGGTCTGGGTCATGGGCGTTCGTCCCGTAACTGGATCTCTGGGAGCATATGGCACGGCAAGGCTCGCCTTGACAGTGCGCGGCCGCCGCCCGCATGGAAAAAACGGCCGGGGCCGGCTGCCGCGTCCGGCATCGGAGGGGCAGCGGGTATCAGATGGGCCGCGGACGCGGCTGAACGAGGCGGGGGGCAGCGACGATGTGCGCGCTCCCGGCCCAGAGAGGGAGCTCGATGCCGGTTCTTGCGATACCCTATCCCGGCATCGATCCGGTGGCCTTCTCGGTGGGACCGTTCGACGTGCGCTGGTACGGCCTCGCCTACGCCGCCGGCCTCATCGCCGGCTGGCTGATGCTGCGGGCGATCGTCGCCAACCGCGGTCTCTGGGGCGAAAAAGGGCCGCCGTTCGCGGTCGATCGCGTCGACGACCTCGTTTTCGCGGTGTTCGTCGCTGGCGTCGCCGGTGGGCGGTTAGGGCAGGTGCTGCTCTACGAGCTCCCCTACTTCGCGGCCAATCCAACAGAGATCGTCAAGGTCTGGAAGGGCGGCATGTCGTTCCACGGCGGCATCGTGGGCGCAATGCTCGCCACGGTCTGGTTCGCGCGACGCCATGGTGTCCCGGTGCGGACGGTGATGGACCTGACCGCTGCGGCGATGCCGTTCGGCATCCTGCTCGGCCGCATTGCCAACTTCGTCAATCACGAGCATTGGGGGCGTGTGTCCGATGTGCCGTGGGCGATGGTGTTTCCGGACGGCGGGCCGCTGCCGCGCCACCCGAGCCAGCTCTACGAAGCGGGGCTCGAGGGCCTCCTCGCGCTCGTGGTCGTCGGAGTGTTGATCTGGGGTAACAAAGCGTTGCAGCAGCCTGGCCGGGTGGCCGGCTCTTGGCTCGTCTGGTACGCCGTCGCGCGCGTCATTTCCGAGTTCTTCCGCGAGCCGGAGGCCGGGCATTGGCTGAACCTCGGACCGTTCACGGCGGGGCAGCTCTATTCGATTCCCGTATTGTTGCTCGGCGTGTGGGCGCTGCGCGGCGGCGCGGTTCCTGCGCGCTCAGGAGAACCAGGCTCATGATGCTCGAGATCGCCTTTCCGAACTTCGATCCCGTGGCTTTCGCGCTGGGGCCGGTGACGATCAAGTGGTACGGCGTCGCCTACATGGCTGGCCTTGTGCTCGGCTGGATGTACATTCGAGGGCTGCTCGCGAGCGGCAGTTTGTGGCGCGACGGCAAGGCTCCGTTCGAGCCGACGAAGGTCGACGATCTGCTCGTCTACATAACGCTCGGGGTCATCGTCGGCGGCCGGCTCGGCTCGGTGCTGCTCTACGAGCCCTCGAAATACGTCGCCGATCCTCTGGCGATCCTCAAGATCTGGCAGGGAGGCATGGCCTTTCACGGAGCGCTCATCGGTTGCGGGCTTGGTGCGTGGGCGTTTGCACGCCGCGAGGGCGTGAGCCTCTGGAGCACGATGGACGTGTGCGCGGCTGCGGTGCCGATCGGGCTCTTTTTCGGCCGCCTCGCCAACTTCATCAACGGCGAGCTGTTCGGCCGCCCGACCGACGTTGCGTGGGGCATGGTGTTCCCGCACGCGGCGCAGGCCTATCCGTCACTCGCCGCCCTGGAGCCGACGCCGCGCCATCCGAGCCAGCTCTACGAGGCGGCGCTCGAAGGCGTCATCCTGTTCCTGGTTTTGCGCACCCTGACCCATCGTGCTGGCGGGCTGCAGCGGCCGGGGCTCGTCATCTCGACGTTTCTCATCGGCTACGGGCTCGCGCGCTCGACGGCGGAGTTCTTCCGCCAGCCCGATCCCTCGCACGCGCTTACGCTCCCGCCGCTGACGCCGGGAATCGCGTACTCGATTCCGATGATCCTGCTCGGCCTCTACTTCCTGTCACGGGTAAGAGCGGGGCGGACGGCCTGATGCGGAGCCGATGCCGTCCTACTCTCGGGTGCGGACGACGTCGCTCATGACGCAGTCCACGTGGACGTCCGTGCGGAGGCAATCGGCGTCCAACCCTGCGGGTCAGACACCGTCTTGTCATCACGCGTCGATGAGTGCCTTGCACTCCTTGATGCAGGCGGCGCAACTGTCCTGACAGGCCTTGCACTGCGCGTGCTTGTCGGCGTGCTTCTTGCACTCGTCCTCGCAGTCGGCGCAGACGTCGCGGCAAACCTTGACAAAGTCCTTGAGGCGCCTGGCATCGAGTGCGGCCATCTTGGCGAGCGCGGTACACATGGGCAGCATGGCCGAGACGGTGCGCATGCAGTCCTTGATGGACGTATCGCCGTCCGCGATCAGGCGCATGCAGTGCTCGAGGCAGACCTCACCGCGGTTGACGCAGGCGAGTGCCGCGTCGATCAGCGCCTGGTTCTTCGCACCGTGGCCCATCTTGCTGTGGTCGTGCTCGGCGGATGCTTCCGACGTCATTGCCATCGTGGCCGCACCAGCCGCAGCGAGGCCGAGGACGGCGCGACGGTCGAGGCCGGTGGTAGCGGGTAACTGGCTATGATCGGTCATGGGGGTTCTCCCTCGTTCTGAATCTCACGCCCATCGAACGGCGGCACGACGGAAGTTCCACGGGCCTCGGGGTCCGTCAAACAAAAAAGGATCGCAAGGCGGACGGTAGCGGACCGTCAGGCGCTTCCCGGCACGGTCCCGGCCCATTCGAGCCACAGCTTGACGCGGGCCTCGGGATGCGGCGCGGTCATGAAATCGGTGATGACGGCGACGCTGTCGGCGCCGGCCGCAACGACCCCGCCGGCGCGTTCGGGCGTGATTCCGCCGATGGCGACGAGAGGGAGGCCGCCGATGCGCCGCTTCCATTGACCGATGCGGTCCAGTCCCTGGGGCGCCCACTTCATCGCCTTGAGTCTGGTCTCGTAGATGGGACCGAGCGCGACGTAGTCGGGATCGGCGAGGAGCGCGGTCTCGAGCTCCTCCTCCGAATGTGTCGAGATCCCGAGCGAAACTCCGGCGCGTTTCAAGGCTTCGATGTCGGCGGCGGCGAGATCCTCCTGTCCGAGGTGGACATAGGCGGCCCCGGCCTCGATCGCCTCGCGCCAGTAGTCGTTGACGATGAGCTGGCAACATTCCTGGCGGCAGAGCACGAGCGCCTCGGAGATCTGGCGCGATACCTCGTCGGACGGACGGTCCTTGATGCGGAGCTGCACGGTCTTGACCCCGAGCGGCACGATGCGCTTCAGCCACGTCACGTCCGGCACGATGGGGTAGAAGCGCGCGAGGGTCATGGGCTCCTTCTTTGCCTAGGGCTTCCGGTTCAGCTCGAAGAAGGGCGTGCCGGCGACGGGCGTCGAGGGTGAGGCCATGTCGCGCGGCTCGATGAGACCGGCCTCGAACCCCGTGCGCCCGGCTTCGATGGCGCCGGCGAAGGCGGCCGCCATGGCGACCGGATCGCCCGCCTTGGCGACGGCGGTGTTGAGCAGCACGGCGTCGTAGCCGTGCTCCATGGCTGCGGCGGCGTGCGACGGCGCGCCGATGCCGGCATCGATGACGAGCGGCACATCCGGGAAATAGGCGCGCATGGAGCGCAGCCCGAAGCGGTTGGCGAGCCCTTGGCCGGACCCGATCGGCGCCCCCCACGGCATCAGCACGCGGCAACCGGCGTTCAAGAGACGCTCGCCGGCGCCAAGGTCCTCGGTCGTATACGGAAACACTCTGAAGCCCTCCCGCGACAGAACGCCCGCCGCCTCGACGAGGCCGAACAGGTCCGGCTGGAGCGTATCGGGGTTCGCGATCACCTCGAGCTTGATCCATGGGGTGTCGAACAGCTCGCGCGCCATCTCGGCGGTGGCGATGGCCTCCTTGGCCGTCCGGCATCCGGCAGTGTTGGGGAGCACGCGCACGTCGAGGGCGCGAATGAGCTCGAGGAAGCGCTCGCCGGTGCGGCCGCGGGCCTGCTCGCGCCGGAGCGATACGGTGACGATGCCGGCGCGGGCGGCCTTGACCGCGTCGGCCATGATCTGGGGCGACGGGTAGAGCGCAGTGCCGAGGAGAAGGCGCGAGGCGATCTCCTCGCCATAGAACACGAGCGGTGCGAGGTCCGGCCGCGATCCGGTGAGGTGGGGGGTAGGCTGGTTCATGCCATCATTCTAACCGACTGAGCGGCCGGCAAAAGACACAATCGGGTCCGCGCTGTCTTGCGGCCATGCCAGCCCCTTGATTTCCGCATGTCGCTGTCCGGACCGCGATCAGCGACCTGTGCCGACATCAATCTGCTTCCGCCTCGTGCCGTTGATGAGATCCTATCCGGGGTGCTGCCTCCCGATCCCTGACCCGCGCTACGGCATGGCAGCCGGCGAGCGACCCGGATGAGCGGCTGGCGTGGAGGATCTCGAGGTCGGCGGCGGACGCGGGGGTGCGGCTCATGTCGACGGCGATGGCAGGGGCTCGGGAGCGCAGGTGCTCGTCGCACACGTGGCGCCAGGGGCACACGTGGCACTGGGGCCGGCTTGCCCACAACCGCGTTATGTGGCTCGGCTGGCGCTCGTCTCAGGCCGTGAGGGTGGGTGCGAGCGCGAGGCGGAAGGGCACCATCGACGAGCGCTCGAAGCCGTAGCCGCGGTAGAACTTGTGGGCGCCGGCGTTGTCGTGGTCGGTGAGGAGGGTGATGCGCCGCGCGCCGTCCGCCCGAGCCCGCTCGATGGCGGCTGCGAGGAGCTTGCCGCCGGTCCCGGCTCTACGGCTGGCCTTGTCGATGACCATATCCTCGAGGATGGCGACGCGGGCACCGAGCGCGGTCGAAACGGTATAGAGCAGGTTGACCATGCCAATGACCATGCCCTCGCGCTCGGCGAGGAGGATGCGGCCGACCGCGGGGTCGGCGATGATCATGCCGAGGCCCCGCGCCTGAGCCTCGCGATCGGGCGTGAACTCCGCCTCCTGGGCGAAGAGCTGGGATAGAAGCTTCGACAGCGACGGAACGTCGGCTGCGGTCGCGATGCGGATCGTGGTCATGAGGCGATCAGCGCTGGCTGACTTGCGTTCCGGTGAGGACCGTCTGGGCGCGGCGGTTCTGAGACCAGCACGAGATGTCGTCGCAGGTCGCGACCGGGCGCTCCTTGCCGTAGGAGATGACGCGGATACGGGAGCCATTGACGCCGTGAGAGGAAAGGAAGCCTTTGACCGCGTTGGCACGCCGCGCACCGAGCGCGATGTTGTACTCGCGCGTGCCGCGCTCGTCGGCGTGGCCTTCAATCGTGACGGCCTGCTCTAGATGCTGCGACAGGAAGCTGGCCTGGCTCTGAAGGGTGCGCTGGGCCTCGGGCGTCAGGTCCGAGCTGTCGGACGAGAAGTAGACGAGGTCGCCGACCTCGTTCTTCAACATGGCGTTGGCACCGGCCTGGCCGCTGCCGTAGCGCCCGTAGCTGCCATAGCCGCTGTTGCCGCCGAGACGGCTCGAGCCGGCGGCTGCGGTCTGATCGGTGCTGGCGCAACCCGCGGCGAGGGCCGCGGCGGCGAGGAGCGTGAGGGGAGCAAGCAAGCTAGGACGCATTACGACACACCAGGATTGGGGCGGCACTCGAGGCCGGCCGGTCTTTCGAAACGGAAGCAGAGCCGGTTCACGGCATAAGCTCCAGGCGGGGCAGACTTGTGACCCAACTGGGCCGATCGGGTGTCGTTCCGGCGTTCTCTCGGCGGCCGGGCGAAGCCCTCAAAGCCTCCCTTAACCAAGCCCGCACAATGGTCCCCAGAAGGTAAACAAGGTCTTAACGGACGGGGGGCGGGCGGCTCCGACACGCTGCAAAGTCTTTTGCCATGCGCGTCAGGCGAGGAGCGCTCCGTGTGCTGGCCGCAGGTCGTCGGAAGCGTTAATTCGGCCTTGCCTAAAGCCCTAAAGCCTCCTATCGGAACCGCCTGAGCGGCTGCCCGAGGAAGCCCCAGCGGCGGCTGCATCCTGTCACGACCAATCAGAGGACGCCGCGATGGCCAAGGCAAAATTCGAGCGCAACAAGCCGCACTGCAACGTTGGCACGATCGGCCACGTTGACCACGGCAAGACGACGCTGACTGCGGCGTTGACGAAGGTCTCAGCGGACCGTGGCTGGACTCAGACTGCGATTGCGTACGACGAGGTTGCGAAGGCTTCGGAGAGCCAGGGCCGCCGCGACCCGACGAAGATTCTGACGATCGCGACGTCTCACGTCGAGTACGCGACGCCGAACCGTCACTACGCGCACGTGGACTGCCCGGGCCACGCGGACTACGTGAAGAACATGATCACGGGTGCGGCGCAGATGGACGGCGCGATCCTGGTCGTGTCTGCGGTCGACGGGCCGATGCCGCAGACGCGCGAGCACATCCTTCTCGCGCGCCAGGTCGGCGTGCCGCGGATCGTGGTGTTCCTGAACAAGTGCGACGTTGTCGAGGACGCGGAGCTTCTCGACCTCGTCGAGATGGAGGTTCGCGAGCTGCTGTCGAAGTACCAGTTCCCGGGCGACGACACTCCGGTCATTCGGGGTGCAGCGATCAAGGCGCTGAACGGCGAGAAGGGCCCGCTGGCGGACGAGGCGATCATCAAGCTCTACGAGGCGCTGGACACGTACATCCCGCTCCCCGACCGTCCGAAGGACCAGCCGTTCCTGATGCCGATCGAGGACGTGTTCTCGATCTCTGGCCGCGGCACGGTTGTGACGGGTCGCATCGAGCGCGGCGTGATCAAGGTGGGCGAGGAAGTGGAGATCGTTGGTCTCCGGGACACGCAGAAGTCTGTCGTGACGGGCGTGGAGATGTTCCGCAAGCTTCTGGACTCGGGTGAGGCTGGCGACAACGTGGGCTGCCTCCTGCGCGGCATCGACAAGGACTCGGTCGAGCGCGGGCAGGTTCTGTGCAAGCCTGGCTCTGTGAAGCCGCACAAGAAGTTCAAGGCCGAGGCGTACATTCTCACCAAGGAGGAGGGTGGCCGTCACACGCCGTTCTTCTCGAACTACCGTCCGCAGTTCTACTTCCGCACGACCGACGTTACGGGCATCGTGAAGCTGCCGGAGGGTACGGAGATGGTCATGCCGGGCGACAACATCTCGGTCGACGTGGAGCTCGTGTCGCCCATCGCGATGGAAGAGAAGGTCCGCTTCGCCATCCGCGAGGGCGGCCGTACCGTCGGCGCCGGCGTCGTCACGAAGGTTATCGAGTAACGGGATGTGCGGCGCCGACAAACGCTATAGTGCCGAGCTGCGGCAAGCCGCAGTTCGGGCCGGCGCCGGGGTCGTCACGAAGGCTATCGAGTAATGGCTTCTCTCTTCCCATCGCTCTCCGCGAAGGGAAGAGGGTCAGGGTGAGGGTGGGGGCGGCCGCTTGCTCCAGCACGTGTTGCCGCCCCTCAACCCGGCCCTCTCCCGGTGAAGAACGGAGAGAGGGGCAAGAAGCGAAGCGGAGCGCACCATGATCGTCGTCACAACCAACGACCTGCCGGGCTATCGCGTGGTCAGGGTTCTCGGCATGGCGCGCGGGCTCACGGTGCGCTCGAGGAGCGTGGTCGGCAACATCGGGGCCTCGATCCAGATCCTGTTCGGCGGCAATATCACCGTCTACACCAAGCTCGCCGAGCAAACCCGACAGGAGGCGTTCGACCTCCTCGTTCAGCACGGGGAAGCGATGGGTGCCAACGCGATTCTCGGTTTTCGCTACGATGCCAATGAGATAGCGGCGGCGGTGACCGAGGTTCTGGCGTACGGGACGGCGGTCGTCGTCGAGCGGGCCGGGTGAGACAAAAAAATCCACAAGCAAAGTGACAAGAGGGAAAACTTCGGCTAAGGAAGCCGCTCAAGACGAGCGCGGCTGCCGCGCTACAGGGGTGTAGCTCAATTGGCAGAGCGTCGGTCTCCAAAACCGAAGGTTGGGGGTTCGAGACCCTCCGCCCCTGCCATCCGGCTTTAGGCTTGAATCGTCCTCCCTCGAGGACGATATGACCGTTGTCCTCTGAGTGACAGGGGACCGAGGAATTGGCGCCACGTCGCAAAGCCCGGTGGATGAATCGGGCTTGCGGCGATTTGTCGCATGGTGAACAGGATACTATTTGATGGCGAATCTGAATCCTTTCCCGTTCATCCAGGAGGTGCGCCAGGAGGTCAGCAAGGTCACGTGGCCGTCCTGGAAGGAAGTGTGGATCACGACCGCGATGGTGCTCCTCATGGTGACCATGGCGTCGATCTTCTTCCTCTTGGCCGATATTGGCATCGGCTGGCTGATCCGAAGGCTTCTAGGCCTTTGACGGGGCTTCCTGAGGCGACGGTTCTCATCAGATTCCGGCGGGTTTAGCGACGAGCGCGAGAAAGACGACGAATGGCCAAGCGCTGGTACATCGTGCATGCCTACACCAACTTCGAGCGAAAGGTGGCGGACGCCATCAAAGAGCGTGCGAAGGCGGGTGGCCTCGAGCATCTGTTCGAGGAGGTGGTGGTGCCGACCGAGGAGGTCATCGAGCTTCGCCGCGGGCGCAAGGTCCAAGCGGAGCGCAAGTTCCTGCCGGGCTACGTGCTGGTCAAGATGGAAATGACCGACCCTGCGTTCGTGCTCATCAAGAACACGCCGAAGGTGACCGGGTTCCTGGGTGCCGACAACAAGCCGATTCCGATCTCCGAGGATGAGGCGATGCGCATCCTCAATCAGGTGAAGGACGGTGTCGAGCGGCCAAAACCCTCGATCATGTACGAGGTGGGCGAGCAGGTGAAGGTGGTCGACGGACCCTTCGCCTCGTTCCAGGGAGAGGTGGAGGAGGTCGACGGCGAGCGTTCTCGGCTCAAGGTCGGCGTCTCGATCTTCGGCCGCAAGACACCGGTCGAGCTCGAGTTCGGGCAGGTCGAGAAGGTGCCGGCCTGAGGCTGGCGAGCGGGCAGGATAGAGGCAGGGCTCGAGAGCATCAAAGAATTCGGCGCCTGGCGCGCCGGAGTTCCGCAGTAGCTCGCTGCATAGCGAGCCTGCTGCGGAAAGCGTGCGGGAGGGGTGGAGGTCCGAGTTGGCTTCCCTCCGCGGACCGCTAACCCTGGGATCGTTCCCGCGAGGGATCAGTCCCACCATGACCAGGGGAAACCATGGCGAAGAAGATCGACGGCTACATCAATCTGCAAGTCCCGGCCGGAGCGGCAAACCCGTCGCCTCCGATCGGTCCCGCGCTCGGCCAGCGTGGCGTCAACATCATGGAGTTCTGCAAGTCCTTCAATGCCAAGACGAAGGACATGGAGCAGGGCACACCGATTCCTGTGAAGATCACGGTCTACTCCGACCGGTCGTTCACCTTCGAGATGAAGACGCCGCCCGCGTCCTTCTTCCTCAAGAAGGTCGCCAAGATCACCTCCGGCGCCAAAGCGCCCGGGCGCGACGTGGCCGGCAGCGTGACGATGGCTCAGTGCCGCGACATCGCGAAGATCAAGCTCAAGGACATGAACGCGACCGATCTCGAGCAGGCCGCAAAGACGATTGCTGGCTCCGCCCGCTCGATGGGCCTCAAGGTGGTGGAGTAACAACATGGCGAAGGCAACCGTTTCTCCCGAGAAGATCAAGGCGGCCCAGCTCGCAGGCGGCAAGCGCAACGCAGCCAACCGCGAAGGGCTCGACCGCAACAAGGCGTACGGCGTCGACGAGGCTGTGAAGCTCCTGAAGGCCCGCGCCAAGGCAAAGTTCGACGAGACGATCGAGATCGCCATGAACCTCGGCGTCGACCCGAAGCACGCCGATCAGATGGTGCGCGGCGTGTGCAACCTGCCGAACGGATCCGGGCGCACGGCCCGCGTGGCCGTGTTCGCGCGCGGTCCCAAGGCCGACGAGGCCAAGGCCGCGGGCGCCGACGTTGTGGGCGCCGAGGATCTCGTCGACATCGTGTCGAAGGGGACCATCAACTTCGACCGCTGCATCGCTACGCCCGACATGATGGGCCTCGTCGGACGGCTCGGCAAGGTTCTGGGTCCGCGCGGGCTGATGCCGAACCCGCGTGTCGGCACCGTGACCATGGACGTCGTCGGCGCCGTCAAAGGTGCCAAGGGCGGCTCGGTCGAGTTCCGCGTCGAGAAGGCGGGCATCGTGCATGCCGGCGTCGGCAAGGCGTCGTTCACCGAGCAGGCGCTCGTCGAGAACATCAAGGCGTTCGTCGACGCGGTCGTGAAAGCGAAGCCGCAGGGCGCCAAGGGCCATTACGTGAAGAAGGTGTCGCTCTCGTCCTCCATGGGGCCGGGCCTCAAGATCGACACCGCGAGCGTAACGTCGGCGCAGCCCGCTCACTGAGGCGGGCCGCGACGGCTGGAAGCTTCCGGGCCTCGGCCCGGATGAACGGCCCCTTCATCGTACCGGCTCGCCGGGCGGAGGAGGGGAACCTGTCCGAGATTGTGGGTGCTGCCAGAGGCTTCGGCCAACGGCGGCTCAAATCCCAGGCCACTGGGGACCCTCATGAGACGGGAGAGTAGAGCCGGTTTCGGGCCTTGGGCCCAGGATCGGTTTGAACCTTCTGGGTCAGCACCGTGCCGCTCCTTCACGAAGGCGCGCGGTCGGGACAGGACAAGCGCTGCCGGGCTCATGGGATTTGCCCTCGCGGGACGATCCCACGAAGCCCAGCGGCAGGTGCAACCCGCGGTCCGAGAGCCCGACCGGGCAGGAGGGCCGCACATGGGAGTGAGCCAAACGTGGACAGAGCCGCAAAACGTGAGCTCGTGACGACGCTCCACGGAGTCTTCAAGGACTCCGGTCTGGTGGTCGTTGCCCACAATACCGGCATGGTGGCCGCTCAGTCCGCAGACTTCCGCCGCAAGGTCAAGGAAGCCGGCGGGTCTGTGAAGGTGGCCAAGAACAAGCTGGCGCAGCTCGCACTCAAGGACACCGACGCCGAAGGCATTTCGAATCTCTTCACGGGGCCGACCATCCTGGCCTTCTCGAAGGATCCGATCGCTGCGGCGAAGGCTTCCGTCACTTTTGCCAAGGCGAACGAAAAGCTCGTGATCCTCGGCGGAGCGATGGGCAAGACCGTCCTCGATGCGAACGGCGTCAAAGCCCTTGCCGAGCTGCCGTCTCTGGACGAGCTCCGAGCCAAGCTGATCGGTCTCCTGAACGCGCCGGCGACGAAGATCGCCCGCACCGTCAAGGAGCCCGGCGCCAAGCTCGCGCGCGTCGTTCAGGCGAAGGCCAGCGCCGGCTGAGGTGCTCGAAGCAAGACGCCATAGCCAACAGAAGAGCCGGACGGCAGCGAGGCGCTGCCCTCCAACCCAGAAGAAGCAAGGTTCAAACCGAAAGAAGGAAGTTGCAACATGTCCGATCTCTCCAAGATCGTCGATGATCTCTCCAAGCTGACCGTCCTCGAGGCCGCCGAGCTCGCCAAGATGCTCGAGGAGAAGTGGGGCGTCTCGGCCGCCGCTGCCGTCGCCGTCGCTGCGCCTGCCGGTGGCGGCGCTGCCGCTGCTCCCGCCGAGGAGAAGACCGAGTTCACGGTCGTGCTGGTCTCGGGCGGCGACAAGAAGATCAACGTCATCAAGGAAGTCCGTGCCATCACGGGCCTCGGCCTAAAGGAGGCCAAGGATCTCGTCGAGGCCGGCAACAAGGTGGTGAAGGACGGCGTTTCCAAGGACGATGCTGCGAAGATGAAGAAGCAGCTCGAGGACCAGGGCGCCAAGGTCGACGTCAAGTAAGAACGCTTCCCTCTCTCCGTGTCTCACGGGGAGAGGGTCGGGGTGAGGGGCAGCCGTGTGCTCCGGTGCAAGTTGCTACCTCTCACCCCGGCCCTCTCCCCAGCCTCGAGAAGAACGGGGAGAGGGAGACGTCGCAGACAGTTCTCCGGAGTGTCCTCAAGGGGTGTTTGGCCCCGGACAGGGCCCTCCGGCGAGCCGTTTCAAGAGCGGTATTCGACCGACGGGGCGAGGCGGAGCCCCGGCAGAGATGACATACGCGGGGTTCGTCACCCGCGCGACAGCGAGGAGCGGACATGGCTGAGACGTTCAACGGCCGCAAGCGCATCCGGAAGAAATTCGGATCCATTCGTGAAGTTGCCGAGATGCCGAACCTCATCGAGGTTCAGAAGAGCTCGTACGACGACTTCCTGATGGTGAAGGAGCCACCGGGCGGCCGTTCGGACGACTCCGGGCTCCAGGCCGTGTTCAAGGGCGTGTTCCCGATCTCGGACTTCGCCGGCAAGGCGACGCTCGAGTTCGTGCGCTACGACTTCGACGCGCCGAAGTACGACGTCGACGAATGCATGCAGCGCGACATGACCTACTCGGCGCCGCTCAAGGTCAAGCTGCGCCTCATCGTGTTCGATGTCAACGAGGAGACGGGCTCGAAGTCGATCAAGGACGTCAAGGAACAGGACGTCTATATGGGCGACATGCCGCTCATGACGCTCAACGGCACCTTCGTCATCAACGGTACCGAGCGCGTGATCGTCTCGCAGATGCACCGCTCGCCGGGCGTCTTCTTCGATCACGACCGCGGGCGCACGCACGCGTCGGGCAAGCTGCTGTTCGCTGCCCGCATCATCCCCTACCGCGGCAGCTGGCTCGACTTCGAGTTCGATGCGAAGGACGTCGTCTACGTGCGCATCGACCGGCGCCGCAAGCTTCCCGTGACGACCATGCTCTACGCGCTCGGCATGGACGACGAGGAGATTCTGGCGACGTTCTACAACACGATCACGATCAAGGAGAGCAAGCGCGGCTGGAAGATGCCGTTCTCGCCCGAGAAGATGCGCGGCATGACTCCTCAGGCCGACCTCATGGACGCCAAGACCGGCGAGGTCGTGGCGGCAGCGGGCGAGAAGATCACCGCGCGCAAGGCGCGTGAGCTCGCGGAAGGCGGCCTCAAGGAGGTGCTCGTCTCGTCCGACGATCTCGCCGGGCGCTACATCGCCGAGGATATCGTCAACCTCGACAACGGCATGATCTACGCCGAGGCCGGCGACGAGCTCGACGCGAAGCTTCTCGCCGAGCTCAAGGACCAGAAGATCAAGGAGTTCCACGTCCTCGACATCGATCACGTCAACGTCGGGCCGTTCATCCGCAATACGCTCAAGGTGGACAAGAACTCCAACACCCAGGAAGCGCTGATGGACATCTACCGGGTCATGCGCCCGGGCGAGCCGCCGACGATCGAGGCGGCGACCGCGCTGTTCCAGGGGCTGTTCTTCGACGCCGAGCGCTACGACCTGTCGGCGGTCGGCCGCGTGAAGATGAACATGCGCCTCGAGCTCGATGCGCCCGACACCATGCGCGTGCTCAGAAAGGACGACATCCTGGCGGTCGTGCAGACGCTCGTTGGCCTGCGTGACGGCAAGGGCGAGATCGACGACATCGACCATCTCGGCAACCGGCGCGTGCGCTCGGTCGGCGAGCTGATGGAGAACCAGTACCGGGTCGGCCTGCTTCGCATGGAGCGCGCGATCAAGGAGCGCATGAGCTCGGTCGAGATCGACACGGTCATGCCTCAGGATCTCATCAACGCGAAGCCTGCGGCTGCTGCGGTGCGCGAGTTCTTCGGATCGTCGCAGCTCAGCCAGTTCATGGACCAGACGAACCCGCTCTCGGAGATCACGCACAAGCGTCGTCTCTCGGCGCTGGGGCCGGGCGGACTTACCCGCGAGCGTGCCGGCTTCGAGGTGCGCGACGTACATCCGACGCACTATGGCCGCATCTGCCCGATCGAGACGCCGGAAGGCCCGAACATCGGCCTCATCAACTCGCTCGCCACGTTCGCGCGCGTCAACAAGTACGGCTTCATCGAGAGCCCGTACCGGAAGGTCGAGAAGGGCAAGGTCACGGACACGGTCGTCTACCTCTCTGCCATGGAGGAGATGCGCCATTACGTGGCTCAGGCCAATGCGTCCATGGACGGCAAGGGCAAGTTCACCGAGGACCTGGTGACGGTGCGTCACCAGGGCGACGTGATGCTGTGGCCGGCGGACAAGGTCGACTACATCGATGTGTCGCCGAAGCAGCTCGTGTCTGTGGCCGCGGCACTGATCCCGTTCCTCGAGAACGACGACGCCAACCGCGCGCTCATGGGCTCGAACATGCAGCGGCAGGCCGTGCCGCTGATCAAGGCCGAGGCTCCGCTGGTCGGTACCGGCATGGAGGAGGTCGTGGCGCGCGACTCGGGCGCGGCGATCGCCGCCCGCCGCACCGGCATCATCGACCAGGTGGACGCGACCCGCATCGTCATCCGCGCTACTGAGGAGACCGATCCCTCGAAGCCGGGCGTCGACATCTATCGCTTGAGGAAGTTCCAGCGCTCCAACCAGAACACCTGCATCAACCAGCGGCCGCTGGTGAACGTGGGTGACCGGGTCGAGGCGGGCGAGATCATCGCCGACGGTCCTTCGACCGACCTCGGCGATCTCGCGCTCGGCAAGAACGTGCTGGTCGCGTTCATGCCGTGGATGGGCTACAACTTCGAGGACTCGATCCTGATGTCCGAGCGCGTCGTGTCCGACGACGTGTTCACCTCGATCCACATCGAGGAGTTCGAGGTGATGGCCCGCGACACCAAGCTCGGGCCCGAGGAGATCACGCGCGACATTCCGAACGTTTCGGAGGAGGCGCTCAAGAACCTCGACGAGGCGGGTATCGTCTATATCGGCGCCGAGGTCCATCCGGGCGACATCCTGGTCGGCAAGATCACGCCGAAGGGCGAGAGCCCGATGACGCCGGAAGAGAAGCTTCTGCGCGCCATCTTCGGCGAGAAGGCGTCGGACGTGCGCGATACGTCGCTCAGGCTGCCGCCGGGCGTGTCGGGCACCATCGTGGAAGTGCGCGTGTTCAACCGCCACGGCGTCGAGAAAGACGAGCGCGCGATGGCGATCGAGCGCGAGGAGATCGAGCGTCTCGCCAAGGACCGTGACGACGAGATGCAGATTCTCGATCGCAACGTCTATGCTCGGCTCAAGGAAGCGCTGATCGGCAAGGAGGTCGCCAAGGGCCCGAAGGGCGCCCGCAAGGGGACCAAGCTCGACGAGGCGATCCTCGCCGACATCCCCCGCAGCCAGTGGTGGGAGATCGGGCTTGCGAACGAGAAGTCGCAGGCCGAGATGGAGGCCATCAACAAGCAGTACGAGGAGGCCAAGAAGAACCTCGAGCGGCGCTTCGTCGACAAGGTCGACAAGCTGCAGCGCGGCGACGAGCTGCCGCCGGGCGTGATGAAGATGGTCAAGGTCTTCGTCGCCGTGAAGCGCAAGATCCAGCCCGGCGACAAGATGGCCGGCCGCCACGGCAACAAGGGCGTGGTGTCGATGATCGTGCCTGCCGAGGACATGCCGTTCCTCGAGGACGGTACGCCCGTCGACGTGGTCCTGAACCCGCTTGGCGTGCCTTCGCGCATGAACGTCGGGCAGATTCTCGAGACGCACCTCGGCTGGGCATGCCGCGGCATGGGCCGCGTCATCGACAGGGCGCTCGAGCAGTATCACGAGAGCGGCCAGGCCAAGGCTCTCAAGGAAATGCTGGGCAAGGTCTACAATAAGGACGAGGTCAAGAGCCTCACCAAGGACGAGGATATCGTGGCGCTTGCCGGGCAGCTTCGCTCCGGCGTGCCGATCGCGACGCCGGTGTTCGACGGCGCGCGCGAGAGCGACATCGTCGACCTCCTGAACCAGGCGGGCTTCGACCGCTCGGGGCAGGTGACGCTCTACGACGGCCGCACGGGCGAGCCGTTCGACCGCAAGGTGACCGTGGGCTACAAGTATATCCTCAAGCTCCACCACCTGGTCGACGACAAGATCCACGCCCGCTCGATCGGCCCCTACTCGCTCGTCACCCAGCAGCCGCTCGGTGGCAAGGCGCAGTTCGGCGGCCAGCGCTTCGGCGAAATGGAGGTGTGGGCGCTCGAGGCCTACGGCGCCGCGTACACGCTGCAGGAGATGCTGACCGTTAAGTCGGACGACGTGGCGGGCCGCACGAAGGTGTACGAGGCCATCGTGCGCGGCGACGACGCGTTCGAGGCCGGCGTGCCGGAGAGCTTCAACGTGCTGGTCAAGGAGATGCGTGCGCTCGGCCTCAACGTCGAGCTCCTCAACTCCGAGGTGCCGGCCGAGGAGCCCCAGCCCGAGGGTACAGAGCAGCCGCGCATCCAGCTGCCGCCAGCGGCCGAGTAGCTAGCAACTCTCCCTCTCCCCGTTCCACGCGGGGAGAGGGTCGGGGTGAGGGGCAGCCACGAGGTCAGCGTGGGTTGCTGCCCCTCACCCTAGCCCTCCGCCCGTAAAGTACGGGGGAGGGGATTACGCAGAATTCTGGGTTGCGCACGCCCCTGATGCGCCCCGACACGGAGAGAGCCGATGAACGAGATCACGAACATCTTCAAGACGCCGGCGCCGCTTCCCGCCTTCGACCAGATCCGCATCTCGCTGGCGAGCCCCGAGGTCATCCGCTCGTGGTCGTTCGGCGAGATCAAGAAGCCGGAGACCATCAACTACCGCACGTTCAAGCCGGAGCGTGACGGTCTCTTCTGCGCGCGCATTTTCGGACCGATCAAGGACTACGAGTGCTTGTGCGGCAAGTACAAGCGCATGAAGTACAAAGGCCTCATCTGCGAGAAGTGCGGCGTCGAGGTGACGCTCGCCAAGGTCCGGCGCGAGCGCATGGGCCACATCGAGCTCGCGGCTCCGGTCGCCCACATCTGGTTCTTGAAGTCGCTTCCGTCGCGCATCGGCCTCCTGCTCGATATGACGTTGAAGGATCTCGAGCGCGTGCTCTACTTCGAGAACTACATCGTTGTGGAGCCGGGTATCTCGCCGTTCAAGGAGAAGCAGCTCCTTTCCGAGGACGACTACCATCGCGCCCTCGAGGAGCACGGGGCAGACAGCTTCACGGCCGGCATCGGCGCCGAGGCGATCCGCGACCTCCTGATGGCGATGGACCTGCCGAAGATCCGTGACGAGCTCCGCCAGGAGATCGCCGAGGCGACCACCGACCTCAAGCCGAAGAAGCTCGGCAAGCGCTTGAAGGTGGTCGAGAGCTTCATCGAGAGCGGCAACCGTCCGGAGTGGATGATCCTCACGGTGGTGCCTGTGATCCCGCCCGAGCTCAGGCCGCTCGTGCCGCTCGACGGCGGCCGGTTTGCGACGTCGGATCTCAACGACCTCTACCGCCGCGTCATCAACCGCAACAACCGCCTCAAGCGCCTCGTCGAGCTGCGCGCGCCCGACATCATCATCCGCAACGAGAAGCGGATGCTGCAGGAGTCGGTCGATGCCCTGTTCGACAACGGGCGGCGCGGCCGCGTCATCACCGGCGCCAACAAGCGGCCGCTGAAGTCGCTCGCCGACATGCTCAAGGGCAAGCAGGGCCGCTTCCGCCAGAACCTCCTGGGCAAGCGCGTCGACTACTCGGGCCGCTCGGTCATCGTGGTCGGTCCGGAACTCAAGCTGCACCAGTGCGGCCTGCCGAAGAAGATGGCGCTCGAGCTCTTCAAGCCGTTCATCTACGCGCGGCTGCAGACGCTCGGTCAGGCGGCGACCGTAAAGCAGGCGAAGAAGCTCGTCGAGAAGGAGAAGCCCGAGGTCTGGGACGTGCTCGACGAGGTGATCCGCGAGCACCCCGTGATGCTGAACCGCGCGCCGACGCTGCACCGTCTCGGCATCCAGGCGTTCGAGCCGCAGCTCATCGAGGGCAAGGCGATCCAGCTGCATCCGCTCGTCTGCTCGGCCTTCAACGCCGACTTCGACGGCGATCAGATGGCCGTTCACGTGCCGCTCTCGCTGGAGGCCCAGCTCGAGGCGCGCGTGCTCATGATGTCGACCAACAACATTCTGCATCCTGCCAACGGCGCGCCGATCATCGTGCCGTCGCAGGACATCGTGTTGGGCCTCTACTACCTGTCGATCATGCGCGACAAGGAGCCGGGCGAAGGCATGATCCTCGGCTCGGTCTCGGAGCTGAGGCACGCGCTCGAGGCCGGTGCTGTCACGCTGCACGCGAAGGTCAAGGCGCGGTTCGAGGTCATCAACGCCGACGGCACGACGTCGATCGAGGTGCATGACACGACGCCGGGACGCATGCTGCTGGCGGAAGTGCTGCCGAAGCAGCCCGGCATCCGCTTCAGCCTCGTCAACCAGCTTCTGACCAAGAAGGCGATCTCGGGGCTCATCGACGCCGTCTACCGCAACTGCGGCCAGAAGGAGACGGTGATCTTCTGCGACCGCATCATGCAGCTCGGCTTCTACCACGCGTTCAAGGCCGGCATCTCGTTCGGCAAGGACGACATGCTGATCCCGGACACCAAGAACAAGATTGTCGACAAGACGCACGATCTCGTGCGCGAGTTCGAGCAGCAGTACAACGACGGCCTGATTACCCAGCTCGAGAAGTACAACAAGGTCGTGGACGCCTGGTCGAAGTGTACGGACCAGATCGCCAAGGAGATGATGGACCGCATCTCGGCGGTGCAGAAGGATTCGGCGACCGGCCGTGAGAAGCCCATCAATTCGATCTACATGATGAGCCACTCGGGTGCGCGCGGCTCGCCGACCCAGATGAAGCAGCTCGCCGGCATGCGCGGTCTGATGACCAAGCCGTCGGGTGAGATCATCGAGACGCCGATCATCTCGAACTTCAAGGAAGGCCTGTCGGTGCTCGAGTACTTCAACTCGACGCACGGCGCCCGCAAGGGTCTCGCCGACACGGCCTTGAAGACGGCAAACTCGGGCTACCTCACGCGCCGTCTCGTCGACGTCGCGCAGGACGCCATCATCTCCGAGGTCGACTGCGGCACGGACGGCGGCATCAACATCCAGGCGGTGGTCGACGCC
>JAGVSR010000043.1 GCA_019137195.1 Alphaproteobacteria bacterium
GCAAACTCGGGCTACCTCACGCGCCGTCTCGTCGACGTCGCGCAGGACGCCATCATCTCCGAGGTCGACTGCGGCACGGACGGCGGCATCAACATCCAGGCGGTGGTCGACGCCGGCCAGGTGATCGTGTCGATCGGTGCGCGCGTGCTCGGCCGTACGGCGGCCGAGGACGTCAAGAACCCGGCGACCGGCGAGTTGATCGTAAAGTGCGGTGACCTCATCGAGGAGCGCCACGCCGAGGCGATCGAGAAGGCCCAGGTGCAGGAGGTCCGTATCCGTTCGGTGCTGACCTGCGAGACCGTCACCGGCATCTGCGCCAAGTGCTACGGGCGCGACCTCGCGCGCGGCACCCCGGTCAACATCGGCGAGGCGGTCGGCGTCATCGCCGCGCAGTCGATCGGCGAGCCGGGCACGCAGCTCACGATGCGTACGTTCCACATCGGCGGCGCCGCGAACGTCGTCGATACGTCGTCGGTTGAGAGCAACTTCAACGGCAAGGTGAAGATCAAGAACCGCGCCGTCGTGAAGGACAGCCAGGGTCGCCTCATCGCCATGGGACGTACCATGTCGATCATCATCGCCGACCAGTCGGGCAAGGAGCTCGCCACCCACAAGGTGCCGTACGGCGCGCGTCTCCTCGTCGACGAGGGCGACGACGTCAAGCGCGGCACGCGGCTCGTGCAGTGGGATCCGTTCACGCGTCCGATCCTGACCGAGGTTGCGGGCAAGATCGACTTCGAGGACCTGATCGAAGGCGCGTCCATGCGCGAGCAGACCGACGAGGTAAAGGGCACGACCAACCGCGTCATCACCGACTGGCGTGCAAACCCGAGGAGCGCGGACCTGAAGCCCGCCATCGTGGTCAAGGACGCCAAGGGCAAGCCGATCAAGGTGCAGCGCGGCGGCGACGCCCGCTACCTTTTGCCGGTCGAGGCCATCCTGTCGGTGGATCCCGGTGCGGACGTGAAGGCGGGCGACGTGCTGGCGCGTATTCCGCTCGCGTCGGCCAAGCAGAGCGACATCACGGGCGGTCTGCCGCGTGTCGCCGAGCTTTTCGAGGCGCGCCGTCCGAAGGACCACGCGATCATTGCCGAGATTTCGGGCACGGTCGAGTTCGGGAAGGACTACAAGAACAAGCAGCGCATCAACATCCGTCCCGACGACGAGAGCAAGGAGCCGGTGGAATACCTCATTCCGCGCGGCAAGAACCTCGCCGTCCAGCACGGCGACCACGTGGAGCGCGGCGACTTCATCTACGACGGCCACCCGGCACCCCACGACATCCTGGCCATCAAGGGTGTCGAGGAGCTCGCGAACTATCTCATCAACGAGATCCAGGACGTCTATCGACTGCAGGGTGTGACCATCAACGACAAGCACATCGAGGTGATCGTTCGCCAGATGCTGCAGAAGGTCGAGATCACGGACCCGGGCGACACGGGGCTCATCAAGTCCGAGCAGATCGACCGCATCGAGTTCAACGAGATCAACGCCAAGATCGAGAAGGAAGGGAAGAAGCCGGCCGCGGCCATTCCGGTCCTGCTCGGCATCACCAAGGCCTCGTTGCAGACGCGCTCGTTCATCTCGGCCGCCTCGTTCCAGGAGACGACGCGCGTGCTGACCGACGCCTCGGTGATCGGCAAGGTCGACACGCTCGAGGGCCTCAAGGAGAACGTGATCGTCGGCCGTCTCATCCCGGCCGGCACCGGCGGCATGCTGCGCCAGCTTCGCCGCGTGGCGGCGAAGCGCGACGAGCTCATCGCCAAGGAGAAGGCGCGCGAGGATGCCGAGCGGGCCCTCAATCCTCCCACGGACGGCGGTACCCCGATCCGCCGCCGCCGCCGGCCGACGACCGAGGCGGCGGAGTAGGTTCGACCACAAATCGCTGCCGAATACCGAAACGGCCGCCCCTACACGGGGGCGGCCGGTTTGCTTCAAAACGTCGCTTGCCCGGGGCAGGGACGACTTTCCGCAGCCTGCCATGCTGCGCTGCCGTGAAAAAAGTGCCGGCGGGGCCGGGGCAGGTGTTGACCGCAATTAAAGCTGTGTATATAGACCACCCACTCTCACGGGAGGTCGTAGACCGTCTTCCGCGGCTAGCCGCGCATTTCCTGGTCTAAACGCTGCCGTATCAAAGCAGAGGACAATTCGGACCACGATCACTGGCCCTGCAACTCAGGGGCCGGTCGATCCTCTGGTTTTTCGTGCCAGGCACCGGGAGACCCGGCGCTCGGCAGTTTCGGTTTGGCGCATCCACTGCACCTGCAGCGGATTCGCAGCTGACAGATGGGCGAGGCGTATGCCGACGATACAACAGCTGATCCGGAAGCCCCGGCACCCGAAGACCTACCGCGAGAAGTCGCGCCACATGGAGGCGTGCCCTCAGAAGCGCGGCGTCTGCACGCGCGTCTACACGACGACGCCGAAGAAGCCGAACTCGGCGCTTCGCAAGGTCGCCAAGGTGCGTCTGACCAACGGCTTCGAGGTGATCGGCTACATTCCGGGCGAGGGTCACAACCTGCAGGAGCACTCGGTGGTGCTGATCCGCGGCGGCCGCGTCAAGGATCTGCCCGGCGTGCGCTACCACATCCTGCGCGGCGTGCTCGACACCCAGGGCGTCTCGGCGCGGCGTCAGCGCCGCTCGAAGTACGGCGCCAAGCGGCCGAAGTGATCTCTTGAGAGGTCATCCCGGACGAGCGCGGCGCGGCCGAGCGGCATCCGGGATCTCGAAGCGAAAAGAATGGTTTGAGGGCTCGATCCGATGTCTCGCCGTCACAGTGCAGAAAAGCGCCAGGTCAATCCTGATCCGAAGTTCACCGACGTCGTCATCACCAAGTTCATGAACGCGGTGATGGAGGACGGCAAGAAGTCGGTGGCCGAGCGTATCGTCTACGGCGCGCTCGAGAAGATGGAGAGCAAGGCCAAGTCCGATCCGGTCGCCATGTTCCACCAGGCGCTCGAGAACGTGATGCCGGCCGTCGAGGTCCGCTCGCGGCGCGTCGGCGGTGCGACCTACCAGGTTCCGGTCGAAGTTCGGCCGGAGCGCCGGCAGGCGCTCGCCATCCGCTGGATCATTACGGCCGCGCGCGGCCGCAACGAGAACACCATGGTCGACCGTCTGTCGGGCGAACTCCTCGATGCCGCTGCCAACCGTGGCACGGCCGTCAAGAAGCGCGAGGACACCCACAAGATGGCCGACGCCAACCGCGCCTTCTCGCACTATCGCTGGTAAGCGCCGCGTAAACCGAATTTAGAGGCATATCATGGCCCGCGAATACGCCATCGAGGACTACCGCAACTTCGGCATCATGGCCCACATCGATGCCGGCAAGACGACGACGACCGAGCGGATCCTCTACTACACCGGCAAGTCCTACAAGATCGGCGAGGTGCATGACGGCGCCGCGACGATGGACTTCATGGATCAGGAAGCCGAGCGCGGCATCACGATCACGTCGGCCGCGACGACCTGCTTCTGGCCGGGTCGCGACGGCAAGAAGCGCCGCCTCAACATCATCGACACGCCAGGCCACGTGGACTTCACCATCGAGGTCGAGCGTAGCCTGCGCGTTCTCGACGGCGCCGTGTGCGTGCTCGACAGCAACCAGGGCGTCGAGCCGCAGACCGAGACCGTCTGGCGTCAGGGCGACAAGTACGGCGTGCCGCGCATCATCTTCTCCAACAAGATGGATAAGACCGGCGCCGACTTCTACATGTGCCTCGCCGACATCAAGGACAAGCTCGGCGCCAAGGCCGTGCCGCTGCAGCTTCCGATCGGCGCCGAGAGCAACTTCCAGGGTGTCATCGACCTCATCAAGATGAAGTCGATCATCTGGGACGGCGACGGCAAGGACGCCAAGATGGTCGAGGGAGAGATCCCGGACGATCTCAAGGACAAGGCCGAGGAGTTCCGCCACGCCATGATCGAGGCCGCGGTCGAGATGGACGACGCGGCCATGGAAGCCTACCTCGAGGGCTCGATGCCCGACGAGACGACGCTCCGAAAGCTCATCCGCAAGGCCACCATCACCCGCGCCTTCTATCCGATGATGTGCGGCTCGGCGTTCAAGAACAAGGGCGTGCAGCCCCTTCTCGACGCCGTCGTCGACTTCCTGCCGTGCCCGACCGACCGTGAAGCCTACAAGGGCACCGATCCGAAGACCGGCGGCGAGGCGGTGAGGAAGCCGTCGGATGCCGAGCCGCTCGCTATGATCGCGTTCAAGATCATGAGCTTCGAGCACGTCGGCTCGATCACCTTCTGCCGCATCTACTCGGGCAAGCTCGAGCAGGGCATGGCACTCGCCAACACGAGCCGCGACAAGAAGGAACGTGCGGGCCGCATGTACCTGATGCACGCCGCCGACCGTCAGGAGATCAAGGAGGCCTATGCCGGCGATATCGTCGCTCTGCAGGGCCTCAAGGATACCCGCACCGGCGAGACGCTGTGCGATCCGTCGAAACCCGTCATCCTCGAGAAGATGGAGTTCCCGAACCCCGTCATCGAGATGAAGATCGAGCCCAAGACAAAGGCCGACCAGGAGAAGATGGCGATCGCGCTCAATACGCTCGCCGTCGAGGACCCGTCGTTCCGCGTCTCTGTCGATCCCGAGTCGGGCGAGACGATCCTGAAGGGCATGGGCGAGCTTCACCTCGACATCAAGGTTGACATCCTGAAGCGCACCTATGGTGTCGATGCCAACGTCGGCGCGCCGCAGGTTGCCTACCGCGAGACGCTCGCGCGGGCGACCGAGGTCGATTACACGCACAAGAAGCAGACTGGCGGCACGGGTCAGTTCGCCCGCGTCAAGCTGCGCCTCGAGCCGAACGAGACCGGCAAGGGCAACGAGTTCGAGACCTCCATCATCGGCGGCACGGTGCCGAAGGAGTACATCCCGGGCGTCGAGAAGGGTGTGCAGTCGGTTTGGGACAACGGCGTTCTCATCGGCTTCCCCATGGTCGACATGAAGGTCAACCTCTACGACGGCGCCTTCCACGAGGTCGACTCGTCGGCAATCGCGTTCGAGATCGCGACCCGGGCAGCCATGAAGGAAGCCTGCGAGAAGGGCGGCGTGAAGCTCTTGGAGCCGATCATGGACGTCGAGGTGGTGACGCCGGGCGAGTTCGTCGGCGGCGTCATCGGCGACATCAACTCGCGTCGCGGTCAGATCCGCGACCAGCAGATGCGCGGTAACGCCACCGTTATCCGCGCCTACGTGCCGCTCGCCAACATGTTCGGCTACGTGAGCCAGCTGCGCTCCATGTCGACAGGGCGTGCGTCCTACACCATGCAGTTCGCGCACTACGCGGAGGTTCCGCGCAACGTGGCTGAAGAGGTCAAGGCGAAGTACGCCTGAGATTGAAACAGGAATTGCCGGATC
>JAGVSR010000027.1 GCA_019137195.1 Alphaproteobacteria bacterium
GGCGCCGTCGCCCGACACGTCGACGACCACCCGGTAAGCCTTGAATGGAATCTGGGTCACGACCTTGTCGGCGACGTTCCTCAGCATGGTGGCGACGCACGTAAACTCGCCCGTGTGGCGCGGAAGCGCGCGAACCTTGGCCGCCAGACCCGCCGCGTCCTCCTTACTCTTGATACGAGTCCACGGCACCGCGATGCGTGGCCGGTCGGCCCAGGTCAGCATGGCCACGGCGATGCCGGCCTGCGGGCCGTTGAGGATCGCCTCGATGACGGCCGGATCCTCGAGCGCTTTGGCGATGCCCTCCATCTGCAGCTTGTAGCGGTTCTCGTCGACCGAATTGGAGACGTCGACCGAGATCACGAGCGCGGTATCGACCTCCTCGGGGAGCTGCGATTGACTTGCGGCCGGAGCGAGCACGCCCGGCACGAGCACAAGGACAGCGGCGACAACAGCAAACAAGCCACGCAACGGCATACGGCACTCCGGACGAGGGGTCTTCGGGCCCTGAGTTATAGCCGATCTCCCGCCCGCGGCCAGAAGGGTGTCAGTGCCGCCACGCACCCGGCGCAGCCCCCATCAATGATGCTGCTCGCTTGCCGGCCCGCCGGCCGGTTCCTTCTTGCCGCCCACCGGCTCGACGAAGAAGTCGAGGTCGAGCTTGCCGGCCTTCTCGAAGGTCAGCGAGCCTTTCACGTAGGTCTCCTCCTCGAGCGGCTTCGCCACCTCGAGAAACATGATGTGAAGCCCGCCAGTCGCCAGAGTGACTGTCCCTCCCGCCGGAATCTCGACACCGCCCGGCGCGGGACGCATGCGGTAGACGCCGTTGTCGTTCAAGGTCTCGTGCAACTCGGCCTTGCCGGCGCCGTCGAGCGAGGCGGAAAGGAGGCGGTCGGCCTCGGCGCCGGTATTGGTGATCTTGGCGTAGCCGGCCGTGATCCGGCCACCAGCCGGAAGCGCCCTGACCCAGGGGTGCTGGACCTCGATCGATTTTTGCTGCGCCATGTGTGCAAGGGCTGGCCAAGCAACGGTTGCAAGGGCCAGGGCGGCCAGTGTCAGCGTCTGTCGGAGCATCGAGATCATCCCGTCGTAGCGTTGGCCCGGAGTCCGATCTGGCTCCGGCACCCCGGCAGCATTGCCCTTAAACGCCGATTGCGTCCAACAGCGGACACGGGACAGGTCGCCGCTGCCCGAATTGACCGCACGCTGCCGCGAGCATCATCGACAGCACACTCGCTGTCTTCCAGGGCGCCGAATGAAAGTCTTTTTCCGAACAGCATCTTAGGCACTCTTCGCCTTTACTGCGTTTGCTCGCGGATGTTTCCTTCACGCGATTCCTGTAAGACGCTCGGACATGGCAAAGCTCATCCATCGACGCCCTCAGATCGCGAGATCGCGGCTCGCAGTTGTGCTCTGTGCCGCGCTGGCAGCGGCCGTCGGCCTTGCCTGCCTCGTTCCGACGGTTGCCGATGCGCGTTCCGGCGCCAAGTCGTCCCACAAGTCAGGATCCTCGAAGCGGTCGCGGTCCGAGGCGAGTTCGCGACATCGCTCGGTTTCTAAGGCAGCAGCCCTCAAGGCTCGGCGCGAAGCGCTCGCCGACAGACGGCGAGAGAAGAACGGGGGGGCTCACCCGCGGACGAAGGACGACAGTCTCCCGCTCGGCAAGTCGCGCACCGAACTGCTGGCGACCGATCCGACGGTTCTCCAACGTATCGGCCGCCACCTCATTATCGGCTACGAGCCGGGAACCGACGTCAAAGCGCTGGTCGAGAAGAAAGCCATCGCTGGCCTTTTCATCACTGACCACAACGTGCGCCGCCGCACCGTCGAGGAGATGAAGGCGCGCATCGACGAGCTGCAGACGATCCGCAAGGACCAGGGCTTGCCGCCACTCGTCATCGCCGCCGACCAGGAGGGCGGTTCGGTATCCCGCCTGTCGCCGCCCTTGAAACGACAAGTCAGCCTCGCCCGCCTCATCGCTGCCGCCAGGGACGACGCGGCACGCGAGACGATCGTGCGCACATACGCCGCCGAGCAGGCCGCTGAGCTGAAGCGCATCGGCGTCACCATGAACTTCGCGCCCGTCGTCGACCTCAAGCTTCCCACAACGGGGCGCAACGACGGCGAGACGAAGCTCGCAACGCGCGTTCTTGCTGCCGATCCCGATCTCGTCGCACGCATCGCCGGGTGGTATTGCGATACGCTCGCGGCGTCCGGCATCATCTGCACCCTGAAACACTTTCCTGGGCTCGGCCGCGTCGGCAGCGACACCCATCGCTCGGTCGGCGTAGTCAGGGCAGCCGCAAGCCAGCTGCGCGTGCGCGATTGGGTGCCGTACCAGCGGGTCATGTCGCGTGCCAACGTCGCAACGATGCTCGGACACGTTCCTGAGTTGGACGACGAGGCACCCGCCTCCTACTCCGACCGCATCATCCGCCAGCTTCTCCGCGGCGAGTGGGGCCACGACGGCATTCTCATTACGGACGACTTCAGCATGGGAGCGGTGGCGCGCTCGAAGATCGGTGGCGGCGCCGCAGCCGTCGCCGCACTGGACGCCGGCGCGGACCTCGTCCTCGTCTCGTTTAGCGAGAAGCATCTCGACGCCATTCTCGCGGCGCTGATCGATGCCGATCAGGTAGGAAAGCTCGACCGGGCCATGGAGAGGAGGAGCGCCGAGCGTCTCGCCCGCACGCTGAACCAGTTCGGCGCCGTGGCGGCGAGCAGTCAGGCCGGCGGCGCGCCGGGCCCTTCGCCGTGACGCATTGTGACGGCGGCGAGTCCGCCACGCATGCCCGCGAGCCAGCGCATTGGCTTTGATGCGCTCCTGAGAGATCGGTCGACCACCGCCCGTGGCCGTGAAGCCCGGCGCCATGTGCCCGGATCGCAATTCAGAACATGTTGAGCGCCAAGCGCGCTTCGTCGGACATGCGGCTCTGGTCCCAGGGCGGATCGAAGGTGAGCGTCACCTTGGCACCCGACACGCCAGGCACTGCACTGACTGCATTCTCGACCCACACGGGCATTTCGCCCGCGACCGGGCAACCCGGCGCCGTCAACGTCATCAGAATGTTGACGTCGCGATTGTCGGAGACGTCGATGTCGTAGATGAGCCCCAGCTCGTAGATGTCGGACGGGATCTCAGGGTCGTAGACGGTCTTCAGCGCCTTGACGATCTCGGCCGTCAGCTCGTCGAGCTCCTCGCGCGAGAGCGTCGTGCCCTCGACCGGTGTACCGCCCGCGGCGACATCCGGCGCCTTGGCAAGCGGCGCATCGGCGCTGACGGCGGCGGCCGGCGTGACCTCTGGCGTCCGGTCCTCCCATTCTTGCAGCTTGCCGTCCATTCACTCAACTCCTCGCGGGGACGCCACACGTTACGTCAAAGCCGAGCTCACGCAAAGAACTCCCGTGCCTTGATCAGGGCCGCAACGAGCGCGTCCACCTCGCCTTTCGTATTGTACATGGCGAACGACGCGCGGCACGTAGCCGTGACGCCGAGCCGCGCCATCAGCGGCTGCGCGCAGTGATGACCCGCCCTCACCGCAATGCCCGACCGATCGATGATCGTCGCCACGTCATGCGGATGGAGGCCATCGACCGAAAACGACAGGATTGCGCCCTTGCCGGGCGCCGTTCCGTGAACGGTCAGCCAGTCGAGCTCGGCCACCCGATCGTGCGCATAGGCCGAGATCTCCTGCTCGTGCCGCCCGATGTGATCTCGACCGACCTGCATCATGTAGTTGAGCGCCGCTCCGAGGCCGACGGCCTCCACGATCGCCGGCGTCCCGGCCTCGAACTTGTGCGGGGTCTGACCATACGTAATGCGGTCGGTCGTGACGAGTTCGATCATCTCGCCGCCGCCCTCGAACGGCGGCATGGCGTCGAGATGGCGGCGCTTGGCGTAGAGCACGCCGATCCCGGACGGCCCATAGGTCTTGTGGCCCGTGAAGACATAGAAGTCGGCGTCGAGATCCTGCACGTCGACCGCAGCGTGAACGGCCGCCTGGCTGCCGTCGACGAGCACGGGGATGCCCTTGGCGTGTGCCATGCGGATCACGTCCTTCACGGGCACGAGGGTGCCGAGAACGTTCGACATGTGAGTGATGGCAAGGATCTTCGTCTTCTCGGTGAGCAGCTTGTCGAGCTCATCGAGCAGGAGTTCGCCGTTGTCGGCGATCGGCGCCCATTTGAGAATCGCCCCGCGGCGCTCGCGGTGGAAATGCCAGGGCACGATGTTCGAGTGGTGCTCCATGATCGAGAGCACGATCTCGTCGCCTTCCGCAATTGCCATCTGCCCGTACGAGCTTGCGACGAGGTTGATGGCGTCGGTCGCGTTACGGGTAAAGATGATCTCGTCCGTCGAGCCGGCGTTCAAGAACCGGCGCACGGTTTCCCGCGCGTCCTCGAAACGGGCGGTGGCGGTGTTGGAGAGATAGTGCAGCCCGCGATGCACGTTCGCGTACTCGAAACGGTACGCGTGGTCCATGGCTTCGAGCACGGGCAATGGCTTCTGGGCCGAGGCGCCGTTGTCGAGATAGACGAGCGGCTTGCCGTAGACACTGCGGTAGAGGATGGGGAAGTCGGCGCGGATAGCCTCGACGTCATACACGCCACCCGCTCCAAGGGGCCGATCCGCTCTCTCACGTGCCGTTGCTGTCATGGCGTCACTACCTATGCCTGTAGGTTGGGCCGGATGGGGGTACGTGCGAATGAAGCCCTGCACTCTGCTGCGTTGGGCTCCCTTCGCACGCCGGGGGCGTGCTCCAGCAGCCCAGCCTGCGCCCTGGATGCTCCAATCTCACACGTGCCCGGCCCGGAGCCAGGCGCCGGCGCGGGCCACGAGCGCTTCGCGCAACGCCTCGTGCTCCACCTTGTCGATGACCTCACCGATAAACGATTCGATGAGAAGCGCACGTGCTTCTGCCTTCGGAATGCCGCGCGAGCGGCAGTAGAAGAGAAGATCCTCGTCGATCTCGGCCGAAGTCGAACCGTGGCCGCAAACGACGTCGTCGGCGTAGATCTCGAGCTCGGGCTTCGAATCGAACTCGGCCTCCGGCGACAGCATGAGCGCCTGCGCCATCTGCTTGCCGTCGGTCTTCTGGGCACCCGGCGCCACGATCACCTTGCCCTGGAACACGCCGCGCGCTGTTCCATCCAAAACGCACTTATAGAGCTCACGGCTCGTACAGTGCGCCACCCGGTGGTCGATGACGAGGGTCGTGTCGACGTGGCCCGACATGTCGGGGAGCGCAAGCGCCGCGAAGTCGAGACTCGCATGGGTCCCCTCGAACCGGAGGTCGAGCCCGTGGCGAACGAGACCCCCGCCGGTCGTCATCTGGAACGGCTTGTAGGTTGCGCGGGCGCCGAGCCGTACGACGCTGTTCGATAGATGGATTGAGCCCTTGTCCACGGTGAGGTTCTTGACGTGCGCCACCTGGGCAGCCTCGCCAAGTGCGAGAGTGACGAGCGTGTTCTGCTGACGGACCGAGGTGCCCATCGCGACGTGGGTCTCGACCAGTGAGAGGCTGGCCCTGGCACCCAGGTCCACGATCACGCGTGTGGTGACGAGCTTCGGCTCGCTGCCCGACTGCGCGAAAACGAGGTGAATTGGCCTGTCGAGGCTCACATCGTCGGCGATCCTCATTGCTACGCCACCCGCCATCAGTGCCGTGTTGAGGGCGACAGCGGCGTCCGCGGGTCTCGCCGTCTCGCCGAGCGCCTTCTCGACCCAGGCGGGTACGGACTCGAGCGCCGTCGCAAGCGGCAAGACTTCGAGCCCCTTCACGTCCTCGGGGAGCGTACGGGGCTCGAGCGCACCGTCGACGAACACGATCGTATAGGCGTTGAGCCCAGGCAGCAGGCCGGGCGCAGTGCCGTCGAGCAATCCACCAATCGCCTGCGAGCCCGATACACTGTCCATCGCAACCGGAAAGCTGTCGGCGAGCCGCGCCCGGAGGTCCGTGTACTTCCACTCCTCGACGCGACGAGTGGGCAAGCCTAACGCAGAAAAGGCGCCGATGGCCTCCCGGCGCAGCTTCGTGACGGCATCGCTGCCTGGAAGGGCCGCCTCGGCACCGGCGAACGCCTCCGTGAGCATCTGCTCGGCCTTGGTCTTGGTTACTTGCACGCTCATCGTGAGCTTTGGCCTCGCTGAAAGGCGCCCGACCCTCCCGGTCTGGCACCGCCTATCGATTTCTAACGTCCGTCGACGGCACTGGACCGGGAGGGTCCGACACCTCTCATGCCGCCTTGCCGGTGAACTCGGCGTAGCCGCTCTTCTCCAACTCGAGTGCCAGCTCCTTGCCGCCCGACTTCTGGATCTTGCCGGCGGCGAGAACATGTACCCGGTCGGGCACGATGTGATTGAGGAGGCGCTGATAGTGGGTGATGACCAGCATGGCGCGGTCGGGCGAGCGCAGCGCGTTGACGCCGTCGGAAACGACCTTCAGCGCATCGATGTCGAGACCCGAGTCGGTCTCGTCCAGGACGCACAGCGTCGGCTCGAGCATGGCCATCTGCAGGATCTCGGAGCGCTTCTTCTCGCCACCCGAGAAGCCGACGTTGACGGGCCGCTTCAGCATCTCGACAGCGATGTTGAGCTTCGCCGCCTTGTCCTTGACGACGCGCATGAACTCGGGCGTCGACAGCTCGGCCTCTCCGCGCTTCTTGCGCACCGCGTTCGTCGCCGTTCGCAGGAAGGTCAGGCCCGCGACGCCCGGGATCTCCATCGGATACTGGAAGGCAAGGAACACGCCCTTGGCCGCTCGCTCGTCGGGCTCCATCCCGAGAATGCTCTCACCGTTCCATAGAATGTCGCCGTCGGTCACCTCGTAGCCGTCGCGTCCGGCGAGCACATAGGCAAGCGTCGACTTGCCCGACCCGTTCGGGCCCATGATGGCATGCACCTCGCCCTTCGGCACCGTGAGCGTGAGCCCCTTGAGGATCTGGCGATCCTCCTCGGCGAGCTTCACGAAGAGGTTCTTGATTTCAAGCATTCGTAGCGAACTCCATCTCGTAACATGGGCTGGGTCGCGCTACTCGCGTGACCCAAAGTTGTTATTGGCCTCGGGCATTGTTCCCGACCCGACCCAATTCCCGCCGTCAATCACGTCTCCCCGTCATGATAGGGGATCGCCGCGTCGCTCTTCCTGAACATGTGGCGCACGCCGCCCGACATGGTGGCCCAGTCGAAGCGGCTCACGACGCCGATCTTGCCGCTATCCGGATACTCGACGACCTCGGTCTCGGTCATGGTCGAGATGCCGAGATACTTGAGCACCGCGGTGCCCGTGTTGACGATCTGGTGCGCAGTCTCCGGGCCGCCAGTCGGCGCCGCGCAGACGTCACCTGCCTTCACAGGATAGCTCCCGTCACCGAAGCGGTACGTGCCCTCGCCTTCGAGGATCACGAACAGCTCGTGCCTCTGATGGTGGTTGTGGCGCGGAAAGGCCTTCTTTCCCGGCTCGACCACATGCAGCATGACGCCAAGGCCGGTGGAGCCGATGAGCTTGCCGAACGAGCCGACCTTGGCCGCGAAGCCTGCACCGTCTCCCGCCTCTTGAACCGGCACGTCGGCGATGTTGAGGACTGGCTTGCTCACCCCACGCTCCCTTCGAGGCTGATGCCAATCAGCTTCTGTGTCTCGGCCATGAACTCCATCGGGAGCTGCTGGAGCACGTCACGCACGAAGCCGTTGACGACGAGCGCCACCGCCTCCTCCTCGG
>JAGVSR010000030.1 GCA_019137195.1 Alphaproteobacteria bacterium
TTGGGATAGAAGTAGATTACGGCCGGCAGCCCCTCGAGGCCTGCCCGGGTGAGCGTCGACCCGTCGCTGAGCGCAAGCTCGAAATTGGGGACAACACGTCCTTCCTCTAGCATGTCGGGTGCCTTTCTTTGGTCGTTTTTCCGAATGTCTATCGTGATTTGGCGCAAGGCGTTCCCGCGTTCGCCGGCTGCAGGACGGCGGCGGCCGAACGCGCCTCGTGACACGAGTTTCCTCAGAACTTGTTGGAGGCACAAGGCGCGAATCGGGACAATGCTGTCACGCCAGAACAGGTGGGGCACGAACGGGGGCGGGCCGGCGCGATTTGCCACCCGCCGTTTGCCGTGGCGCTGGCTTGAGGTTCAAGTCTCGCAATCGACACTCGGGCGGAATTCTAGAGCGTGGCGACGACATCCCGACCTTCTGCGAGGAGTGGCCCCGAGGCCGACTCCGGCATGGCAGTCGTTGCCTCGCCGCCACGCTATCAGCAGGTCTCCGACGAGGCGTCGCGTAGAGGTGCCGAGGCGAGAGCGGCATCCGCCCGTGGACTTGCGGCGCGCACGCGCGACGCCATGCGCGCGCCGGAGATCCTGCTCAGATCGCGCGTGATGCACCACGTGAGGCGATGGTCCTATCTCGTGCTCCTCACCGTGCTGCCGATGCTCATCATTGCAGCCGTCACGGTGTTCGTCGTCCATGTCCGGTTGCAGCACGGTCCGGTGTCGCTGGGATTCCTCGCCGACCCTATCGAACGGGGCATCAATGCCGAGCTTACGGACTTCTCGGCATCGATCGGCGACGTGCAGGCGTCGCTGTCGCCGGAAGGCAACCTCGAGTTCCGCTTGAAGGATATCGTCCTCAAGGACACAAGCGGCAGCGCCGTCGCCTCGGCTCCACTCGCCGCCGTCGAGCTCAGCCGGGATGCATTGTGGCACCTCCGGGCAGCGCCCGAGCGTGTCTATCTGATCGAGCCGCAACTCACGCTCTTCTACTCGCGCGAGCAGGGCCTCTCGCTGACGTTTGCAGATACCCGTGAGGAGACGGCCCGGGGCAACCCAACGGGGGAGAAAGAGCCTGAGGCGTCTCCCGATACCGAGTCTCTCGTCATCGCCGCCCCGACTGCTGGCGTCGACCCGCTGCGGCGCGCACCCCTTCGCGGCCAGATCAAGCTGCCACTCGCTCCCCGTTCCGCGCCCGCGATGCAGCGCCTCGATCTAGCAAAGCTCCTCGCCATCAGCTCGGCCCGGGCACGACGCAAGGCGGACGCTGCCTCGTACCTGCGCGAGTTCGGCCTCCGCGAGGCACACGTGGACCTCGTCAGCGACCACAAGCGCACGCAATGGACCGTGCAGGACGTCTCGATCGACCTCGCCCATATGAAGCGCCGCTCGGTGATCTCCGGCACCGCAAGCCTCGTCTCTGATAGGGGGCCGTGGTCGATCTCGTTCCGGACGGAGGACTCCGAGAAGACACAGACCGTGAGCCTAAAGGCGTCAGTGCGCGATCTGGTGCCGGGCGCCCTCGGCGGGTCGTTGCCCGACATGGGGCTGCTCGGTGCCCTCGACCTGCCGGTGGCGGGCGACGCCGCCATGGAGCTCGCGACCACCGGCGTCATCAAGACGGCGACGCTTGCTCTCGAGCTGGGACAGGGCAGCGTTCGCTTCGGGTCCGAAGCAATTCCGGTCGACGCAGGACTGTTGCACCTCGAGTACGATTCGATCGCGCGCCGGCTCAAGCTCGCGCCGTCGACCGTGAAGTGGGGCGGCAACGTGATGACGCTGATCGGGGAGGCCGAGGGCCGCGTCGTCGAGAATGGAGACACCTCGTGGTCCTGGTCCGCCCAGACCACGTCGGGCCAGCTCGGGGCAGATGACGCCGGTGCGCGCGCGATTGCGATCGAACGCGCCGAGGCCGAAGGTACGGCCAGCATCGATCGCGGCGAGCTCACAGTGTCGAGGTTCTCCGCCAAGGCAGGCGAGGCCGAGGTCACGCTTGCCGCTTCGATTGCCGATCTCGACGCCGACCCCAGCCTCTCGCTCGACGCCAGCACGAGTCCCATGACGGTCGAGACCGTCAAGGCGATCTGGCCGACGCCGATGCTGCCGCAGCTGCGCGAGCTCTTCGCGCGCTCCATCAACGAAGGTAGTTTTGGAGCCGCGTCCCTGACGCTGCGCACCGGGAGGTTCCGGGATGGGGCCGGCGCCGAAGCCGGCTCTCTGAGCCTGTCGCTCGAGGCCAGCGGGCTTTCAGGGACCGTTCCCGGAACAAGCGTGCCGTTCGAAATTCCCAGGGCTCTGGTCACGGCCGCAGGGGACGGCCTCGAGGTGGCCGTACCCGAAGCGGCACTGGTCAGTCCGGCGGGCAAGAGTGTGCCGCTCAAGGCGGGCCGTGTCCTGCTCAGCTCTCTTGCCGGCGCAGAGCCGGTGGCCGAGGTCTCCCTGCGCTCACAGGGTGCGCTGCAGCCGATCCTCGACATCGCGATCAGCGAAGCCGGTCAGAGCATCGGACCGGCCGAAACCGCCCTGCGATCGATGGACGGAAAGTCGGATGCGGCATTCACAGCACGGATTCCGCTCGCGGGTGCCGTATCGCTCGCAGCCTCCAGCGTATCCGGAAAGGTGAAGATCTCCGATCTGCGCGCCAAGCAGCGGATCGGGCCGCTCGAGCTGCAGGGCGGCAACATGGACATCGACATCACGGAAGCTGGCGTCACGGTCGCGGGTGGCCTTCTCATGAACGGTGTGCTCGGCAAGATCGCTGCCCAGCACAGCTTCACTGCCGCGCCAGGCCAAGAGGAGCCGCTGCGCATCTCGGCCCGCCTCGACAACTCGGACCGCACGCAGCTCAACCTCGACATCAATCACATCGTCCAGGGCGAGATGGGCGTCGACATCGCCATCAGCGTCGATCCCAATACGAAAGCGCCGCGAGTATTGGTATCCGGCGACCTCACGGACGCCGAGCTGGGTCTCTATGACATCGCATTCAAAAAGCCGCGCGGCATGCCGGCGGCGGTGACCTTCAACGTGGTTGCCGGCAGCGACGGAATGACGGAGCTGCAGAACTTCAAGGTGATTGGTGACAACATCGCCATCGAAGGCTGGGTTTCGATCGATGCCGAGAGCGAGGCGCGCGAGTTCTATTTCCCGGACTTCTCGCTGAACGTGGTGTCTCGGCTGGAGGTCGAGGGCAAGCTGTCTCCGTCGAAGATCTGGGTGATCAAGGCCAAAGGGCCGACATTCGACGGGCGTGACTTCTTCAAGAAGATGGTCTCGCTCGGCAATGCGGATGCGGACCGCATCAAGCCGTTGCGGCCCGCGGCCGGCGTCGATGTCGAGGCCGACATTGGCACCGTGATCGGGCAGTCCGAGGTCTCGATCAGGAACGTCAAGGTCCGCTTCTCCGAGCGCAAGGACCGGCTGTCGGCGCTCGACGCCCAGGGCACTCTCGACGGTGGCAAGCCGGCCTCGGCAATTCTGAAGCGTGGCGGCGACGGTGCGCGGATCATCTCGGCAGTCACGACCGACGCAGGCCAAGCGTTCAAGCTGATCGGCTTCTACAGCAACATCGACTCGGGGCGTGCGCAGGTTGAGCTCAATCTCGATGCCAAGGGTGCCGCCGACACATCGGGCAACCTGTGGATCGAGGACTTCCGCATCCTCGGAGATCCGATCGTCTCGGAGGTTGTCGCCAACACGCCCGAGAAGGCTCCAGGAGGGACCGGGGCTCGCGAGAAAAAGAAGGTGGTCCGCGAGGAGATCGACTTCACTCGGCTCTTCGCGCGCTTTTCGGCCGGCCATGGCCAGCTCGTGATCGAGGACGCGGCCGTCAAGGGGCCGCTCATCGGTGCCACCATCCGCGGCAAGATCGACAACGGCACCGAGCGTGTGAGTCTCGGAGGGACCTATGTGCCGCTGCAGGGGATCAACGCCGCCTTCTGCGATATCCCGGTCGTCGGCCAGATCATCACCGGAACCGGCTGCGAAGGCCTGCTCGGCATCACGTACGCGATCCAGGGTCCGATCGCGAACCCGCAGGTGTTGGTCAATCCGCTGTCGATCGCCGCGCCCGGCATCTTCCGCGAGATATTTCAGATGACGAACCCCAACCCGCAGGTTCAGCCGCGCGGCGACGTCAAGCCTGCGAATGCCGGCAAGGTCGGCTCGTCGGCCTCGCCGGTGACGCGGGGCGACGCCGGGATGGGTGGGATGCCCGGCGTGCTCGACGGCTGGTCGATGGACTCGAGCGGAACGAGGAAGTGAGGAATTGGCGGCGACTGGGGCTCGTGGCGAGCTACCGGGTCGGGCAACCTGCTCGCCGCCGCTCGGCCCCCACTCACACGGGCTTCAAAAGGACGTGCTTCTTCTTGCCGAGCGATAGCTTGATGACGCCGGTTCCGGCTGCGTCGCTTTCGGAAATCTTGGCCTTGTCGCTGGTCACCGCCTTGTCGTTGACCTTGAGGCCGCCACCCGCCACCTGCCGGCGCGCCTCGCTGTTGGAGCCGACGAGGCCGGCCTTGACGAACGCGGCGAGCACGCCGATCCCGTCGTTGAGCTCGGCGGCATCGATCTCGACAGTCGGCAGGTTGGCGTCGAGCGTGCCCTGCTCGAACGTCTTCCTCGCGGTCTCGGCTGCGCCTTCCGCCTTCTCGCGGCCGTGGAGCAGCGCCGTTGCCTCGGTGGCCAGGATCTTCTTGGCCTCGTTGATGTCGGCGCCCTGGAGCGCCGCGAGTTTCGCGACCTCGCTCATGGGAAGCGTCGTGAAGAGCTTCAGGAAGCGCTCGACGTCGGCGTCCTCGGTGTTGCGCCAGTACTGCCAGTAGTCGTAGACGGAGAGCTGCTCCTCGTTGAGCCAGATGGCCCCGGTCGCGGTCTTGCCCATCTTGGCGCCGGATGCGGTCGTGAGCAGCGGGCAGGTGAGGCCGAATAGCGCGTCCTTGACGCCCATGCGGCGCGCGAGCTCGAGCCCCATGACGATGTTGCCCCACTGATCGGAGCCACCCATCTGCAGGTTGCATCCGTAGCGGCGCGCCAGCTCGACGAAGTCGTACGACTGGAGCAGCATGTAGTTGAACTCGATGAACGACAACTCCTGCTCACGGTCGAGCCTGAGCTTTGCCGAGTCCATAGCGAGCATGCGGTTGACGGAGAAGTGGCGGCCGACGTCGCGCAGGAAGTCGATGTAGTTCAAGGGCGCCAGCCACTCGGCATTGTCGACCATGACGGCATCGGACTTGGCGCTGCCGAAATTCAGTACTCGAGCGAAGACCGTCTTGATGCTGTCCTTGTTGGCCTCGATCTCCTCGATCGTGCGCATCTGGCGCGTCTCGTCCTTGCCCGAAGGGTCGCC
>JAGVSR010000116.1 GCA_019137195.1 Alphaproteobacteria bacterium
GACTCCCGCGTGCTGCGCTGGACAGACGGCTCAATCCCCGCCGAGAACGGGCAGAGCGTGCAGGTGACGATCACAAGGCTCGACGGCTCCGTGCTGTTCCAGACCGAAGTCCTCACCGGCTCCGCCTACGTTGTCCAGAGCGTTGTTCTGCAAGGCGAGACGGACGTGCTGGTGCGAATCGGAGCGCTGGACTATGACGACTTGCCCTCCCTGCAATCCTTCACGGCGCGTGTCACGCTCGGAACATGACGATGGTTTCTTTCACCATTAAGGCCGGGCAGACGTTCGCGCTCGGGTTCCGCGTCCTCGGACTGGATCGCCTCGCCGACTGGACGGCGGCGTGCGAGCTTCGCGATCCCGATCTCGGCACGTTCGTCGGAGCGATGCAGACGATGCTCACCGAGGCCGTCGACTTCGCCGACACCGGGGCGCGACTGCTGGCGCTCCGCGCCGAGCCCGCCGAGACGCAGTTGTGGCTCGTCGCGCCGGACGTGGACCGAACGCTGCACTCCGACGTGAAGATCACGTCCTCGACCGGCGAGGTCGTCGTGTCGAACACCTTCGTCGTCAACGTGCAGAAGCGCGTGACGCAATGACGGACGTCACGCTCACCCTCGTCGCGCCGGCAGAGCCGCAAGCCGCGCTGATCTCGCAGAACGCCGTTGACGCCGGGCTGGCGATCATCGCCGAAGACCTTCGCGCGCCCGCGATCATGCGCGCCCCGACGCTCCCCCTCGTCGGCATCCCGGCCGGGCCGCCCGGTCCTCGGAGCCGACCGTCACCAAGGCAGGGACGCTGTTCACTCTCGGCATTCCGCTTACGCCGCTCACCCGTCACGTCGAAATGCTCGACACATCGAAGACGGAGTGGACGGTCAATCACGGCCTCGGCCGCTATCCGAATGTGCAGGTCGTCGACAGCGCAGGGGACGTCATCTTCGTTGACGTCGAGCACGTCGACTCCAACATCGCTATTCTGCGCTACAACACGCCCATGACCGGGCGCGCGTTCTTCGCATGAGGGGGAAAGCATGAAATCCGGTTCGCATCTCGATCTCGGCGGCAACGAGCTTCAGAACGCCGTCACGCAGAATCTCTCTGCCGCGCCGTCGTCGCCGAAGGCAGGTCAGCGCTATTTCAACACCTCGACGAATGTCGAGATGGTGTGGAACGGAACGGCATGGCGTCCGCTCGACGCGGCGGCGCTGACCGACGCCTCGATCCCGATGACGGCGCTGGCGACGAACCCGCTGGCGCGTGCGAACCACACCGGCACGCAGCCGGCCTCGACGATCTCCAATCTCGCGACGACGGTGAAGGCTTACACGCTTGACCAGTTCGCTGCGCCGGCTGCGAACGTCAACATGAACTCGAAGGAGATCACCAACCTCCTCAACCCGACGACGGCGCAGAGCGCGGCGACGAAGAACTATGTCGACGGAGCGGTGCAGTCGGCCGCCGCCGGCATCGACAGCAAGCCCTCGGTGCGGGTCGTCGCCGCGTCGAACATCACGCTCTCGGGTTTGCAGACCCTTGACGGCGTTTCCGTTGGAGCGGGCGACCGCGTCCTCGCTGTCGGTCAGTCCACCGCCTCGCAAAACGGCGTCTACGTCGCGGCGTCCGGAGCGTGGGCGCGCGCCACGGACGCCGATCAGACCGGCGAACTGACGCCCGGCTCGTTCTGGTTCGTCGAAGAGGGCACGACGAACGGCAAGACGCAATGGCGCTGCAATAACACCGGCGCGATCACGCTCGGCACGACGGCGATCACCATCGTCCAGTTCGGCGCCGCCACCAACTACACGAACGGCAATGGCCTGTCGCTGACCGGCAACGTCTTCGCCGTCGTCGCCAAGGCGAGCGGCGGCCTCGTGTCGGGCGGCGCCGGCGTCTACGTGGATACGACTCTCGTCGCGCGAAAGTATGCGACGACGATCACGCACAACGGAGCCACTACGTCGTTCTCCATCACGCACAACCTCAACACGACCGACGTGCAGGTGGTGGTGCGTGACTCCACAGGCGCGCAGGTGCTCGTCGATAATGTCGCGACCTCGGCGAACGTCGTCACCGTGACGTGGGCCACGGCGCAGCCGAACGCCACGGCGTTCCGCGTCATCGTGCAGGGCTAACGCTCATGCTGGCGTTTTCGGATATCGTCAAGGCGGGCGTCTCGGCGTTCGCAGCCGGAGGCGGCGGGAGCGCGGCGACGGTCGGAACCGCTGTCGTAGATTTCGGCGCCGGCGCCGACACGGCGAGCGTCGTCATCACGGGACAGGCGGGCATCACCGCCACGTCCTTCGTCATGGCCGACCTCGCCGCCATCGCGACGGCGGATCACTCCGCCGACGAGCACGTCATCGAACCAATCGTGGTGACGCCGGGAGCGATTGTTCCCGGTGTCGGCTTCACGGTTTTCGCACGCACGGGCAACGTCGAGGTCTTCGGCGAGTGGACCGTGAAATGGATGTGGAGCAACTGATATGGCAATCCAGATTCTCGGGCAGGACGGAGTCAGCATCGCTGGCGTCGACGCCACCAGGAAGGCGATGCGCGTCTCCCTGAACCCGATGGAGGTTCGGGCGTGGCAGTCGCTCGGCGCCAAGTCGGGCCGTATCACTGGCATCGCCGCGCTCGGCCCGCTGTTCTCGTTCCGCAACATCTCGGCGAATCTCGTCGCCATCCGTCGTGTCGGCGTCGGGTTCATGACGACGACGGCGTTCACCGCAGCGCAGACTGTTGACTTCGAGCTTGTCGTGGCCCGCGCCTTCGCGGTGTCGGACAGCGGCGGCACGGCGATCTCGATCACCGGCTCGAATGGCAAGCACCGCACGTCGCTCTCCACGCCGACATCGCTGGACGCTCGTATCGCCACCACGGCCGCGCTGACGGCGGGCACGCGCACCCTCGACGCCAACGGGATCGGGCAGATTGCGGGATGGTCCGGCGCGGCGGGGCAGGGCATCACGCCGGCTGCCGATAACCTGCTCTCGCACACTCCGGGCGATCACCCGCTCGTGTTGGCGCAGAACGAGGGCTTCATCATTCGCGCGGTGACGGCGATGGGCGCGGGCGGCGTCGGCAACTTCTACGCGAACATGGAGTTCGCCGAGGTCGCTTCCTACTGAGGACTTCGATATGCGTCGCACTTCCGGCGATTGGGACTTCTCTGGCGCCTCCGCGCTTCGCATCCGTCTGCACCCCGGCGAGACTTTCTACGGCACGCCCGAAGAAGGGCAGGTCATGTATCATATCGGCTTCAAGGGCCTTTATGTGTGGGACGGCGTGGCGTGGCGCGCGTGCAGCGCCGGCGCCATGCGCCTCGACGATCTCGCCGACGTCGACGTTCCCGCACCGGCGGAGAAGCAGTTCCTCGGCTTCGCTCCCGGCGACGGCGTGACCCCCGGCCAATGGACCGCGAAAGCCGTTGCGCTCTCCGATCTCGTCGGCGTCAATCTGACGGGCGCCGTCGAGGGGATGGGGCTCGTTCTCGCGGGCGGCATGTGGGTTCCGGGAAGCGTGCTTCTGACTCCGGTCGGCGGAGCGCCCGGTCAATTTCTCGCGCGGACGACGGGCGGCGCCGGCGTGTGGGTCGATCCGCCGACCGGCGGCGTGGCGGAGACGCGGCGCCGTTATTGGCGCATCTCGGTCACCGAGACTGTCGGCGCGGGCGAGCGCGTCGGCGTGTCCGAACTGCGCTTCCTGCGTCATCCCGCCGCCTCGCGCGCCGCGCCGACCGGCGGAACGCCGTTCTCGTCGGGCTACAGCATTCTGCTCGACCGCACGGCCGACAAGGCGTTCGACAACGATCCGGCGACGATGTGGATGCCGAACCCGACCTCGCCCTACGATCCCGGCGCGGCGCTTGGCTACGACTACGGCGCGGGCGCGGCGTTCGATATTCAGGCGGTGGCGATCACGATCCAGCCGGACGGCGTGTGGGGCGTAGCCAACGCGCCCAAGAATTTCGACGTGCAGTTCTCCGACGACGGCGTGACGTGGACGACGAAATGGGCGGTCACGGGCGCGCCATGGACGACAGTCGGTCAGACGCTCGTATTCTCGAACCCGGCTTTCGCTCCACCCGCGCTGGTGCTGGCTGACCTGCTCGACGTCGCTATCTCGGGAGCGACGGCCGGTCAGACGCTCACGCTCGCGTCGAACGGAACGTGGACGGCCGGGACGGCCGGGACGGCGGTGCTGCCGCCGGGAGGCGCGACCGGACAGGTGCTCACCAAGCTCTCGGCGACGGACGGCGACGCGACGTGGGTCGACGCGGCGGGCGGTGGCGGTGGTGGCGCGAGCGTCGGAGCGCACCGCTACTGGATGCTCGATGACGCTTATGGGGACGGAGCGGTCAGCCTCGCCGAGGTGCGGTTCCGTGCTACCGCTGGTGGAACAGACATTCTTCCGGTCTCCGCGACGGCGAAGGATAGCTACGACGGCGGCACCGGGCCTATGAACACCCTCGACGGCAACGCAGGATCGTTTTGGGCTGGCGGCACCATGCCGTCGTGGATATATTTCGATCTTAGCTCGCCGACGGCCGTGGCGGAGATCGTGCTGACCGCGCGTAACGATGGTTGGCAGAAACAGCGGCCGGCGCGATTCCTCGTGCGATATTCAGACGACGGGGTGATCTGGAAGGAGGTCGCCCGGTTCATCTATCCGTTTTGCTCCATCTCCGGCGAGGTGTTGGTGGTGGAAATCCCGTCGACCCGCTGACGATTCGCCGTCAGAGCGTGCGCGTCGCCGAGGAAATCAGCCTGTTTCCAGTTGTTAACAGCCCAAGGTTGACATTGGAACCTTCGGCGCCGATGAGAGGGGCGCGCGCCGCCATCGCGCGTCCCTGCTTTGCCCCGGAGACGCCCCCGCGATGCTCGCCAATCTGCGCACGATCCGCGCCTTTATTCTGCGTGAAGAGGGCGGCTTCTCCCATGATCCGCACGATCCCGGCGGCGCCACCATGAAAGGCGTCACGCAGGCGGTCTACGACGCTTGGCGCGTCAAGCAGGGGATGGCGAAGCGCTCCGTCCGCCTCATCACCGACGCCGAGGGGGACGCCATCTTCCGCACCGGCTATTGGGACCAGATGAACGCCGACGCGCTGGCGAGCGGCGTCGATCTCGTCGCCGTGGACGGCGCGTTCAACTCTGGCGTGTCGCAGTCGAAGAAATGGCTTTCCCGAGCCGTGCAGGCGCGCAGCGATCTCGTCGGCCAAATCCGCACCTACTGCTCCCTGCGCCTCTCGATGTTGCAGGGCCTCAAGACGTGGGGGAAGTTCGGCAAGGGCTGGTCCGGCCGCGTCGCCCGGTCGGAGGCCGCCGCGCTCAAGCTGGCGGGCCTGTCCGGCAAGGCGCTGGCGCGCGAGGCCAACGTCAGCCGCATCTCGGCGGCGGCCAACGCCAAGAAGGCCACCGTGACCGCCACCGGCGGCGGCGCCGCGACCGCCTCGACGGCCGTCGCCCCGATCTCCCCCGAGCAAACCCTGCTGCTCGTCCTGTTCGCCGTGCTGGTGATCGGCGCCATCGTCGCGGCGCTCGTCTGGCGCGCCAAGACCGACGAGACGCGGGCGCAGGCCCTCGACGCCGCCTCTGGTCCCTCCGGCCCGGACTCGCCTGCCACGCCCCCCTTGAACGAGGTTCATTGATGATCCCGGCGGCTCCCCTCGCCGCGCTGGCGCAAGCGCTGATCCGGGTCGGCCTGCCGACGCTGGCGAGCGTCCTCACGACCGTCCTGCCGCCGCCCTTCGGGGCCTTGGCCGGCGTGGTGATCCCGGCCATCGCGCAGGCGCTCGGCGTCGAGCCGACGCCCGAGGCGGTGACGGCGGCCGTGACCAAGGAGGCGGCCGAAGACCCGGCCGCGCTGAAGGCCGCGCTGGCGCCTGTCGAGG
>JAGVSR010000135.1 GCA_019137195.1 Alphaproteobacteria bacterium
GCGTGCCCTCGCTCGTCCAGGACAAGACGCTGTCCGACAAGGCGGGGCTCGTACACGAGTATCTCGCCTATGCAACGATCGGCCTCGCGGTCCTGCACTCGGCCGCGGCGCTCAAGCACCACTTCATTGACCGGAGTAAGGTCCTGACCCGCATGTGGTCGGGACCGCCCGCGCCGTGACCTCTTCCCTGAAGCACTTTGGAAAGGACGACCACATGTCTCTTCGCTCGCTAGGACTCGGTCTCGCAGCCGCCGCCGTCCTCGCGCTCCCCGCGTCGGCCGCGGATTACGTGATCGATACCAAGGGCGCGCATGCCTCTGTCAACTGGCGCATCAAGCACCTCGGCTTCAGCTGGCTGCAGGGGCGCTTCAACACGTTCTCCGGCACCTTCACCTTTGACGACAAGAACCCGGCTGCGTCCAAAGTCGCGGTCGACATCGATATGGCAAGCCTCGACAGTAACCACGCCGAGCGCGACAAGCATTTGCGCAGCCCCGATTTCCTCGACGCGGCCAAATTCCCGAAGGCGACCTTCGTGTCGAAGTCGGTGACGCCGAAAGAGGGAGGCAAGGCGACGATCGCGGGCGAGCTCACCTGGCGCGGTGTGACGAAACCCGTCGTGATCGAGGCAGAGACGATCGGCGGCGGCACCGACCCCTGGGGCGGCTACCGGCAGGGGTTCTCGGGTACGACCAAGCTCGCGCTGGCGGATTTCGGCGTCCCTGACAAGCTCGGCCCCGCGGCGCGCGAGGTGGAGCTCGTGCTCAATATCGAGGGCGTGCGGCAGTGATACCGCGCGCGGGGCTGGAAGGGCGGCCTTGCGCAACGACACGGGCGATCGTCCCGGGGCTTGTCCCCGGGAGACGACGCCTATCCCATGCGACCGCGTTTGCTGCTGCAATGAGCTTGCGTCTAAAGTAGAAGGCGACTAGACGATTCACGACGCGGAGCAAGACACCAAATGTCCAACGACATCATCGCCGCCATCGAGGCGCTCAAGGCCGAGAATGCGAGGATCCGGGGCGAGACCTTGGCGACCGGTGTCATTCTGGCCCAGCTCCTCCAGTCGATGGCCAAGCAGCAGCTGTCGCCCCATGCCTTTGCCACCAAGATCATGAAACAGGCCGAGGAAGCCGTGCAGGGCTTCAACCCCGGCGGTGACGCCGTGCATAATGCAGTCGTCAAGTCGGCCGCCGTCGAGACCGTCAAGCACTACGAGGAGCAGATCCGCTCCGTGTTGCCGATTTGAGGTGCGTGATTGGGACGCCGTCCCTGTCCCGCCTCGTTCGCCCGCAACTCGGCGCCGCTTCCTTCACTCGAGCCCGAACCGCTGCAAGAGCCGGTAGAGATTCCGCTCGCTCACGCCGAGCGCGCCGGCGATCTTGGCGCGGTGGCCGGAGTACTTGGTGTGCAGCATGCGAACGTAGCGTTCTTTCAGATCCTCGAGCGTTGGCTCGCGGTCGAAGTTCATGCGGATGGCGCTGGCGTTGCCGCTCTCTGCCGTGGTCAGTCCGAGGTGGCGCGGCTGGATGACAGGCTCGGCGCCCGACAGAATGATGGCGCGCTCCATGGTGTTCCTGAGCTCGCGTACGTTGCCCGGCCAGTTGTAGGCGACGAGCACGCTTTCCGCCCCGCGTGACAGCTCCTTCTTCAGCCGTCGAGAGAAGTCGTGCTTCTCGAGGAAGTATCGTGCGAGCATGGGGATGTCCTCGCGCCGCTCGCGCAAGGGTGGGATTCGGACCGTTATTGCCGACAGCCGGTAGTAGAGATCCTCGCGAAAGCGGCCCTCGCGCGCCATGATGGCGAGATCGCGGTTTGTGGCCGCGACGATGCGCGTGTCGGCGACGAGATCTTTGACACCGCCGACCCTGCGGAACTGGCGGGTTTCGATGACACGCAGGAGCTTCGCCTGCGCGGCGGGCGAGATCTCGCCGATCTCGTCAAGGAAGAGCGTCCCCCCGTCGGCGGCCTCGATGAGCCCTCGCTTCTGCGTGATGGCGCCGGTGAAGGCACCCTTTTCGTGTCCGAATAGCTCCGATTCGAAGAGGTTCTCGTGCAGCGTGCAGCAATCGAGCACGACGTAGTTGCGCTCGGCACGCATGCTCCGGTCGTGGATCTCGCGCGCGGCGAGCTCCTTGCCCACTCCGCTTTCGCCCTCGAGCAGCACGGTCGCGGTCGACATGGCGACGGCATCTATGAGGGAGTCGAGCTGGCGCAGAGCCGGGCTGTTGCCGATCATGAGGCTCTGGCGGCGCGCGCGCTGCCGGTCGCGCACGAATTCGTAGTCGCGTTTCAGGGCAATGGTCTGCAAGGCCCGGTTGATCTCGAGCTCGAGCTCGTCGAGGTTGACGGGCTTGGATAGGTAGGACACGGCGCCGCTCTTGACTGCCTGCACGGCATTCTCAATGGAGGCGAAGGCTGTCAGCACGATGACGGCGATGCCCGGACCCAATTTTTTGATCACGTCGAGGCCGTTGGCGTCGGGAAGCCGCATGTCGAGGATGATGAGGTCGGGCTCGCTCCTGGCGAGAATCGTCTCCGCCTCGCGCCACGTCTTGGTGTTCTGCACCTCGTAGCCGATGGCCGCGAGCTGGCCGACGATGAGGCCGGAGAGGACGGCGTCGTCCTCGACGAGGAGTATCGACTGCTTCTGCGCTGCTGGCGTCATTGAGGCTTGCCTTCCCGGTCGGCGCGCGGCAGGACGACGGTGAATACCGTGCCCACGCCCAGCCGGCTCTCGACCTCGATCCGGCCTCGGTAGCGAGTTACGATAGCCTTGCAGATGGTGAGCCCCAGCCCCGTTCCCTGCACGCCGTCGGCACGCCGGCTGTAGAACGGCTCGAAGATGTGGGCAAGCTTGTCGGGTTCGATGCCGACGCCTGCGTCGGAAAATCTCAGATCGACATCGTCGCCGATATGCCGGCCCGTGATCGTCAACGTGCCGCCCTTGGGCATGGCGTGAAAAGCGTTCTGGGCTAGATTCAGGATTAGCATGCGCAACTCGGAATCGGTCGCGAATACTCGCAGATCCTCGGGTCCGAGATCGAGCCGCAATGTGACGCCGCCCTGCTCCGCGTCGTAGCGGAGGAGTGACATTACCTCAGGTATGACGGTGGAGAACGAGACCAGCTGAAGGCGCTGGCTCGGCACCTGTGAGAGATCGAGCAGGCGCTTCGTCACCTCGATGCATTTTGTGACCTCACCGTCGACGGTCGCAAGGTAGCTTTGCGTTTCCTCGTCGAGCGGCTGTCCGGTGCGGGCGCGGCGCAGCATGGCCTGCAGCCCGATACGCACGGAAGCGAGCGGATTGTAGATCTCGTGCGCGACGCCGGCAGCCAGCTGGCCGATCTCGGATAGGCGTTGCTCATGGGAATACTTCACCTGCTGCTCGAGATCGCGGATCGCTTCCACGATCAGCCGTTCTGGCTTCCCGTTGCGAGTCATGGTGAGGCGGGCGGCGCTCGTCTCTACGTAAAGCTCCCCGCCGTCGCCTCTGACGTGCCGGTGTACGTAGCGGATTGGCTCGCCGTCGCTCGTGATAGCGTGAAATGGGCAGGTCTCGAGGGTCGGCGGGCAGCGCTCGTTGCGCCCATGCAACCTGTAGCATGGCTCTCCGATGAGCTGACGCCCGTCGCCTCCAGCCTGACGCGCGTAGGCGCGGTTGCTCATGACGACGGTCATGCTCTCGTCGATGACGCGCACGCCGTCGGGAACGGTGTCGATGAGGAGCTGCAGGAACGCCTCCTTCTCGCGGATCTCGTCGACGCCGCGCTCGATACGCTCGGCCATGGCGTTGAAGCTCCGGCAAAGTCCTGCGATCTCGTCGTCGCGGGAGGGGAGCGGCGGTACGCGCAGGTCGAGGTGTCCGGCTGCGAGCTCGCGGCTCGCCGCGTCGAGCGCCTGGATCGGGCTGAGCACCTGACGCTTCAACGTCAGCCAGGTGGCGCCCATGCCGACCAGCACCACCAGCAGGCCTGCGCCCGACATCACTGCCGCGGCGCCGAGCGCCTGAGTGCGGATGCCGGACGCATCATGGTCCACAATGAGGATGCCGTTGACAGGGTGCTCGGCGGCCTGCCCGTGACAAGGGGCGCACGGCGCCTTGTTGGGAATTGGGTTGATGCTTCGCAGCATCTCGCGGCCGTCGTCGCTGCGGACGGTGTGGGTGGCGGCGGCGAGCTCGACAGCGCTCTGGCACGTCGGGCAGCCGAGATCGGCGAACGTCACGTAGGTATTGAGCTGGCTCAAGTCGCTCGAGAAGCGCACCTCGCGGCTGGGGTTCACGATCCGCACGGCCGCGACACCGGGCTGGTCGCCGAGCCGGTCGACGATCTCGCGCAATCCCGGAAGATCGCGCTTCAGCATGGCGTTCTCGAGCGAGACCTGCAGCAGGCGAGTCACCTGCTCGGATGCGCTGGCGCGCTCGTGGCCAAGCTGGGCCCGGTAGGTCTCTATGAAGAGCACGAGGAACACGAGCGATGCGAGGCCGAGCCCCGCCGCAAGCCCGGTCAGGAGGCGCCGGCTGAGGCGTGCAGAACCCTTCATGTGGCGCTCCCCGTCGTGGTCACGCCGTTCCGGCGAGGGCCGGCACCCGGGCCGATAAGGCAGGAGCGGAACTCTGCACTGGGTCGCGGCTTGTCGTATGAGCGCAAAGGCCGGGCACCAATCTTCCGACAGGAAACCCGCGAAAGCAGAGACTTGGAGTGATGACGCGATCCAACGAAGTGCGCAAGCGCTCTCGTCCGCTGCGGGTACGTTCGCACGCGGACGCGCCAGGACAACGGGAGTGCCAGATTGCGGGCAGCCATCTCAAGGACGGACCTGGAACAGCTTCTTGTGATGATCGGTCTTGCGGCAGATGCGGCAAAGGCTGACGGCTTCGGATTGCGATGCGGGCGTGTGGTACGGTGCGCCGCAACGCGTGCAGCGGTGCTCGGCGAGCACAACGTCTGTGGTGGCGAGCGTCGCCATCTCAGCAACCCCGACCGCGCCGGTCTCGCACACGTCGGCGCAAAGATTGCAGCCGGTGCAGCTGCCGGCCACGATCCGGTAGCGCGGCTCTTTACCGGGGCCGACATCGAGCGCGAGGGCCCCGTGCGCGCATACGCGAACGCATGCATCGCAGCCCGAGCACGTCGCTTCGTCGATCGTCGGCACATGGCGAAATAGCTCGCTTTGCCCCCTTCGCGTACCGGGGCTCTCGGGTGCGGCGACAC
>JAGVSR010000123.1 GCA_019137195.1 Alphaproteobacteria bacterium
GTTTCATCAGAACCCCTCTTCACCATCTCATAGCAAAGCGGCCCGTGATCTCCATCACAGGCCGTTTTTGCGTTTGAGCTCTGTACCACGCTGGGCGATCCGCTCGAGGGTCATCCCGCGAGCGCAAGCCTTCCGTGATACGTCACCGCCCACGTGTCGCCCTTGCCTTTGGCGGAGCTGCGCTCGCCGCCACCCGCCACGATCTCGCCGATTCTGACCGGGGTCTCTCCGCTCGTCTCGAGTGCCGCCATCACCTCGCTGCAGCGTGCATGCTCGACCACGATCACCATGCCGATGCCGCAGTTGAACGTGCGCAGCATCTCCGCGTCGTCGAGGTTGCCCGCCGTCGCGAGCCAGCTGTAGACGGTGGGCGGCTTCCAGCTCGACAGATCGATGCGAGCGGCCACCGAGTCCGGCAGCACCCGCGGCAGATTTTCCGATAAACCGCCGCCAGTAATGTGCGACAGCGCCTTGATGGCGCCCGTCGCCGCTCCTCCGGTCGCACGCAGCGCCGCCAGCAGCGGCTTCACATAGATCCGCGTCGGCACCAGCAGAGCCTCAGCCAAGCTCCGGGCCTGATCGAAAGGCGCCCGCGCGTCCCAGCCGAGCCCCTCCTTCTCGACCAGCTTCCTGACCAGCGAATACCCGTTCGAATGTACGCCCGACGATGGGAGGCCGATCAGCACGTCTCCGGCCGCGATATCGGACCGCGGCAGGATCTCGCCGCGCTCGGCAGCGCCCACGGAAAAGCCGGCGAGGTCGTAGTCCTTGGCCTGATACATGCCCGGCATCTCGGCCGTCTCCCCGCCGATGAGCGCGCAAGCCGCTTCCCTGCACCCGTCGGCGATGCCTTGGATCACGTCCTTGGCGACCGCCACGTCGAGCCTGCCGACCGCGAAATAGTCGAGGAAGAACAGCGGCTCCGCGCCGGCCACCACGAGGTCGTTGACGCACATGGCGACAAGATCGATGCCGATTGTCCGGTGCTGCCCGGTGTCGATCGCGATCTTGAGCTTGGTTCCGACTCCATCGTTGGTCGCCACCAGGATCGGGTCCTTGAAACCCGCCCGCTTCAGGTCGAAAAGGCCGCCGAACCCGCCGAGGTCCGCATCTGCGCCGAGTCTCCGGGTCGCCTTCACCATCGGCTTGATGGCCTCGACCAGAGCGTTGCCGGCATCGATATCGACCCCAGCGTCGCGGTAGGTGACGGTCGGGCCGCCTTTGTCGTCGTTGTGCGCCATGCTGCCTCGGCTGAGCTCTTTCTTCGGGCGGGAAAACCCTATTTCCGCCGCGTTTCCAAGGCGGAGCTTGCGTGCTAGGTCGAGGCCTCGTAGCAGCTTGATGCTGGAGCGGCAACCTCGTGTGCCGCCTCGACGCGCTAGCTTGACATTGAGGGAGACGAACGTGGGGTTGCTGAGCCGGAGTGGCGTTGGGTTGACGCTCGGGGTCGCCGGTTTCCTTGCGTTCGTCATGGACGGCGGCGCACTCGCCGCCGGCAACGTGTTCACGGTCGGCAACTATCCCGTCGAGGCCGAGGCGGCCAACGCCGTTGCCGCCAAGGACAAGGCGATCGCCGATGGCCAGGAAGCGGCATTCCGCTCTCTATTGAAGCGGATCGTACCGGTTACCGACTACCGTCAGCTCGACCGGCTCAAGGCCTTGAAGGCGGCCGAGATCGTCGACGGCGTCTCCGTGCGCTCCGAAAGAAACTCGTCGACCCGCTACATTGCCAGCCTCGACTTCTCGTTTCAGGGAGAGGCGGTCCGCGAGACCCTCACGCGGGAGGCCATCCCCTTCGTCGAGCAGCAGGCGCCCGAGATCGTGCTCGTCGCCGTATCCGAAGCAGCTGCGCCTGCCAGCGCCAAGGATCAGACAGCTGCGGGCTTCCGCCCGGCAACAGGCGACTGGGCCGAGGTGTGGGGCGGGCTCGACCTCACCAACACGCTGACACCCGTGCGCCTCGCTTCTCTGCGCTCCGACATCCCGCCTGAGACCATCACGGCCGCCATGGCGGCCTCGCCCGATGCCGTGGCTAGTCTCGCCGCCGTCTACCAGGCCAACGACGTGGTGCTTGCGGTCGCCGAGGTCGACAGCGCCTCCAAGACGGTGAACGTCACGCTGGCCGGCCGTGATGCCGTCGGTCCCCTGTCCTGGAAGCGCTCCTATCGCATCCACGGCGGCGACACCGCCTACGCCCTCGAGCTCGCCTCCGTCGTCAGCCTCGGTGTCCTCGAGGGGCGATGGAAAGCCTTGAAGACCGGCGGCGTCAGCGTCGCCGCAATGGGCGGCGCGGCGCAGGCTCTCGGCTCCGCGGACCCGGACCTCCTCGTCGAGGTCGAGTTCTCGAGCCCGGACGAGTGGTTCGACTTGAGAACGCGCCTGCTTGGCCTGCCCGGCGTCGACAACGTGCATATCGATAACGTTACCGCGCGCAGCGCCCAGGTCGCGCTGAGGTACCCGGCGGGTGGCGCCGCATTGGCCGAGGCCCTGGCCCAGGACGGCGTGAGCCTGACCCCCGGCCCGGGCGCCTGGACCATGCGCTTTCGCTGATTCCCGGAGGAAGGTGCCAGGTCGCGGATCCCGAGCGGCCGGTACAGGCTTCTCGCGCGCCGTACCTTGAAAGTCGCGCGAGCGCCGCCAATGTTGCCGGGCATGCCGTTTGCGCTGCAGAGACCCCTGTCCTATAAGCGATACGACTTGATCCTACCTGGGGCCTCTGACGATCGGCGCGGCATCACGCGGCACCGGACGAGCGCAGGCTGGACGTCAAATAAATCCAACAATTCGAGAGGCTTGGTCTGATGCCTTGGAGCAATCAAAGCGGCGGGGGCGGCGGTTGGAAAGGTGGCGGAGGCGGCCCCTGGGGCTCCGGCGGCGGAGGCAGCGGCCAGCCCCCTGACCTCGAGGACATGTTGAAGCGCTCTCAGGATCGCATGCGGCAAGCCATGCAGGGTGGTGGCGCTCCAGGCTGGCTCGTCTTCCTTGCCGCCGCGGCGGGCATCATGATCGTTGGCTGGTACGCCTTCTTCTTCCGCGTCAATCCGGATGAGCTCGGCGTCGTGATGCGCTTCGGCGAGTTCGTTCGCCAGGAGCCGCCGGGCCTGCACTTCCGCCTCCCCTACCCGCTCGAAGAGGTCGAGCTCCCGAAGGTCACGCGCCAGAATATCACCGAGATCGGCGCCCGAACCGTGAGCCGTACCGGCGGCTTCTCGTCCTCGCCGTCGTCCGACTTGCGCCGCGAGAGCCTGATGTTGACCGGAGACGAGAACATCGTCGACGTCGACTTCGTCGTTTTCTGGCGCATCAAGGATGCCGCCTCCTACCTCTTCAACATCAAGGATCCAGGCAAGGCCGTGAAGGACGTGGCCGAAAGCGCCATGCGCGAGGTGGTAGGCAAGTCCGCCATCCAGCCGATCCTGACCGAGAGCCGTCAGCAGGTCGAGCAGGACGTGCATAAGCTCATTCAGGAGACGCTCGACCGCTACAAGGCAGGCATCCAGATCGACCAGGTGCAGCTGCAGAAGTCGGACCCGCCAGACGAGGTCATCGAGGCCTTCCGCTCCGTCCAGGCCGCGCGCCTCGAAAAGGAGACGCTGCAGAACCAGGCCTCTGCCTACGCAAACAAGGTCGTTCCCGAGGCGCGCGGCGAGGCCGAGCGCATCATCCAGGGTGCGGAAGGCTATAAGCAGCAGACGGTGGCCGAGGCGAGCGGTCAGGCCGCACGCTTCCTCAAGATCGAGGAGGAGTACAGGAAGGCGCCCGACGTCACCCGTCGGCGTATGTACCTCGAGACCATGGAGCGCGTCCTGGGCGGCTCAGACAAGATCATTCTCGATACCAAGGGAGGCGTGGTGCCTTATCTCCCGCTCGATCAGCTCCAGCGTAGCCAAAGCGGCGCCGCCAAGACCGAGGGAGGCAATTGATCATGCGCACATTCCTCGCCACCCTCGTCGTGCTCTTCGCGCTGGCCGCTGCGGCGGTCTACGGCTCTGCTTTCATCGTGCATCAGAACGAGCAGGCGCTCGTCCTGGAGTTCGGCAAGCCGAAGCGGGTCGTCACCAAGCCGGGCCTCAACTGGAAGCTGCCGCTCGTCGAGACCGTCGACATCTTCGAGAAGCGCATCCTCGACCTTGACACTCAGCCGCTCGAGGTCATCGCCTCGGACCAGAAGCGTGTCGTGGTCGATGCGTTCGCCCGCTACCGCATCACCGACGCGCTCAAGTTCTACCAGAACCTGCGCTACGAGGAGAACGTCGGCTCGCGGCTCGGACCGGTGCTCGAGTCAGCTCTTCGCCGCGTGCTCGGCGCCGCGCCGTTCGGTGACATCCTCCGCGAGAAGCGCGAGGAGCTGATGAAGCGCATCGCCCATCAGGTCAACGACGAGGCCGCCAAGGTCGGCATCGAGGTCGTCGACGTCCGGATCAAGCGTGCCGACCTTCCGGAGCAGAACCAGAAGAGCGTGTTCGACCGCATGCGCGCCGAGCGTGAGCGCGAGGCCGCCGAGTTCCGTGCCCAGGGTGCCGCCGAGGCGAACCGTATCCGCGCCACCGCCGATCGCGAGGCCACCGTCATCAAGGCCGAAGCGACGCGCAAAGGCGAAACTCTGCGCGGTGAGGGCGACGCGGAGAGAAATCGCATCTTCGCCGATGCCTTCGGACGTGATTCCGAGTTCTTCGGCTTCTATCGCTCCATGCAGGCCTACGAGCAGGCGATCAAGGCCGGCGATACTCGCCTTGTGCTGTCGCCCGACAGCCCCTTCTTTAAGTACTTCACCGACCCGGCACCGGGGGCTGGCACGCCCGTTGAGCCGAAGCCATGAACGACCTGGCAGTCGCCTTCGGGCTCGTGCTCGTGCTCGAGGGTCTGCTATGGGCCCTGCGCCCCGATCTCGGCCGCCGTCTCCTCGCGATGGCGGCCGAGACACCCGAGAGGACCCTGCGTCAGGCCGGCTGGACGGCAGTCGCCGCCGGCGCGTTCATCGTCTGGCTGTTGAGAGGCTGACCGCCCGACCGGCGCCGTGGACGTCGAAGGGCCCGCCCGGCACCTGCCAGAGCCGGGCCCGCGACACAATCGCCCCGCAGTTTCTACCTAACGCTTGCGTTTCGAGCACGTTGACAGGTGCCGCCTGTTGCTCACAACCTTCCCGTTGCTGGGCGACCGCGCCGGCCCCTAGAGGAGACCTCGATGATGCGACAGACCTTCCGGCCGCCGATCCGGTCCATGGCACGGCTCATCGCCGCCGGCCTCCTCGTCGGTCTCCTCGCGGGCGGTGCCTCGCGCGCCGCTTTGGCCGAGACCCGTCTCGGTATCGGACCCACGTCGGTCGCTCCCGTCGCCGAGAAGCTGATCGATGCCGTCGTCAACATATCGACGACCCAGGTCACCAAGGGTCCCGAGGGCGTGCCGCTGCCTAATGTCCCCAAGGGCTCGCCGTTCGACGAGTTCTTCGAGGACTTCTTCAACAGGAAAGGCGGGCGTGCGCCTCCCTCCGAGCACAAGGTCTCCTCGCTCGGCTCCGGCTTCGTCATCGACGGCAAGGAGGGTCTTGTCGTCACCAACAACCACGTCATCGAGGGCGCCGACGAGATCGTCGTCAACTTCCACGACGGTTCCAAGCTCAAGGTGGAGAAGGTCATTGGCCGCGACAGCAAGGCCGACCTCGCGCTCCTCAAGATTACGCCGGTGAAGCCCCTCGCAGACGTCCGTTTCGGCTCGTCGGGCAACATGAAGGTCGGCGACTGGGTGATGGCCATCGGCAACCCGTTCGGCCTCGGCGGAACCGTGACCGTCGGCATCATCTCCGCCAAGCAGCGCGACATCAACGCTGGTCCGTACGACGATTTCATCCAGACCGACGCCGCCATCAACAAGGGCAATTCTGGCGGTCCCCTGTTCAACATGGACGGTGAGGTCATCGGCGTGAACACCGCCATCATCTCGCCGACCGGCGGATCGATCGGCATCGGCTTCGCGGTCCCGTCCGACACCGTTACCAACGTCATCGAGCAATTGAAGGATCACGGCGAGGTTCGTCGCGGCTGGCTTGGCGTCAAGATCCAGACCATCGGCGACGATATCGCCGAGAGCTTCGGCGTGCCCGAGAACACTGGCGCCCTGGTGGCGGCCGTCACCCCAGGCAGCCCGGCCGCCACGGCCGGCATCGAAACCGGCGACGTAATCCTGAAGTTCGACGGCAAGGACGTCACCACCATGCGCGGCCTGCCGAAGATCGTCGCCAACTCGCCCATCGGCAAGGCGGTCGATGTCGAGATCATGCGCCACAAGGAGAAGAAGACCCTCTCGGTCACGGTCGGCCGCCTCGACGAGGTCGAGGAGCCGACGGCCGTCGGCGCCAAGGAGGACAAGAAGGAGGACACGCCCGCGGCCAAGCCGGTGCTCGGGCTGACGCTCGTCCCCCTCACCGATGCGCTCCGCAAGCAGTTCAATTTCGACGACAAGATGAAGGGGCTCCTCGTCACCGAGATCGATCAGGAGAGCTCGTCGGCGTCGAAGAACATCAAGGTCGGGGACGTGATCGTCGAGGCCCAGCAGGAGCAGGTCGCGACGGTCGAGGCGTTCTCCGACATTATCGACAAGGTCAAGCGCACCGGCGCCAAGAGCATCATCCTCCTGGTCGAGGATGCCAAGGGCGACACGCGCTTCATCGGCCTGCCTCTCGGCGGCTGACCAGGACGACACGCGAATATCGGAGCATTCACTTGTCCAAGAGCACGAGCCTTCTCGACACCATTTTCGACAACCTCGCGCCCGTCCATTCCGACGGCCACAAATTCCTGGTCCTCGGCGCGCTGGTGACGTTGTTGTTCTTCCTCTTTTGGCCGCCAATGGCGTGGCTCTGCGCTCTCGTCACGGCCTGGATCGCCTATTTCTTCCGCGACCCCGACCGCGTGACACCGCTCCGCGAGGGCCTCGTCGTCGCGCCTGCCGATGGCCGCGTTTCGGCGATCGAGAAGCTGCGTCCGCCGGCCGAGCTCGGACTCGGCGACGAGGAGCGCGTGCGCGTCTCGATCTTCCTGTCCATCTTCGACGTCCATATCCAGCGCGCGCCGGTGCCCGGCAAGATCGTCCGGTCGGTCTACACGCCTGGCAAGTTCGTGAACGCCGCCCTCGACAAGGCGAGCGAGGACAATGAGCGCGCCTCGCTGGTCATCGAGACCGCATCGGGGGCTGAGATCGGCGTCGTCCAGATCGCCGGTCTCATCGCGCGCCGCATCCTCACCTTCGTCAAGGAGGGCGACAGTCTCGGCGTCGGCGAGCGTTACGGGCTCATCCGCTTCGGCTCGCGCGTGGATACCTACCTTCCGCCCGGCACGACGCCGCTCGTCTCGATAGGCCAGCGCGCCATCGCCGGCGAGACTGTGCTCGCCGACCTGAAGTCGAGCGAGCCCGAGCGCGAAGCGCGGCGTCATTGAGGTTGACGGTCCTCCCTCCGTTCGGCGGGAAGGAAATGCGTTGGATCCGAACCGTCCTTGAGGCAGACTTGCTCCCGATCGACTTCGAACGGGAGCTCCACCATGGACGTCGTTGCCAAGCATCGAGACCTCTCGGGAAAGCTCTACGTCAACGGTGGCTTCATGGAGAGCGCCGGTGAGCGCTATCCAGTCGTCAACCCGGCCACCGAGGAGGTGATCGGCGAGATCGCCGAGGCCACTCCCAACGAGATCGACGTCGCCATCGACGAGGCCGCCGCCGCGCAGAGGCAATGGTGGTCCATGTCCGGCGCCGACCGTGCCACCATCATGCATCAGGTGACGCAGGCGACGAGCGCCATGAACGCCGTGCTCGCCGAGAGTCTCACTCGCGAGCAGGGCAAAACCTACAAGGAGGCCATGGACGAGATCGGCTGGTGCGCCTCTGCCATGAGCTACTACGCCGAGGTCTCGCGCCAGGAGGGCGGACGTGTCCACGGCCCGTCGGCACCTGGTCAGCTGCACATGACCATCAAGGAGCCTCTGGGCGTCGTCGCCACCATCGTGCCCTTCAACTACCCTTACCTGCTTCTCTTCTGGGAGGTCGCGGCCGCGGTCGGCGCCGGCAACGCCGTCGTCATCAAGCCCTCGGACTACACCAGCCTCTCGACGCTGCTACTCATGGAGGCCTTCGCCCCGCTCCCTCCCGGCCTCGTGCAATGCGTGACCGGTCGCGGCGTAGCGGGTGCCCGCCTCGTCGCCCACGACGGCGTCCATGGCGTCGCGTTTACCGGTAGCGTGAAGACCGCGCAGTCCGTAGCCGAGACCTGCGCTCGATCTTTTAAGCCCGTGCTGATCGAGGCGTCGGGCAACGACCCCTTCATCGTCATGCCGTCGGCACCGATCGGCATCGCCGCCCGTGGCGTCGCCTTTGCCGCCTTCCTCAATGCCGGGCAGGTATGCACCTCCGCCGAGCGCATCTACGTCCACGAGGCCGTTCACGACGCCTTCGTCGAGCGCCTTGCCGGCGAGGCGCGCGCGCTCCGCATCGGCAACGGCCTCGGCAAGGTCGACATGGGGCCAATGGTGTCGGCCCGCGAGCGAGACCGCTACGAGGCGATCCTCGCGCGCGCGATCGCCCAGGGGGCACAGGTCGTCTGCGGCGGCGGCCGTCCGGCAGGCTTGAACCGCGGCTGGTTCACGGACGCCACCGTGCTCGCCGGCGTCACGCCCGACATGGAGATCGTCAACGACGAGAGCTTTGGCCCGGTGGCCCCGATCGTCAAGGTCAGGGACCTGGACGAGGCCATCCTCCTCGCCAACCGCTCGCGCTTCGGGCTCGGTGCCAACATCTACACCAAGGATCTCGCCGAGGCGATGCGTGCGGTGAACGAGATCCAGTCCGGCATGGTGTGGGTGAACGTGCCGCTCTTGGACAACGACGCGGTGCCCTTCGGGGGGCGCAAGCTGTCGGGTCACGGCCGGGAGCTCGGCATCGAAGGCCTCGACCAGTTCCGCCATACCAAGATGGTGCTGATAGACCCCGAGATCCGCGAGCAGCAGGGCTGGTTCCCCTACGCCGACAGCGAGGCCTGGCCGGGGAATTGAGACCCGTTGTGCTGCGAGCGTCGCAGCACCGCAAGTGCGACACATGGGGTGGCCGGTGGAGGAGCGAGTAGGGGACTACTCGGCCCCGAAGATCCAGTCCCAGGCGAAGAGCGTCGCCGTGTACGCGGCCCCCATATAGAGGAAGCCCTTGGCGATCTCCGGCGCCTCGTTCGGCGATAGGGCGAACGTCTCCGGCGCATGATGGGTGGCGAGTGCCACGCCGAGCGCAATGAAGGTGAGGGCCGTGAAGATCTGGAACAACGCGCGTCGCGAGCGGGCACGAACCTCACGAATGATCTCGTCGTCGTCCTCGTACATGACGCCACTCCACGCACACAGTTAATGGAGTGTTAGCGCAAAGGACGCACTCTGCAAATAGCGCCTTTAGGATTTGGTAACCACCGCGAGCCGGGAGAGCTCGGCCGCAATGAGGCTCGCGTCGCTCGGGAAGCCGGCCGCGATCCACCAGTCCTCGAACGCCGACATGACCTGCCCGACCTTCGGCCCTGCAGGCACGCCGAGCGCGATCACGTCCGCCCCGCGAACGGGCAGGACAGGCGGCGACCAACGCTGCGGCAGACGGGCGTGCTCGACGCGGGCGTTCTCGTCCGGCGCCTCGCCCGAGCGCGCCCAGTCGTAAAGGGCGGCGTCAAGGAACACCTCCCTTCCGTGGCGGTACAACTGAGCGCGGGCCGCCACCTCGGGCCGGCCGTAGCCGGTCTGTCCGGCGAGCACCGCCATCGAGGCCAGACGGTCGTATTCGGCGTTCGACAGCCTGAGCCGCTCGCGCAGACGAAGCGCGCCGCCGGGACTTGTGATCGCCAGCGCCGCCAGCCGCCGCATGGCGTCGGCGTCGAGGTCCATCTTCTCCTCGATGGCTGCCATGCGGGCTGCGAGCGAGGGCTCCGTCCCGGCGAGTAGCGTCTCTTCGAGAATGCCCGTCTCGTGCATGACCTCGAGCACTGGGATCGCAGCCGGCGCCACCAGGAGCCGCAGCATCTCCTGATGAATGCGTTCGCCGGAGAGCCGCCGCAGCCCCTCCTTGAGCGACTGGCACGCCCGTAGCCCGTCCGGGTCCGCGCGCCCCTCCGCGTACTCGGCCGTGAAGCGGAAGAAGCGCAGGATGCGAAGATAGTCCTCGCGGATGCGGTCCTCCGCCTTGCCGATGAAGCGCACGCGGCGGCTGGCAAGATCGGCGCATCCCGTGCCCACGGGATCATGCACCACTCCGCGCGCATCCGCGTAGAGCGCGTTGATCGTGAAGTCACGCCGCTTCGCGTCCTCGGCCCAGTCGTCGGTGAAGAGGACACGCGCGTGCCGCCCGAAGGTCTCGACATCGCGACGGAGCGTCGTCACCTCGAACGGGATGTGACGCACGATGACCGTGACCGTACCGTGGAGGATGCCCGTCGGAACCGCCTTGAGCCCCGCCTTCTCCATGAGCCGCATCGTCTCGGAGGGCTCTGCAGTCGTGGCGATGTCGATGTCCTTCACAGGTACGCCGAGGAGCGCGTTCCTGACCGCACCGCCCACCACCCGCGCTCCGTGCCCCGCGGCCTCCAGCACAGCGAGCACCGCCCCCGTCTCTGGCTGGCGGAGCCAGGCGGCGTCGGCGAGGCTCGGCGTGTCGGTCGTACGTTTCGCCATTGTGTGTCGGAGGCTCTAGGCTGATCAGAGGGAGCTCCCATCGCTCGGACCCTCTGTCGAGAGGGAGACGGGCTCCGCCAAGCGCCACTGCGAGATCGAGACCTGACAGCGAGTGCCGACGGCGTTCCCACGTCCCCCGGGGAGTCGGTTGGCGCGGGGGGCTAGGAGTACGTCGCCTCCTACCACGCCCGAGCCGGCGGGCGCTACTTGATCTCGCCCGGCTGGATGTGCCCGTCCTGCATGCTGGGCGGAGTGTAGTGCTGCCCTGGCTTGCCCCCGGTGTTCGATTGGAAGAGCACCAGCGTCGTGACGACGAGGATCGCCCCGGTGGCGAACAGCCACAGGAGCGGCGCGTCCTCGAGCGGCGGCGTCGAGCCTTTGCCCGGCCCGGCCGTTCCCTCTGGACGCGTCATCCAGGCGTAGAGCAAGTAGACGAGCGTCGGCAGCAGGAACAGGAGCAGGTTCTCGAGGACCATACGGATCATGGGCAGAACAGCCTCCGGTGCATGTTCTTGAGGATGCCGGCAGTCGCCCCCCAGATATAGCGCTCGCCGTAGGGCATCGCATAGTAGCGCCGCTCGTGGCCGCGGTACGTACGTGTGTGCAACTCGTGATTGGCCGCGTCCATGAGGAACGAGAACGGCACCTCGAACGCGTCCTCGACCTCCTCCCTGTTGAGAGCGAGGCTGAAATCCGGCTGGATGAGCGCCACGACCGGCGTCACCGCAAAGTCGGTCACGGTGCGGTAGATGTCGAGATAGCCAATCGGCTCGGCGAAGCCGCGGGCGAGCCCGATCTCCTCCTCGGCTTCTCTCAGCGCCGCGCCACGCGGGCCGTCGTCGCCGCCGTCGATCTTTCCACCCGGAAACGCGATCTGTCCGGCGTGCGAGGGAAGATGCGCCGTGCGCTGGGTGAGGATCACGGAGAGCCCTTCCGGACGTGCCACCACCGGCACCAGCACCGCCGCCGGCTTGAGGCGGGCGGCGAGGTCGATCTCCGCGAGCGCATCTGGATTGAGGTCGAAGTCGGAAGGCCCCGGCAGCGCCGAGATGGATTGAGCGAGCGCCGGTGGCGCCGGATGGAGCCTTTCGCGCGCCAGCGCCCGGAGCTCCGCCTCTCCGAAGCTCTCGAGATCGATCCGGTCGCTCGTGTCCATGAATGGAATATAGTCCTCGCACGCACGCGCGTACACCCGCGGCGTCGCAATCTCTCACCGCCTCGCGCCGAGGGCGGAGTGAGAAGATTGCGGCCGCGTCAGCTTGCAGGGCCCGTCAGCTGCCGAGGCGGCGGATTGAGCGACCCGCCGTCGCCAGCAGCGGGGTCGCCGCCCCGGCCTCCGTTCACGTTGAGCGCCATCAGAATCGGTGTCAGCCCGTCGACCTCGACCACACGGAACACCTCGATGTCGCGCCGCGCCTGCTGGCTCCAGCCGGAGATGGAAAGCGCACGTTCTGCCTTTGAGAACAGGCCGTGATTGCGAAGCGCATCGGCCTTCATGAAGGCCTCGTCCTCTTTGCTCATCTCGTCGCTGGGACTCTTGCCGCGCTTCCGGATCCACTCTTTGCGGATCTCGGTCAGGTCGGTGTCGCTGGCGTGCGTCTCCTCCACCTTGAGCGTCTGCAGCTCGCTGCGCACGATCCTGAGACGCTCGGGCCACCAGTGCCAGCTCGGCCAGCCCTTTTCTGGCCAGCGCACGAGATCCATGTCGGAGAGCACGCCCGCGAGCTGGTTCATCGCCAGCGCCCGCTTGCTCTCGATGTGATTGTTCGGGTCGGCGCTGTAGAGGTTCGGGATGACGAGATACGATGCCTTGTTGTGATGCACGAAGTGGCGCCGCACCCAAGTGAGGTCCGCCGCGTCGTCGGTGGATGCGATGGCCGTCTGGATGGCGTCCTGCACCTGCCGCTCCTCCTTGCCCGTCAAGCGCCGGGTTTCCGCCGGCACCGGGTTCAGGATCGAGAGCACGAGCAGCCCCAGGTCGACGCCGATGGTGGCGAGGAGTGCAATGAGGTCGCGGCCGGTGATCGGCTCGCCACCCTCGGTGTGGAGCGCCGCCGTGTTGCCGCCAGAGAACACGTAGCCCGCAAGCGCCGAGGCATAGGTGCCGATGTTGCGCCACAGGTTCTTGACCGCGTTGGCGACGCCGGCCGGGCCTTCGTTGAAGACGGCTTCCCGCAGCTTGAGCTCGGCGGGTTGCGCGGCCTGGTCGGCTGCCTCGGTGAGGCGCTGGGCAAGCTGCGGATCGAAGCAGGCGAAGCCCGGCTTGTCGGGCGCGACGCTGACGGTCGCCGCGATGGCGCGCATCTCCGCCGCCGTCGAGGCGCCGAGCGCGTTCGAGCGCGCGGCGATGTTGCGCGCCTTTCCGCGGATGTCTGAGGCCGTCTGCTCGAATGCCTTTTGCCGCTCCTCGACCGTACCGCCGCCAAGCGAGGCCGCGCTCTGCCGGAGTTGCTCGACGTCCGCCTGCACCGGCTCGAGCCACGACCGCACCATGCCGTCACGCAAGGTCGAGATGCTGTCGCGCACGCTGCGTCGCGCATTGTAGAGAGGCCCGCGCCCTGCCCCCGAGGACTTGCCGCAGCTACCGCCCGACGTTTCCTCGCGTGCCATCTGGCTGTCGGACCACGACACGACGCTGTCGAGCTGCCCGCGCACGGCATCGAGCCGCGCCGCGATCACCTGCGCCGCGTCGCGCGCGTCCTCCTGTAGTCCGGCGAGCCCCGTGCGCGTCGCCTCCTGTCCGGAGATCAGACTCCACCAGAAGCCGTAGCCGAAGCCGATCGACCACAGGGCGAGGAAGGCATAGAGGAAGAAGGTGATGATGCGGTCGCCGAACCGGCGCTTGGCCCCGAACGTCTCCCTGAGGCAGAGCCACATGAGGAGCGTCAGCGCGACGACGACGCCGACGACCAGCACGTCGTTCGAGATCGACATGCCGTCCGACGGCTGGGTCGAGGTCTGCGCGACACCGACAATGAAATCGCGCATGCCGTGCCAGGTGGCATAGCCGGCCAGCAGGAGCAGCATCAGCTCGGCGATGCCGATCAGCGTGTTGCGTCCGAGGAGATAGTCGAGTGCGTGCCTGATACCCCGTCGCGGCTCATTCGTCTCGGCCATGCGTCGTCTCCCCCGGTCCGCTCAATGGACTAGGCGAATACAACATTGTGCTCGAGATGTCGCGCACGACAAAGTTCGCTTCGCAGCTGCGAAGCGGGTGGGGTCGATGGGCGACCGACCCCAGCCAGCTACGCCTTGCGGCCGCGGGCGAGGCCGGCGGCCTTCTTGAGGCGGCGGCGGGCACCCGCCGTGTTGCCCTGAATGCGCGAGACGGCCTTGCGCGGCACGGCGCGGCGGCGCTTCTTCTTCTGGATCTCGACTTTGCGGGCTGTACGTGCGGTCATGGGGAAGCCTCGAGTGCTGTCGCGGGGACGGGCAGCATCCCCATTGTTCGAAGGGCACCCTCTAGGCGATCCCGCGAGCCGGCGCAAGGGCTCCCCGGCCGCAGCGGACAGGGCCACAGGATGCGTCGCGGCTCAGACGAGCTGGCCAGCAAGCCTGGCGACGAGCGCGACCGGCGCGAGCCGGGCTCCGGATAGGGGCGAAGGTCTAGAAACCCTGCAGGCCGGACGTCGCGCCAGCATGCCCGCAGCAGGCCCACGGACCAGAAATGTGCCGAAGATATAAGGACTATCCAATGTCATAGGTCATTGCCTCTACATAATCAGGCACGAGATAATACGCATACGACAACGGTCTCGACCTGCGGTGGCCGGCCGGCCTTGCATCGGCTCCTAGCGTTGCCACTCGAGTGCGCGTGCCGCGGCCGTGCCGGGCCTCGTTCCAGCCGCTTGACTTGCTAGGCTCGAACACGTAGATGAAGCGCCTCGCGACCGGTACCCCGCTTGGATGGCAGGGTGGCCAGCAAGAAGGTCTGCGGGAGTAGCTCAGTTGGTTAGAGCGCCGCCCTGTCACGGCGGAGGCCGCGGGTTCAAGTCCCGTCTCTCGCGCCATCCCTCCCCTCAAAACGTTGATTTCATTGGGTTTCGGATCGGGCACAGGTTGGCCGCCGCCATAGTGTGGACGCTTCCTCGAGGCCGGGTTGGCAAGAGCCTGCGAAGTCGCTGCTGCCTCCGCGGCATAGGCGAACGATCACGAGAACGCGCGAAATCATGGGCCTGGCACCTGCGCCGATCGCGGTATTGCCGACCGCCAGGCCGCGTCGAGTTTGGTCGGCAATCGCGAGATAGGTGCCTCACGGACGGAACGCCTTACCCGCGCCACGGCATTCCGCTACAAGACGTCTCGGATTCGGCAAAAATCCACGGATTCGCCGTGGTTTGCCGCTTTGGACGGTCTCGAGACGCCGGGCGTTCGCGCTGCGACTTGGGCACCGGCCGCCCGCCAGCCGTGAGCTTTGCCCATTGGGACGCCCCGCAATGATCCTTCGTGGATTGCCGTCTGCGCGCCGACTGGCCATCCTCGTCACCCTGGCCGTTGCGCTCACCGGCCTCATCGGCCGGCCGGCCGGCGCCGTCTCCGTCGCCAAGGAGTTCGCGGCCACGCTCGTGCCGGAGGAGAGGAAGCTGTTCGAGGATTGGCTCGCTGCTCGCGCCGCGTTCGACGCCAGAACGGATTCATACTGGCGCGAGGTCGACAGCAAGCGCGTGGCGCGCAAACGAAAGAAGGCCTCGGGCCGCGCGCTCTCCGAGAGCGACTATGTCATGTCGTTCCCCCCGGCCTACGCCGGGCCGGAGCTCACCCCGGACCTCGTCAAGAGCTGGGAGGCGTTCCAGGCCAAGCGCAACGAGGAGCGCAAGGTGCCCCCGCCCGAGCCCAAGCCCGGCGTCGATGACTTCCTCGCCGCGTCGAAGGCCGAGTTCGACTTTGTCCCCGAGCGCATTCCCGAGCGCGAGTTCAAGCGCCGCTACGCGCGCGAGGCCTTGGCCTTGGGTCTAACCAAGGAACAGGTGGTCCGCATCTACGCGCTCGAGACGAGCGGCCTCGGCACTGCCGACATGGTAGCTGGCATCCATCCCGTGAAGCGCACCGGCACGCCGATCTCCTCGGCCATCGGCTACGCGCAACTCCTCGCCGCCAACTCGGTGAGCGAGCTCGTGACGAGCGGCAACGTCTTCATCGAGCGCCTGCGCCGCCTCTCGACCAGCGCCACGATCAATTACGAGCGGGCCGCGCTGGTGATGCTGAAGATCGAGGCGTTGAGGAAGATGACGGCCGCCGCCAAGAGCGTTCCCAACAAATGGGACAGCCACATGTCCTACGCCAGAACGGCTAAGGGGATGGGCATTCACGCCATCAATCTCGACGGCGACATCGGCCCTTGGCTGCAGGTCATCAAGATTAAGGGGCTCAAGGAGGCAGCCGCGAAGCGTGGTCTCCACAACCTCACCGGCGCCGAGATCGAGCTCATGAACCTCGCCGGTCCTGGCACTGGGCTCGAGATGATGCGGGGAGCGGGCGTGAAGGCGCCGACGCCGAATTTCTTCGAGCGCCAGGCCTACGCCAGGAACACTATTGTTCGCGGCAAGACCTCGGCCGAGCTCCTTGCGGCGCTCGACCAGAGGATGACCGAGAACATCGTCAATGCCGGCGCCGTCGAGTTCATCGAGGTCTTCGACGAGATCGCCGCGGAACGGCAGGCGGCGAGATAGCGCGGCTGCTCTCTTCCGCGACGCGTCGCGCTCGGCGATCAGGATTGCGGGCGGAAGGTCTTTGGCGAGGCGCCAAACCGCGCGAGGAAGTGGCAATTGAACGCCGAGATGTCCGAGAAGCCGCAGCGCTGCGCGATGTCCGAGATACGCCGGTCTGCCCCGTCGCTGCGGATGAGACTGTACGCGGCCGCGAGCCTGAGCTCGAGCAGGCGCTCCGACAGCGATTGCCCCGACATCTCGAACAGTCGGTTGACGTAGCGGACCGAGATGCCGAGAGCGGCGGCGACATGTGCCGAGCTGAGCGAGTGATCGAGGTAGTTCGCCTCGATGAACCTGATTGCTGCCGCGAGGCGGGCGTTCCAAATGGTGTGTTCGACGGTCTCACGCTCGGACTGGAGCAGAAGCGAGGCCAGATCGACGAGACCGCGTCTCGCGACGGACTGAAGGGCCGCCGATAGTCTGCGATGCGACTTGTTCTCGAGCACGCGGATATGACTGCGCAGCAGCTGCAGTGCGGGATTGCCCCGTCTGATCACGCCATCGCCGCCGAGGTCTCTGCTCTCGAGCTCGGCGTTCTCCGCTATCGGAACCACGATAACCGTGTAGGCGCTCGAAGACGTGCTCCCCGATCGCGCCGGAAGCCAGTTGCGCATGAACGTGGCATCGCCTGCGCGAAGCTGGAACTCGCGGCCGCCTTGACAGACCACCAGCGGCTTGCGTGCGATCAGAAGATCGCGAGCCGGGGTTCCAAGCCCGATCAGGGACTCGTCGCGAAACGTCGTGCCCGCGCTGGTGGCGCCATGCGTCACGCGAACGCCGTCACTGCCGAAAACGGGATCGATCTCGGCCTGGAATGGCTCATCCCCGTGAGGTTCGAAATCGAGATGAATAATGTGCCGGCCGATCTGCTCGCGCCAGTCGCGCAATGTCATACTGACAAGCATGATATTGAGCCTTCGAAGCCTATAGATCAGTACGCCCCAATTCTTACCTGCTTCATAGTCATTGTCATTAGGCATCGGTGCCGGGTTCTTGGTTCGGAGGGCACAGAAGCCGAGTTTGGCGTGTGCGTTGGGAACCAAGAGACTTCCTCACATCGGCAGCAATCGCGATTTGCGGTGTGATCGCGTTCGGGGCCTCATCCGTGGCGCCGTCCGAGAGCGGGCATTGCGCGCGTAGCGCCTGGTCGCGTCTTGTGCCTGGCGGACCAAGACTGCCGCGGCACGACACGCTAGCGTTGACGCGAGGATCCGGACTGTCGTGACAGCGCCGCGAAGCTCTTGCCCGAGCGCGGATCATCGAAGGAAGTCAGGCTTTGCCGTCGATGACGCGGAGGTCTGTTACGGTCACATACTTGGTTGGGGAGGCTTGTTTGGCGATTGCTCGGGTGCCTGCCGTACGCAGTGCGGCAGCCCTTCTGCCGTGGAGGTCGCTCGGGCAGCGATCCGGCATCGTCACGGCCAGTCGACGTCTTCGGGATTGATCGGTTGGGCGGTTCACGCCGTGGACGGCCCGTCTTCAGGAGAGCACCATGGTCAAGAAGCGCGGCACCAGCCACAACGACACCCTCATCGGTACGAGTTCCGCCGACCAGCTCGTCGGCTTTGCCGGCAACGACAGCCTGGTCGGCAGCAGCGGCAACGACCTCCTCGACGGCGGCACAGGTCGCGACACCATGAAGGGCGGCAAAGGCAACGACACCTATATCGTCGATCGGACTTCGGACCAGGTGATCGAGAGCAGCAACCAGGGCACCGACACGGTCAAATCCTCCGTCACCTTTACGATCGGCGCCAACGTCGAGCGCCTCATCCTCACTGGCTCGGCCAACATCAACGGTACCCTCCTCAGCACCGCCGCCGATGTCGGCAAGACCGTGACCGGCAATAGCGGGAACAACGTTCTGATCGATGGCGACGGTCACAGCGTTCTTATCGGTGGAGCCGGCAGCGATACGTTCGGCGCGGGCACGGGACACGACACGATCTTGCCGGGACCCGGGAACGGCGTCGCCGATACCGTCTTCGGCGGGGACGGCCTGGATACGATCGACTACAGGGACGCACTAGCAGCGGTTCAAGTGTTGCTGGACACGGGATC
>JAGVSR010000138.1 GCA_019137195.1 Alphaproteobacteria bacterium
ACAGCGCATGAGAAAAGCCCTGAGCTCGGACAAATACCTCCGTTGCTCGCCCTCGTTGAGTTCAAACGGCATCGGTCGCCCCCCGGTAAGCGCGATACGGTTGCAATCGGATTGCGGCGGTGCTTGGGTGACGAGTGTTCAGGCGTGACGCGCCTCAAACCACCGAAAAAATTCCCCCCTTTGCCTACTAGGACACGAGGCAGGGTCATGTGCGGGACGAGACAAAAAGAATCTTCACCCCCGCATTCAGCTGCTCCCCACGTACAAGAAGCTGAGAGGCCTCGTCGCCCTCGTTCGTTTTCTCTCCCGGGAGCATTGAATGTCCGTCGTCCTCACCCGCTTCCCTCATGCGCATCTCGATGCACTCGCATCGCTCGCCGCGAGCTCCGAGCGCGTCGCCCAGCTCGCGCAATCCCATCCGCTTCTCTTTTTTGCGCTTGCCAGCGGGTACGGCACACCGGCGCAACGTCGTGAGGCAATCCGCCGGACGGAGCTCGGTCAAAGCCTGCACGACGTCGCCGATGCGCTGGCCCTTCCCTTGAGCCTTCGGCGTGTACCGCCCGAGGCGCTGAGCGACCCGCTTGTGCATGCCGATCTATCCGAGCAGGCGGGCCAACTTCTCGCTGGGCGCATCGGACGGCAGCCCCGCATGGGCCGAAAGGCCGAGCTCCTCCGAGCAGCCTTCTATGGAACCCGGGTCGCCGATGAGCCGTTCGGGGTCTGGCTGTCCGACGCGCGGCGTGTGCCGGTGCTGCCGTCGGACCTGTCGCTGTTGAGGCCGCTCGCCCTGTTCGCGTGGTTCTCGCGCAACCATCGTCTGACACCAGCGCCGCTGTGGCATCGCCCGTGGGCCGCTACCATGACGGCCCGGGCCGCCGTGCGCGAAACGCAGTGCTGGCTCGACCACCTCAAACTCCACGTCTTCTTCTCGGCCGATCCGATCGGTTCGCCGTGGGCCGAGGGCGGAACAGTCGACGGGTTCGACATCGTGCCGCTGGTTCATAGCGCGGATCTCGTCGAGGAAGCCGTCGACATGGACAACTGCCTCTATAGCTATGCCGACCGGCTGTTCTGGGACCAGTGCCGGCTGTTCGGCGTCCGCCATCGAGGGGCCAAGGTCGGCACCGTCGAGCTGCGCCTCAGCGACGGGGTGAAGCCCAGCGTCGCTCAGTTCCGGGGGCCGGCCAACGCCTGGGTAGGGCTCGAGGCCTGTCACGCTGTCGAGGTGTGGGCGGCCGCCTTGCCCGACGTCGTCAAGCGTGCCGACGGCCGCCGCGAGCACCGCCTGTCGCGGTTCCGGGAGCTCCTCGGGATCCACGCGCGGGCATGCCGGCTCGACGAGGACTTCTGGCCGGCATCGCCTGATCCCGCTGCCGTCACGGCAGAGCTGATCCAGCTTGCCAGCCTCTACACGCGCTCGAGCAGCAGCTTGCGGATGCTTGCGCCGGTGGCAGCCATGGGCGCCGCGCATATCGGGACGACGCTTCAGCCGCCGCTCGGCTAGGCGGGAGGGGACACGCAGACAGCCTGCCCCTGCCGACCTTTAGCCCCTACACGGCCTTGCTTCGACGCTGGCACTCCAGCCGCCTTCTGCCTTGGTGTAGGTTGTACGGGCGCCAGCCGCGACCGAGAAGCGGGCCCATGACGAGCCGTACTCGAGGTCGACGAAGTCCGCCCAGTTGCGGATGGCGACGGCGCGCGCCGCGTCCTTGGTGCGCCCGTCGCCCGCTCCCGAGTGCCAATGATCGGCAAAGCAGAGCCGGCCGCCGACCTTGACCAGATCGTGCGACGAGGCAAGCCCGGTCTCGTCGGCCGCTGCAGCCAGCGGACCCAACGCGATGGTGGCGAGCACGAGAGCGCCGAGAGCCTTCCGCATGGTTCGTTCCCCCTGAACATTGCTTTCCGCGACCCTAGCCGTCGGCAGCCGACACGGCAACGGGCCGTCCACAGGCTTTCCCTCCTTGGGTGCAGCCGTGACCCGCCGTGACCCGTTGCTCGCGGCCGCCCGCTCATGTTTGATGCCGGCTGCGCCCCCGAGCTTGTGAGATACGAGGCATGACGGCCCCTGCAGCCACCACCGCCACGATGCTGTCCGACCGTGGCGTCGTCGCCGTCACGGGAATCGATGCCGCAAAGCTCCTGCAGGGTCTCGTAACGAACGACATTGCGGCTCTGGACAGGCAGGCTGCGATCTTTGCGGGCCTCCTCTCGCCGCAGGGCAAGATCCTGTTCGAGTTCTTCGTGGTGAGGACCGACGGCGGCTTCCTGCTCGATACCCTGCGCGCCCAAGCGGCGGACCTCGCAAAGCGGCTGACGATGTACAAGCTGCGGGCCGACGTCACGATCAGGGATGTCTCCGACAAATACGTTGTGTGGGCTGTTTGGGCCGAGCCGCCTCCCTCCGCGCCGGCTGGCGCCATAACCTTTGCCGATCCGCGGCTGGCGGCTATGGGCAAGCGTTGGATCGTCGCGTCACTGCCAGCCGGCACCGGAGAGGGCACCGGCCCAGCCACCCGCTCGGCCTACGACGCCCATCGCGTCAGGCTCGGCGTTCCGGAGGCGGGACGCGACTACGCCCTTGGCGAGGCGTTCCCGCACGAGGCGCTCTATGATCAGCTCGACGGCGTATCGTTCCGGAAGGGATGCTACGTTGGCCAGGAGATCGTCTCGCGCATGGAGCACCGTGGCACGGCGCGAAAGCGCATGATCCAGGTTTCGGCCGCCGACGCTCTGCCCGCAACCGGCACCGAGGTGATGGCCGGCGACGTCCCAATCGGTACGCTGGGCACTGTCGATGGGTCTCAGGGGCTCGCGCTCGTTCGGCTCGACCGCGCTGCCGAGTTCAAGGCCAAAGGCGTGGCGCTCACCGCCGGCGGGGTCGAGATTGCCATCTCGAAACCCGCCTGGGCGCGGTTCGCGCTCGAGCCCGCCGCGTCGTAGATCGCAGGCGCCGGTCGTGTCATCCGTAACGGGTCGGCCCGGGCTTGCCCTACGCTTTGCCGATTGCCGGTCCAGAGCCTCAAATCAGCCCTTGGCCGGCTCGGTCTCCGAAAGCTGCCCCATGGCCTCGATGGCATGGGCGGAGTACATGACCGAAGGCCCTGCCCCCATGTACACGGCCATACCGAGCGTCTCCATCATCTCCTCGCGCGTGGCGCCGGCTTCGAGTGCCGCCTTGACGTGATACGCGATGCAGGCGTCACAGCGGATCGCGACACCAATCGCGGTGGCGATCAGCTCCTTGGTCTTGACGTCGAGCGCATTGGCCTTGAGCGCCGCCTGGGCGATGGCCGAGAACCCCTTCATGACGTCCGGCGCGCCGCCGCGAAGCTCCTTGAGCTGCGGCGCCAGGCTCTTCATGTAGTCCTTCCAGTCCATGATCATCTGAAGTCTCCTTTTTTCTTCCGGCCCTTGTGGACGGGCTTGATAGGATCTCGCCCGCCGGCTCCACTTGCGTTAGATCAGACTGGCCGCAGGCCCGGCAAGCTGGCCTGAGGTTGTAGCGGAAATGACTGTCCGACAGTGACTTCCGCACAGTCCAAATGCGAGGATTTTCGAGCCGATGCCCCCGGCAGAGCCCCTGCGCTGTCCCTGGAGCGGGATCGCCGACCCGATTTACGTGCGCTATCATGATCGAGAGTGGGGCGTGCCCCACGCCGACGACCGGCGGCTGTTCGAGAAGCTCGTGCTGGAAGGTTTCCAGTCCGGGCTTTCCTGGCTCACGATCTTGAGAAAGCGCGACAACTTCCGCCGCGCCTTCGGTGGCTTCGATGCCGAGCGGGTTGCGCGCTATGGTCCCAAAGACATAGGGCGGCTGATGTCGGACCAGGGCATCGTGAGAAACCGGGCCAAGATCGAGGCCACCATCTCGAATGCGAAGGCCTACCTCGCGCTCCGCGAGCGCACCAGCCTGGCAGATTTTCTATGGGGCCACATCGACGGTCGCGCCATCCTGAACCGGCACGAGCGCCTGGCAGACGTGCCTGCCCAAACCCCACAGTCGACGGCGATCTCGAGATCGCTCAAGCAGGCCGGTTTCCGTTTCGTCGGCCCGACCACCGTCTATGCCTTCATGCAGTCGGTCGGCATGGTCAACGATCATCTCGTCGGCTGTCACCGGCACGAGCCATGTGCAAAGTTGCAGCGGGAGTTCATCGTCGGAGCCTGACCCTCCGGGTTCGGCACCGTCGCTAGGTCAAGGTTTCTCACTATGGTGTCGGATCCGGAGGGTTGGACGCCGCGCGATCGGGTCAGATGACGAGCGACCAGTCCAAGAGCCGTTCCACCCTGTCGACCCGGGAGGGTCGGACACCTCCGCCGCGCGCTTGGCAGCGCATGCTGTCGGGGCGTCGGCTCGATCTGCTCGATCCGTCTCCCCGCGACATCGAGATCGAGGACATCGCGCATGGGCTCGCCCGCGTCGCGCGCTGGAACGGACAGACGACCGGCGCCCATGCCTTCTCTGTTGCCCAGCACGTTCTCGTGGTCGAGGAGATTGCCTCGGCGTTGAACCCGTCGTGGCCAAACCCTTGGCGGCTCGCTGCCCTCCTGCACGACGCGCCGGAATACGTAATCGGCGACCTCATCAGCCCCTTCAAGACGGCGATAGGGCTCGATTACAAGTCCTTCGAGCTTCGGCTTCTGGCCGCCATTCACGAGCGCTTCGCTCTTCCTGCGACGCTGCCCGACGACGTCGCGGCCTCGATCAAACATGCGGACCGCATTGCTGCCTTCTACGAGGCGACGACGCTGGCAGGGTTCGACCACGACGAGGCCCTCAGGTTCTTCGGCGAGCCTAACGAGCTCGCGCCTGCCAGACGCGAGCGCCTCGAAGCCCTCGAGCCCCTTTCGGCAGAAGCTGCCGAGCGAGCAATGCTGGCGAGATTTGCCGAGCTCTGCTCCTGACGGCGGAATATTTTCGGCCCTATCACGTAGTCAACGAGTCTGGACCGCGGCCGCCACCTTATTCGAAGCTTCGGAAAATCAGTTGTTCCTAAAATGGCCATGATCCTTAACTAGCTGGCCACCATGGAGGATCTGCTCATGCCTGAAGCGACGTTGCGAAAGCGCACGAGACTGGCCACCGACACGCGGACCGAGCCCTACCCGGTCACTCATCGCGAGGCGGCGAGCGTGGAGATCGGGCTCAATGCGGCGATCGTCGCCGTCATAGCCG
>JAGVSR010000121.1 GCA_019137195.1 Alphaproteobacteria bacterium
TTTTCGCCAGTCCCGAGATCAAGTGCCCCGAGGACGTGGTACGATCCCAGCTCGCCTCAGCCCGCACCCATATCCCCGATGGCGCGCGATGGGTGGTAGTGGCCCACGCCTTCGTGCAAGGCGGCAACGTCAGTGGCTGCGAGCGGCCGCTGAGCCGCCTCGTTGGCGGCATCGAAACCGTCTCCGCCGACGTCTTCTCTGACGCACATTACGTAGCGCTCGGGCATCTGCACCGAGCGCAGGCCGTCGGCGCGGACCACATCCGCTATTCGGGCGCACCGCTGGCGTTCACGTTCGAGGAGGAAACCTGCGATAAGTCGCTGTCGCTTGTCGACCTAGGTCCAGATGGGCGCACGCGTATCGAGCTCATTCCGATCACGCCATCGCGCCGCGTCCGCACGTTGCGCGGCACCCTCGCGGAGATCCAGGCGCAGCCGGCCTCCGATGATCTTATTCGGCCGATCCTGACCGATCCCATTCGTCTTGTAGAGCCTATGAAGCAGATCCGGGAGCGGTTTCCGAATGCTTGTGCGCTTTCTTACGAGCGCGATTTGCTCGCGGCTGAGCGCCGGGAGAGGCCCGCGGGCCCGGGAGCAGCGGATGCTCCGGCCCAGGTCGTCAGCGAGTTCATGACCCTTGTTCGCGGCACAGCGCCGTCGGAAGCCGAAACCGGGATCATCACATCCTACCTGGCCGACCTCGAAGCCCCCGAGGAGGTCGCTGCATGAAACCGCTACGCTTGACCCTCGATGCCGTGGGTCCTTATCCCGGCCGACAGGTGATCGACTTCAGGACGGCCCTCGAGAGCCGCCTCTTCGGCATCTACGGCCCGACCGGGGCCGGCAAGTCCACCATCTTCAGCGCCATGACGTTCGCGCTTTTCGGCGAGGCCGCGAAGACTGAGCAGCACGCCTCGACGCTGCGCTCCGATCATGCCGACCCGGCCCACATGACCACGGTCGAGTTCATCTTCGAGACCCATGGCCGTGCCTATCGGATCGTTAGGAATCCGGAGCAGAGGCGACCGGCAAAACGGGGCGGCGGCGAAACCAAGGAGGGCCACAAAGCCACGCTGTTCGACGTGACCGGCCTTGATCTCGTAACCGTCAGCGATGCCCTTCCCGGCAAGGTGGTGGCCGAAGGCAAGGTCGATGTCGTCAACAAGGAAATCATCAGTCTTCTTGGATACGGACCCGCGCAGTTCCGGCAGATCGTTCTGCTGCCGCAGGGGCAGTTCGAGAATTTCCTCGCGGTCAACACGCAAGAACGCGTGAAGATCTTGCGTGAGCTCTTCGACGTCTCACTCTACCGCCGCCTCGCTGAGCAGGTGAAGGCGAACGCCGATACCGCCGAAGCCAGGGTCAAAACGGCACGCGATGTTTGCGCGGGCCGCCTGTCGGCCGAAGGCTTTGCGACACGGGACGAGCTCGCGGTCGGCATCGCTACAGCGCAGACCGATCTTGTCCTGCACCGAGATGCTGCCGTTTCGGCAAAGACGGCTCTCGATACCGCGAAGCAGGCCTACCAGGCTGCGGCACTCACCGATCAGGCGTTCACCGAGCACGTCGAAGCCGACAAGGCCTTCAAGGCTGTCGTAGCCGAAGCTGATGCCGTGGCTGGCTTTAAGGATCGCATTAGCCGGGCCCGCTCGGCGCAGCTCCTTTCGGAAGCAGAGCTATCGGTCAATGCCGCCCGCAAGGGGGTCGATGATATGACGCTGCAGGCGTCGGCAGCGGCCCGTGCCCAACAGGAGGCGGAGACCCATGCGCGGACGGCGACCGAGCGTCTCAAGGTACTTACGGACAAGACCACAGCGCACGACCGCGACAAGGCAGACCTCCAAGATTGCGAGGCTCATGCCAAGCGCCTTGAGGCGTCAGCCGTGCTGCAGGAGGCTGCGACGAAGGCCGCAGCGACGGCGCTCGCCGAAAAGAAGCGCGCTGCCCAATCGAAGTCTCACCACGAGGACAGCGCCCGATCTCTGGAAGCACTCGTTCGGCGAATCGAGAGTGCGGGCTCGGCCGCCGTGCGCCGTGCCGCGTTATGCACCAAACAAGTCGAGAAGAGCCAGGCGCTCCAGTCAGCCAAGCACTATGAGCGCGCACAGTCCCAACTTGCTACCGACAGACAAACGCTCGAGCGTCTCGATGCGCAGGTCGGTACGGCCCTCGCGCAGCTCACCGTGCGCGAAGCCGCCTTCAATGCAGCAGAAGCGGCTCTCCTTGAGAACCATGCCCTCCATGTTGCCGCCCATCTCGTAGACGGTGAACCCTGTCCCGCCTGCGGATCGCGCGAACATCCCTCGCCTGCACACGGCTCGGTGCATGAGGGCGCCGTCGCGGAGACCTATCAGCGCGAGAAGGCCGCGCTCGAGGTTGCACGCAAGCGCTGCGAGGACGTCCGCACATCAGCCGCGGCCGCCCGCGAAACGCTCGAGAGACGCGAAGCCGAGTTCCGAGATCTCCCGGTTCCAGCACGTGCGTCCGAGCAACTTGACACCGAGCTTGCCGGCATCGTCAACGCCCTCAAGGCGCTCGGACCCGAGGTCGACCTCGATGCGCTCGATGCAAAACGGGTCGAGCTTGACGCGGCTGTCACAACTACGCTGGCGGCTTGCCAGGCCGATGAGAGTACGGCGCAGGCCTCGGACAAGGCAGCGGCTCTGGCGCTCCAATCCTTGGAAGACGCTCTCCAGTCGGTACCTCTTGAACTGCGCGATCGGACGCGTCTTGCCGAAAAGCAGGACGCGCTCACGCGCAAGATCGCAGAGTATACCGCGGCACTCGAAGGCGCACGCAAGCACGAGCGCGATACGAACGATGCGCTCATCCAGGCCCGGAGCGCAACCCAGCACGCAGCCGACAACAAGGCCCTCGCCGAGACGCAGTTTAAGACCGCGCAAGCGAGCTTTACGGAGCGCCTTGCCGAAACCGGCCTCTCTGAACACGATTATCGCGCGAGCAAGGCCGACATTCCCCTCATCGCCAACCTAGAGGGGAAGATTGCGGATCACCGGGACCGACACATCAGGGCAGACGAGCGGCTGCAGAAAGCGGCCTTGGCCATCGAGAACGCCGATCGTCCTGATATCAAGGCTCTGAAGGACGCCAAGGACGCGGCCGAGGCGACCCTTGCGGCCGCCAATGATCTTGCGGCCGGCACCAATGCCCGCCTACGGCACCTGGAGAGGCTAGCGACCGAGCTCGCCGCTGAGATCGCCCGCCTTTACCGGCTCGAGCAGGAGACAGGGCCATTGCGCGAGCTCGCCGATGCCTTCACCGGCCGCAACGGCATGAAGATGAACCTCGAGACATTCGCAATCGCCACCATGTTCGACCACGTGCTCGAGGCGGCAAATCTGCGTCTCGGCCCGATGACTCGGAACCGCTACATGTTCGTCCGCGAAACCGAGGGCCGCGGCAACGCTCAGCGCGGTCTCGACATCTCCATCGACGATGCCAACACCGGACGCCCGCGTCCGCCGTCCACCCTGTCCGGCGGCGAGACGTTTATCGCAGCCCTCGCTCTCGCCCTCGGGCTCTCCGACGTGGTGGAGAGCACCCGCGGTAACGTCCGCCTCGAGACGATTTTCATCGACGAGGGGTTTGGGAGCCTCGATGCCGATGGCGATGCCGGCACCCTCGAGCAGGTGCTCGAGACCCTGAAAGATCTCGTCGGCCAGAACCGCGCCGTAGGGCTCATCTCTCATGTGCCGCTCGTCCAGCAGGCCATTCCGAACGGGTTCTGGATCACGAAGACTGCGAGCGGCAGCCACATTGAAATGCGCGCGTAGGCGTCACGGTGTGTGGTTCAGCTTCGGCGCGGACGATTGAGCCGCGCCCGAGGATTATAGTCCTGTTGCGTCAATAGGTGCACGGCAACAGCATGGTTGCGTCGCCCGTGAAGTGACCGTCTGCGTTCAGTTTTTCAGGCCGCTAGCCGACCTTCGAGTGCGTACGCCCAAGTGCGTAAAATTTTTCCAGAGTGAGGTTCCGGATCCTTTGAGCTGGCCGGATCACCTTATATGGGCGGGCCACACTAGGACACCCACAACCCCTGTTGCAGTGCGAGGCGGGAATGGCACCACCACTTAAAAGCATCAAAAAGGATGGGACGCCCTATACGCGTTTCCCCGCCATTGAGACGGCCATCGATGTGGCGCTGACGCAAAGCCTCGACATCCTGCGCAACCGGGCCCGTATCTCTGATCCTGCCCATCGCGAATATATGCCAACCGAATGCCTGCTCCATCTCGTCCGTGCGGCACGGCTCGCGAATGATGTAGCGTGTGTCAATAATCTGCTTCCGTTTCTGCTCAGCCGCTGCGAGGACCGCCTCCGCGTCACGATTCCCGACCATAGCCGTGCTGACGCGGCGGGTCTCCGCGACGACATTTTGCAGGACTTCGGACTGCGGATCGCCAAGGCCGGTACCGATCAGGATACCCATGTGCTCGACTTCTTCGAGATCCGCTTTAAAGCCGCCTTGACCCGGCTCCGGCTGAACCACCTGGAGAAGGACAACACCCGCCGTGCTGTCCTCAACGAGATCCCTGAGACCGTCGACGAGGACGGCACGCCGATCGATAACGATCACGTCCTTGCCCGTCTTTCCGAGGCGGCACGTGCACCCGCGCGTCAGGAAAACTACGTCTACCTGACGCAGGTGCTCAAGTTCATTGCGACCTTGCCCCCGCACGAACGCGAGGCGGTTATCAACTGCTGTATCCGCGGCCTTAAGATCGAGTCAGAGGATCCCACGGAGGTGACGGCTGCAACGCTCGCAGACGTCACGCCCCGCGCCATCAGCAAGCGCCTGAAGAACGCTGCGGCAAAGCTTAAAAAGTTCAACGAGGAGAGTAACCCATGACGCCCGCCAACCCCTCCAACCGCGACGAGGTCCTGTACGGCTTCGCCGTCGCCCACCCGGTACCAGATCCCGAGGCGCTCGATGCCTTCACGAAACTCTACCCCGAGCATGCCGACGCCCTCACCCGGCTCGCCGTCGAGCTGATGCTTGAGGCGTCCCAGGATAGCGCCGAGCCCGTGCAGGCCGCTGCAGCGGACGCTGTAAGCCCGGCCGTCGCGCGCGCCATCAGCCATTACCACAGGATGTTGTACAGAGTACTATGACCTGGGGTGTTCCTACCCTCAGGGATT
>JAGVSR010000163.1 GCA_019137195.1 Alphaproteobacteria bacterium
AACGTGAATTAGGCCGCCACTCTTTATCCCTGAGACAGCAGTCCTCGATCCCCTTCGCGACCTGACGCCCATTGGATCGGCGTCAGGTGAGGCAAGATGGTTTTCCGGGGCCCTGCAGATCCGGGTGCCGAGGTTTCACCTTGCTTGCCGTCGTAAGGGGGGCAGCCGGGCGATCAGAACGAAACAGTCGAAAGATACTCATCGGAGGAACGCATCATGACGGTGACGCCGCATCTCTTCATCCCGGGCCCGACCAACATTCCCGACAAGGTCCGCATGGCGATGAACCTGCCCATGGAGGACATGCGCTGTCCAGAGTTCCCCAAGCTCACGCTCCCGATTTTTGAGGACCTGAAGAAGGTCTTCAAGATGAAGGACGGCCGCGTCTTCGTCTTCCCCTCCTCCGGTACCGGCGCTTGGGAGTCTGCCATCGAGAACACGCTCGCCGTCGGCGACAAGGTGCTGATGAGCCGCTTCGGCCAGTTCTCGCTGCTCTGGGTCGACATGGCCGAGCGCATGGGCCTCAAGGTCGAGCTTTGCGACGAGGAGTGGGGCACGGGCGTTCCGCTCGAGAAGTACGCCGACATCCTCGCCAAGGACAAGAACCACGAGATCAAGGCCGTCTTCGCCACCCATAACGAGACAGCGACCGGCGTCACCTCCGACATCGCCGGCGTCAGGAAGGCCCTCGACGCCGCCAAGCATCCGGCCCTCCTCATGGTCGACGGCGTGTCCTCGGTCGGCTCGCTCGACATGCGTATGGGCGAGTGGGGCGTAGACTGCTGCATCTCGGGCTCGCAGAAGGGCTTCATGCTGCCGACCGGCCTCGGCATCCTCGCCGTCAGCCAGAAGGCGCTCGACATCAACAAGTCGCTGAACGGCCGCATGAACCGCTGCTTCTTCTCCTGGGAGGACATGATCAAGACCAACGATCTGGGCTTCTTCCCCTATACGCCGGCCACCCAGCTCATTCGTGGCCTTCGCGCGTCCCTCGACCTCATCTTCGAGGAGGGCCTGGAGAACGTGCTTGCCCGCCATCACCGCCTTGCCGAGGGCGTTCGCGCCGCCGTCAATGCCTGGGGCATGAAGCTCGTCGCCAAGGAGCCGAAGTGGCACTCCGACACCGTCTCCGCCATCTACGTCCCAGAGAACGTCGATGCTGTGAACGTGCTGAAGACCGCCTACTACCGCTACAACACGTCCTTCGGCACCGGCCTCAACAAGCTGAATGGCCGCGTCTTCCGCATCGGTCATCTGGGCTCGCTCGACGAGGGCATGGTCGGCAGCGCCCTGTTCGCGGCAGAGATGGCGCTCAAGGATTGCGGCGCCAACATCAAGTTCGGCTCCGGCACCGGTGCTGCGGCCGAGTACTTCTCCAAGACCGCCACCACGGCGGCGACCGCGACGTCCTGATGTCTATAACCGAGGTGCCCGGTCGAGAGGCCGGGCACCTTTCTCCCAACAATAACCACGTGCCAAGGGAAACGTCTCGATGAGCTACACCCTCTATTCCGTTCGCAAGCAGCGCCTGCAGCGCTCCTACCTCGCCGTGCCGGGCTCCAACCCGACCATGATAGAGCGCGCCCACAAGAGCGCCGCCGACTACGTGTTCCTCGATTGCGAGGACGCCGTTGCTCCACCCGACAAGGAGCAGGCCCGCAAGAACATTATCCAGGCCCTGAACGACCTCGACTGGAAGGGCGTCGGCAAGAACGTGTCGGTGCGCATCAACGGCCTTGATACTCACTACTGCTATCGCGACGTCGTCGACATCGTCGAGCAGGCGGGCGCCAAGCTCGACACCATTCTCATTCCCAAGGTCGGCGTCCCCGCCGACGTCTATGCGATCGAGAGCTTCACGAGCCAGATCGAGGTCGCCAAGGGCCTGCCGCACAAGATCGGCATGGAGGCGCTGATCGAGACGCCGCTCGGCATGGCCAACGTCGAGGCCATCGCCTCGGCCACCAGCCGCCTTGAAAGCATGCACTTCGGCGTCGCCGACTACTCGGCCTTCAACAAGGCCCGCACCGTTGTCATCGGCGGTCTGAACCCCGACTATCCGGGCGACCAGTGGCACTTCCCGCTGTCGCGCATGACAGTCGCCTGCCGCGCGTTCGGTCTGCGTCCGATCGATGGCCCGTTCGGCGGCATCGACGACCCCGAGGGCTTCAAGGCGGCCTGCCGCCGCGGTGCCGCTCTCGGCATGGAAGGCAAGTGGGCCATCCATCCCTCGCAGATCGAGCTCGCCAACGAGATCTACTCGCCGACGGCCGCCGAGGTCTCGAAGGCCGAGCGCATTCTCGTGGCTCTCAAGGAGGCCGCCGCCCAGGGCAAGGGTGCTGCTTCGCTCGACGGCAAGATGATCGACGCCGCTTCCGAGAAGATGGCCAACCACATCCTCGCGACCGCTGCGGCCATCAAGGCCGGCGAGGCCGCCCGCGCCAAGTCGTAATCGCCCCAAACCTCATTCAACTGGAGTCCCAAGATGGACATTCATGAATACCAGGCCAAGGAGCTGCTCTCCAAGTTCAACGTGCCGGTGCCGCGTGGCGGCCTGGCCTACAGCCCCGAGCAGGCCAGCTATCGCGCGAGCGAGATCGGTGGCTCGAAGTGGGTCGTGAAGGCTCAGATCCATTCGGGCGCCCGCGGCAAGGCCGGCGGCATCAAGGTCTGCTCGTCCGAGCGCGAGCTTGAGAACGCGGCAGAGGCGCTTCTCGGCAAGAAGCTCGTCACCATCCAGACCGGCCCGGCCGGCAAGCTGGTGTCGCGCCTCTACATCGAGGAGGCGACCGACATCGACCGCGAGATCTATCTCTCGTTCGTCATGGACCGCGCTGCCGAGCGCATCGTTGTCGTGTCGTCGGCAGCCGGCGGCATGGACATCGAGGAGATCTCGCACTCGAAGCCGGAGACCATCATCAAAGTGCAGGTTGACCCAGCGGTCGGCATGCAGTCCTTCCAGGCCCGCGAGGTCGCCTTCGGCCTCGGCGTCGATCCCGACCTCGTGACCAAGCTCGAGCGCGTGATCATGGGCTGCTACCGCGCCTTCCGCGATCTCGACGCGACCATGCTCGAGATCAACCCGCTCGTCATCACCAAGCAGAAGACCATCGTCGCGCTCGACGCCAAGATGAGCTTCGACGAGAACGCGCTCTTCCGCCGTCCGCAGATCGCGGAGTTGCGCGACAAGAGCCAGGAAGACCCGCGCGAGACCTACGCCAACGATCGCGGCCTGTCGTACGTCGGTCTCGACGGCGACATCGGCTGCATCGTCAACGGTGCCGGCCTCGCCATGGCCACCCTCGACATGATCAAGCTCGCAGGCGGTGAGCCGGCGAACTTCCTCGACATCGGCGGCGGCGCCAGCCCCGAGCGCGTGACCAAGTCGTTCAAGGCCGTTCTTCGCGACAAGAACGTCAAGGCGATCCTGGTCAACGTGTTCGCCGGCATCAACCGTTGCGACTGGGTCGCCAAGGGCGTCGTCGACGCCGTGCGTGAGCTCGAGATCAAGATGCCGATCGTCGTCCGCCTCGCCGGCACCAACGTCGAGGAGGGCCGCAAGATCATCGATGAGAGCGGCCTGACGGTCATCTCTGCAGAAACGCTCGCGGATGCGGCCAAAAAGGCCGTCACCGCAGCCAAAGCCGCCTGATCGGGAGGACGCGCACAATGGCAATCTTCATCAACGAGAAGACCCCGATCATCGTCCAGGGCTTCACGGGCCGCATCGGCACGTTCCACGCGCAGGAGATGATCGACTACGGCACCAACGTCGTCGGCGGTGTCACCCCCGGCAAGGGGGGTACCAGCCACCTCGGCCGGCCGGTGTTCAACACCGTCAAGGGCGCGGTCAAGGAGACGGGGGCCGAGGCCTCGATCGTGTTCGTTCCGCCGCCGTTCGCGGCTGACAGCATCATGGAAGCTGCCGATGCAGGCATCAAGTACTGCGTCTGCATCACCGACGGCATCCCGACCCAGGACATGATCCGTGTTAAGCGCTACATGCGCCGCTACAAGAAAGAGGCGCGGATGGTTCTTACCGGCCCCAACTGTGCCGGCACCATCTCGCCTGGCAAGGCCATGCTCGGCATCATGCCGGGGCACATCTACGCCCCCGGTCGTGTCGGCATCGTCGGCCGCTCGGGTACCCTCGGCTACGAGGCTGCCGCCCAGCTGAAGTCTCTCGGCATCGGCGTCTCGACCTCGGTCGGTATCGGCGGCGATCCGATCAACGGCTCCTCGTTCAAGGACGTTCTCGAGCACTTCGCCAATGATCCTGAGACCGACGCCGTCATGATGATCGGTGAGATCGGTGGTCCGCAGGAGGCTGCGGCCGGTATGTGGATCAAGGAAAACTTCAAGAAGCCGGTGGTTGCCTACATTGCCGGCCTCTCGGCTCCGAAGGGCCGCCGCATGGGCCACGCCGGCGCCATCGTGTCGGCTTTCGGCGAGGCGGCAGCTGAGAAGGTGGACATCCTCCAGGGCTGCGGCGTCACCATCGCGCCGACACCGTCCGAGATGGGCGCCACCATCGCCAAGGTGCTGGGCAAGAAGTAAGACGAGGCGGCGTCCCCTCTCTCCGGACGGGGAGAGGGGACGTTTTTTGCATCGCCGTCCTCTCGGGGATTTGAGAGGTCGACTCTCCGGGATATGGAAGGTGAGGAGTCTTTGATTCGAGCGAGGTGATCGAGATGCAGGCGGGCCGCGTGGAACTCAGCGAGGTAAAGCTCAAGGTCGAGCTCAAGGCCATGCGGGCTCTGATCCCCGACCAGCCACAGCTCAATCCCATCGTCACCATCGCCTTCGATCTGTCGCGACGGCTCGAATCGGGTGAGGTGACGTTCGCCGAGGTCGAGGCACTGGCGACCCGTCTCATGGACAACGCTTGTGTCCAGCGCGCGCTCCGCCTCCGCGAGCAGATCAGCTATACCGACGACACCGCGACCCAGGCCGACTTCGCCAAGTTCGTCGGCGAGACGCTGCCCAAGGGCAAGACCGACAAGGACTTCGACAAGTTCGCAGCACGCTGGGGGCGTGCCCGTGGCGGCATCGTTTTCACCGCCCACCCGACCTTCGGCATCTCCGAGAAGCTGTCCGACCGCATGGTCGAGATCGCGGTGTCGGGCACCGACA
>JAGVSR010000064.1 GCA_019137195.1 Alphaproteobacteria bacterium
AGGCTCACCGCCTATACGGCGGCGATGATGGCCTGGAACCTCGCGGCAAAACTCACCAACGAAAGCACCACCCATGCCGACTAGCACCTGTCCCTACTGTGATAGCGACTTCCACTGGATCTGGGACGACGCCTTCATGAAGTTCGGCTTTCGTGACGGGGCCAAGGGCCACCTGACCGAAACCGTCGCCGAGGTGCTTCGGAAGGCAGGTTACACCGTCAAGGTCGAACCCTGGGGCATCCACAACGTGGTCATCGACTCCATCCGCAAGGGTGGCATCGAGCTGATACCGATGCAGCGCATCAGGTTCGGCTATGATGAACCGCGCAATTATCTGCCGAAAAAGCTCATTAGGCTATTGGACAGGGAGCTACACGCGAGCTGGGAGGCGGTCGCATGAAGAGCGCGCCCACCTTGACACCGACGGTGCTCACCGAAGAGCAATTCGACGAGCGGTTCCCACTGCTGACCAATCACCTCGATGGCAACGCGTCCTACGACGGCTGCATGTTCGAGACCTACGGACCTGAACTCGCCTTTGTGCGCCAGCAGAACCCTGACTGCATCTGGACGCTCATGACCGATGACAACGGCTTGCTCTGCCTTGCGAGCGGGTACCATTTTGTCAACCGGCTGGGCTACCTGATTAGCACAGTCCCGGTCGAAGCCGGACTGGACTACTTCGTCCCCCTTGAAGAACCTGACGAGGAGGCGGACGCATGAGCGCCATCCGTCTCCTTCACCCCCGTGAAATTGCGATGCGCCGGAGCGCCAGCCCAACGGTTCGTGCGTTCCGGATGGGCCCGCAAATTGCGCCGCATCGGGCGGCCTACGAGTTCTACCCGACCCCGCCGGAAGCGACCCGCGCGCTCCTTTCCGTGGAATCCTTCGACGGTCCCATCTGGGAGCCGGCTTGCGGGCAGGGGCACATTAGCAAGGTGCTCGTTGATGCTGGATATGAGGTGGTCTCGACCGACCTCGTGGCGTATGGCTACGGCGAAGCGAACCGCGACTTTCTCGCCGAAACCCGGCCTCTGGCCAAGCACATCGTCACCAACCCGCCGTATGGGCGGGGTCTGGCGGATGCGTTTGCGAAACATGCGCTGAACCTGACCCGCGAGACCGGCGGCACGGTTGCCATGCTGATGAACCTCAGTGGGCTCTGCCATCCGCTGCGCCACGACTTCTACGTCAGCCAACCGCCGGCCGTGATCTACGCGCTCGACGAGTGCACGTGTTGGCCCTACGGCGACCCGTCACGCGCGACGACGAGCATCGCGAAGCAGCGCTATTGCTGGATCGTGTGGAAGCATGGGCACGATGGACCGACACTCTTTCGCTGGCTCAGCACGCGCGCGCTGCGGATGCAGACGCGACTGCAGTGACCGGCCGATTCCGGCGACCCATGCAGCGAGTTGGCGGAGGAGCTTTGGATTTTGTTTGGGTGTTTGCTAGGCGTTTGCTAGCGGCTTCTTGGCGGTTTTGACCGCCGCTGTAACGCCTTGATATTATTGGTGGAGCCGAGGGGAATCGAACCCCTGACCTCTGCAGTGCGATTGCAGCGCTCTCCCATCTGAGCTACGGCCCCGAACCGGGAAGGGCGCATTTAGGGCGTGGGGGTTCCTGTTGTCAAGGAACGCCGGGTCGTCTCGGCCGGCGGCGACGACGCGCTGGCGTCGGCTCGTATCCGCTCGCATCCGCTCGCGGCGGGACGTGCCGGCGAGGTGGCGTCACCCCGGTATGTCCGGCTCGACGAGGGCGGCGAGCTGGACGAGGCTCTCCTGCCAGCCCAGGTAGCAGGCTTCGACGGGAATGGCGGCGGAAATTCCCGACTGCTCGATCGAGACGTCGGTGCCGACGGAGACGGCCTTCAGGACGACCGTCACCTCCATCACGCCGGGCAGGCCGGGGTCGTCGAAGCGGTCGGTATAGCGGATGCGCTCATGGGGCACGAGCTCGAGATACTCGCCGCCGAAGGAGTGACCCGAGCCGGTTGTGAAATTCGTGAACGACATCCGGAACGTACCGCCGACATTGGGGTCCATATGGTGGACCTTGCAGGTGAAGCCGCGGGGCGGCAGCCACTTGGCCATGGCGTCGGCGTCGAGGAAGGCGCGGTAGACCTTCTCGGGCTTGGCGGCAAGAACGCGGTGCAGGCGCACGGTACTGCCTGCCGCGGCGGAGGCAGCTTTCGGCTTCGTGGTGTTGGACATGGGCGTCTCCTGGCTGCAGCTATGGGAAGCGTTCCTTGCTCGGGCCTGCGATGTGGCACACGTCGCCTGTGTGAAACACTCGGCGCCATCATGCGATCGAACCATCGCCCCGGAGTCAACCGCCGTGGCGAGGCGGGCGGTCGCCGACGGACGGCGCAACCGTCGGCGGACAGGGCCTGCCGGCAACCGCCGGTCTGCCGCTCCTCCGTCCTCAATCCCTCACAATTGTTGATCATCAGCGGAGGCGTCTTGCATTCGGCCGCGATCATGAAAGGCTCGATGGCCGCAAGCATGGCAACTCGATCGCTGTCACGTGGACAATGGAGCATCCTCGATGCTGACGGTTAGAACTCAGGTTCAAGCCAGCCCGATTGCAGGCCTCGGACTTTTCGCTGCCGAGGCGATCGCCGCCGGGCAAGTGTGGTGGAAATTCGACCGGCGGATCGACCGGACCTACACGCAGGAGGAATTCGACGCGCTGCCGGGACACATCCAGGACTGGCTCGGAACCTATGCCTATCTGCAGGGCGGCGTGTGGGTGCTGTGCGGCGACCACGCCAAGTTCGTCAATCACAGCGAGATGCCGAACAGCGTGACGGTCGGCGACGAGAGCATCGCACTGCGCGATATTGCGGCCGGAGAGGAGATCGTCGAGAACTACCGCGAGTTCTGCGAGGACTGGCCGCTGATCCCTTTTCTCAATGCTGACGCAGCGGCACCGGCGGCCGCAGCCTCGTTGCCGGCCCTGCAGGCGCCGGTGTGACCGGCCGGCTCGCCAGCCGGGCTCGCGAGCGCTTCGATGTGGTAGGATGGCGGGGCATCGGTCCGGCACGGCCTGGTGCCGCAGCACGGCTTTGACGCCGTGACGCGATCCGCCATATCCAGCCCGCGAGGTCCCCATGCCCACGCGTCCTGAAGCGACGAGCCCGCCCTACGTTCTTCGCCTCGGCGAGACCGGCCTCGGGGACGTGGGGCGTGTGGGCGGCAAGAACGCCTCGCTCGGCGAGATGATCCGGAGCCTTTCGTCAGAGGGCGTCAAGGTGCCGGACGGATTTGCCACCACGGCTACCGCATACCGGCGTTTCATCGCCGAGACCGGCCTCGACGCCGGCATCGGCCGGCACCTCGACCGGCTGGCGAACGGTGAGGCGGCGCTCGCCGACACTGGCAGCGCCATCCGGCGGCTCATCCTCGATGCCGAGATCCCGGGAGACGTCGCCGCCGCAATCACCGCCGCCTACCAGGATCTCTCGCGGGCGAGCGGCCAGACGGACGTCGAGGTCGCGGTCAGATCGAGCGCGACGGCGGAGGACCTGCCGGATGCCAGCTTCGCCGGTCAGCAGGAGACGTTCCTCAACGTGCGTGGCGAGCGGGCCGTGCTCGCCGCCTGCCGGCGATGCTTCGCCTCGCTCTTTACCGATCGGGCCATCAGCTACCGCGAGGCCAAGGGCTTCGGCCACCTCGATGTGGCACTCTCGGCCGGCGTGCAACGCATGGTGCGGTCCGACCTCGCCTCGTCGGGCGTCATGTTCTCGATCGATCCCGAGACCGGGTTCCCAGGCGTGGTCGTGATCGACGGAGCCTGGGGGCTCGGCGAGACGGTGGTGCAGGGCTCGGTCATTCCCGACAAGATGATGGTGTTCAAGCCGGCGCTCGAGAGCGCCGGCAGGGTGCCCATCATCGAGAAGACGCTCGGCTCAAAGGAGAAGAAGCTCGTCTACGCGACGGGCGGCAGCGGGCGGACGCAGACGATGCCGACGACGGCGCGCGAGCGGCAGTCGTTCGTGCTCACGGATGCCGAGACCGTCGAGCTCGCCCGGGCTGCGCTGGTCATCGAGCGACACTACGGCCGGCCCATGGACATGGAGTGGGCCAAGGACGGGATGACTGGCGACCTTTGGATCGTGCAGGCGCGGCCCGAGACCGTGCAGTCGGCGACCGCCGCAACCTCGATGAAGGTCTACCGGCTCAAGGAGAAGAAGACGGCCCTCCTCACCGGGGCGGCCATCGGGCAGGCGATTACCACGGGGGCGGTGTGCCACATCAGGAGCGCGGCGGAGATCGGCCGCTTCCGGCCAGGCTCAATTCTCGTCACCGAGATCACCGACCCGGACTGGGGCCCGATCATGCGCCAGGCGTCCGGCATCATCACCGATCTCGGAGGCACGACGAGCCATGCGGCGATCGTCAGTCGCGAGCTCGGCGTGCCGGCCGTGGTCGGCACGCGGATCGGCACGGATGTGCTGAAGGACGGCGCCACCGTGACGCTCTCCTGTGCCGAAGGCGACGAGGGACGCATCTACGACGGCGCGCTGCGCTTCGAGACGAGCGAGGTCGACTTCGCGACGCTGCCGGCGACGCGGACGGCGATGATGGTGAACCTCGCAAGCCCTGCGGCGGCGTTTCGCTGGTGGCGGCTGCCGGCCAGAGGCGTAGGCCTCGCGCGCATGGAATTCATCGTCAATAACGCCATCAAGGTGCATCCGATGGCACTCGTCCATCCCGAGAAGGTGGACGATCGCGACGCTCGCCGGCAGATCGAGGCGCTGACCAAGGGCTACGCGTCGCCGGCCGACTACTTCGTCGAGCGGCTGGCGCGTGGGGTCGCGAGGATCGCCGCGGCATACCATCCCCATCCCGTGATCGTGCGTCTCAGCGACTTCAAGACCAACGAGTACGCGAACCTTCTCGGCGGGGCCGGTTTCGAGCCCAAGGAGGAAAATCCGATGCTCGGGTTCCGCGGCGCGTCGCGCTACTACAACCCGCGCTATCGCGAGGGCTTCGCGCTCGAGTGCCGAGCCTTGAAGATGGCCCGCGAGGACATCGGGCTCGACAACATCGTGGTCATGGTCCCGTTCTGCCGTACGCCGGCCGAGGCCGACCGCGTGCTTGCGGTGATGGCGGAGAACGGGCTTCGGCGCGGGGAACACGGGCTCGAGGTCTACATGATGTGCGAGATCCCGGCCAACGTGATCCTGGCCGAGGAGTTCGCGACGCGGTTCGACGGCTTCTCCATCGGCAGCAACGACCTGACGCAGCTCGTGCTCGGCATCGACCGCGATTCGGCCGAGCTTTCCGACCTCTTCGACGAGCGCAACGAGGCCGTCAAATGGGCGATCCGCGAGGCGATCAGGAAGGCGCACGCGGCCGGCATCAAGGTCGGCATCTGCGGCCAGGCACCGAGCAACTATCCCGAGTTCGCGGCGTTCCTGGTCGGGGAGGGGATCGACAGCATCTCGCTCACGCCCGACAGCTTTGCCGCCACCATCCGGCGCGTGGCCGAGGTGGAGCAGCAGCTTGCTGCCGAGCGGGGGAGACCCGCCGCGAAGACGTAATCCCATTGGGTGGTTGCCAGTCTCTCGCGAGCGCCTAATATCGGATTTGCGAGCGTATCCGGGGGGAGATCATGGCCGTCGACGACGAGCTGTCGCACGAGGAACTGCTGACGCGCCTGCAGGCCTTGGCCGAGCGCGCGATCCATCGCTTCGACCTGCCTTCGGGGGCGACGGCGAAGCTCATCAACCTGTCGGAGAACGCGACCTATCGCATCGACGATCTGGCGTCGGGGCAGAAGTGGGCGCTACGCGTGCATCGCGAGGGCTATCATTCGCGCCGGGGCATCGCGTCCGAACTCTTGTGGCAGCAGGCGCTCAAGGCCGATGGGGCCATCATCACCGCGTCGCCGATCAGGGGACGCGACGGGGAGCTCATCCAGACGGTCGCGGTCGACGGCCTGCCGCGGCCACGCAACGCCGTGCTGTTCGAGTGGGAGGCGGGAGGCGAACCGGCGGCAGACGACATCCACGGCTACGAGCTTCTCGGCGAGGCCGCGGCGCGGATGCACCTGCACGTCAAGGCGTGGTCACGGCCTGCTTGGTTCGAGCGCCATACCTGGGACTACGAGACGAGTCTCGGCGCTACGCCGCATTGGGGGCGCTGGCGTGACGGCATGGGAATGACGGCCGAGATCGAGGCCGTGCTCGGCAGGACGGTCGACCTCATCCGGCGGCGACTCGAGGCCTTCGGCAAGGGACCGGAGCGGTTCGGGCTCGTGCATGGCGACATGCGGCTCGCAAACCTGCTGATGGACGGGCGCACGGTCAAGGTGATCGACTTCGACGACTGCGGCTTCTCCTGGTTCCTCTACGATTGCGCGACCACGGTATCGTTCTTCGAGCACGAGACTACGGTGCCGACGCTGCTCGCTGCCTGGGTCAAGGGCTACCGGCGCGTGGCACCGCTCTCTGCCGAGGACGAGGCGGAGATCGAGACCTTCGTCATGTTGCGGCGACTTCTCCTGGTCGCGTGGATCGGCTCGCATTCGGAGACGGAGCTCGCCCAGTCGATGGGGGTTGCCTACACGCAAAGCACCGTACCGCTGTGTGAGCGGTATCTCGCGAAGTTCGGCGGCCGAACGGAGGCCAGCGCGCCCGTCGCCTCCGCTGTGGCGGGGAAGGCAAGGACGGGGTTCTGGCGCCGGCTGTTCGGGTGACGCCGGACGCTGCCCGGGTTCACGCCTGCGCCAGCGCGTCGAGGCTCTCGGGCAGGATCTGGCCGCCATCGACGATGATGGTCTGGCCGGTGATGTAGCCCGCTTCCTTGGAGGCAAGGAAGAGCGCTGCGTAGCCGATGTCCTCGACCGTGCCGAGCTTCTTCAGAGGCACCGAGGCAGCCATCGACTTCTGGTACTCCTCGCCGAGCGCGATCAGACCCTCGGTCAGGATATTGCCCGGGAGTACGGCGTTGACGGTGATACCGTACTTGGCGAGCTCGATGCAGGCTGTTCGCATGAAGCCGAGCTGGCCGGCCTTGGTGGCGCCGTAGTGCGTCCAGCCGGGGAAGCCCGTGACGGGGCCGGTGATGGAGGACGTGATGACGATGCGACCCTCGCCGGTCTTCTTCAGGTGCGGCAGGCAGGCCTTGATGGACAGGAACGTGCCTTTGAGGTTCGTGCCCATCACGAAGTCCCACTCCTCTGCCGAGAGGTCCTCGATCTTGGCCTGCGGGAAGATGCCGGCGTTGGCGCAGAGCACGTCGATGCCGCCGTGAGCCGTGGCGGCGGCGTCCGCCATCACCTGCATGGAGCCCATGTCGGTGACGTCGGCCGCATGGCCCTTGGCGGTGCATCCCATGCGGCGCAGCTCGTCGGCGGCGGCCTCGGCCTCGTCCAGGTGGCGGGAGACGACGAGCACCTTGGCGCCGTTCTTGGCGAAAACCCGGGCGATGCCTTTGCCGATGCCTTTGCTGGCGCCCGTGACGACGACCGACTTCCCGGCGACAGAAGTGAGCATGATGGTGGTCTCCCCGAGTCTCGATTCTCTAGTGGTGCGATGGCGAAAATGCAGCCGCCCCCTCCGTTGCGGGAAGGGGCGGGGTTGCGTGTCGTGCGGCTACTCGTTGTAGACGAGGCGGCCGATTTTGGCGTGCGTCTCGGGTGCGGCGACGCGCAGGATGACGCCCCAGGCGAAGCCCCAGACAACGATGCCAAGGGCATAGTAGGGAATGTTCGAGCCGAACGCTCCGGCGCCGCCGAAGGTGGCGAGGTTCGTGACCAGGAGATAGACGAGATAGACCTGGGCGACGAACGAGATGACCGGCGCGATCAGCCCGGGGATGATGCCGACCTCGCCCGGATGGTTCTTCTGGAAGTAGAGCAGGATCGCGATCGATACGAAGGCCTGCAGGATCAGCAGGAGCATCGTGCCGAGAATGGCGAGCATCGTATAGACGGCGACGTAGGCCTGCGCCGTCGGGTCGTCGGTGCCGAGGAAATAGGCGAAGAGCCCGAGCCAGAGCGCCGCCAGGGCCGACTGGCCGAGCGAGGCGGTATACGGGCTCTTGTAGGTCGGATGGGTCTTGCCGAAGAACGAAAGGAACACGCCCTCCCGGCCGAGCGAGTAGGCGTAGCGGGCGGCCGTGTTGTGGAAGGCCATGCCGCAGGCGAAGGAGCTCGTCAGGATGAGGAAGCCCATGAGCTCGGAGGCCCAGGTGCCGACATTCTGCTCGAGCGGCGTCAAGAAGAAGTTCGAAGAATCCTTCGCCGCCTTGGCGAGCATGTCGGATTCGGTCGGATAGGCCGAGACGGCGCACCAGCTGGTGATCGTGTAGAAGATGCCGAGACCGATGACCGAGATGTAGAGCGAGCGCGGTACGATGTGCTTGGGATCGACCGACTCCTCGGCATAGTTCGGCGCCATCTCGAAGCCGACCCAGCTCCAGAAGGCCATGAAGATGCCGACGGCGGCGGCGCCTGCTGCTATCGCGACCTCCTCGCCTGCAAAGGTTGCCTTCTGCTCGGCGACCGGAATGAACGCGTTCAGCGGGTTCAAGGCTGAGATGTCGAACTTGGCGGTCGGCGACATGGCCACGCCGGCGTTGAATACGAGGAGGATGAAGACCTCGAGGATCAACGCTACGCCGAGAATCTTGGCCGAGAGCTGCACGTCGAAGTGGCTCAGAAGAGCCGCCAGCACGACGCAGAACAACGCGAGCCAGATCCACTCGATGTCGATGCCAAAGTGCGCCTTGACCCAGGCATTGGCGAAATAGGCGAACAGGCCGTAGAGCGAGGCCTCGAACACGCTGTAGGACGCAAACGAGGCCATGCCCGACGCCATGCCCATATCGCGCCCCAGGCCGAGGGAGATGTATGAGTAGAAGCCACCGACGGATGATACCTTGCTTGCCATCGCGGCGTAGCCGATGGAAAAGATCGTGAGAACGATGGTGGCGAGCAGGAATGCGCCCGGCATGTACATGCCGTTGCCGGCGCTGGCGCCGAACGGCACGTTGCCGAGCATGGCACTCTCGGGTGCTGCGCCCGTCACGGTGAGGAACAAGACGCCCATGACGCCCACGGCCTTGCCGTGGAGCATGTCGACCTTTTCTTTCTTAACGTCGAAACTTTCCTGCGCCTCGAGCGCGCTTGCTGGTATCTGGCTCACGTTCCACTTCTCCCTCGCTGCCCTGCCGAACCGCTCGGCAGGACCTTCCCCTGATGCTCGATCCGGCATTTTGCCGAACGTTTAATGATCGTATCCAATGTTCCGAAAGGCAAGCACAAGCAATGGGCGATCACAGCCTAGTTTCCAGACATGGTTTCACTGGACCAAGTGCGTCGTGTTATTTGCATTTTGCGTCACGCGAGCGTCATGAGCGCCTTCAGCTCCGCGCTCGACATGACGTGGCAGTAGATCATGTTCATGATCTCTAGCTCCTTGCGGTGCAGCTCATCCGATCCCGCAGCGCAGCAATCCTCGACGACGACCACCGCGTAGCTCTCGTCGGCGAGACTTCTGACCGTCGAGGCCACGCACTGGTCGGTGAAGATGCCGACACAGACGACGGTCTTGATGCCGAGATTATTCAGGATTAAACGCAGGTTCGTGCCGGTCAGCGCGCTGTCGGTGGTCTTGATGACCACGATCTCGTCCCCCTGCGGCTGAAGCTCCTTCACGAGCTGCGACGGTTGCTCGTCCTTGGGCAAGAGAAGGTTGTTCCAGCCGGGAAGCTTTTGCGACAGCGAACGCTCGCGGCCATCCTTGGTGTGGCAGGCGATGCGCGCGAACAGGCATTCGATGCCGGACCGGCGAAAGCAAGAAAGCAGATCCATTGTGCGCGGAATCACGATCTCGCGCATGCGGTCGTGGAAAGGTGTCCAGGCGTCGTAGCGGCGCTGCTCGTCGGGTGACAGGGAAGCGCGGTTCGGGCGCTCGAGATACGTATTCTGCACGTCGATGACGAGGAGAGCCGTCGTTTTCGGGTCGAGGTCCGGGTCGGCCGGCTCAGGGGCGCCGTCGTAGTAGATGGAGCGGAAGGACGTTTTCCAGGACATCGGGTCTCCTTGGGGTTGCGACATTCGGTGAGCGTCTCGAGTCTCGCTTCAGGCATCGCCACTTGCCGTCATCAAGGCCAAAGGCGCGACGCTCGCCGATCCATGGTTCCCGGGGACGAGCCCCGGCACGACATATCAGAAGCGCTTCCTGAACAAGCCGCGCCGCTCGTAGACCTCGGCCGCCTCCTCGACGAAAGCCGCCATTCTCTGGGCCCCGTGCTTGTCACGGAGGTCACGGGCGGCTGCGACGAGCTGGTCCTTGGTCTGCGCGCGCCCCGGCCGGAGCAGCTCGTAGATCTCCATGATGGTCTCGCCCGGCACCTCGACGAGCTCGGCAGCGCGCTCGAAGTTCTCGGCGAGCGTCGGGCGGCCGACGGCGCGAGCGATCTCGGCCTGCTGGGCGAGCGCCAACCCCGTAATGCGCAGGTCCTCCATCGTCACGGTGCCGTCGAGGACGGCGTCGAGGGTCAGCTCATCGACGGACTTGCCGCGCTTGCCCCTGACGAGGTCGGGCCGCTTCTCTGCGAGCGGATAGTCGGCGACGGTGAGCTTGTCGGCGCTCATCAGGTCCCCCCCAGGAACGTGATCTCGATGTCGTCGGGCTCGGCGCCTTCGGCGGTCAGCTCAGTCTCGATGGCGTAGATGAGCGATACGCGAGCATGATAGCGGGCACCCATGGCCTCGCCGCGGGTCGGCACTACGACGGGCTCCGGCAACTTGCCGTTCGCGTAGGCGGCGGCGTTCTCGCCCATGCGCCGGTAGTGCTCGAGGCGGGTGATGGGCGAATTGGAGAACAGCTCGAGGTTGTTGTGGGGCAGGCGGTCCTTGTGATGGATGACGGCGGTGCCCTTGGCCTGGATGCCGATGCCGACGCCAGAGCCGGCGAGGCGGGCGGCGGAGAGACCGAGGAACGACGTATCGGCCGTGTGCCTCATGCGCACGACGCGGGCTCTGCAGCCGCCTGCCGCTATGCCGTCGGTCAATGCGCGCAGGATGGCGGACAAGGGGTGCCCGGCCACCGTCTGGAAAAGCTTGATGCCGAAGGCCGGGCTGACGCCGACGACCACCTCGCGGGTGTCCTTGCCCGAGCCGGCCGGGCCGAGGGTCTTGTAGCTGATGCGCTTTGCTTCCGCCGCCTTATGCACACCCTCGGCGCGCAAGACCTCCTCGCGGGTGAGGACGTCGCGGATGGCGACCAGCTCGGCGCGGCGGGCCTCGCTTACGCGGTAGCCGGTGCCGGGGCCTAGGTAGTCGTTGGGATCGTTGACGGCCGAGAGGACGTGGCCGTTTCTCACCACGGCCGACGTCTGAAGGTAGTCGCCCGAGACTCGGAGGCGGACAACCTTCAGGAGGTTCTCGGCCTCGTCGCGGTAGCCGCGGCGTGCCAGGGCACGGATCACGTCGACGACGGTGATGCCCTTCGCCTGGATGGCCTCGCTGATGAGGGCGACATCGCGCGGCAGGTAGCTCTCCGTCTCGTCGGAGCCGGAGGCGGCGACCACGGATGCCTTCATGGCGGCTGTGGGCTTCGCCAGATCCAGCTCCTCGAGCACGGCCGACAGGGCCTCGACCGCGCGCTTCCTGAGCTCGAGGACGCGCGTCTCCTCGACCGGCGTCAGGCCGCCGTCGGCCTCGAAGTCGCGCTGGAGCACCAGGTAGTCCTCGAGCTCCTCGCCGTTCAGGAGCGAGGGGTTGAACGAGTTGTCGTACTTCAGGATCGAGCCGAAGCCCGAGCAGATGAGGTCCGAGCCGGAGATCAGGTAGGGCATGATCTTGGCACCGACGCGGATCTCGCTTTCCGTGGGGCGGGCATCGTTGCCCGAGGCGCATTCGAGATCGAGCCAGACGGCGATCAGGTTCTCGGCCATCAGCTCCCGCATGCCCCCCGGTACGGTACAGGTGACCGGCGCGCCGTCGATGCCGCCGTTCTGGGTGCCCTGCACGCCCATCGCGCGCTGCAGGCAGAGGCAGCGGGCCTCGAGGTAGAGCAGCGACTTCTTCTCGTGGAACCCCATCAGCAGCTCGGAGCCCGCGCCCGAGGTGCAGCGCATCTTGATGCCGCGCGACGCGTAGGCGGCGGCGAGGAAGGCCTTCGACCAGGGCGTATCGTCGCCGTCGATGAAGCTCTTCTCGGTGCCATAGACGGATACGGTCTCGGCGTAGGAGGTGAAGCCCGCCATGCCGATTCGGAGCTCCTCGGCCTCCTCGGACGAGCACTGGAACAGCGTGCCCCAGCGGCCGACCGCGGCGCCGACCGCGCAGGCCACGGCGTTCGACCACGAGTTGCGGGCGACCCGCATGGTGGTCTCGATCTCGTCGAAGCCGAAGGCGACGGCGGTCGCTGCGTCGGCAGCCATCTGCAGGGGATCGTCCTTGGCGTTGGTGACGTGACCCTGGTTGCCGGGCGTCTTCCTTGCTCGCATCTTGCCGTAGGCAAAGGCGATCTCGAGTGCGGAGAGGTGGGCCACCACGTCGGCCAGCTTGGCCGGCGTCAGCCCGTGGGCGAGGCGCACGAGGCGATCGCGTGGCACACTCATGTCGACCAGCATGCGGGCAAGCTCGATCGAGGGGATCGCCATCGCCTCCGGCATCACCTCGGGGTCGAGATGATAGCGGGCGATGAAGAGGTCGATCATGTCGAAGTCGGCGGCCGGCTTGCCGTCCATCATGGTGACGGTGCCGCCCGCGACCGCGCCTGAGGGCTTCGGGTCGTAGGGGCTCGCGAAGGCGGAAAAGCCGCTGGCGGCGTCCTCGACGGCGAAGCGGTCGAGCCGCAGGGGGCGCTCGTCCCAGTCGGAGAAGCGCTTCCAGCGGTTCGGCGACGGTCGCGGCGCGTCGGTCATCCTGGTCCTCATGGCCTCGGGCCCGCCGAAGCTAGCGCAACGATTTCGTCGCGGCCACAAGTTCGTGGTGGAGGCCGGGCGAGCTGAAGTAGTATCATTGGCGGCTCCTTCACCCTGACCCTCGCCCCAGGAGAGCGGGAACTCGGCCGGCGCTTGCCGACGAGCCGCGATTCATCAGCAAGCGCAGACCGTGGCCCTCCCCGCTGGGGAAAGGACTAGGGTGTGGGGGTTGCAGCGCTCCAATCATCGACAATCATCGACCGAACGACACGCCCATGGCCACCAAGCAGAAGATCCTCGACCTCAACGCCTTCGATATGCGCCATCCGGCCGGGCTCGATCCGGTTACGGCGGCGCTGGTGGAGCGGCGGCGCAAGACGTTCGGCCCGACGTCGATGCTGTTCTACAAGAAGCCGCTCAACCTCGTGCGCGGCGAGGGCGTCTGGCTCTACGATGCGGACGGCCGGCGCTACCTCGACACCTACAACAACGTGCCGTCGGTCGGACACTGTCATCCGCGCGTGGTGGAGGCCGTGGCGCGCCAGATGGGCGTGCTCAACACGCACACACGTTATCTCTACGACATCGTCTACACCTATGCCGAGCGCCTGCTCGCAACCTACCCGCCCGAGCTGTCCAATGTCGTTCTCACTTGCACGGGCAGCGAGGCCGTCGACCTCGCACTCCGGATCGTGCGCGCGGTGACGGGCGGCAAAGGCTTTATCGTGACCGCCAATGCCTATCACGGCAACACAACGGCCGTGACGGAGGTGTCTCCGTTCTCCGCCTCGAGCGAGCCGCCGTCGCCGAACGTGTTCCTGGTCGATGCGCCCGACACCTATCGGCATCCGGGCGGCGCGGCCGAACGCAAGTTCGTCGCCGACGTCGCGAAGGCGCTCGAGGCGATGAAGAAGTCTGGCATCAAGCCGGCAGGCATGATGGTCGACAGCCTGATCACGAGCGATGGCGTCTATCCGGGCGAGCCGGGATTCCTCGACGAGGCGGCCGCGCTCGTGCGCAAGGCGGGCGGGCTCTACATCGCCGACGAGGTGCAGCCGGGCTTCGGGCGCACGGGCGGGCACATTTGGGGCTTCATGCGTCACGGCCTCGTGCCGGACCTCGCGGTGATGGGGAAGCCGATGGGCAACGGCTTCCCGATCGGTGGCACGGTTGTGAAGCCCGACATCTTGGAGGAGTTCGGGACCAGGAATGGATATTTCAACACGTTCGGCGGCAGCCCGGCCGCAGCGGCGGCCGGACTCGCCGTGCTCGACATCATCAAGGACGAGAAGATCATGGAGAACGCTCGCGACACGGGCGCCTATCTCCTCACCGGCCTCAAGGGGCTGATGAAAAAGCACGAGGCGATCGGCGACGTGCGCGGCGCGGGCCTCTATCTGGGCATCGAGTTCGTGAAGAGCCGGAAATCGAAGTCGCCCGCAAAGGGCACCGCGGTCGGAGCGCTCAACACGCTTCGCGAGCGTGGCATCCTTGGTGGCAGCGCCGGGCTCCACGGGAACATCTGGAAGGTACGCCCGCCGCTCGTCTTCCGCCGCGAGCACGCGGATATGCTGGTCGAGGGGCTGGACGAGGTGCTAGCGGACTTGGCTTGACGTACCGGGTTGCGGGCTGTCCAAGCCGCGTGTCTCAACGCCGTGGAGGCCGATTGCTCGGGTCTGAACGAACGGCGAGAGCCGGCGGGGGTGCTCCGCCGAGCGGGCCTTAACACTGCGAATGACCGAACATCCGCTTGGGGGATCGAGCGTGCCCGGCGCCCGGGGCCTCAACTCGAGCGGCGTATGACATCGTGGACAAAGGCCAGCTTGTCATAGGCGGGTCCGGGAATCACGAACGGGTAGAAGTCGCCATGGCCCATGCAGCGAGAGAGGCTGTTGAGTGCCGTCGACAGGGGGATCCAGCGGCTCATGAGCGTCGCGAACGGCTCGCCGCGATAGACGTCCGTCCTCTGGAACGGCCATAAGGCGCCAAAGCTCAGCCCCTGACTCCTCGGCTCCATGCCCTCGACGTCGGCGGTGTCCACCGCGTCGACGATGTGCAGGTAGTGTGCCCAGGTCTCGGCCCAGTCCTCCCAGGGATGGGCGCTGGCGTAGGCCGAAACGTGCCGCTCCTGCCAGTCGGGGCGCGGGCCCTCGGCGTGATGGCGGGCAAGAGCGGTGCCGTAGTCCTCGCGCTCATCGCCGAACAGCGCACGGAAGTCGTCGAGCAGGCCCACCTCCTCGACAAGAAGAGTCCAGTAGAAGTGTCCGCTTTCGTGCCGCAGGTGGCCGAGCAGTGCGCGGTAGGGCTCACCGAAGAGCTGCCGCTGCCGCTCGCGCTCGACCGCGTCGGCCTCGAGCAGGTCGATGGTGATCAGGCCGTCCTGGTGGCCGGTCGTGGCGTCGCGCACGAAGTCGAAGGCGAGCCAGCCCGACCCGGCGGGCCGCGACTCGAGCGGAAGCCCGAAGCGGAGCAGCGAGTAGACCAGGCGCTTCTTGGCCCGCTCGAGCTCCTGCCAAGCCGCCAGGCTCCCGGGCTCCGCGAGGTTGGGGATGGTCCGGTTGAGGTCGCAGGCGCGGCAAAGGCCGTTGCCGTCGCCGGCTGCCGCGAGCCAGTTGCAGGCCGCGTGCTTGGCGTTGGCGCAGTACCGGACACTCGCGGAGCCGCCAGCGGCGACACGGCGGAAGAGCGCCGGCTCATCGGCCGGCTCGAGCGCTACGATCGTGAGGAGTGCGTCGTCGAAGCCGAGTGCAGAGCGGCAGGCAAGGCAAGTCACGTTCTCGAAGTAGACCTTGTTGCCGCATTTGGTACAGGCGTAGTTCCTCATCGTGAGCGTGCTTTCTCCAGCGTCCCGGTGCTCGATCATCACTGCCATGGACCTCGTACGGCAATCCGGTCATGGCGCATTTTCAAGCAGCGCGCACCTCAAAAGTGAGGCGATCGCCCAGTCCTTGAGCATTGATGCCGAATTCGGCATCACGACCCTTGTCGCGTCATGTCCTCATGGGTAACGCTCCAGCAATCGCAGGAAGGCGCTTCGCGCTGGCGTCTTCGCGAAGGGGGCCCATTCCGCACGATGGCACTGCACGCCGCTCTGACACACGAGACGTCATACCGCTACGATCGTCCGATCGGCATGGGACCGCAAATCATTCGCCTGAGGCCGGCACCCCACGCCCGCACGCCGATCCTCTCCTATGCGATCCGCGTCGAGCCCAAGCTCCACTTCATCAACTGGCAACAGGATCCGTTCGGGAACTTCCTCGCCCGCGTGGTGTTTCCCGAGCCGATCGACCACTTCAAGGTCACGGTCGACCTCGTGGCCGAGATGGCGGTCATCAACCCGTTCGACTTCTTCGTCGACGAGGCCTCGAAGGAATTCCCCTTCACGTACGACGAGCAGACGGCGAAGGAGCTCTCGCCCTATCTCGTTCCCGATCGGGCCGGCCGGCTACTTCGCGCCTATCTGTCGACCATCGACCGGAGTCCGCGCAGCACCATTGACTTCCTCTGCGACCTGAACCGCGCACTCGAGCAGCACGTGCGCTACCTCATTCGCATGGAGCCCGGGGTGCAGGCGCCGGAGGACACGCTCGCGAAACGCTCCGGCTCATGCCGCGACAGCGCCTGGCTGATGGTCGAGATTCTGCGCCACCTCGGACTCGCCGCCCGCTTCGTCTCGGGCTACCTCATTCAGCTCAAGCCCGACGTGAAGGCGCTCGACGGTCCGACCGGCACGGACACGGATTTCACCGACCTGCACGCCTGGGCAGAGGTGTACGTTCCGGGCGCTGGATGGATCGGCCTCGACCCGACCTCGGGCCTGCTTGCGGGCGAGGGGCATATTCCGCTCGCCGCTACGCCGCATCCGGTTTCGGCCGCGCCGATCACGGGCGCGCACGAGAAGGCCGACGTCGAATTCGGATTCCACATGAGCGTCACCAGGATCCTGGAGACGCCGCGCGTGACGAAGCCCTACACCGACGAGGCCTGGGCGGCGATCGAGAGTGCAGGACACGAAATCGACCGCCGTCTCGTCGCCGGTGACGTTCGCCTCACCATGGGCGGAGAGCCAACATTTGTCGCTGCCGGTGATCGCGACGCTCCCGAGTGGAACACGGCGGCGGTCGGTCCGACCAAGCGCCTCTTCGCCGATGACCTGGTGCGCCGCCTCAAGCAGCGCTTTGCACCGGGTGGCCTGCTGCATTACGGCCAGGGCAAATGGTATCCGGGCGAGCAGCTGCCGCGGTGGGCGTTCGCCCTCTACTGGCGTACCGACGGCGAGGCTCTATGGGAAGACACCGCGCTGATCGCTCCCGAGACCGAGGAGGCACCGGCGACCACGGCGGACGCAGATCGCTTGATGAGCGCACTCTGCGATAATCTCGGTCTCAATCGCGACAGTGCCATCCCGGCCTACGAGGACGCCGCGCACTTCATGCTCGTCGAGCAGAAGCTGCCCATCAACCTCGATCCTGCCACCAACAAGCTCGACGACCCGGCCGAGCGGCAGCGCGTCATCAACACGTTCGACCGGGGTCTCATGAAGCCGGCGGGCTATGCTCTGCCGATCCAGGTCTGGCACACCCACGACCGCGGGCGCCGATGGGTGACGGAACGGTGGGCGCTGCGGCGCGACAAGCTCTTTCTCGTGCCGGGCGACTCGCCGATCGGCTTCCGCCTGCCGCTCGCTTCGACCTACTACATCCCGGCCGGCGACTACCCGCAGGTGCTTCCGCGCGATCCCTTCTCCGATGCGCCCGCGCTTCCCGAGCGGCGTATCCTCATGCAGCGGCGCAGGACTGTGACGCTGGAGGCATCGGCGCCGCCGCCGGCGGCTCCCTCCGACATCTCGGGCAGCGTGCGCACCGCCTTGACGGTCGAGCCGCGCGGCAACCGGGTGTGTGTGTTCATGCCCCCGGTCGCCGATGCCGAGGACTACGCGGCCCTCGTCGCCGCCGTGGAGGAAGCGGCGCGGGCCACTCAGGTTCCCGTCCACCTTGAAGGCTATACGCCTCCCTACGATCCGCGCATCAACGTGATCAAGGTCACGCCCGATCCCGGCGTTATCGAGGTCAATATCCAGCCGGCCAAGTCATGGGACGAGGCGGTGGCAATCACCAGCGGACTCTACGAGGACGCACATCAGGCGCGGCTCGCGACCGAGAAGTTCATGGTCGACGGGCGCCACAGCGGCACCGGCGGGGGCAACCATATCGTCATGGGCGGGCCTACGCCGGGCGACAGCCCGTTTCTCCGCCGGCCCGATCTCCTCGCGTCGCTGGTCGCCTATTGGCAGAACCACCCGTCGCTCTCGTATCTCTTCTCTGGGCTCTTCATCGGCCCCACGAGCCAGGCTCCGCGCGTCGACGAGGGCCGGCACGAGGCGCTCTACGAGCTCGAGATCGCGCTCTCGCAGATTCCCGAGCCGGGCGCGGGCTATATTCCGCCCTGGCTCATCGACCGCGTGTTGCGGAACCTCCTGATCGACGTCACCGGCAACACGCACCGGGCAGAGATCTGCATCGACAAGCTCTACTCGCCCGATGGTCCGACGGGGCGGCTCGGCCTGGTCGAGTTCCGCTCGTTCGAGATGCCCCCGCACGCCCAGATGAGCTTGGCGCAACAACTCCTTCTGCGCGCGCTGATCGTCATGTTCTGGGAGAGGCCCTATCGCAACCGTCTCGTTCGCTGGGGCACGGCTCTGCACGACCGATTCATGCTGCCGCATTTCGTGTGGGCCGATTTTTCTGACGTGGTCGCCGACCTCAGGGCCTCCAGCCTGCCGGTGGAGCTCGACTGGTTCCTGCCTCACCGCGAGTTCCGCTTCCCGTTCGTCGGCAAGGTCGACACGCACAATGTTGAGGTCGAGATCCGGCAGGCGCTCGAGCCCTGGCACGTGCTCGGCGAGGAAGGAATTGTCGGCGGTACCGCGCGCTACGTCGACAGCTCGCTCGAGCGTGTCGAGGTCAAGGTCCAGGGGCTATCGGGCGACCGCTTCGTCGTCGCTTGCAATGGCCGCACCCTGCCGCTGTCTCCGACCGGGACCTTCGGCGAGGGGGTGGCCGGGGTACGCTTTCGCGCGTGGTCGCCATCGTCCGCGCTGCACCCGACGGTCGCACCCCACGTGCCGCTGACCTTCGATATCGTCGATCGCTGGACGGGGCGCTCAGTCGCGGGCTGCCGCTATCATGTCTCCCATCCCGGCGGGCGCAATTTCGAGGTCTTCCCCGTCAACGCCTACGAGGCCGAAGGCCGACGCCTCGCGCGCTTCGAGCCGTTCGGTCATACACCGGGACCGATGTCGGCCGGATCCGCAACGCGTAATCCCGACTACCCGATGACCCTGGACCTGAGGCTCAAGACCTGATCGACCCCGTTCCGGCGTCTCGGCCCGGCTGCCAGCGCACGGGTACACGACTTGGTTAAGACGCCTGCTCGCGCAGGCCTTGCGAGGCTCCCTCGGGACTTGCGGCCGTCATCGATGTCCATGCTAGTGTGACGATTCTGAAGTCCGCGTCATTCTCGCGGCTGGGCTCTTGAGTGGACTTCAGAATCTGAGCCACACTAGACTAATGGCTTGCTAGTGTCCTTTCGACCGCGACGTTCGTTCAGAGCGTGCCGCAGAACGTGACGACCTCGCGGTCGGGACACTCGTGTACTTGCCGCGATGGGCGGGAGCACCCGTTCGCAGCAGTCGGGGGCAACGAAGCAGGGTCGCACGACAATGGTCGAGAACGTGGCGCGCTCGATCGAGGCGCGGGCCTCATTGATCGGAAGCTACCGGGCAGGCAACTCGGACGGCTACGACGAGGCGCTCGACGACCGCGGCGAAATTCGTCCGCACTGGAGGACCCTGCTCGCAGCGATCGACGAACTCGGCACTGACGAGCTGGCATCGAGAAAGAGCCGCATCGACCGGCGCGTGCGCGAGACCGGCATTGCCTATGACATCTTCTCGCATCCGAAGCGGCCGACCCAACGCTGGCAGCTCGACCTTGCACCGGTCGTGCTCTCGGTCGCGGACTGGCAGTGGCTCGAGGCTGCGCTCGTCGAGCGGGCTCAGGTCATGGATGCGCTGCTCGCCGACCTCTACGACAGCGCCGGCCTCATGCGCCGCGGGATCGTGCCGCCCGAGCTCGTCTACTCGGACCCGTCGTACCTCAGGCCGTGCCAAGGCGTCGTTCCCATGGCGGGACCGCTGCGCTTCTACGCGGCCGACCTTGCGCGGGACCGACAGGGGCGCTGGACGGTCATCGACAGCCACACGGAAACCTTGGCCGGCATCGGCTTCGCGGTCGCCAACCGGGTTGTCCACACCCACGTTGCGGGTGACCTCTTCAAACGCGCAAACGCGGTCCGCCTCGCACCGTTTTTCAACGAGCTACAGCAGGCGCTGGCCAGCCACGCCGGGCGAGAGAACGCGCGCATCGCCCTCCTCACTCCGGGACCACATCACGAGGACTATTTCTCGCACGCCTATCTCGCGCGCTACCTCGGCTTTCTCCTGGTCGAGGGGCCGGACCTGCGCACCCGGGGCAACAATCTCTACCTCAAGACGCTCGAGGGCCTGAAGGAGATCGACCTGCTCATCCGCTGCGTCGACGGTCGGCTCGTCGACGCCCTCGAGCTCGATCCGTCCGGCTTCGCGGGCCCGCCAGGGCTCCTGCGTGTCAACCGCGCCAACCCGCGTCTTGTCGTCAATGCCGTGGGCTCGGCGGTCGTGCAGAACCGCGGGCTCGGTCCCTACCTCAACGGTGTTGCCGAGGAGGTTCTCGGCAAACCGCTCGCGCTCAACGACGCTCCCCGGCTGTGGCTCGGAGACGACAAGGCCAGACGGCATGTGCTGGCCAACCTCGACCGGTACGTGGTGAGGAAGGCGCAGGAGGGCACCGGCCGGCCGGGCCACGCCGCCGTCGGGCGGTACGCACAATCCCTCACGGCGGCCGAGCGCGAGGCCCTGCTCGAGGAGATCTCGCTTGCCGGCGCGGGCCTCGTCGCCGAGGAGGCGATCGGTTTCAGCGAGGCGCCGTCGTTCGAAGGCGGCCGTCTTGAGCGCAGGCCGTTTGCGGTGCGCCTCTACGTTGCGCGCACGACTTCCGGCTACGAGGTGATGCCGGGCGGTCTTGCGCTGACGGTCGAGCCCCATGCCGCCGTCGCCCAGAGCACGCCGGAGGGTCATACCCGCGACGTGTGGGTGCTCTCGGACGACGAGCAGCGTCCGCACGTCAGCCTGTGGCGGCCCATGATCGAGACCGCGCGCGTCGAGCGTTCGCAGCGTGTCATTCAGAGCCGAGTCGCCGACGACCTGTTCTGGCTCGGGCGGTACAACGAGCGCGCCGACTGGGTGATGCGCGTGCTGCGCGGTGCCTATCGCAGGCTCGTCGAGGATAGCGGCTCCGAGGACGGTCTCGACGCCGCACGGCGCTGCCTCGAGGTTCTGCTCGTAAAGGACCGGACGGCGGCAGGCAGCGACCGAAACCGCGATCAAGACCTCGGGCGTCTGGGCAAGAGCCTGATCGCCGACCCCAACGGGGCGCGCTCGCTCGTGCGCACGTTCGAGAACATCTACCGCTGCGCAAATCTGGCTCGTGACCGGCTTTCGTTCGAGGCTTGGCAGACGCTCGCCCGCTTCCGCCCCTGCGACACCTACATCACGGCCTTGAGCGGCGCCGAACCCACCGGGGCGCTCGATCTATTGGAGGAGGGACTTGCCTCGCTGGCCGCCTTCAACGGATACATGCACGAGAACATGACCCGGAACTTCGGCTGGTCGTTTCTGGACATGGGCCGCCGCCTCGAGCGCGCCTTCAATCTCTCCGAGGGCATCCTCGCGCTCTTTGTCCGCTCCACAGATCCGGAGGAGGAGATGCCGGCGCTGCGACTGATCCTCGAGCTCGCCGATAGCTTCATCACCTACCGGTCACGCTACAGGCTCGATCCGTCCCTGCCGCTGGTGCTCGATCTCCTGCTGCTCGACGAGACGAATCCGCGCTCGCTCGCCTTTCAGCTGGCCGCGATCTCCCGCCATCTCGAAGGGCTTCCCGACGGTCAGCGCGGCGGCAGCCTTTCGGAGGACCGCCGGCTCATTCTCGGTCTGCTGACGTCGGCCCGGCTGACCGATGTCGAAGGGCTCGCGGCCGGTCCGTGCCGCAGCGAACTCGAGCGCGCCGTCGCCGAGCACGTGCGCGTGTTGCCCGAGCTGTCGAACGCCATCGGACGGCATTACTTCAATCTCGCTGACGAAGTTCCCCACCGCACGCAGGGAGCGGCCTCATGATCTTCGAGGTCAGGCACAAGACACACTACCGCTATTCGCAGCCGGTGGCCCAATCGCAGCACCTCATACACCTCGCGCCACGCAGCGACGTGCGCCAGAGTGTGCGGAGCCACGGCATGATCATCGAGCCGGCACCGGCAATGCGATACGACGGCGAGGATGCATTCGGGAACCCAGTGTCGATTCTCGACATCGAGGAGCCGCACCGGGAGTTCGTACTCAAGGCCCGGAGCACCATAGCTACGTCAACGCCGGAGGCCGTCGACTTCTCCAGGACATCTGCCTGGGACGAACTCGACGGGGCACTTTATGGAGAGGGCAAGCCCTGCGACCTCGACGTCGTCCAATACCGCTGCTCGTCGCGGCTCACACCTGCCACGCGCAACATCCGCGACTATGCCGCCGTCTCCTTCGCGCCCGGGCGACCCGTGCTCGAGGCGGCACACGAGCTCACCCAGCGGATCTTCAGGGATTTCAGGTTCGATGCTGCCGCTACCGACGTGTCGACCCCGATCGCCGACGTGTTGCGGACGCGGCGCGGCGTCTGTCAGGACTTCGCACACCTGGCGCTCGCGTTCCTGCGCGCGCATCGGGTGCCGGCGAGGTACATGTCGGGCTATATTCTGACCAAGCCGCCTGCCGGGCAGCCGAAGCTTCAGGGCTCGGATGCGTCGCACGCCTGGATCTCGGTCTGGTCGCCGGAATCGGGATGGTGCGATTTCGATCCTACCAATGGCCTCGTCGTCGCCGAAGAGCACATCGTCCTCGCGCTCGGCCGGGACTACGGAGACGTGTGCCCCATCAGCGGCGTCATTGTCGGCGGCGGACACCACACGGTCAGTGTCGGCGTCGACGTCGTTAAGGTGGGACACAACGAGGCCAGATAGCCGGAAGAACGGTCACCCGCCCCGCAACACCGCCGTGATCTCCTCGAGGATCGTGGGGTCGTCGATGGTGGCGGGCATCTTGTAGTCGACGCCGTCGGCAATCTTCTTCATGGTGCCGCGCAGGATCTTGCCGGACCGGGTCTTGGGCAGGCGCGCAACGACGTGGGCCGTCTTGAAGGCAGCGACGGGACCGATCCGGTCGCGCACGAGGTCGACGAGCTCCTTCTCGATGTCGGCGGCGGGACGGGAGACACCGGCCTTCAGGACGACGAAGCCCACCGGCAGCTCGCCCTTCAACGCGTCCGCGGCGCCGATGACCGCGCACTCGGCGACGTCTTTATGGGACGCGAGCACCTCCTCCATGCCGCCCGTCGACAGGCGGTGGCCGGCGACGTTGATGATGTCGTCGGTCCGGCCCATGATGAAGAGGTAGCCGTCCTCGTCCATGTAGCCGGCGTCCGCAGTCTTGTAATAGCCGTGAAACTCGTCGAGGTAGCTCGGCCCCATGCGCTCGCTGGCCTGCCATAGCGTCGGGAGGCAACCGGGCGGGAGCGGAAGGCGGACGACGATGTTGCCCAGGTGGCCGCGCGGAACCTCGTGGCCGCCGTCGTCGAGGATCTCGACGCCATAGCCCGGCATCGGGACCGCGGCCGAGCCGTATTTCACGGGGAGCTTGCCGAGGCCGACGGGATTGCCCGAAATGGCCCAGCCGGTCTCGGTCTGCCACCAGTGGTCGACGACGGGCACGTTGAGCTTCTCCTCGGCCCACTTGACGGTATCGGGATCGGAGCGCTCGCCGGCAAGAAACAGAGTGCGGAACTTGCTGAGATCGTATTTGCCGATCAGCGCGCCGTTCGGGTCCTCCTTCTTGATGGCGCGAAACGCGGTTGGGGCGGTGAACATGGCCGCCACCGTGTGCTCGGAGATGACGCGCCAGAATGCGCCGGCGTCCGGGGTGCCGACCGGCTTGCCCTCGTAGAGGATGGTCGTGCAGCCAGCGAGGAGGGGCGCGTAGACGATGTAGGAATGGCCGACGACCCAGCCGACGTCGGAGGCGGCCCAGAAGGTCTCGCCGGGCTCGACACCGTAAAAGTTCCTCATGGTCCAGTTGAGGGCGACCATGTGCCCACCGTTGTCGCGCACGACGCCCTTGGGCTGGCCGGTGGAGCCGGACGTGTAGAGGATGTAGAGCGGGTCCGTGGCGCTCACGGGCACGCATTCGGCTCGCTTTCCGGTGCTGCGCGCAACGGCAACCAGCGTCTCCCAGTCCATGTCGCGGCCGGGCGTCATCGGCGCCTGCTCCATCGGGCGCTGAAGAATGATGCAGGTCTCGGGCTTGAAGGATGCGAGGTCGATGGCAGCGTCCAAGAGCGGCTTGTACTTGACGACCCGGCCCGGCTCGATGCCGCAGGAGGCAGACACGATGACCTTCGGCTTCGCGTCGTCGAGGCGGGTCGCCAGCTCCTTCGAGGCGAAGCCGCCGAAGACTACGGAGTGGACGGCACCAATGCGGGCGCAGGCGAGCATGGCGATGACCGCTTCCGGCACCATCGGCATGTAGATGACGACGCGGTCGCCCTTTCCTACTCCGTGCTGGGCAAGCACCGCGGCGAAGGTCGCCACCTCGTCGAGGAGGGCGGCGTAGGACCAGGTTCGCCTGACCTTGGTGACCGGGCTGTCGTAGACGAGGGCGGTAACGCCGCCGCGGCTGCGCTCGACGTGCCGGTCGAGGCAGTTCCACGCGGTATTGCAGAGCGCGCCGGGGAACCAGCGACCGTAGACGCCGGCGGCGGGGTCGAATACCCGGTCGGCGGGCTTGATCCAGTCGATGTCCTTGGCGGCCTCGGCCCAGAAGGCGAGCGGATCCTTCAACCAGGCGTCGTAGACTTCCCTGTAGCGGCTCATGGGTGTCGCAAACCTCGTTCTGGCGTGTGCCCGGTCCCTCCCGTACCAGGGCTCATGCGTCCCTGCCACGAGCGTGCCGCCCCTCAATCGCCGGCAACGTCCCTGCGGGCTCGCGGTCGGCAAATGCGGCGCGGGACACTAGCATTGTTGTGCGCGCCGGGCCATCGGGCGGTTGGGCCCAACCGACTTGATCCGGCGCATTTGACGTCAACTCAAGTAGTACCCCCTTCCTCGGCTCGCGGGTTTCGATCTACGATCCAGGCCAAGGACTTCTGGCCACAAGGGGTATTCGACATGGCGGGCAGGCTCAACGGAAAGATCGCGCTCATCTCGGGCGGCTCGACGGGCATGGGCGGGGCGTCGTCGCGCCTCTTTGCAGCCGAGGGGGCCAAGGTCGGGGTGGTCGACAAGAACGAGGAGGCGGGCCAGGCGGTGGTGGAGGAGATCCGGCGCGCTGGCGGCACTGCCGTGTTCGCAAAGGCGGACGTTTCCAGGGCCGACGAGGTGAATGCCGCGGTCGACCTCGTCACGCGCGAGCTCGGCACCGTGAACGTTCTCTTCAATCACGCCGGCACGATCATCATCAAGGACTTCCTCGAATGCACGCTCGAGGAGTGGAACTGGCTGTTCGCGGTCAACGTGACAAGCATGTTCCACATGACCAAGGCCGTGCTGCCGGGCATGCTCAAGGCAGGCAAAGGGGCGATCGTCTGCACGTCGTCGATCTCGGCGGTCGCCGCGACGCCGCGCGAGGTGCTCTACAATATGAGCAAGGGGGCGTGCCACATGTTCGCCCAGTCGATCGCGGTCGAGTATCGCGACAAGGGCATCCGCTGCAACACGGTCTGCCCCGGGTTCGTCGCGACGCCGCACGGCCTCAGGGAGGTGAAGGAGCTTTCCGCGCTCGGCGTCGACATGTCGGAGCCGGCCATCGCCGCGCAGCAGGGCCGCCTGTGCGAGCCGGAGGAGGTGGCCCGTGCGGCCCTCTTTCTCGCCAGCGACGAGGCGAGCTTCATCAACGGCGCGCACCTGTTCGTCGACAACTGCTTCACTGCGGTCTAACCGGTGCTGAGGTTGCCGCCGGCGCAGACCGTGTTGCGGCCATTGCCGGTGTGGGACGTCGCTTGCTGGCGGTTTCACGTCGCATTTGGGCCTGCACGTCCTCGGCGGCTGCCGTGGGGGCAGGCCGGCACCCGGCGCCGGGGCATTTATTTGCGCGCCGCTTGGCGTTCGCATCGAACCTCGACTAACATCATTCGCGATCCATCCATCTCGGATGGACGGCGGCACGTGGCGCCTGGAACACGAGCGCTCCTTTGCCGAGGCGTGTCTGGAGGAGACATTCGATGAAGCGTACCAGCATTCTCGCCGCGCTGCCGGTGGCGGCACTCGCATGCGGAGGACTGATGCTCGCCAAGGGTCGCGTAGCTTACGCTGGCGACGGCGAGGGTCAGGTGGATATCGTTGCCTGGCCGGGCTACATCGAGCGCGGCGAGACGGACAAGAACTACGACTGGGTGACCGGCTTCGAGAAGGAGACGGGCTGCAAGGTCAACGTCAAGACGGCGGCCACCTCGGACGAGATGGTGACGCTCATGAACCAGGGCGGGTTCGATCTCGTGACGGCGTCGGGCGACGCCTCGCTCCGTCTCATCGCCGGCAAGAAGGTGCAGCCGATCGACGTCACCCGCGTCGGGCTCTGGGACACCGTGGACGAACGGCTCCAGAACGCGCCGTGGCACACGGTCGACGGCGTCCATTACGGCGTGCCGTTCCAGTGGGGCCCCAACGTACTCGCCTACAACACGGACGTGTTCAAGGAGGCGCCGAAGAGCTGGTCGGTGGTGTTCGAGGAGCAGAACCTGCCCGACGGCAAGAGCAACAAGGGCCGCGTGCAAGCCTACGACGGGCCGATCTACATCGCCGATGCGGCGCTCTATCTGGCAAAGAAGAAGCCGGAGCTCGGCATCAAGAACCCGTACGAGCTCAACAAGGCGCAGTACGACGCGGTCATCGATCTTCTGAAGTCGCAACGGGCGCTCGTCGGCCGCTATTGGCATGATGCCATGGTGCAGGTGGACGACTTCAAGAACGAGGGTGTCGTGGCCTCGAGCTCGTGGCCGTTCCAGGTCAACCTGCTTGCTGCCGACAAGAAACCCGTCGCGTCCGTGATCCCCGCGGAAGGGGCGACGGGCTGGGCCGATACGACGATGATGCACAGCGAGGCCAAGCACCCGACCTGCGCCTACAAGTGGCTCGAGCATTCTCTGTCGCCAAAGCTGCAGGGAGATCTCGCGTCGTGGTTCGGCTCGGTTCCATCGGTTCCGGCAGCCTGCAAGGGCAACGAGCTCCTGACGGACGGGGGCTGCGCGACCAACGGGTTCGACAACTTCGAGCAGATCTGGTTCTGGCGCACGCCGACGGCCAAGTGCGAGAAGGAAAGCGCGTGCGTGCCCTACTCGCAGTGGGCCAAGGACTACATCGCCATCCTCGGCAAGTGACGGGGTAGTGCATGAAGTGCCCGGCCGAGAGGCCGGGCACCGCCTCGAGCCCCCTCATTTTAGCCCTCTACCCAGGAAGGGGAGGGGGCTCTTGGTTCATACGCCGACACTAAGAAGTCTGCACCCCATGACCTCGCCAGCCGTACGGTTTCAGAACGTGTCGCGCCGCTTCGGCGAGGTGAAGGCCGTCGACGGCGTGTCGCTCGACATCGCACCGGGCGAGCTCTTCGCCATGCTGGGGCCGTTGGGGTCGGGAAAGACGACCTGCCTTCGCCTCATCGCCGGCTTCGAGCAGCCGGACGAGGGACACATCGAGATCTTCGGTGCGCGCGCGGACGGGCTTCCCCCTTACAAGCGCAACGTCAACACGGTGTTCCAGGACTACGCGCTATTCCCGCACATGACGGTCGGCGAGAACGTCGCTTACGGGCTGATGATCAAGGGGATGGGGCGGGCCGAGCGGGAGAGCAAGGCGGCCGAGGCGCTCGCGATGGTGAAGCTCAAGGGCTTCGAGGCGCGGCGGGCGGCGCAGCTCTCGGGCGGGCAACGGCAGCGCGTTGCGCTCGCGCGGGCCCTCGTCAACAATCCAAAGGTGCTGCTGCTCGACGAGCCGTTGGGTGCGCTCGACCTCAAGCTCCGCGAGCAGATGCAGGAGGAGCTTCGCGCGCTGCAAAAGGGGCTCGGCATCACCTTCGTCTTCGTCACTCACGACCAGGGCGAGGCGCTGTCGATGGCCAACCGGGTGGCCATCTTCAACGAAGGTCGCATCCAGCAGGTGGGCACTCCGACCGATGTCTACGAGCGGCCGAGGACGCGGTTTGTTGCCGATTTCGTCGGCTCGGCCAATGTGCTGGCGCCCGATCTCGCCGGCCGGCTCGGCGCCGGGCCGCGGTGGGTGAGCCTCAGACCGGAAAAGATCACGCTGCTCGCCGACGGACAGGGGGCACCCGAGGGGTGGGTTTCGCTCGACGGCAGGCTCGCCAGTGCGAGCTACCAGGGCTCCGTCACGAGGCTCGCCGTCGATGCGGAAGGGGTGCGGATAACGGCAGCGGTGCCCGCGGGGTCGGCGCCGATCGTCACCGGGAGCACTCTGCGGCTCGCCTGGCCCAAGGCCGCCATGGTCCTGCTCGAGGGCGAGCCATGAGCACGCGGGCGGCGGCCGGGAGGCAGGGTGGCGTCGGAGAGGCGATCTCCGATGTATTTTTCGCGCGTCCGGGCCTCTTGACGCTTCTGCTTCTGCTGCCACCGCTCCTCTGGATCGGAGTCGTCTACATCGGGTCGCTGATCGCGCTGCTTCTGCAGAGCTTCTACTCGCTCGACGATTTCTCGGGGCTCGTCGTTCACGACTTCACCCTCTCGACCTACGGGCAGCTCCTCGAGGAGGCGAACGTAGGGATCATCGTGCGCACGGTCGCGATGTCGGCGCTGGTGACGCTCGCCTGCGCTCTGATCGCGTTCCCGATCGCCTATTATGCGGCGCGCTACGCAAAGGGCTGGAAGAAGGCCCTCTTCTATCTTGCGGTCATGATGCCCTTGTGGTCGAGCTATCTGGTCAAGGTCTATGCGTGGAAGCTGATCCTGGCCAAGGAAGGCATCCTCACCTGGATCGCGAGCGGACTCGGGATGACGTGGCTGCTCGAGGGGCTCCTCGCGCTTCCGGTGATCGGCGGGCCGTCGCTGTCGTTCAGCTATATCGGCACCTTCCTCGTGTTCGTCTACGTGTGGATCCCGTACATGATCCTGCCCATCCAGGCGGCGCTCGAGCGGGTTCCGGCGAATCTCATCGAGGCCTCGGCCGATCTCGGCGCCGAGCCGTCGCAGACGTTCTGGCACGTCATCTATCCGCTCGCGCTGCCGGGCATCGTGGCGGGCTCCATCTTTACGTTCTCGCTGACGCTCGGCGACTACATCATCCCGCAAATCGTCGGCAACTCGCGGCTCATGATCGGGCAGGCGGTCTACACGCTGCAGGGAACTGCAGGCAACATCCCGCTCGCCGCCGCGTTCACGGTCGTGCCGATGGTGATCATGGGGTTCTATCTCTGGATGGCGAAGCGGATGGGGGCATTCGATGTCCTCTGACCCGAAAGCGCCCCTCGGGCTCAGGATTGCGGCCACGGGCGGGCTGCTGCTGCTGCACCTGCCGCTTCTGCTCATCGTCGTCTACGCCTTTACGACCGAGGAGAAGAGCTTTCAGTTTCCGCCGCCGGGCTTCACGACCAAGTGGTTTGGGATCGCCTGGAGCGAACGGCCCGACATCTGGCCACCACTCTTTCTGTCGCTCAAGGTGGCGGCGATCGCGACGTGCCTTGCGCTGGTGCTCGGCACGTTCGCCGCGGCGGGGCTGTCTCGCGCGCGGTTCTTCGGTCGCGAGACGGTGTCGCTTCTGTTCGTGCTGCCGATCGCGCTGCCCGGCATCATCACCGGCATCTCGCTGCGGTCGGCGTTCGACATCATGGGGCTCGACTTCTCGACCTGGACCATTGTCCTGGGGCACGCCACCTTCTGCATCGTCGTCGTCTACAACAACGCGATCGCACGTTTTCGGCGGCTCGGCGGCAATCTCATCGAGGCCTCGATGGATCTCGGGGCGAATGGACTGCAGACGCTCTACTACGTGGTGCTGCCGCAGATCGGCACGGCACTGCTCGCAGGCGGCATGCTCGCCTTTGCGCTGTCGTTCGACGAGGTCATCGTCACGACGTTCACGGCCGGGCAGCAATCTACCCTCCCGATCTGGATGCTGTCCGAGCTGATCCGTCCACGGCAGCGGCCGGTGACCAACGTGGTTGCGGTGTTCGTGATCGTGACGACGATGGTGCCCATCCTGTTGGCCTACTATCTCACGCGCGAGGGCGAGCATACAGGCGGGTCGTCGAAGTGAGCCGAGGCGAGGGACTGCAGACATTCAAGGGCTGCGCGGAGCGCGCCAGCCCGACTTGCGAGAACGAGACGACACGCTGGCGGGCCGGCTCAAGGCAGTAGAGACAGGGAGCTCATGATGATGATCGACACGGAGATGCTGATCGGCGGCAAGCTCGTCAAGGGGGATGGCGAAGCCCATCCGGTCTTGAACGCGCGCACTGGCGAGATCATTGCGCAGGTGAACGATGCCACGACCGTGCAAGTCGAGGCTGCGGTCGCGGCAGCCAAGAAGGCGTTCGAGACCTGGTCACGCACCACACCTGCGGAGCGTGCGGGCCTGCTCCTGAAGCTCGCCGACGCCATCGACAAGGAGGCCGAGGCGTTCGCGAAGCTCGAAGCCTTGAACACGGGCAAGCCGGTGAGCCGGATGCTGCAGGACGAGATGCCGGTCGGCTCCGACTGCTTCCGCTATTTCGCCGGCGCGGTCCGGACCATGCACGGGCTGGCGACGGGCGAGTATCTCGCCGGCTATACGTCGATGATCCGGCGCGACCCGGTCGGCGTCGTCGGCTCCATCACGCCCTGGAACTACCCCTTGATGATGGCCATCTGGAAGCTTGCGCCGGCGCTTGCGGGCGGCAACACCATGGTCTTGAAGCCGTCCGAGCTGACGCCGCTGTCGACCTTGAAGCTTGCACGGACCATCGCCGGCATCTTCCCCGAGGGCGTGGTCAATGTCATCACGGGACGCGGGCCGACGTCCGGGCAGGCGCTGATCTCCAACCGCGATCTCGATATGGTGTCGATCACCGGCAGCATCGCGACGGGCCAGAGGGTGATGGAGGCGGCGGCGCCGACACTCCGGCGCACGCATCTCGAGCTCGGCGGCAAGGCGCCGGTCATCGTGTTCGACGACGCCGACATCGCGTCGGTGGTCGAGGGCATCAAGACCTTCGGCTATTACAACTCCGGCCAGGACTGCACGGCGGCATGCCGGATGTACGTGGCGGGCAAGGTGTACGACAACCTCGTCGCCGACCTTTCGTCGGCGGTGAAGAGCATCAAGTACAACCTAGCCAACGACGACGACAACGAGATCGGTCCGGTGATCTCGGCCGGTCAGCGAGCGCGGGTGAAGGGCTTCGTGGAGCGCGCGGCGGCGTCCGGACACATCGCCGTCACGGCGGGCGGACGCGAGGTTCCGGGTGGCGGCTTCTACTTCGAGCCGACGGTCGTCGCCAACGCGCTGCAATCGGACGAGATCGTGCGCCGCGAGGTGTTCGGGCCGGTCGTCTCGGTGACGCGGTTCGATGATCCGGAGCAGGCGATCCAATGGGCCAACGACAGCGACTACGGCCTGTCATCATCGGTCTGGACCAAGGACGTGGGCCGGGCGATGAACGTGGCGGCGCGGCTCCGCTACGGATGCACGTGGATCAACACGCACTTCATCTTCTTGAACGAGATGCCTCACGGCGGCCTCAAGCAGTCGGGCTACGGCAAGGATCTCTCGATGTACGCGCTCGAGGACTATACGGTGGCGCGGCACGTGATGGTGAAGTTGGGGTGACGCGGCGGGACAAGCGCCAGGTCCGCGCGTCCCAGCCGTCTCTCCGAGGAAGGAAGCTGGCGGGCGCCTGACGCCGTGCGGGTGTGTCGCCATGCGCATCAAGCCTGGCCGTTTCCCAAAGGGAGACGGTCAGGGCGAGGTGCTGCGGTGTCCGGAGCACGCAATCGCGCTGCCACGCACGGGCCCGGGTCCGGCTACGGCGTCCGAACCCGCCGGACCGGAGGGGGCGACGTGGCGGCGGCGCTACGGCTTCGATTGCCGAGGCTGCGACTGCTGTGGCGCAGCGGGCTGCGCAGGCGGATCGGTGTCCTCGAGCAGGTCCGCCTCGTTCTTGAACATGCGGTCGTACTGGGCGACCGGCATCTTGAACTCCCAGCCATCGGCGAGCGCCTTGAGGTCATCGGCAGCCGCCTTGCCGTCACCCGTGCCGTCGGCGGCGAACGTCAGCCATGCGGTATCGCCGGACTTTCTGGCCTCGATGGAAAGTTTGAGACCGGAGTCGAGCTCGAGGTCGATGCGCGCGGGCTTGGTCGCGTCCTGGGCGGCCTTGTCGGGACGGCGGACATCGTCGATGTTGAACGAGCTCGCGGTGTCGACGATGTCGTCGGCTGCGTTCATGAACTTGATCTTCTTGCCGGCCGGAACCTTGGCCAGCTTGAAGCTGCGGCCATCCGTGTCGCGCTCGATAGCGTAGGCAACGTCACCGGGCATCGTGATGGTCGCGATCTTGATCTTCTCGGGGCGCGTCTCGAACAGCCGGTCGCGAGCCCAGCCCTTGATGTCGACGGACGGCGCTACCTGGCGCGAGGCAAGCCAGGCCTGCGGGTCGCCGGGGATGCGCACGTAAGTGCCGGGCCTGCCGCCGCCGAAGGCATCGACGCGCGTTTTTCCGGCGACGATCTCGGCGACCTTCTTACCGTCCTTATCGACGAGCCGCACCAGATGCGAGTTGGCATTCTCGCCCTGGGGGTCCTCGAGCTCGAGGAGCGGGTAGCGGCTCTCGAGCCTGGTCTTGGGCTCGGCGAGATCGGCCTCGGTCAATGCGAGCAGGAAGGTGCGCACCTTCTCGTTGGAGGCGAGAAAGCCGTCCTTCTCCTTGATGGCCCAGTTGTCGCCCTTGCGCTCGAGCGTCACCTTGCTCTTGCCTTGGGCGAGCTCGATCGAGGCGAGGCTCGCGGCCTTCTGCTCGAGAGCAGGGACCAGCTTGGCACCGCTCGGGGTCGCAGACGAGCGCTGTGAGAATGCCGAGTAGGCGAGGAGCGCAGCGACAAGCGACACCGCGGCGGCGACGGCGAGCGCGTTGAACTGTTGTGGCTTCATGGGCGTCTTTCCCGTCTCTCGTCGTCCCGGCGTCAGCTCTTGGTCTTGCGGCCCTGCCAGAGAGACCAGGCGAGGCCAGCCAAGCCGAGCATGATAGGCACGAGGGCGATGTTTGCGAACTTCAGCCAGGCATCCAGATAGTCGATGTCGCGCCTTAGCTCGAGCTGCACGTTTCTCAGCTCGCGACGCGTGTCCAGCATCTCGGACTTGAACTTCTCGATGGCCTTGCGCTCCTGACTGGAGACGACGACGCCCTTGTCCTTCTCGTCGCCGCTCTCGAGCTTGGCGAGCTCGGCCTGCACGGACTTGAGCTTGCTCGTCAGCGCCGCCTCCTTCTCGCGGAACTTGATCTCGGCCTCGCGGCGGATGCCGTCGACGAGAGAGAAGGGGCGCTCGCGCACGCCGCGTCCACGGAGCGCGATCAGCGCGTCGCTGCCGGCAAGGTTCTCGAGCGCTCCCAGCATGAACGATGCGTTGTTCGAGGACGGCACCACGACCTCCTGCCCCATCACGGTCCGCTTCTCGGCCCAGAAGCGGTCGGCAAGGAAGTCGGTGTCGGCGATGGCGATGACGTTGATGCGGCCGGAAGCGACGTGCCCCTTGAGCTTGATCTCCTTGCGCTCGGCCTCGTCCTTGGCCTTCTCCTCGGGCGTCCGGGTGTCGGACGGATCGGGGGCGTCCGGCTTCGAGGGGTCCTTCAGCAATTCGAGGTCGTTCTCCTCCTGGAGCGGGCGTCCGTCCGGGAACGCGCTCGGCGCCTCGCCCGAAAGGCGCGCGACGAGCGTGAGATCCTTGCCGCCGCTCTGGTAGTCCCGAAGGAGCGCGCGCGGGTCGCCGCCAAGACCGACCTTGCGGGCATCGATCTCCATGGCCTCGCTGCTGGTCCTCAGGATGGGTGTGACGCTGAGCTTCGTTCCCTCGGTCTTGGTGAAATGCCCGGGGGACGCGAGCTGAAGAACCTCGATGCCGTTCGAAAGCACGTCGCTCTCATCCATGTTCGCCTTGCCGAGCGTCAACCAGGCAACGAACTCGGTGACGATTCCCTGGGCGTCGCGGCCGCCGAACTGCACGCGGCGCGCGTTCTTGATGTCGGCGGCGACCTTCGTGTAGTCGATGTCGACACCCCAGGCCTTGAGCAGCTTGGCGACCTCGGCGCGGCCATTGCCGGTCTTGGTCATGAGAGTCATCTGCGCCGACTCGGCCACCGGATCGGCGAGGACCAGAACCTTGCCGCCTTTCAAGGCGTACTGGTCAATGGCGTATGCCGCCTGCGGGGTCAGGCCGATCGGCTGGGCGACGAGGAGCACGTCGATCTTCTGCGGAATCTCTGTGACGTTCTGCTCGAGCTTCTCGACTTCGAAAAACTCGCGGATCTGGTCCATGATCAGCCAAGGCGGCAGCTGACGCGCCTCCTGACCGGCCATCATGTTGGCGGGCACCTCGCCGCCGTCGATGGGGAGCGCCGTGATGAGGCCGACAACACGCTTCTTGGGATTGTTGAGCGAGTAGACGATCTTGGTGAGCTCGTACTCGAGCACCTGCTCCTTGTCGGGCGCGAAGAAGGAGACGACCTGCTGGTTGTCGGTCGAGTTGGTGGCGGTGAGACCGAAATAGCCAACCTCGCCCTCGGTGTTGAGGCGCACGCCGCGGAGACCTGCGGCAACGGCGCGATCCTCGGCGTCCGAGAACGGCTCAGGGTCGAGAATCGAGAGCTCGAGCTTGCCGCCTGACAGATCGCGGTACTGCTCGAGCATGGCGCGCACGCGGTCGAAATAGCGGGCGTACTGGGGGCCGGCCTCGCCGAGCTTCCTCGAGAAGTAGAGGCGGACCGTGATCGGCTCCTCTATGGTGCCCAATATGCGTTTGGTGCCGGGCGAGATGGTGTAGAGGTTGTCCTCCGTCATATCGATGTTCCAGCCGCGCAGCGCCGCGTACGAGAACAGATTGACCGACAGGAGGATGACGGCGGCGAGGGCGAGGCTCGCCCAGGCGAGATTGCGGCGCGCCGTGCCGGCCGAGCTGCCAGAGCCCTGGCCGGTCAGTCCGTTCCAGGCGTCGTCGAGGATCGAGCGCAGGGTTTCGATAACAGTGCTCATGGGGAATCCGCTCAGGCAGCCTTCTTCTGATCGACGGCGATGACGTTCGCGAACAGGGCGAAGGCGATGAGTGACAGGAAGAAGACGATCGATTGCAGGCTCACGACGCCGCGCGATATCTGCTCGAAATGAGAAAGGAAGCTCATTGCCGACACGGCCGAGGACACGAACTCGGGCGCCCAGGCGCGCAAGGCATTCTGCACGAGCTCGAGCCCGCTCATGACGAACAGGAAGCAGATGGTGGCCGCGAGAATGAAGGCGATCACCTGATTCTTCGTCAGCGCCGAGATGAAGGAGCCGATGGCGAGGAACGCGCCGGCCATCAGGAAGCTGCCGACGTAGCTCGTCAGGATGACACCGTTGTCGGGGTCTCCTAGGACGTTGACGGTGATCCACATCGGGAAGGTGAGCACGAGCGCTAGGCCGACGAAGGCCCAGGCGGCGGCGAACTTGCCGAGGATGGCCTCCGCGGGCGACACGGGGAGCGTCATCAGAAGCTCGATCGTGCCGTTCTTCCGTTCCTCGGCCCAGAGGCGCATGGCGACGGCGGGCACGAGGATCAGGTACAGCCAGGGGTGGTAGGCAAAGAACGGAAAGAGGTCCGCCTGCCCGCGCTCGAAGAAGTCGCCGATGTAGAAGGCGAAGGCGCCGGTGAGGGCGATGAAGATCGTCAGGAACACGCCGGCAAGCGGCGTGGCGAAGTAGGCCGCAAACTCGCGCTTGGCGATGATCCAGATGTTCGTCAGAGCCTCATGCATGGGTCAAGGTCTCTCCGGTCGTGATCTGGCGGAAGACGTCGTCGAGCTTGCCGCGCTCGACGAAGAGCTCGTCGGTAGCGATGCTCTTTTCGCGCAGGCGGGCGGCAACGTCGGCGGCAATCGGGGCGCCGCTCTTCGGCAGCGCGCGGAGCTGGGTCGAGCCGCTGGCCTGGGCAATCACCTCGACGCCGGCCACGCCAGCGATCGTGCCGAGTGCGGCCTTGGCAGCGTCGACCTTGGCGTCGGGGACGCGGATCGAGACGGCGCCGTGGTAGGGGACGCGGCGCATCAGGTCCTCGGCGGTGCCGTCGGCGACGATACGGCCCTTGTTGATGACCACGGCGCGGGTGCAGACCGCCTCGACCTCCTCGAGGATGTGGGTCGATACGATGATGGCTTTGTCAGATGCCATGTCGCGGATGAGATTTCTGACATGGTGCTTCTGGTTGGGGTCGAGGCCGTCGGTCGGCTCGTCCATGATGAGAACCGGAGGGTCGTGCAGGATGGACTGGGCGATGCCGACGCGGCGCTTGTAACCTTTGGACAGCGTCTCGACGCGCTGACCCATGACGCCCTTGAGGCCCGCCTTGTCGACGGCGGTGGCGATGCGGGCCGCGCGCTCGGCGCCGGAGTAGCCCCGGATCTCGGCGATGAAGGAGAGGAACGCCTCGGCCGTCATCTCGCCATAGGCGGGGGCTCCCTCGGGCAGGTAGCCGAGCTTCGACTTGGCGAGCTTGGGCGCGTTCTCGACGCTGTGACCGCAGATCACCGATGTGCCGGCGTCCGGCTCGAGGAAGCCGGTGATCATCTTCATGGTCGTCGACTTGCCGGCGCCGTTGGGGCCGAGGAAGCCCAGGACCTCGCCCTTGCGGACGGTCAGCGAGATGCCGTTCACGGCCACGATGGGGCCGAACGTCTTGCGCAAGCCCGATGCCTCGACCAGCACGGTCATGTTGTTCCTCATCTTGCGTGTTCGCCGTGAGCCCCGGGAGCTCGACGCGGCGGAAATGCCGCGGAATTCCCTCGCGGGGCCAGCGGAATGCGGGCGGAACCTAACGCACGCAGTGCAGGATGCAAGGGGGAGATATCCCGCCGGCGCATACCTTGCGAAAGTGTAATGAAATCACGTTGCTCAGACACACGGCAGCGGCTGCCCTGTGCTGCGGCGCCTGTTGGCCAAAAGCAAGGCCCCCCGACTGCGCTCAAGGCAGCCGGAGGGCCCTTCCGACGTCGATTCCGAAGGCCGGTCAGGCCTCGCCCGTCTGGGCGGCGATCTTCTTGGCAACCGCGTAGGAGACCGGCAGCGCCACCAGGAACGCGGCGCCGCAGATGAGCGGGATCAGGGTCATGGCCTTATCCGCAAGGCTCGGCATGGCGAGCAGGGGAACGATCGCAATGCCCGCCACGGTGACACCCATGATGATCCAGATGAGCAGTGTGAGCTTAAGCATAGCGCGTTTCTCCTCGGCGTGAGGCTCCGCGCAAGCACACTTTCCCTCGAGGCGCGTAGCCGGGTGCAGTTGACGGAACTTAGCACCGCTGCCCTGCCGAAGCTTGACGGCGATCAAAGTGAGGCAATGCGCGCAACGGCGGCTCGTCGCAGGGCCGCAAGGGTTGCTGTCAGGTCCGTTCGCACAAGGCGTGGTGCATGGCCTGGAACGGGGCCTGGGCCGGCCACCCCGAACTCGGCGCCGCGGTGCGATTTGAGTGCCGGGGCTGTGCTGGCGCGCCAAACCGGTCGGGCGAAGGGTCGTCCGTCCGAGCGGCATTCGAGAGCTGCCCTCTCGCGCCAGCGCTGTCCCTCGGGAGGGCTGGCGTGAGGCGGTCGCCGATGTCCGGTGTCAGCTTTCGAGCTCGTCCTTCAGCATCTCGAGCGCGAGCCACTGGTCCTCGGCGGCGGCAAGCTCGGCCTGAGCTGCCGTCAGCTTCCGGGTGACGTCGGCGAAGGCTTTGGGGTCGCGGGCATAGAGAGTCGGGTCGGCCGCCGTCGCACCGAGTGTGGCGATGTCGGTGTGGAGCTTGTCCATGAGGGCCGGCAGTGTCTCGAGGGCGTGCTTCTCCTTGAACGAGAGCTTGCGCTTGCGCGACGGGGTCGAAGTCTCCGGGTCGGTCGATGCTGGGCGCTGACTGGGTGCGGGGCTTGGAGTCGGACCCGACGGCTCAGACCCCTTCCGCGCAGGATCGGTCCCCTTCTGCAGGTCCTCTCCCTTTCTCTGTGCGAGCATGTCGGTATAGCCGCCAGCGTACTCGATCCAGCGGCCGTCACCGTCGGCGGCGATGACGCTCGTCACCACGCGGTCGAGAAAGTCGCGGTCGTGGCTGACGAGGAGGACGGTGCCGGCGTAGTCGGAGAGCAGCTCTTGCAAGAGGTCGAGCGTCTCGAGGTCGAGGTCGTTGGTCGGCTCGTCGAGCACGAGCACGTTCGAGGGCTTCGCCAGCGCGCGGGCGAGCATCAGGCGGGCGCGCTCGCCACCCGAGAGCACGCGCAAGGGCGAGCGCGTCTGCTCGGGAGTGAACAGGAAATCCTTCATGTAGCTGGCAACGTGGCGCGGGCGGCCGTTGATGACGACCTGGTCGCCACGGCCTCCGGTCAGCGCGTCGGCGACGGTCCAGTCGTCCTTGAGCTCGTCGCGCTTCTGGTCGAGGGTGACGAGCGCGAGGCTCTCGCCCATGCGGATGGTGCCGCTGTCGGGCGCGAGCTCGCCGGTCAGCATCTTCAGAAGTGTGGTCTTGCCGGCGCCGTTGGGTCCGACGAGTCCGACGCGGTCACCGCGCTGGATGCGGGTCGAGAAACGATCGACGACGGGGCCGGCGCCGTAGCTCTTCGAAACGTCCTTCGCCTCGACGATGAGCTTGCTCGACTGGCCGCCGTCCGTCGCCGCAAGCAGCACGCTGCCCTGAACGTTCCGCTGCTCGCGGCGCTCCTTCCGCAGGGCAGCCAGCTCGCGTACGCGGCGCATGTTGCGCTTCCGGCGCGCGGTAACACCGCCGTGCATCCACTGGTTCTCGCGCACGATCTTGCGGTCGAGCTTGTGGCGCTCGGTCTCCTCCTGCTCGAGCACCTCGTCGCGCCACGCCTCGAAGGAAGCGAAGCCCTTGTCGAGCCGGCGCGCGATCCCGCGGTCGATCCAAACCGTCGCGCGCGACAGGCTCTCCAGGAAGCGGCGGTCGTGGCTGATGAGGACGAGGGCGCCCTTCATGGATTTGAGCTCGGCCTCCAGCCACTCGATGGCGGGGAGGTCGAGATGGTTGGTCGGCTCGTCGAGCAGCAGGACGTCGGGTTTCGGCGCCAGGACACGGGCGAGCGCGACGCGTCGGGCCTCGCCGCCCGAGAGCCGCCGGGGATCCTCGTCGCCCGTGAGGCCGAGCTCCGAGAGGAGATAGCGGGCGATGTAATGATCGTCCGCGGGGCCGAGGCCGGCCTCGACGTAGGCGGCGGCCGTCGTGACGTCGCCGAAGTCGGGCTCCTGGGGCAGGTAGCGGATGGCGGCGCTGGGATGGGCGAAGCGCTCGCCCTTGTCCGGCTCGACGAGGCCGGCGGCGATCCGCAACAGCGTCGACTTGCCCGAGCCGTTGCGGCCGACGAGGCAGATTCGCTCTCCCGGCGCGACCGAAAGCTCCGCGCCTTCCAAGAGCGGCGTGCCGCCGAAGGTCAGGTGAATGTTCTTGAGGGTCAGAAGGGGCGGAGCCATCGGGGTGCGTTCAAAGGTGCTTCCTGGCGAAGTCTCTGCCCGAGCCGAATTTCAGACACGTCTCGACGGCGCAGGTCTTCCAGTCATCGGTGAATGCCCCGTACGTCGCGAGCTGCCGGGGCGCGACCGTCGAGGTCTGCGGTACCTTGCACGTGCCGTACCTATCAAGACGCGCGGCGACGTTCGACGAGATCTCAGTGCCGCGGCGATCAGGCCCGGGGAAGCTGCTGAGAATGTAACCGAGCTTCATGTCAGAGCCCGCTCAGGCGTGGATCAGCTCCGACAGCCTGCCTCCGCCCGTTGGGCGAAGGCTGGTGGAGCCAAGCGGGATCGAACCGCTGACCTCTTGCATGCCATGCAAGCGCTCTCCCAGCTGAGCTATGGCCCCGAACCTTTGGGAACCGGCCGACCCAGGGGCCGCCCGGCAGAGCGGCTTCCATAGTGCCAACGCGGCGAAACTGCAAGCGGCAAACCGGCGCGCCGAACAGGATTTTTGCGCCCGGCCGCGTGGTGCAATCCGGCTTGCGCCAATTGCACCCGAGCACCTTGCCGGGACGTTCGACGATCGGGTCTCCTCGCCGCCCTCGGCGATCGAGTGTTCTCGTCGCCTTCGGCGATCAAGTCTCCTCGTCGCCTTCGGCGATCAAGTCTCCTCGTCGCCTTCGGCGACCGGCCCGCCGATGACGTTGGAGAGGTTGCCGCCCTCCTCCTCTTCCTCCTCGAGGAAGGTCTCGTCCTCCTCGGCCGCCACCTCCTCGTCGGCGACCTCGAGATCCTCGAGAGACTCCTCGACGGCCTCGGTGCCCTCGGCATCCTCGGTGCGGGCGCTCTTGTCGACGTCGTACTCGCCCTTCTTGCCCTTGGGGCGCGTCTTGTCGTCGTTGACGTCGACGAGCAGAGGTGCCGAGGCGATCTCGTAGATCTCCTCGCAGATGGGACAGACGATGGGGGTGCGGTTCAGGTCGTAGAAGCGGGCGCCGCACTCCTCGTTCTGGCACGTGCGCTTGGTACCGCGGGCTTGCTTGGTCGCCATGATCGAATTTTCCAGGGTGGGGATGGTCGTGCCGTCTGCCATATAGGAGAGGGTCTGTCAAAAGCAATTCGATAATCTGCGTTGCGGCACGGCGGTACGGGCGCGGGTCCAGGGACGGCCGTTGACACCGGGCGGGGGCTCGGCTCTATGCCCACAACCGATAAATAGGGCCCGGCGCACGGATTTCAGGGCGCCCGCCAGCACGCTCGAGGCTTCGCTCGTGACCTCCACTCCTGCCGCCCCCCAGCCCTTGTCCTCACGTGCCTCCGGGCCGCTCGAGGGCATGGTGCGGGTTCCGGGCGACAAGTCGATCTCGCACCGGGCGCTGATGCTCGGCGCCCTGGCGACCGGCGTCACGCGGATCAAGGGGCTGCTGGAGGCCGAGGATGTCCTGAACACCGCTCATTCTGTGACGGCGCTGGGGGCTCCGGCGGTCAAGACGGGCGACGTGTGGGAGGTCACGGGCCGCGGGACGGGCGGGCTCGTCGAGCCGGCCGGCGACCTCGATTTCGGCAACTCGGGCACCGGCACCCGGCTGATGATGGGGGTGATCGCCGGGCATTCGTTCACGGTCCGCATGGTGGGCGACGCCTCGCTGTCGCGCCGGCCCATGAGTCGTGTGCTCAAGCCCCTGAAACAAATGGGGTTGGAGGTGCTGGACGAGGGCAAGGAGACGCTGCCGCTGAGGGTGCGCGGAACGGCCGACCTCGTACCCATCGACTACGAGCTGCCGGTGCCGTCGGCGCAGGTGAAAAGTGCGGTTCTGATCGCCGGGCTGATGGCGGCCGGCGAGACGACGGTCATCGAGCGCGAGGCAACCCGCGACCATACCGAACGGATGTTGCGGTATTTCGGTGCGGAGGTCCGCAGCGAGGTCCGGGACGGGAAAACCCGCATCACGGTCAAGGGGGACGCGGAGCTCGAGGGTCGGGACGTGACGGTACCGGGCGATCCGTCGTCGGCGGCGTTCCTCCTTTGCGCGGCTCTCATCGTGCCGGGGTCGGAGGTGACGGTCGAAGGTGTGCTCGTCAACGAGACGCGGACGGGCCTCTATACAACCCTCAGGGAGATGGGCGGAGACGTTGCCTTCCTCAACGAGCGCGAGGAAGGCGGGGAGCCGATTGCCGACATCCGCGCCCGGTTCTCGAAGCTCAGGGGAGTTCGGGTGCCGGCCGCGCGGGCGCCGTCGATGATCGACGAGTATCCGGTGCTGGCGGCCATTGCGGCTTTTGCCGAGGGCGAAACGGTGATGGAGGGGCTTGCCGAGCTCAAGGTGAAGGAAAGCGACCGGCTGGCGGCGACGGCGGCGGGGCTTCATGCCAACGGCGTCGAGGCAAGGGTCGAGGGCGATACGCTGACGGTCAGGGGCAGGGGGAAGGTCAAAGGCGGCGGGACGGTTGCAACCCACCTCGACCACCGCATCGCCATGGCCTTTCTGACGATGGGGCTCGCGTCCGAGGAGCCGGTGACTGTCGACGACACGACGATGATCGCAACGAGCTTCCCGGCCTTCCGCGGGCTCATGGAGGGACTGGGGGCGAGGTACGCCTAACCGGTTGCGGCCCCTGCGAGCGCTCTAGACGTCCGCCGCGACCGCTTGCCCGGCCGGGAAGGGCCCCCTTTTGCCTCCCGGGGTGAGGTGCTACACGGCGCCCATGACCGACATCAATCTGATCCGCAACTTCTCCATCATCGCCCACATCGACCACGGCAAGTCGACCTTGTCGGATCGGCTGATCCAGCTGTGCGGCAACGTCTCCGACCGCGAGATGAAGGAGCAGATCCTCGATTCCATGGATATCGAGCGCGAGCGCGGCATCACCATCAAGGCGCAGACCGTGCGCCTCGACTACAAGGCCAAGGACGGCAAGACCTATCAGCTGAACCTGATGGACACGCCGGGCCATGTCGACTTCGCCTACGAGGTGTCGCGGTCGCTGGCGGCCTGCGAGGGCGCGATCCTGGTCGTCGATGCCAGCCAGGGCGTGGAAGCCCAGACGCTCGCCAATGTCTACCAGGCGATCGAGAACAACCTCGAGATCCTGCCGGTCTTGAACAAGATCGACCTTCCCTCCGCCGACGAGGACCGCGTCAAGCAGCAGATCGAGGACGTGATCGGCATCGACGCCTCGGAGGCGGTCGGCGTCTCGGCCAAGACCGGCCTCAACGTGGCGGCCGTGCTCGACGCCATCGTGACCCGCCTGCCGCCGCCCAAAGGCGACGCGTCGAAGCCCTTGAAGGCGATGCTGGTCGACAGCTGGTACGACGCCTACCTCGGCGTCGTGGTGCTCGTGCGTGTCATCGACGGCGTGATGAAGAAGGGCCAGAAGGTCGTCATGATGGCGACCGGCGGACACTACCAGATCGAGCGTGTCGGCATCTTCCGGCCGAAGCAGGAGACGCTGGCCGAGCTGGGCCCGGGCGAGGTCGGCTTCTTCACCGCTGCCATCAAGGAGGTCGCAGACACGCGCGTCGGCGACACCATCACCGACGAGAAGATCCCGTGCGCCGAGCCGCTGCCGGGCTTCAAGCCGGCGCAGCCGGTGGTCTTCTGCGGCCTCTTTCCGGTCGATGCGGCGGACTTCGAGGATCTGCGCGAGGCGATGGCCAAGCTCCGCCTCAACGACGCATCGTTCTCGTTCGAGACGGAAACCTCGGCCGCGCTCGGCTTCGGCTTTCGCTGCGGATTTCTCGGCCTCCTGCACCTCGAGATCATCACCGAGCGGCTCGCGCGCGAGTTCAACCTCGATCTCATCACCACCGCGCCCTCCGTCATCTATCACCTGCACATGACGGACGGCACCAAGATCGAGATGCACAACCCGGCCGACATGCCGGACACGGTGAAGATCGATCATATCGAGGAGCCATGGATCGAGGCGACCATCCTGGTGCCCGACGATTACCTGGGTGCCGTCCTGAAACTCTGCCAGGACCGGCGCGGGCGGCAGAAGCAGCTCACCTACGTCGGCAGCCGCGCCATGCTCGTCTACGAGCTGCCGCTGAACGAGGTCGTGTTCGACTTCTACGACCGGCTGAAGAGCGTCAGCCGCGGCTACGCCTCGTTCGACTATCACATCCAGGGCTACGAGGAGGGCGACCTCGTCAAGCTCTCGATCCTCGTCAACGACGAGCCGGTCGATGCGCTCTCCATCATCGTGCATCGCACGCGGGCCGAGAGCCGCGGCCGCTCGATGTGCGAGAAGCTGAAGGAGCTGATCCGTCCGCACCTGTTCAAAATTCCGATCCAGGCCGCCATCGGTGCCAAGGTCATCGCGCGCGAGACCATCAGCGCGTTGCGCAAGGACGTGCTCGCCAAGTGCTACGGCGGCGACATCACGCGCAAGAGGAAGCTTCTCGACAAGCAGAAGGCCGGCAAGAAGAAGATGCGCGAGTTCGGCAAGGTCGAGATCCCGCAGGAGGCCTTCATCGCAGCCTTGAAGATGGACGACAATTGATCGGGGGTCTCATCCGTGCCGGGGCAGTCGTCGCGGGTCTCGTTCCCGCGTCCGGTGCGGCCCGGCTCGTGGCCCTCGCCGCGTGGCTCCTGGCTCTGCGGTTCGCCTGAGTGAGGTCGCCGGTGGGCAGGTCCCGGCACGACCGTTCGGCCGTCACTCCTCCCCCACCAGCTTCGCCAGCCCTGGATCGATGAGCGACGAATGCCTGAACGCGGCGGCGCGGGCGAAGCGGAGCGTCATTGATTTGCGCCGCGCGGCGGCCAGGCGGTGCTCGGGGGCGTCGCGCACGATCTCGCCGCCCCAGCGGTCGGCGACGATGAGGCCGGTGTCCTCCGGCAATACCTCGCGCGGGAAGTCGGGTTTGACGGCAAAATAAAGCCGGTCGCAGAAGTCGCGATACTCGGGCCACTTCTGGTCGGTTCGGAAGTCGTCGAGGCTGCTCTTGATCTCGACGATCCACAAGTCGCCCTTCAGTGACAAGGCGACGACGTCGGCGCGGCGAAAGCTCGGCAGCGACATCTCCATGAGGGACGCGAAGGCGTGGCGGGCGAGAAGGCGCACGGTGCCCCGCGCGATCTCGGCCGCGGCGAGGGACTGACGTCCGTCGCCGCGAGCGGCCAACAGCGCCTCGTCCCCATTTTCGTCGGATTCGGTCATGGATCTGCCATCAGCGAGTGGAAGTCAGGCCCGAGGGCCGCTAAAGGGCCTTTGATGCCCCCGCACCCTAGCCCTCTCCCCAGGGGGAGAGGGCGTTCGGGCGGTGCCCGACGCTAGATCGAGATCTTGCAACGGGTGCTGTCGGGTTCCCTGTCCTCTTGGGCAGAGGGCCAAGGTGAGGGGGCACGACCGCACCATCGAGCGAGACCACCGTCCATGTTCTTCAAACGCGCCAGCAAAGACAAGCCTCGCGAGACGGCGCCCGAGTCCGCCGCGACGCTGAAGACCGTCGCGGCCCAAGGTGGCGCGGCAACCGCAAGCGAGAGTGCTCGGCCTGAGCCGAAGGCGCTCGCCGCTGCCGAGCTCAGGCGTACCGCCGATCCGGCGGCGCTCGGCTTTGCCACCACGGCCGACCTCGAGCCGTCGCCTGGCCTCATCGGTCAGGACCGGGCGCTCAAGGCGATCGCCTTCGGGGCCGGAATGAAGGCCGGCGATTTCAATATTTTCGTGCTGGGGCCGCCGGCCTCGGGCAAGAGCACCGCGGTCAAGGAATACCTCGGGGTCAAGGCTGCCGACGCGCCGGCGCCCTCCGACTGGGTCTACGTCAACAATTTCGACGACGCGAGCCGGCCGAAGGCGATCAGGCTTCCGGCGGGTCGCGCCAGTGAGCTCGCGCGCATCATGTCGCGCGCGATCGACGAGTTGCGCCAGACGCTGCCGGCGGCGTTCGAGGGCGAGGACTACCAAGCGCGCCGGCGCGCCATCGACGAGGAGTTCCGCGCTGGACACGAGGGCGCAATCGAAGCGTTGGGGCGCAAGGCGGCACAGCAGAACGTAGCGCTCCTGCGCACGCCCATGGGTTTCGCCATGGCGCCGATGCACGAGGGCAAGGTGGTCAAGCCCGAGGTTTTCGAGCAGCTGCCCGAGCACATGAAGGCCGAGGTGAGGGTCCGCATCGAGGGCTTCGAGAAAGAGCTCGAGGCGATCCTCACCGCGGCGCCCAAGGCCGACAAGGTGCGCCGGGAGCGGATCGATGCCTTGAACGAGGAGGTGGCGCGGTTCGTGATCGAGGACGCTCTCGACCCCGTCAAGGCGGCGTTCCAGGACATTCCGGCGGTCACGGGGCATATCGGCGCGGCCGAGGCCGATCTCGTGCGCAACGTCGGCCTCTTTCTCACCAGCGGCGAGGAGAGTGGGATCGTCAAGGAGCCGATCGGGATCACCCGCGATCCGCGCTTCCGGCGCTATATGGTCAACGTGGTCGTCGGGCAGCCGGCCGGACAGACGGGCGCGCCAGTCTACGAGGAGGACAATCCGGCGTTCGGCAACCTCTGCGGCCGGGCCGAGCATCTGGCGCAGATGGGTGCGCTGGTCACCGACTTCCTTCTGATCAAGCCCGGTGCGCTGCACCGCGCCAACGGCGGCTATCTCATCATCGACGCCAGGAAGCTATTGCTGTCGCCCTTTGCCTACGAGGCACTGAAGCGGGCCCTGAAGGCAGGGCAGATCAAGATCGAGAGCCCGCTCGACACGGCAGGCCTCATTCCCGCGCAGACGCTCGAGCCCGAGCCCATTCCCCTCGATATCAAGGTCATTCTCACCGGCGAGCGGCTGCTCTACTACCAGCTGGTCGAGCTCGATCCCGACTTCTCGCGCCTGTTCAAGGTGCAGGCCGATTTCGACGACAGTATCGAACGCTCGCACGAGAACGACCGCTCGTACGCGCGGCTCATCGCGTCGGTCGTGGCCAGCCACAAGCTGAAGCCGGTGGACGCGGCGGGGGTCGCGCGGCTCATCGACGAGGGCGCCCGGCTTGCAGGAGACCGCGAGAAGCTGTCGATCGAGGTCGGGCGCATCGCCGACATCGTGCGCGAGGCGGACTACTGGGCGGGCGTCGCGGGGAAGACCGTCATCGGCCGCGACGACATCGTGCGAGCCATCAACGAGCACATCCAGCGCGCCGACCGGATGCGCGACCGAACCCAGGAGGGCTTCGAGCGCGGCATCATGCTGGTCGACACCGAGGGTGAGACCACGGGGCAGATCAATGGGCTTTCGGTGCAGAGCCTCGGCGACTTCGCGTTCGGGCGGCCGTCGCGCATCACGGCGCGCGTCCATATGGGGCAGGGACGGGTGACCGACATCGAGCGTGAGGTGAAGCTCGGCGGGCCCCTGCATTCCAAGGGTGTTATGATCTTGTGGGGGTACCTTGCCGGGCAGTTCGCGCACGAGATGCCGCTTTCGCTCGCGGCAACACTGGTGTTCGAGCAGTCGTACGGCGGCGTCGACGGCGACAGCGCCTCGCTCGCCGAGCTTTGCGCACTGCTATCGGCGCTCGCGGACGTGCCAATCCAGCAGGGACTCGCGGTGACGGGCTCGGTCAACCAGTGGGGCGAGGTGCAGGCCATCGGTGGCGTCAACGAGAAGATCGAGGGGTTCTTCGACGTGTGCAGCGGCCGCGGTCTCACGGGCGAGCAGGGGGTCGTGATCCCGGCGTCGAACGTGCAGCACCTGATGCTGCACGAGGATGTGGTCGAGGCGGTCGCCGAGGACACGTTCAAGGTCTACGGCGTCGAGACCGTCGACGAGGCGATCGAGATCCTGACCGGGAGGCCGGCGGGCTCGCGAGGGGCGGATGGGCGCTTCCCCGAGGGCAGCGTCAACCGGCTGGTGGAGGACAAGCTCAAAGCGTTCGCCGAGCGGGCGATGAAGCTCAACCAAGGTGCGGGCGGCGGCAAGGACGGGGCGGGGCTGTCGTGATCGCGCACGTGGCAGAGGCCGGCGAAGGTCGGGGGCGGGTCTTGGTTCAACTCGGCTGCTCGGGCGAGCTTTCCTCGACGGCGATTGCAGCGGCGGTTCACGTGGCGCGCGCGTTCGGATCGGAGATAGAGGTGCTGTTCGTCGAGGACCGCCAGCTTCTCGACCTCGCCAGCTACGGCTTCATGCGCGAGATCTCGCATTCGGGGCGCGTTCAACGGGCGCTCACGGCGTCGGCCATGGCGACCGAGCTCGGCCATCTCGCGACATCGCTCGAACGGCAGATGCGGCGTGTCGTCGAAGGGGCTGGCATCGTGTTCCGCAGCGCGGTGCTTTCGGACGAGCCGGTCCGGGCGACGGCAGCGGCCTGCGCCGAAGCGGGGCCGTGGAACGTGGTCACGCTCGCCACACCTCTCAAAGGAAACGAGGCGGGGCTGATCGAGCGTCTGTTCAGCGAGGTCTCGGAGTTCACCGGGCTGGTGGTGGCAGGCGGCGCCCAGAGGTCGTTCGCGGCGCCGCGTGCGCTCACGGGGCCAGTCGTGGCCCTGATAGAGGACCTCGAGCACGTGCAGCCCATGATGCGCACCGCCGAGCGCCTTGCCGAGGCGGGCGAGCTGCCCATTCATCTCATACTGGCCGCCGAGAGCCAGGAGGCCGTCGATTGGCTCGAAGACCAGAGCCGGCTCGCGCTCGGCGGCGAGCTGCCGGCGGTGCTGGCGACCGCGGTCATCGCCCATTTCGACAGCTTCCGGGCCGCGGACGAGATCGGCCGCCACCGGGCCGGCTTCGTGTTGGCGCGCTGGGGCGGACGGCTCGCGCCCGTCGACGGCGACCTCGGTCCTCTCGCACGGCTCATCGATGCGCCGGTGCTGTTGACACGTTGACGGGACGTTCGGCTCGCGCTGGCGCCTTCTGGCGCACGGGTCGGAAAGCCGACGTTCGGTCGGGGTCCTGGCGGGCGAGGAAGGGTCCTTGGTCCGGTGATCGGCCGAGCTTGTGCGGCCATGCCAGTGCCTCGACGCCGGCGCCGGGCGTTCTCGGCTCACCGGCGCCGATGGCGCGGTGATCTTGGCCCCGTGGTGCGTCTCGGGGGCCTGCAAACCGAATTGGCTTGCTGCGTTCTTGCTTCTGCCGGGGCGCCAAAATCCTTCGCGTCGATGGGTCAGCCCAACTGAGGATACGGCCCAAAGACGATCAACGGCTCGAACGGCGGCTCAGCCCGTCGCGTCGAGCGCAGCAAGCAAGTGTGACGGGCGAGATGCGGCCCGGCGGCTGTCTCGTATTGCCAGCTCGCGGCAGATTTTCAATGCCGCGCGCCGGCGGCATGACGCGTTCGCACGTCGTCACGCTGGCGGCCGTTCAGGGGCTGGCCGTTCAGGGGCTCACGAAATCATGCCATGTCAGTGCCAAGCCCGTCGCCAGCGTTGCAAACTGCACCTGGGCGGCCCCACCGACCCCGTCGGAGTCGTAATAGAGCGCACCCGTCAGGCTGTTGTAGATGATGCGGTCGTCGGCATCGTGCGCCGCGGCGGCCTTCCAGAAGAAGTTGGCGTGGCCCGTGTCGATAACGCCGAACGGCGATCCGAGTGCAATCGTGTCGTCCGCCACCGAGAAGTCGATGATGCGGTCGATGTTGCCGGAGCCGAGCGTCGAGTTGAAGGAAAACATGTCGGCGCCCGCGCCGCCGGTCAAGCTGTCGGCGGCAAGGCCGCCGTCCAGCCAGTCGTTGCCGGTGCCGCCGAGCAGCGCATCCTTGCCGCTCCCACCGTTGAGCGTGTCGTTGCCGGCGCCGCCGTTGAGCGTGTTGGCGAGGCTGTTGCCGGTCAGGTCGTCAGCCTGGGATGAGCCGAGCACGCTCTCGAAGCCGGAGAGCACGTCTCCATTGGCGTCACCGGCGCTGAGCTGTGCCGTGACAAGACTGAGGTCCACCGTCACGCCGAGCGTCGATCCGGCATAGCTGACGGTATCAGTGCCTGCTCCGCCGTCGAGCGTATCGGCGCCCGCGCCTCCCTTGATGACGTCATTGCCGGCAAGGCCGAGGATCGTGTTCACATCGGCGCTTCCCGTCAGGGTGTCGGCATAGCCCGAGCCCATCAGCTTCTCGAACGCATCGACAAAGGTATCGACGCCAGCGCCCTTGGTGTTCTGTGCCGTGCCCGCGGCGAGGTCGAGCCTCACGGTCACCGCTGCCGTGGCACTGGCGTAGGACACGATGTCGTTGCCGCCATTGCCGGTCAGCCGGTCGTTGCCGGCACCGCCTTCGAGCATGTTGTCGCTGGCATCTCCGGTCAGGCGGTCGGCATAGCTCGAGCCGACGACGTTCTCGAAGCCGGCCAGCACGTCGCCGCCGGCGTCGCCGGCGCTCACTTGTGCGAACCCGCCGACCTGCAGGCCGAGGTCGACCGTGACGCCGGACGCCGAACCGGCATAGGAGACGGTGTCACCCGTCACGTCATTGGCTTCGCCGTCGAGATCGTCGGCGCCGGCGCCACCCCTGATGATGTCGTCGCCGGCGCCGCCAAGGACGATATTCTCGCCTGTGGTGCCCGTCAGCGTGTCGTTGCCTGCGCCACCCGTCAGGTTCTCGAAGCCTGAGATGGTATCGGTGCCGGCGCCCAGGGTGTTCTGCGCCGTGATCTGCGTGAGATTGACCCTGACGCCGGCCACGCTGCCGGCGTAGCTCAGTGTGTCGATCCCCGACCCGCCGATCAGCGTGTCGTTGCCGAAGCCGCCCTCGACGGTGTCGTTGCGTGCGCCGGCATCGATGCGGTTGCTGCCGCCGTCACCCGAAAGCGTGTCGGCCTTGGCCGAGCCGACGAGGTTCTCGATGCCCGTGAGCGTATCGAGGCCGGCACCGACCGTGTTCTGGGCAACGCCCTGCGTCGCGAGCGTGACGGTGACGCCAGCGCCAGAGAGGGCATAAGAGGCCGTGTCGGTCCCTGTGAAGCCATTGAGGCTGTCGTCGCCGGCTCCACCATAGAGGAGGTCGTTGCCGAGCCCGCCCTCGAGCCAGGTGGCAACGGCGGACGCGGTCAGCGTGTCGTTATACCGCGAGCCGATGACATGCTCGAAGCCGGTCAGAGTATCCCTGCCGGCTCCGCCGGTGGCGATGCCTGTGGCGAGATCGACCACGACCGCGGCCGTGGCACTGGCGTAGGTCACGGTATCTCCGGCCGCGGTGTTGCCACCGCCCGTGAGTGTATCGTTGCCGAGCCCGCCCTCGACGATGTTGTCGCCATCGTCGCCGACGAGGATGTCGGCGTATTTCGAGCCGACGAGGTTCTCGATACTAATATAGACGTCGCCAGCAGCTTCGCCAGTGTTGGTGGCGGAGTTGGAGAGGTCGGCGCGCACGCCGGCCGTCGCGCCAGAATAGGACGCGGTGTCGTTGCCGTCGCCGCCGGCCAGGGTGTCGGCTCCGGTGCCGCCGGCCAGCACGTCGTCGTCGACGCCGCCGTGGAGCTCGTCGCTGCCGGCGCCGCCGATGATCGTGTCGTCGCCGGCCAGGCCCTCGATGACATTGGCGCCGGCCGATCCCGTCAGGCTGTCATCGTAGGCGGAGCCGATCAGGTTCTCGAACTCGGAGACGGTATCGCTGCCGGCGCCGCCGGTCGCCTGGGCTGTGGTGACCGCGAGGCTGACCTTGACGCCGTCCGTGGCGTGCTCGTAGCTCAGCGTATCGCTGCCGGAACCGCCCCGCATGACGTTGTTGCCCGACGAGCCTTCAATGGTGTCGCCACCGGTTCCGCCGATGACGTTTTCGACGCCGACGATCTCGTCGGTGCCGATGCCAGCCCCGGTCGCCGACCCGTCGTCGAGGCGAACCGCGACACCGGCGCTGTCTGCGGAGTAGGAAACCGTATCGGTGCCCGCGCCTCCGTCCAGCGAGTCGTTGCCTCCTCCGCCGATCAGCGTGTCGTTGCCGATGCCACCTTCGATGGTGTCGTTGCCGCCACGGCCGTCGAGTGTGTCGTTTCCGGCAAGGCCGTAGATGCGCTCGTCAGCGTCGCTGCCGACGAGGCTGTCGTTGCCCGCGGTGCCCGTGATGGTGATGGGCGGAGATTCGATCGTTTGATCATCGAACTGGTAGTGCTCGGCGTTGGCAACGTCGTGGACGCCGCCGGGTTGGCCGGTGCGCCGGTCCGTGATGCGGTAGCCGCCCGTGATCGACGTGAAATCGAAATCGGCGAGGTCGCCTGACAGGACGATCGTGTCCTCGCCAGCCCCGGCGTCGATCATGTTGTAGCCCGCGCCGCCCGCGAGCGTGTCGTTCTCGCCGCCGCCATCGATGGAATCGTTGCCGTCTCCGCCCTCGATGATGTTGGCGTTGTCGTCGCCCTGCAGCTGGTCGTTACCATAGCCGCCGACGAGGTTCTCGAAGTTGGCGAGCGTGTCGGAGCCTATTGCGGTCCCACTCGATGCGCCCAAGCTCAGGCTGGCGCTCACTCCGGCCACGTCATCCTCGAACGAGGCCGTGTCGTTGCTGCCCCCGCCACCGTCGAGGCTATCGTTGCCGGCGCCGCCGTTGATGACGTTGTCGCCGTCGTCGCCCGTCAGCGAGTCGCCGAACGAGCTGCCGACCAGGTTCTCGATGCCGGTGAGGTCATCGCCCTCGGCATGACCGCCCGTGCCGATGGCGGCACCGGCAACGAGCGTGATCTGAACCGCGTCGTCCGAGGAGTAATATGCCGCCGTGTCGCCGCGTGCCGAGCTTGCGCCGCCGTCGATGGTGTCGGCGCCGCCGCCGCCGATGAAGACGTTGTCGACGGCATTGCCGGTCAGCGTATCGCCTTGTGCGCTTCCAAAAATGCCCTCGATGTTCGCGAGGCTGTCGCCTTCCGCGTCTCCGCCCGTGTTGACATTGGTGGCGAGGTCGACCTGGACCGCGTCGGCCGAGTTCGAATAGTCGGCATAGTCGCCGAGCTCCTCATGGTCGCCGCCGTCGAGCGTGTCGGCACCGGCTCCACCGGACAGGATATTGTCGCCGCTGTTTCCAGTCAGAGTATCGGCGAAGGCGCTGCCGGCAAGGTTCTCGATGTTGACGAGAACGTCGCCGGCCGCGTCGCCGCCGGTGTTGGTGGCGCCGCTGACGAGACTGACCTGGACCGCCTGCGCCGACTGCCGGTAGACTGCATAGTCGCCGAGCAAGCTGTCCGAGCCGCCGTTGATGGTATCGGCGCCGGCGCGGCCCTCGATATCGTTGTCGCTGGCGTCGCCGGTCAGGCTGTCGGCATAAGCGGTGCCCTCGATGTCCTCAAAATTCGACAGGCTGTCGGTGCCGTGACCCGCCACGGTAGCGGTACCTGTGGCCAGGTTGACGGTCGCGCTTGCAACCATCGTCCAGTACGAGACGAGGTCGATGCCGGCGCCGCCGTTCAGCGTGTCGTTGCCGTTGCCGCCCCACAGCACGTTGTCGTTCGCGTCGCCGGTGAGGCGATCATTGTGCGTCGAGCCGGCTACGTCCTCGATGTTGGAGAGCGTGTCGGTGCCGTGCCCGCCGGTGGCTGTACCGGTGCTCAAATTGACGGTGACGGCGCTCGACGCGTCGCGATAGTCGATCGTGTCGTCCCCGGCGCCTCCGTCGATGGTGTCGTTTCCGGCGCCGCCCCAGAACCAGTTCATGCTGGCGTCGCCTGTGAGCGTGTCGGCAAAGCTCGAGCCGATGATACCTTCGATGTCGGAGAGCACGTCGCCGTCAGCATCGCCACCACTGGCCGTGCCGGCGTCGAGATCGATTTGCACGCCTTCTGTCGAGTACTCGTAGGAGGCGACGTCCCACGTTGCCTGACTGCCGCCATCGATGGTGTCGGCGCCCGCGCCGCCCATCAGCGTGTCGTCTCCCGAGCTGCCGGTCATGCTGTCGTCGCCGGCAAATCCGCCGAGCTCATTGCCGTCGGGATCGGCGCTCGTGATCGTATCGTCGCCCTGGAACAGGTACGTGTAGAGCTCAATGAGCTGGTCAGCGGCAACGAACTGATAGATCTGCACCAGGGAATGGCTCAGTCCCGTGCCCTGGCCGAGCAGCGTCATGCCGTCGGCGGTGCGATGCTCGATCGACGTGACGACGCCGGCGAGCGGCTCGCCGGTGGTGCTGTTGAAAGCGAACCCATGGCCGATGAAGTGGGTGGTCGTGCCGCCGAGAGGCGAAGCTGAATAGTCCACGTTGGGCCAAACGACCAACGTGTCAGTCGGATCGCCGACCGGCTCCACGCTGCTGCCGGTCATCGGCTCCCAGTCCGGGTCGCCCTCGGCTGCCGCGAGCACGTCGAAAGTCACCGGCAGCGGCGACAGCGGGTTGGTGACGAGGAAGGCATCGGCCTCACCATTGCTGTCGTTACCGACGATGTTGGTGGCATCGGTGACAATGGCGACGTAATTGCCTTCACCGGCGATGGCGGCCGCAGCGGCCGCGCCACCGGTGGGCTGCGCTCCGCTGTCTGCCATCACGCGCACGGTCTCTCCCGTCTCCCGGTCGTGGATGAAGATGTCGGCCACGCCGTTGGTGTCGCCGCTGACGAGATTGGTCGCGGTCGAGCGGAAGGTAATGAAGCGGCCGTCGGCGGAAATTGAGGCGTCACTCGACGCGCCGTTGACCTGGCCGCCGGCGCTGGTGACCGACACGCGCTCGGTCGTGCCGCTCACAATATCGCGCACGAAGATGTCGGCGACACCGTTGGTGTCGCCGGAGACCAGGTCGGTGGCCGACGAGGTGAAGACGACAAAGTTGCCGTCGGCTGAGATCTTCGCATCAACCGAAGCGGCGTTGGCATTGCCGCCGCCGCTGTCATACGAAATGCGTACGGTCGTGCCGGCCGTGCGGTCGCGCAGGTAAATGTCGGTGACACCATTGCTGTCGCTCACGGACTGGTCGAGGTTCGTCGCTTCGGACTGAAAGACCACGTAGCGGCCGTTGCCGGAGATGCTCGCCTTCTCCGAGGCGCCGTCGGCCGTCGTCTCGCTGCTGTCGACGGAGATCAGCTCGGTCGTGCCGCCCGTTCGGTCGCGCACGAACACGTCCTTGCCCGCCGCGTATCCGCCATTGAGGTTGGTGGCCATGGAGTCAAAGGCGACGTAGGTTCCGTCGGAAGAGATGCTGGCGTTGTAGGAATCGTTGTCCGATTGAGATTCATTGTCAGCGATCGAGATGCGCTCGGTCGTGCCGGAGACAAGATCGCGCAGAAAAATGTCGTAGTATCCGTTGGAGTCGCTGTCGACGAGATTGGTGGAGTACGACTGGAACACGACATAGCCGCCATCGGCGGAGATCGCGGCGTTTCTCGAGTCCTGATCGCCCTGCACCTCGTTGCTGTCGACCGAGACCATCTGGGTGGTGCCGGTCTCGAGATCGCGGACGAATACGTCCCAGTTGCTGTTCGTGTCGCTGCCGACAAGGTTGGTCGCGACCGAGGAAAAGACAACGTAGCGCCCAGTCTCGGATACGCTCGGGCTCTCGGAGTAGCCGTCGCCCTGCTGCTCACTCGAGCTGACGGAAACGAGTTCGGTAGACATGGCTGCACTCCCAAGCGATGAAAGGTAGGATTTCGGACGTCGACGGGTACCCGGCTGCCGCGCAGCCGGTGCTCATCTCACGGGTCACGGGCCTGCTGGCGGTCGCACGCTCGCGCCAAGCTTGCTCGGTGCGCGGGCGGGACGCAGACTCGGCTGGGCGCAGGCACAGCGGTCCGGTGCCAGGGCGCACGAGCTCAGATGGCTCGAAGCATCCCCAACCAATTCGCTGGCCCGGCGTCCTTTGAGAGCCGGACGCCCGATGTCGTGTAAGCCTTGGCGCCTCTCTCCCGGACATCACCGGGGGGCCGACGGTCAGCACTCAAGCGAGCTGCTGGCTGCGGAGCTTGGGGCGCACTCTTCTGATGAAATATTCACCACAACGCGCGTGCATATGGGTTGACTGAGGTCAACCGGGTTCTCGCAACTCACCGGGTCGGCATGCGCACTCGATAGACAGCGTGGACCGGTCTCTCTGGATTGGATCTGCAGCGTCTGGCCGAATTGGCCTTGTGACCCGCGCCGACACGCCTTGATCACTCTGCTGCTGCGGGCCGGCGGCACTCGGCAATGTGCGGTGGCCGCGGAGTTGACCTACGCCTTGGAGGCACCGCCAGAGCGCAGACGGCAGCTCGCGTGTCAGCAACGGACGTTGGGCGAGGCGGCTTGGAGGCGGGCCATGCTCCGCGTAGTGTGGCGGCGATCGACCAGCACCTTGTGACCGCCACGACCCTTCCCCATGCCCGAGCTACCCGAAGTCGAGATCGTGAGGCGCGGCCTCGAGCCGGTGATGGTGGGGCACCGGATCACCAGTGTCGAGTTGAGGCGTGCCGACCTGCGCTTCCCGTTTCCCGAAGGGTTCGCGGCCCGCCTCCAGGGGCGCCGGGTGACGGCGGTCACGCGGCGGGCGAAATACATCCTCGTTCATCTCGACAGCGGTGACGTCGTGATCCTGCACCTCGGCATGACGGGGCGTGTGACCGTCGTGGCGAAGGACACGCCACGGGGCACGCAGGCAGCACGCGCGCTCGGGGACTACGTCTACGAAGCCGGGGAGGATCCGAAGCACGACCACGTGCGTTTCCACCTGTCGAGTGGTGCGACGATCACCTACAACGACCCGCGGCGGTTCGGCTTCATGTTGCTCACGACGGACGGGGCGCTCGCGGGCCATCCGTTGATGCGCGGGCTTGGCGACGAGCCGCTCGGGAATGTCGAGCTTGTGGCCCATCTCGCCAGGAAAGCCGAGGGGCGGCGGGCGGATCTCAAGGCGTTCCTCATGGATCAGCGGGTGGTCGCAGGGCTCGGCAACATCTACGTGTGCGAGGCGCTCAATCGTGCGGGGCTTTCGCCGAAACGCATGGCAAGCTGCCTTGCGGGGCGAGGAGCCAAGGCGCGAGAGCGGGCGGCCCGGGTGGCGGAGGCGATTCAGGGCGTGCTGACGGAGGCGATTGCGGCCGGCGGCTCCACCTTGAACGACTATCGGCAGGCGGACGGGAGCCCGGGCGCATTCCAGAAGAGCCACCGCGTGTATGGCCGCGAAGGCCAACCGTGCCCCAACTGCGGCGGCACCGTTCGGCGGATCGTGCAGGGCGGACGGTCGACGTTCTATTGCCCCAGGTGCCAGCGGTAGAGCGTTCCCCTCACCTGCGGGCGAGGGCTGGGGGCGCCTGACCATCGGCTTCGGGCTTCACGCCGCCCAAAACTCCATTCCACGAGGGAGAGGCGAGCATCGGCACCTCCGTCCGCGTGGGGCAGGGCCACACCGTCAGCCTCTCCGCGGCCAGAGGAGCACGAGCGCTAGGAGCAGGGAGACCACGGTGAGGCAGCCCCAAACGTCGCCAGCCTGCTCGAGGTAGACCTGCTCGGTTGCGCTGTCCCAGCAGCGCCCCTCCTCGTTGAAGCAATCCCGCCATAGCCAATAGCGGTCATAAAAGGCGTAGGCGGCCAGCGCCGCCAGCGTGAGGCTCAGGAGGCCAGCGAGGTTGCGAAGGTAGCGCATCAGGGTGCCGAAGTCCGCGACACCCCTTGGTGCCGTAGCTTTCCGGCCGAAATTTGCCTTATCTTTCCACGGCGGAGGCCCCCGCTGGCGGGAGGCCGGCCGATGTGCTACGCCGCGCGCACGTTTTGCGCCGCAGCATGGTGCCGGGCCGAGGTAGGGCCGGGCTCTTTGCGGCCGTCACCCCCGGACAAGAAGACTTCCATGAATCTCCGTAACATCGCCATCATTGCCCACGTCGATCACGGCAAGACGACTCTCGTCGACGAGCTGCTCAAACAGTCGGGCGCCTTCCGCGACAACCAGAAGGTCGCCGAGCGGGCAATGGACAGCAACGACCTCGAGCGCGAGCGCGGCATCACCATTCTCGCCAAATGCACGAGCGTGGTGTGGAAGGATACCCGCATCAACATCGTCGACACGCCGGGCCATGCCGACTTCGGCGGCGAGGTGGAGCGCATCCTCAATATGGTCGACGGCGTCGTCGTGCTGGTCGACGCCTCCGAGGGACCGCTGCCGCAAACCAAGTTCGTGGTGTCGAAGGCTTTGAAGCGCGGCATCCGGCCGATCGTCGCCATCAACAAGATCGACCGTCCCGACGAGCGCCACCTCGACGTTCTGAACGAGGTCTTCGACCTCTTCGCGAACCTCGACGCCACCGACGAGCAGCTCGACTTTCCGGTGCTCTACGGCTCCGGGCGCAACGGCTGGATGGCGCTCGATCCTGCGGGTCCGAAGGACGACCTCGCGCCGATGTTCGACCTCATCGTCCGGCACGTGCCGCCGCCGGTTGTTGAGGAGGGGCCGGCGCGCATGCTGGCGACGACGCTCGAAGCCGACAGCTTCCTCGGGCGCATCCTCACGGGGCGCATCACGTCGGGAACCATCAAACCGAACCAGCCGTTGAAGGCACTGTCGCGTGACGGCAAGCTGATCGAGAATTTCCGCGTGACGAAAGTGCTCGCGTTCCGCGGCCTCGACCGGGTTCCGGTCGATCAGGCCGAGGCGGGGGAGATCGTGGCCATTGCCGGCATGAGCGATGCGACCGTCGCCGACACGCTGTGCGATCCCTCGGTCGAGATGCCGCTGCCGGCGCAGCCGATCGATCCGCCGACGCTCTCCATGACGTTCCGCATCAACGACGGGCCGTTCGCGGGCCAGGAGGGCGACAAGGTGCAGAGCCGCGTCATTCGCGACCGGCTCATGCGCGAAGCCGAGCGCAACATCGCCATCCGGGTGACGGACTCGGTCGACGGCGCGGAGAGCTTCGACGTGGCGGGGCGCGGAGAGTTGCAGCTTGCGATCCTGATCGAGAACATGCGCCGCGAGGGCTTCGAGCTCACGGTGTCGCGGCCGAAGGTCGTGCTCCGCACCGATCCCGATACGGGCCAGAAGCTCGAGCCGATCGAGGAGGTCATCATCGACGTCGACGAGGGGCACACGGGCGTCGTGGTGCAGAAGCTTTCCGAACGGAAGGGCGAGCTCATGGAGATGCGCCCGTCGGGCGGCGGGCGCACGCGCATGGTGTTCCACGTGCCGACCCGGAGCCTTTTGGGCTATCAGAGCGAGCTTCTTTCGGATACGCGCGGCACGGCGGTGATGAACAAGCTGTTCCACGCCTATCAGCCCTACAAGGGCGACATCGCCGGACGGCGCACGGGCGTCTTGATCTCGAACTCGGACGGGGAGGCGGCGGCCTACGCCATCTTCAACCTGCAGGATCGCGGCCCATTCTTCATCGGCCCGCAGACGCGTGTCTACATCGGCATGATCGTCGGCGAGCACACGCGCGACAACGATCTCGAGGTCAACGTCGTCAAGGGCAAGAAGCTTACCAACGTGCGCGCGTCCGGCAAGGACGATGCGGTCCTGCTGACGCCGCCGATCAAGCTCACGCTCGAGAAGGCGATGAGCTACATCACCGACGAGGAGCTCGTTGAGGTGACGCCCGAGAACATCCGGCTCCGGAAGCGCTGGCTCGATCCCAACGAGCGCAAGAAGCAGGAGAGGAAGCGCGAGGCGGAGCGCGAGAGCGCGGCGTAGGGGCTGGTCTCTTCCCCCGCTCGCGGGAAAGGGTCGGGGTCAGGGTTAGCCGCATGTGCAGCACTTGTTGCCGGCCCTCACCGCAACACACGCCCCATCGCAAGTGTAGGGCGATGGGGCGAGGGGGCTATTGCGCCAGCCGGCCCGCAAAATACGCCAGCGCCTTCTGATATTTCTCGGCCTTGTTCCATTCCTTCAAGGCCGGCTGGCCGTAGCCGGCGCCATGCTGCCAGCCGTAGCCCTTGAGATAGTTGGCGGTCGAGGCCAGCACATCGGGCACCGAGTGGACGAGATCGCGGCGGCCGTCGCCGTCCTCGTCGACGGCAAAGCGCAGGTACTTCGAGGCGAGGAACTGGGTCTGGCCGAGCTCGCCTGCCCAGGCGCCGCGCATGGCAGACGCCGGCATCCAGCCCTTGTCGACGATTTCCATGGCGCTGAGGAGCTCGTTGCTGAAGAACGCGGAGCGGCGGCAATCGTAGGCGAGGGTCGCCAGCGAGCGGAACACGTTCATGTTGCCGCGATTGGCGCCGTAGTCCGTCTCCATGGCCCAGATGGCGACCAGGATCTCCTTCTCGACGCCGTACTTTCTCTCGATGCCGTCGAGCAGCGCCTGATGGCGCTTGAGCTTGGCGCGCGCGCTGCCAATGCGGGGCGAGACGCGCTCAGCAATGAAGCGCTCGACGCTGACCTTGAAATGCTTCTGGTTACGGTCGAGGCGGATGACGCGGGTGTCATACGAGATGCCCGTGAGCGTCGCGGCGACGGTTTGCGGCGAGATTCCTTTTCCGGCTGCTTCGGTTCGGAAGTCTCTCAGCCAGGCATCGAAGCCTGCGCCCGAGTTGCCGCACGAGGCGGCAGTCGCCGGGGCGGCGAGGAGGCAGAGGAGGACGACGGCGACGGCAGAGCGCATGGGCAGGTTCCTCTCCGTTGGTGCGGCCCGTTCGCCATGGGCCGGTCGCGGGCAGCCAAGTTCGCGGCGCTTGGCACCGATGGCAAGTGGAAACCGCGCCGCTGGCGGCAACCGAAAGCGGCCGGTCGCGAATGCGATTGCCGCGACCGAGGGCAACTCGCGGACGCAACGCCGGGTCCGGCGCAAGACGGCTGGCGAGGAGGCGAAACGCCTCGGACCTGGGCGCGGCTGCGAGCGCCTCAACGACGAACGAGTCTGGCCTGGGCCATGGCCGACAAGGCGCAGATCGAGACGATGACGAGACCACCCCACAAGAATACGACGTTGGCGACCCAGTCGGCACGTACCAGGGCGGCTTTGCCGGAGCCGACAAGATACGCGAGGCCGACGACGACGGCGCCGCCGTGGAGGCCCGTGAGCCAGATCGCGGGTGGCGTTGCGCCGGGCCGGGCAAGACGGGCTGCGTAGCAGGCGAGGCCCGCGGCAAGGATCGCGGCGCCGAGCCCATACTGACCGTAATGGTACCAGTCGAGGTCCGAGAGGAATTCGGTGCCGAGCAGGACTGCGCCCCCCCACGCGTAGGCGAGCGCCGCGAGCACCGTATTGCGCCGGACCGCGTCGACCGGATCGACGGCAGCGACGAGCCTACCAGGTGCCGACCAGTAGCTGTTGTTGATGCGCCAGCCCACAGCCATGACGGTGGCGGCGAAGACGGCCGCAGCGATCGCGGCGATGGTCCGCGCGCCCGTCATGCCGGCGGCCACGATGGTCGCTGCGGTCAATCCGAGCAAGAGCGCGAGGACGGGAGCATACGGCTTCAGCGGCATGTCGAGTCCCGTCGTGTTTCCGGCCTGATCCACCCGTTCAGGCCGCTGGCTGCCTGTCGTTCACGAGCGCATGGGCCGTGATGACGGCGATCGCGAGCGCGCCGAAAAAGAAGATGCTGTTGGCGGCCCAGTCCTCGCGGGTGGTGTCGAGGAAACGCTTGTCGGTGTCGAGGACGAGGCCGATCATGGCGATGACCATGCCCGCGAGCTGGCCCCAGGCGAGATAGCGGGCGAGGGTCAGGATCGTCTCGTCTTCCTTGCCGCTCGCGGCGTCGTTGTCGATGGTGGCGGCTAGGAAGAGGCAGAGGACGCCGGCCGCCGCCAGGCAGAGGAAGAACTGCCACCACTCGTGCCAGGAGAGAATGAAGAGGTAGGTGACGAGGAGCCCGAGGCTGCCCCAGATCCAGACCAGCCCCATGTGGCGGGCGGTCGAGGCGCTGATGGTGTTGCGGCCGGCGCCGGAGGCCCGCAGGCGCGTATTCTCGCGGATTGCGACGACCGCGAGCGAAAGGCTCATCACGGCGCAGATGCTCATGTGCAACACGGGGCTGCCGTAGGCTGCACTCAAGATGATGGCGACGACGCCGACGGTCAACGCGAGCATCCAGAAAAACACCTCGGTCATCGGCTTCCGTCCTCCCTTCGCAGCGTGCTCTGGACCGGCACGGCCGTCAGCGCACGGCCCTTGCGGCTCGTCGATGCCTTTCAGAGGCAAAGCGACAAGCCCGACGTACGTAGCAGCAGGGATGCCCCATGGCCAGCACCCGCGATGCGGTGTCCACGGCCTTGGCTCTCATTTGAGCCCCGGAATGAGGTCCTTCGGCGCGCCGGTGATCTTGCGGTCGATCGATCCAACCGCCTTCTGGTCCTTGCCGTCGTAGTCGATCGCGGACAGCACGACGCGGATGGCTTCGAGGCGGGCGCGGCGCTGATCGTTGGCGTGAATGACCGTCCACGGGCTGGTCCCGTTGTGGGTGGTCTCGAACATGTCGACCTCGGCGGCCGAGTAGTCGTCCCACTTGGCGATGGCGGCGAGGTCGATCTCGGTGATCTTCCACTTCTTGAACGGATCGTGGCGGCGCTCGTGGAAGCGCTTCAGCTGCATCTCGCGGCCGATGGTGAGGTAGAATTTGAAAAAGCGGATGCCGTCGCGGATCCAGAGCGCCTCGAGGTCGGGAGCGTCCTTCAGGAAACGCTCGGTCTCTCCAGGGGTGCAGAAGCCCATGACCCGCTCGACGCCGGCGCGGTTGTACCATGAGCGGTCGAAGAGGACGATGTCGCTCCGGGTCGGCAGGTGGGCGACGTAGCGTTGGAAGTACCACTGACCACGCTCGATCTCGGAGGGCTTCGAGAGCGCGACCGAGCGGGCGTGGCGCGGGTTGATGCGCTCGAGGAAGCGCTGGATGCAGCCACCCTTGCCGGAGGCGTCGCGGCCTTCGAAGACGATGGCAACGCGCTCACCCTTCGACTCGACGTGGCTCTGCAACTTCAAGAGCTCGAGCTGAAGGGCCAGGAGCTCGTCCTCGTAGTCCTTGCGCTTCAACTTGTCGTCGTAAGGGAATCCTCCCGAGGCCAAGGCGCGATCCTGGATGTGCTCGGGGAGCTCGGGATCGTCGAGGTCGAAGCCGGGATAGGCGCCAGGGGCGGTGCTCGCAGGGCTTGCGGCGGCGGCGGGCCGCGATCCCTTTGCGGCCTTGTCGCCCTTTGCGGACCTTTCGCCCTTCTCCGACTTTTCGCTCTTCTCTGCCTTGGCCATGGTGCCCGCCTCCGCTCGATCGTCCGCCGGACGGACCATACACGATCCCCGGCGCGGCCGCGAAAGGTCATCGATCCATGGTGACCGGGGAGCGCCGCAAAGGGCCACCAACCGGCCGCAACTCCGACAAAAAGCACCCTTAGGCCTCGTTTCGGATCACGGGGGTAGAGAGCCAAGCGAGAAGAGAGTTTCGCGTCGAGCGCCAAGAGCGGATCAGGGCCCAAGGGTTTCTTGCGGCCTCACAACAACAGCTCGGCGGCGCGCGCCAGATAGGCAGGCCACCCCATGACGAGCCACCTTTACGGTGGAACCGCACGGCCGTTTTCACGCGCTGCGGAGCCGGAAGATCCCCTCTCTCATCCCGAGTTCGCCGGTCCGGCCCCGGTGAAGCGCGACTTGAAGAAGCTTTTTCTCGTGACGGGCCTCGGCGCGCTGTCGTGGGTCGCGACCTACGTCGGCATGCTCGAGCTCATCGAAGCCAACATGGGCGACCTGCCGCTCGTTCACAAAGCCATCATCGGCTTCTCGGTCGCCATGCTGATGACGATGATCATCTGGCTCCTCGACCAGATGTTCGCGCCGCACGGGTTGTTGACCAAGCTCACCTACGTCGCGGGCTACCTGTTCCTCACCATCATCTCGGTCGGCTTCGGATTCGGCTTCTACTGGAAGGTGCTCGAGAGCCGGTCGGAAAGCTCGCGCTCGGCGGAATCGGCGGTGACGCAGGTGCAGACCTCTCTCCACGCCGCCTCGACGCGGCTCGAGCAGCTCAACGCGACGCTGGTTCAGCTCGCGGCCGTATCAAGCGAGAAGGCGACGCTCGAGCGCGACAAGGGCACCTCGTGCCCCAACTCGAAGCCCGGTGACGGACCTCGCCGCAAGATGCGCGACGAGGACGCGGCGCGGTTCTCGTTCGCCTCGGACTTCGTCAAGGGGCGGGTCGAGGCCGTCAACGCCGACATGGCAGGCCTCAACGCCGACCTTGCAAAGATCGCATCGGCCGACGCCTCGACGTTCGACGCCAAGTCCGGTACGCGCAACGAGTTCATGAAGGCGTTGTCGCGCAAGCTCGACATGACGGTGACGGGCTTCAACGCATTCCGCACCGATCCGCAATTGCGCCAGCTGCGCACCGACCTCGACGAGCGGGCGCTGCGTTCGACCTTCGGCGATCCGAAGTCGGGCGGCTTCGTGTGTCCGGACCCGCAGCTGCAGCAGGCTCTGAAAGGCGCCGTGCGCGCCATCGACCAGCTGCCCGAGCTCAAGAAGCCCGAGATCGCTGCCGTCGAGGGCTCGGAAGCGACCATCGAAGCGTTCCGCCGGCTCACGGCAACGTTCTACGGACTGCTCTCGTTCAAGATGCCGCCGTCTGCCGACGAGCTTCGCGAGCTGCAGCAGAAGGCCGTGCAGTCGGTCGAGGGCGGCGCGGTGCCGAAGGAGCTGTCGCAGGAGGCCGTCGGGCTCTCGAAGCGCGACTACGTTCCGCTCGCCGTCGCCATCTTCGTCGACATCTGTCTTCTCCTGGTCTCGATCGGGCGGCCGGTGAACCGCCTGCACAGCCTCGTACCCAAGATGCGCGAGGCGGAGCAGGGTCCGGTGATCGAGATCCTGTCGCGGTTCAAGGACATCCATCGCGACCGCGAGGTGCGGGAGAGCTTCGAGCTGTTCCGGCACGTGGTGTTCGACCTCAACGGCGACTACTACGTTGCCGTGCCGCTCGATGCGCCGCCGCGCATGAACCCGCAGCAGCGCGAGCAGCTTCGCCTCGAGGCGCAACTTCTCTCCAACCTGTTCGCGAGCTTCGAGAAGGAGCGCATCTTCACGCGCACCTGGACGCCCTTCACACGGCGTGTGCAGGCGAAGCTCAGAAAGCAGGGCTCGAAGTTCGCCGAGGCAGAGGCGTTCCGCGTCTACCGGTTCCGCAAGGGGGCATGGTCCGAGATCATTCTCGGCGCTGTGATGGGCGCGGCGCGCCGGGCCGAGGCCGAGCGCCGCCGTCGCGGAGAGGTGTTTGGGTCCTCCCTTGCCCCATCCGTCGCCGAGACCTACAGGGTCGAGCCGCCGTTCGTCCGCTCCGAGCCGGTGCGGCCGCCTTACATGGCGCCGCGGCCGGCCATCCATCCGGCTTCGCGCACGGCGTCCGTGGCCCAACGCGGGCCGGCGCAGACCCTGTGGGGTGAGACGCCCTATACGGCGGGCTCGTGGCCTCCGGTGGCGGAGCCAATGCATCCGGGGGCGATGCCTCCGGTGGCCATGGTTCCGGTGCCGCCTCACGACAACGTCGCGCCGTTCCCGGTCCGCGGAACGCCGCGCCGGGGCGAGCCTCAGGCAGGCGGCGAGCGGTACTCGTCGTTCGGCGCCTACGCCCGCAGCGCGGAGGCCGAGCTGTCGCAGGAGACGACCGGCGCAGAGCCCAATTTCGCAGCGCACAACAACAATACGGCGCCGTCCGCACGTCAGGTGGCAGTCAGCGGCGGCGTGGCACCGGCCCCGGGTGGCGCGGGCCCGTCCGGGTCCGCCGCACAGCCGGCGGGGATCGTCACGCAGCCAGTGGCGGCTCCGGTTGCCGTCGCCTCCGCCGCGGCGGCCGCTGCCGTGGCTCAGGCCGAGCCGGTCGCCGTGCCGCTGGTCAGCAAGTCCGAGCCGGCCGTCGAGGTGGTGCTTCGCCGCGAGACGGTCAGCATCCCGGTCTCCGAGGCGATGCTCAAGTCGCTTCCGTCGTTGTTGGCGCGGGCGGCCTCTCAGACCCGTTCGACCGAGGGCGCTGCGGTCGTGTCGACGGCCGGCACGGCGCCGATGATCGCTGCGTCCATTGCCGAGGAGCCTGTGATCGAGGCTGTCGCCGCCCTTTCCGGCCCCGCCGACGCGGTGCAGCCGGGCACGGCGCTCGTTCTGGCCGGCGAGATGGGCGAGGCCGGGAACGAGGACACGTTCGAGGCTACCCAGGACTGGAGCGATACGGACGTGACTCTGGTGCGCCGGTTCCGGCCGGAAGCAGCGGAATGAACCTGCAATCGATCAATTTCGCGCCATCGATCAACCGTTGTTTAACTCTCTTGGCCGCTTAATGGCAGCAACAAGAAACGTAAGGTGGCACCGGGCCAACCGGGCACCTAACGAACAAGGATCAGATAATATGCGCCCAACCCCCTCCCCCCGCATGAACGTCGTGAGGAAAGAGGAGAAGGAAGCGCGACTCAAGGAATTCATTCTCAAGAATATTTCCGAGCGGGCCGGTCAGGCGGCCGCGACGGGCTCCGACGCGCGCTATCAGCTGATCGCGCTGTCGGCGGAAAGCCCCGTGGCCAAGGCTCTGGCCAGCCTCAAGGACGAGTTGAGTGCGGCCGGGATCGGCGTCGACATGCTGGTCGTACGCACCGGCGCCGTTTCGGGATGTGGCTCGGCGATCACCGCCGACGGCCACAACAGCCTGCGCTCGCTCGCCGATGCGCGCCTGCTCGACGCGCATGAGCAACTCGTGCTCGGCGCCGAGACGGTGTGGATCGGCGACTGCATGCGGCGCGATCCTGCCAAACGGGATGCCTACGAATGCTATGCCGAGGGCTCGGTGGAGATCGCAGCCTGGGCGCTGCGTTCATTCGAGCGCTTGTGGGCGCAGGCGGAACCGGCCGTGATCTCGACCGAGGCCCAGCCGCAGCAGCCCGCGCTGCCGATGAGCGTGCTCGATCCGCTGCTCGCGGCCATCAGCGACGCGCAGCCGGTGCTGGCCGCAACGCGCCACTGACGCTCGCTGCCGCCGGCGCCCGTTGCTCGCCGCCTCTGCGAGGTGTCCGTGGCCGGACGGCCTCGAAACCAAGGGTGAACGGCTATCGGGATTGTAACGTTGCCCGGCGGTGCCGCCATGGTAGGCTTTGCCCGACCACGGCGGCCCGAGGACCATGACGGCGAACGCTTCCGGACCATCCGACTTCAAGCTGAGCAAAGCTCACGACGACCGCGCGTTCGAGCGCAAGATCCGGCGTGCGCAATGGATCATGCTCGCCGAGCGCGTTTGGCTGCGGCTGTGGCTGGTGTTCGCGGTCGGGAGCGCTTTCGTGCTGACCGCGCTCGCCGGACTGTGGGAGCAGCTCGGACCGACGGCGCAGATGGCCGGGCTCGGGATCTTCGGTACTGCGCTCCTCGTCGCGCTGATCCAGCTTCTGCGCGTGCCTTGGCCGTCGCGCGACGAGGCAATCCGGCGTCTCGAGCGGGTGTCGGGGCTTCCGCACCGGCCGGCGTCGTCGTACGAGGACACGCTGACGGCCTCGGCCGACGACCCTGCGACACGTGCCATCTGGATTGCCCACCGGAGCCGCATGGGCGCGCTTCTGAGGCGCCTCAGACCCGGCAATCCCGCTCCACGGACGGATCGCTTCGATCCATACGCCGTGCGCGGGCTGGCGGTGCTGGCACTCCTGCTCGGCGGCGTGCTGGCGGGGCCTGCGCTGCACGACCGGCTGTCGCGTCCGTTCCGTCTCGGGATCCCGGACCGGCTGGCCGAGGCTCGGCTCGACGCCTGGGTGACGCCGCCCGCCTACACGAACCTGCCGCCGCTGATGCTGGCCGACGGCGCCAATCCGATCGGCATGAAGGCTACGCTCGCGGACAAGGGTGCCGGCAAGGATTCCTCGAGGCCCCATCTCGTTCCTGAAGGCAGCACGGTCATCGTGCGCGCCGTCGGGCTCGGGACGATGGCTCTCAAGCTCATCGTTCCGGGCGCCGATCCCAAGAAGCCCGACGTGATCGCTGCCGAGACCAAGAGCGGCGGTCAGGAGGTGCAGGAGGTCCGTTACGAGGTGATGGCACCGGTCTCGGTGGACGTCATGGCTGGTGAGACCAAGATTGCGACCTGGCAGCTCGACGTGACGCCCGACCAGCCGCCCAAGATCGCACTCACGAAGAAGATGGAGGTGACGTCGCGGGGATCGCTGAAGCTCACCTACAAGGTCGAGGACGACTATGGCGTGGCCTCGGGCGAGGTGAAGCTCGAGAAGGCGCCGAAGCCCACGGACCCGAAGACCGCGTGGGCGCAAGCGAAACCGCCGTCGGGGCCGCGCCCGCCGCTCGAGAGACCGCCGCAGCTGCCGCTCAAGCTGCCGCAGGCCTCGGCCAAGGAGGGTGAGGCCGCGACCTACCTCGAGCTCGCCTCGCACCCATGGGCTGGCATGCGCGTGAAGATGACGCTCGTCGCCAAGGACGTCGCGGGCAAGATCGGCAAGAGCGAGACGATGGAGCTCGTGCTGCCGGAGCGCCAGTTCAAGAAGCCGCTCGCCAGAGCCGTCGTCGAACAGCGCCGCAAGCTCATCGACGATGCACGCTATCGCGACCAGGTCGAGAACGCGCTCGGCGCCCTTACAATGGCGCCGGAGGGCTTCATCGACGATGCACGCGTCTACCTGGGACTGCGCACCGTCTACCACAGGCTCGGCAACGACCAGTCCAACGACGCCGTCAGGACCAGCATTCCGCAGTTGTGGCAGATCGCGCTCAGGATCGAGGACGGCGATCTTTCCGATGCGGAGCGCCGACTGCGCGAGGCGCAGGACAAGCTCGCCAAGGCGATCGAGGAGGGGGCGTCCGAGGAGGAGATCGCGAAGCTCATGGCCGAGCTGCGCGAGGCGTTCAACGACTACGCGCGGCAGATGGCCGAGCAGCGGAAGAACGACGGCAACCAGCAGGGCGGGAACGACGAGAACAGCCAGGAGCTCTCCCAGGAGGAGATCGACGAGATGATGAAGAACCTCGAGGAGATGGCGAAGTCCGGCTCCAAAGAGGAAGCCATGAAGATGCTCGCGGACATCCAGGATCTCATGGAGCGCATGCAGTCGGGCCAGATGAGCCAGGAGCAGGCGCAAGAGAACAAGGAGCTGATGAAGATGACCGAGGAGCTCTCCGAGATGCTCGGCGAGCAGCAGCAGCTCATGGACGACACCTTCGCCGAGCAGCGGAACGGGGAGGAGCAGGAAGGCGGGCAACAGCAGCCGGGGCGAAGCGGCAAGCAGCAGCGCGGCGGACAGAAGTCCGGCCAGTCGCAGCGTGGCCAGCGCGGGCAGAACCAGCCGGGACAGGAGGGACAGGACGGCGAGGAGGGGCAGGACGGTAACGAGCTCGGTCAAGGCAACGAGCGCGGCCGGCAGGGGCAGGGCAAAGGGCGGCTCGGCGAGCGGCAGAAGGCGCTCAAGGAGCGGCTCTCGAAGCTGCAGGAGGAGATGCGCCAGAAGCGTGCTGGCGCGGCCGACAAGCTCGGCGACGCGACGGACGCCATGGAGAACGCCGAGCGAGCGCTCGGCGACAACGAGCTCGGCGATGCGCTCGAGCAGCAGGCTCAGGCGCTCGACCAGATGCGCCAGAGTGCCCAGCAGATGATGGAGCAGATGATGGCCAACTCGCCGCAGCGGAACGGGCGGCGTGGCGACAGCCGCGATCCGCTTGGCCGGCCGCAGAAGACGCAGGGGCCCGACCTCGGCACCTCGGTCAAGGTGCCGGGCGAGATCGACCGCCAGAAGGCGCGCGAGATCCTCGAGGAGCTGCGCCGCCGCCTCGGTGAGGCGACACGCCCGCCCTCCGAGCTCGACTACCTGGAGCGGCTCGAGAAGCGGTTCTGAGAGGGCGACGAGGGAGGCGCAACGGAGCTGGCCTCCTCTGTCTTCATGGCTGGTCCCTTGCCTGCGGTCGCCGCCCCCGGTATAAGCGCGCCATCTCAAGCCAATGCATGAGACGCCGCCCGGCACCCTTGGAGGCCGGTTGCGGCCAATTTCACTTGGAGAAACAAAGCCATGGCTACTGAGCTCATCGAGCTGAAAGCCTCGGCGCGCCCGCGTGCAGGCAAGGGGGCCGCACGTAAAGCCCGCCGTGAAAACCAAGTCCCGGCTGTCGTTTACGGCGACAACCAGGCGCCCGACACCATCACCGTCGACTACAACGAGCTGTGGAAGCAGATCCTGAAGGGTCAGTTCCTGTCGACCGTGTTCGAGGTCAACGTCGGCGGCACTAAGACCAAGGTCATTCCGCGCGACGTGCAGGTCGATCCAGTCAAGGATACGCCGATCCACGTCGACTTTCTGCGTATCGGCAAGGACGGGATCATCCGCGTCGCGGTGCCGATGCGCTTCGTCAACGAGGCTCTGTCGCCGGGCCTCAAGCGTGGCGGTGTCCTCAACATCGTACGCCACGACGTCGAGGTTTTCTGCCCCTACGACCAGATCCCGAAGTACTTCGAGGCCACCCTCGAGGGCCTTGAGATCGGCCGCTCGCTGCACATCTCGTCGGTCAAGCTGCCGGACGGCGTCAAGACCGTCATTCAGGGCCGTGACTTCACCGTCGCCACCATTGCGGGCGCAGTGAAGGACGAGGAGGCCAACGCCGCCGTTGCCGCAGAGGGCGCTGCCGCTCCCGCCGCAGGCGATGCCAAGGCTGCCGCTCCGGCCGCCGGTGGCAAGGCTGCCGCTCCCGCAGCCGGCGCCAAGGCCCCGGCCGCTGGCGCGAAGGCCGCAGCTCCGGCCGCCAAGCCTGCCGCGAAGAAGTGAGCTCGGGCCCGGCCTTCGCGGCCGGGCTTCCTCTTGCTCTGCGCCCCGGCATCCCGCGCGCATCGCAGCACACCGCGTGTGTTGCGATGTAGACGCGGGATCTTTATCTGAGGCAGGCCTTTCGAGAGCCCCTGCCATCGTGTACCGCGACCGTCGCGGCGCGCACGGGATGGCGGGTCTACAACCTGGGCATTCGAGATGAAGCTCTTCATCGGCCTTGGCAACCCCGGCAGCGAGTATGCCGGCAACCGCCACAACGTCGGCTTCATGGCGGTCGACCGCATTGCGGCTGCGCACGGGTTCGGGCCGTGGAAGAAGAAGTTTCAGGGCTTGGCTGCCGACGGCGAGATCGCAGGCGAGAAGGTCCTCCTGCTCAAGCCGCAGACCTACATGAACGAGAGCGGCCGCTCTGTCGGCGAGGCGGCGCGCTTCCTCAAGATCGAGGAGGCGGACATTGTCGTCTTCTACGACGAGATCGACCTCGCGCCCGGCAAGCTCAAGGTGAAGACCGGCGGCGGCAACGCGGGTCACAACGGCCTCAGGTCGATGTCGGCGCACATCGGCAACGAGTACGTGCGCGTCCGCATCGGAGTCGGGCACCCGGGCGTGAAAGAGCTCGTTGCGCGCTGGGTGCTGTCCGATTTTGCCAAGGCCGATGCGGCGTGGCTCGATCCACTTCTGGACTCGATGGCGAAGTCTGCCGGGCGTCTTGCCAAGGGCGACCAGGCGCGCTTCATGACGGACGTCGCGAAGCTTGCCGGCGGAGCCGAGGAGCCGGGCGCGAAGCGCGAGCCCGACACGACCGTGGCGGCGGGGCGGCCGGCCCGCGCCGCCGACCAGCCTGCGAACGAGCCGCGGTCCCAGCCGCGCGCGGCCCATCCTGCCGGCGAGCGGGCCAACAAGCGCCAGTCGGCGCTCGCAGAGAACCTCAAGAAATGGCTCGCGGGCCGCAAGGGCGGCGAGGAGTAGAGGGCTCGGCGGCCCCTGCACTCCGTGCCCGGGTCAGGCCCGGCCATGACGTAGCAGTTTGGCCGCCCCGTGGCATTTTTCAGCGCGCGGAGTTGGGCTATAAGCCGGTCCGTTGCAAAAGCGCAGGGGAAGGCGTCGATGAGCACCAGGGACGAAGACAACAACCACGCCGAGAAGGGCGTGGCTGCCGTTCTTTGGCGGCGGGGCCGGCAAGCCAAGCAGGGCTACGACTGGGCGGACCGCATCAACTGGATCCTTTCGCTGTTCAAGAGTCCGGCCGAGATGGCGGTTGCGGTCGGCTCGCTCGGCGTGATTGGGGCGGTCGGCGGCATGACGCTCGTCGAGGCCGTCGGCAACCGCGGGCTCGACACCTCGAGCGCCGGACTGGTCGAGACCGAACGCTCGACGCCGTCCGCGACCGTGTTCACCATCGAGGGCTGGGACAAGTCCGGCAGGCGGGCCGTGTTCGACGTTGTCGTCGCCAAGAAGGAATTCATGTGGGTGCGCGGCAGTGCGGAGGAGCTCGAGAAGGAAGGACGCATCATCAAGGCGGATGCGATTGCCGGGGAAGTGTTCGACACCGAGGTCACGACGGCGCTCGGCAGCGCGCGCGAGATCATCGCGGTTGGGACGGCCTCGCAGGAAGGGGAGCCCGAGCAGGAAAAGGCGCGTGCGGGGAGGCGAGCGCAGCTCACTGCCGATCTGGCGGCCAAGGTCGCGCAGCCCGGGACGCCGGTCTCGACCTTGAATCTCGGCCAATACCGAGAGCCTTGTGCGGCCTGCGAGACGAGCGGCACCAGCTGGCAGCGGCCGTTCATCGTCGTCGCGGCCAAAGACGTCGAGGGCGGCTGCAATGTCGGCGAGGCGCTCGCGGACGCACTCACGGGCAAGACCAGACTGCCGAGCCCCGCGAGCTATTCGACGTTCGAAATCACGAAGTCGCAGTGACGACCTTCCGCCTTACACGAGCACCGCGCGCGCCAGCACGCTCCGGGTGCCTGGCGGAGGCCTCCGGGAGCCGGCGCCGCGGGTGGATCCTCAACGCGCCGTCAGGCCCTGCCGTCGCCGGGGTGGCGTAAGCCGGGTGGGGTTTCAAGCGCCTGAGGATGGAATATCCTCGATGCGCAGGCTCGACCCGGCCAGCGTCGCGCCGCGACGCATACTGCCCGAGTGCAATGGCGGAGGCGTGCGTGTTCTGGTCTAATCCGGCCCGACATTCGGATAGGAGCGCGCCATGCCCGCAGCCCGCCAGAGCTTCGATGCCCTCATCATCGGTGCCGGCCACAACGGCCTCACGTGCGCCGCCTATCTGGCGCGGGCCGGCCTCAAGGTGAAGGTGCTGGAAGCGCGGCGGGTCATTGGCGGGGCGGCGGTGACGGAGGAGTTCGCGCCCGGCTACCGCAACTCGTCGTGCTCCTACGTCGTGAGCCTTCTCAATCCCAAGGTCGTGCGGGATCTCGAGCTGGCGACGCACGGGCTAGAGATCATTCCGCGGCCGACCGACGGCTTCTTCCCGCAGCCCGACAGCTCGTACCTGATGTACGGTCCCGACGCCGCCGAGTTCAAGGCCCAGCTCGACCAGCGTGCGCCGGGCGATGCCGAGGGCTACGAGCGCTTCGACGCCGACCTTACGGCGCTGGTTCCGGTGTTTCGCGAGCTGATGCTCGTTACACCGCCCAACCTCGCCGCCAGCATCTCGGATCTCGTCATCGCAGCGTTGACCCTGAACACGGCCCGGCGCCTCTCGGCAAGGGAGCGCGCGCTGCTCGTCGATGTCATGACGGCGTCCGCCGACGAGTTCCTATCGCGCTACTTCAAGGACGAGGCGGTCAAGGCCTCGTTCGGCTACCTGTCGGCGATCGGCAGCATGGTCAGTCCCTATGCCGGTGGCACGGCCTATATCCTGCTCGACCACGTGGTCGGCGAGGTCAACGGGGTGCGCGGCATGTGGGGGCATGCCAAAGGCGGCATGGGCGCCATCTCGGAAGCGATCGCGCGCTCGGCTATGGCCCATGGTGCGGAGATCGATACCGACGAGCCGGTTGCGGAGGTCATCGTCGAAAAGGGTGCGGTCAAGGGGGTGGCAACCAAGGACGGACACATCTACATGGCGCCGCGGGTCGTCTCGGCGGTGCATCCGAAGCTTCTCTACGGCAAGCTGATCGATGCAGCGGAGACGCCGGCGCCACTCAAGCAGGACATCGACGACTACGTGTCGATGTCGGGCACGTTCCGCATGAACGTGGCCCTCGACGAGCTACCGGATTTCACCTCGGTGCCGGGCAAGAGCGCAGGGCCGCAGCATGTCGGCTCGATCATCATCTGTCCTTCGATGCGCTACCTCGACCAGGCCTACGACGACGCCAAGCACGGCGGCTGGGCGAAGGCGCCGATGATCGAGCTTTGCATTCCGTCGACGCTCGACGATACGCTCGCGCCGGCCGGCAAGCACGTGGCGAGCCTCTTCTGCCAGCACTTCCATCCCTATCTCGCGGACGGTCGCGACTGGGACGATCATCGCGACGAGGTGGGCGACCTGATTCTGAAAACGGTCGACCGGTACGCGCCGAACTTCTCGGGGGCGGTCAGTGCGCGCAAGCTTCTGTCGCCCAAGGATCTCGAGCGCGACTATGGCCTCGTGGGCGGGTGCATCTTCCACGGCAGCCTCAAGCTCAACCAGGTATTCTCGGTCAGGCCCGCAGCCGGCATCGCGAGCTACCGCGGGCACCTGAAGGGGCTCTATCTCTGCAGCGCGGGCACGCATCCGGGTGGCGGCGTGTCCGGCGTGCCGGGTCACAATGCGGCGCGCGAGATCCTGAAGGACGCCAAAGGCTGGCGGCGGCTCTTCACGTAAGGGCCGCGATGTTTGGGGCGGCGCGTCGGCCCGGTCTCGCGAGCATCGGGCGAGACTGGCACCAGCAGCGGTCTCGCGAGCCAGCTCGTCCCGAGAGGACGGACGGGGCGCTCGTGACCGACGTTCGCACGCTGCCGAACCGGCGTGGCTGCACCGGCGACGTCCGGGATCGAGGAAAAGCGAAAACCGGCCGCGACGACGCCGCGACCGGTCGATTGTTCGAGAGGCCAAGTAGGCTTCAGTCGCGCCAGCTCAGTCCGCACTTTGCTCAGCCGGAGCGAGCTCGACTCAGTTCCTGAACTTCTCCGACATCAGCGGCGAGATGCGGCGGACGACGATGCGGCGGTTGGCGCGCTCGGGCCCGTCGGTCGGAATTTTCAAGAACTGCTCGCCGTAGCCCTGTGTGACAAGGTTCTCGGGGGGTACGCCAAACTCCGCGGTCAGAATCTCGGCCACCGACTGGGCACGACGGTCCGAGAGCGAGAGGTTGTCGTCCTCGTCGCCCACCGCGTCGGTATGGCCTTCGATCAGGAACACCTCGTCGGCGTTGTGGTCGAGCGCGCGCTGGATACCGCCGGCAATCTTCTCGAGTGCGCCGTACTCCCCCTCGCCGACCTCCCAGGAGCCGAAGTCGAAGGTCACGGTGTCGAGATCGACGCGGCGCATGCGCTCGCGCAAGGGCTCGCTGTAGCGGATCTCGTCGAGCGAGTAGTCGCGGTCCAGGCGCTCGACCGGCGGAGCGGTCAGAGCCTCGTAGACGTCCTCGTCGGAGGCGCGGCCGTAGTCGACCACGTACTTGTCGGGCGGCACGGCGTGGACGGGCGGGGCGAGCGCTACAAGAGCGGCGCCGAGCACGAGGCCGGCACCGACGCCGAGCGCGACATCGCGGCCGCTGAAGCTGCGCTCGCGGTGCCGGCGGTTGTCGATGATGATGGTCTCGCGGCCATAGCGGTCGCGGCGCGCGCGGTAGACGAGATAGCCGTCGTCGTCGACCACGTTGATGATCCTGACGCCGCCATCGCGGACGATGATCGTCTCGTTGTAGCCGTCCGACCGACGCGCGGTGCGGGCGCTACGCGAGATGCGGCGGAAGCGGTCGCTCTCGTCGTGGTTGATGAAGACCCGGTTGTCCTGCTTGATGATGACGCGGCGGTCAGGCTCCCGGTAGAGGCGGACGTTCTTGACAGTCTCGACCTTGCGGTCGCGCTTTACGTCGTCGAACCTCACGACGGGCTTCGGCGGGGCTTTGTAGGTGCGCTTGACGACCACGGGGTCGGGACGCTTCCAGGGAACGTTGGCGTACCCGCTGCCGCGGGTGTTGGCAGGAGCGACGGTTCTCGGGGGCGGTGTGTTCGTGTACCCGCTGCCGCCGGTGTTCAACGGAGCGGTGTTTCTCGGGGCAGGTGTGTTCGCGTAGCCGCTGCCCTTGGTGGGCGCTTTGAGTTTCGCGGCGTCGGCCGGCTTCTTGTTGCCGCCCTTGCTGGTGCGGAGCTGGCCGCTCGGCGGGCGATCGTCGCGGCTGCCGGTACGCTTGTCGTCGTTTCGCGGCTTGGCCGGCTTTCCATAGCCCTGCAGCTGTCCCTGCCCGCTGCCGGAGCCCTTGGCCTTGCCGTCGCGTGCCTGTCCCTTGGCTGAGCCTGCCTTCTTGACCTCGACCGAAGCGTCACCGTCGCGCGCCGCACCCGTGCCCTTGCTGGCATTCGGGGTGCTCGCGTCGCCGCTTCCGTCTCCGCCATCGGCACCGCCCTGGTTCCGAGGGGCCTTCGGCTTCTTGGGCTTGTCCTTGTCGTCGGCATTCTTGGCAGAGGCGGCGACCTCGACCCGCTGATCGGCCGGCTCGGCAAGTGCGACAGGCGCGCCAAGGCCGGCGAGCGCGACGGCGATCACCACGTCGATGGCCGGGCTACGGCGCCAATTCTTGGTCATATGACTTTCTTTCCTGGAGTAGCGGTCCCTGCAGACCCGAGTAGCCGGGGTTTGCGTCGCGTTTGGGGCGGGACAGGCCCGATTCTGGGCGTATCGCGCGCCTGGGTCTAGCCCTGCCGGGGTGGGGGGGCAAGCAGGACGGATGCCGCCGGCCGGCGCGGCGCGGCGCGTCCCTCTCCCCCATTGATCCCGGGGGCGTGAGCGTGTAGCCCGACGCGAGCACAAATCCAAGGATCTTTCCCGCATGGGCTTCAAGATGGGCATCGTGGGCCTGCCAAACGTTGGCAAGTCCACGCTTTTCAATGCGTTGACGCAAACAGCGGCGGCCGAGGCGGCGAACTATCCGTTCTGCACCATCGAACCCAACGTGGGTGAGGTCGGGGTCCCCGACGAGCGGCTCGAGAAACTCTCGGCGATTGCCGGGTCGGCGCAGATCATCCCGACCCGGCTCACGTTCGTCGACATCGCCGGTCTGGTGCGCGGGGCGTCCAAGGGCGAGGGGCTCGGCAACAAGTTCCTGTCGCACATCCGCGAGGTGGACGCGGTCGCCTACGTGCTGCGCTGCTTCGAGGACGGCGACATCACGCACGTCGAGAACCGAATCGATCCCGTGGCGGATGCCGACACGGTCGAGACCGAGCTGATGCTCGCCGACCTCGAGAGCTGCGAGAAGCGGGCGGCGAACGTCGAGAAGAAGGCGAAGAGCGGCGACAAGGATGCGAAGGCGCAGCTGGCGCTGATCGAGAAGGCGCTGGTTCTGCTTCGAGAGGGAAAGCCCGCGCGGCTCGCGGAGCTGACACCCGAGGAGAAGCCGGCCTACGCTGCCCTGCAGCTCCTCACCGCCAAGCCGGTGCTCTACGTGTGCAACGTCGACGAGGGCTCAGCGGCGGACGGCAACGCCTTCTCGAAGAAGGTCGCCGAGCGCGCCAAGGCCGAAGGCGCGGGCGTGGTCGTGATCTCGGCCAAGATCGAAAGCGAGTTCGCTGGCCTGCCGGCCGAGGACAGGGCGGCCTTCCTCGCCGACATGGGGCTTGCCGAGCCCGGTCTCAACCGTCTCATCCGCGCGGGATACTCGCTCCTCGATCTCGTCACCTACTTCACGGTGGGACCGAAGGAGGCGCGGGCCTGGACCATCACGCGCGGCACCAAGGCGCCACAGGCCGCGGGCGTGATCCATACCGACTTCGAAAAGGGCTTCATCCGTGCGGAAACGATCGCCTACGACGACTATGTGGGGCTCGGCGGCGAGGTGCCCTGCAAGGACGCCGGCAAGATGCGCCTCGAAGGCAAGGACTACGTGGTCAAGGACGGCGACGTGATGCACTTCCGGTTCGCGAATTGAGGTGAGGAGAGACAGCCATGGCCGACACCCTGCCCGACCGCCTCTGCGTCGATCCGAGGAGCCCCTTCTACGACGAGGAACTTTTGAAGCGCGACGTCGGCATCCGCTTCAACGGGGTCGAGAAGACCAACGTCGAGGAGTATTGCATGAGCGAGGGCTGGATCCGGGTTGCGGCCGGCAAGGCCCGCGATCGCTTCGGCAACGCCATCACCATCAAGCTCAAGGGCAAGGTGGAGCCGTTCATCAAGGGTGAGCCCGAGGGTTGAGGGCGCCGACGCGCTCACGCCGAAGATTGCCCCCTCTGACCGTAGCCTTTGAACTTCTCGAGCACGACGTTCATCTCGTCGTCCGACAGGAGGTGAGGCGGGCCGAGGGCGAGGACCTTCACGTATTGCTCTGCGAGCACCTCGACCTCGTGAGCGAGCTCGAGGGCGGCGGGTAGCGTCTCGCCGACGGCGATCTGGCCGTGGTTCGCCATCAGGCAGGCGTTGCGATCTTTCAAGCCGTCGGCGACGAGCCGGGCCAGTGCGTCGGTTCCGAAGGTCGCGTAGGGGACCAGCGGGATGTCGTTTCCGCCGGCAACCGCTACCATGTAATGGAAGGCGGGAATCGACTTCCGCGCACAGGCAAGCACGGTGGCGTGCAGAGAGTGCGCATGCACGAGGGCGCCGATGTTGGCGCGGGCGCGATAGGCCGCAAGGTGGAAGTGCCATTCCGACGAGGGCTTGCGCTGCTTGCCTGGGACGCTGCCATCCAGCGCAACGCGCACGATGTCCTCCGGCTCGAGGTCCTCGTAGGCCATGCCCGACGGCGTGATCAGCATGCCGCCGCCGACGCGACAGGACACGTTGCCCGAGCGGCCCGGCGACAGGCCGGAGCGGCTCATCGCGAGCGCCGTCGCGATCACGGCCTTGCGCCCGTCGAGTTCCTGCCGTCTGCCCATGGCCTCCACCGGATGGTCGTTCGGGCGAGCTTAACCGGGACGCCGACGCGAGGCGAGCCTTACGCGCGGAGGTCGAGACGGCAGGCCGTCATGCCGGTGCGACGATGCCGCGGAAGCTCCTTGCGGCGCCGTCCACGAGCTCGACGGCGAGGATGCGCATGGGGTCTACCGGGCCGGGGAGGGCGATGGCGCCCGACGGCACGCGCGTGAAGCCGAAGCGGCCGTAGTAGGATTCGTCGCCGACGAGAACGACGAGCTTCACGCCCGCGGCTCTGGCGGCGGCAAGCGATTCCGCAATGAGGCGGCGCCCGTAGCCCTGGCCCGCGAACGAAGGATCGACGGCGACGGGCCCGAGCAGCATCGCGCCCTGCGCTCCGCCGATCGTTATGGCTGTCATGTTGAGCGAGGCGATCATGCGCGGGCCCAAGAATGCGGCACGGCAGAAGGGCGTCACGGGGCTCGTGCCATGCGAGCGGCGCTCGCGCACGCGGTAGGCCGTGCGGGCAAAGCGACCGGGTCCGAATACGCGGGCGTGCAGATCGGAGACGAGCGGCAAGTCTGCCGCACAAAGGGCGCGTGTCGTCACCTTGTCGGACATCAGCCGGACGTGCCTTTCTGGCAGGGACTCGAGACGGGCGCGGCTTAACACGCGCGCCGCCGGGGGTCCATAGAGGCGCGGCGAAGGGGCCGGCGGGTGTCGCGGGGACGAAAAGCGTCACCCCGGCCGGGCCGGAGTGACGCTCGTTCTGGCGATCGAGCAGCGCTTGGTCAGGCCGCCTTGGCAGCGGCGGGCTGGGCGGTTTCGGCGAAGTAGGCCATAGCCGCGTCGACGCCGCCCTTCTTGTGCGGAATTCCGGCCAGCCCGAGGCTCATCTCGACGCCGGCGAGAGCGCCGAGGATGGTGAGCTCGTTGGTGTCGCCCAAGTGGCCGATGCGGAAGGCCTTGCCGGCCAGCTTGTTGAGGCCAGTACCAAGCGACATGTTGAAGGTGTCGAGCACGACCTTCCTGAATGCGTCGGCGTTGTGGCCGTCGGGTGTGGCGACGGCGGTGACGGCCGGCGAGTAGTACTTGGCATCGCGGCACCAGATGTCGAGGCCCCAGGCACGGACCGCGCGGCGCGTCGCCTCGGCGAGGCGCTCATGGCGGGCGTATACGTTGTCGAGGCCCTCCTCGTGCAGCATGTCGATGGCCTCGCAGAGACCGTAGAGCAGGCCGGTCGCCGGCGTGTAGGGGAAGAAGCCGTTGGCGTTGTTGGCCAGCATGTCGTCCCAGGCGAAGTAGCTCTTGGCGAGCTTGGCGGTCTTCGCGGCGGCAAGCGCCTTCTGACTGATGGCGTTGAAGGAGAGTGCGGGCGGCAGCATCAGTCCCTTCTGCGAGCCCGAGATGGTGACGTCGATGCCCCACTCGTCATGGCGCAGATCCATGACGCCGAGCGAGGAGATGGTATCGACCATGAGCAGGGCCGGGTGGCTGGCGGCATCGATGGCCTTCCGCACCTCCTCGAGCCACGTGCGGCAGCCGGTCGAGGTCTCGTTGTGGACGACGCAGACGGCTTTGATCTCGTGCGCCTTGTCCTTCGTCAGGCGGGCCTCGATGAGGCTCGCGTCGACACCGATGCGCCAGTCGGTCGGGATCATCTCGGGCGTGAGGCCCAAACGCTCGGCCATCTGCTTCCACAACACCGCGAACTGGCCGGTCTCGACCATCAGCACCTTGTCGCCGGGCGACAGTGTGTTGACGAGTGCGGCCTCCCAGGCGCCGGTGCCGGAGGAGGGGAAGATAACGACGGGATTGGTGGTCTTGAATATGGTCCTGGCGGAGGCGAGCACACGCTGGCCGAGCTTCTGGAACGCGGGGCCGCGGTGATCGAGGATCTGCTGGCTCATCGCATTGAGGATGCGCTCGGGCACCGGCGTCGGACCGGGGATCTGAAGGAAATGGCGGCCAGGACGGCGCGGCTCGTTCGACATCGGTATTTCCTCTCGTAATCGGCGCGCGGCTTTTGCGTCGTGGCCCCGCCGGCTATGCCGGCTTGCGAGACGCTCGACGTCTATGGCGGAAATGACCCTGCGCGGAAGGGTAGCGAGCTATAGGTGGCTGCCCAAAAGGACGTCAAGTGAGTGCGCAACGCTTGGGCTGCGGCAAAACCCTCTGCAGAGCGGGGGCCGCGGTCGACGGCGGCGGCGGGAGCAGATAAGAGGCTTGTTGATCAAAGCGAAGGGCAGGACCGGGCGCCGATGGACGAGCTTCATATATTGACTGCCGCCGAGGCTGCCGCGCGGATCCGCAGGCTTGTGATCACATCTGAGGAGCTGGTGACGGCGTGTCTGGCGCGTATCGCGCTCCGCGACCCGGTCGTGGAGGCGTGGGTGCATCTCGATCCCGACTATGCCCTCGAGCAGGCGCGCGCGGCTGATCAAGTGCTGAAAGCGGCTGGCCCCAGGGGGCCGCTGCACGGGGTTCCCGTCGGCATCAAGGACATCGTCGACACGGCCCGGCTCCCGACCGAGAACGGGACGGTGATCATGAGGGGCCGCCGGCCGGCAGCGGACGCGCAGGTGGTCCGGAATCTCACGGCGGCGGGCGCGGTGATCCTCGGCAAGACCGTGACGACCGAGCTCGCGTTCTTCGGACCCGGCAAGACGCGCAATCCGAGGAATCCGGAACGTACGCCCGGCGGCTCGTCGTCCGGGTCGGCAGCGGCGGTTGCAGACTGCCACGTGCCGCTTGCGCTCGGCACGCAGACAGCGGGGTCCGTCATCCGGCCGGCTTCCTTTTGCGGCGTCGTCGGGTTCAAGCCATCGTTCGGCGTCGTGCCGCGCGACGGCGTGCTGGCGCAGTCGGCCCCGCTCGACACCATCGGCGGCTACGGTCGGACGGTCGCGGATGTGGCCCTGTTCGTGAGCGTGATGGCGGGCGGCGCGAGCCCGCTCACCCTCCCTCTATCCCCCTCGGGAGCGCGACCAAGGCATCCGCTCAAGTTGGCGTTTGTGCGCACGCCAGCGTGGGGGCAGGGCGAGGCCTCGATGCAGGAGGCGATGCTGCTTTTCGTGAAGAACCACGCAAGCGTCATCGAGGAGGTCGCGATGCCGGCCGATTTCGACGACACGGGCGGCTTGCAGCGTGCCGTGCAGTTCCGCGACATCGCGCGGGCGTACGGCCCTTATCTCGACCACTATCCGCACGAGATCAGCGCCAAGCTCGCCGAGGTGATCGGCATCGGGCGCGGCGTCACGGACGACGAGTACAGGAGTGCGCTGGCGCGGCGCGATGGTCTCAATGCGGCGCTCGCGCCCCTCTTCGAGCGCTACGATGCGCTCGTCACGCCGGCGGCGTGCGGTCCGGCGCCGAAGGGACTTGGCTCGACGGGCTCGCCGGCCTTCAACTTCCTGTGGACCTATCTCGGGGTGCCGGCCGTGAGCCTGCCGCTCATGGAGGCCGAAGGGATGCCGCTCGGTGTGCAACTGGTCGGTGCGGTGGGGCGGGATGCGGAGCTGCTTGAGGTGGCCGGCGCGGTCATGGCGAGCAGCCAATGACCGATCATATCGACAACCGATCGCCATTCATCGAACGCAGTCACACCCGATCCGCTGCTGGCAGGCCGCTATCTGCTTCACCGGCTGCGCCACATCCAGAGGCCGAGGCCCATCGCGGCCGCAATGCCGAGCACGACGAGCGACGTAGCGGTGCCGGGCGGCGGCGGGGGCTCGGGTTTGGGCGGAAGCAGGTCGGCCCAGGCCAGCGCGGGCGTGAGCACGAGAATGGCGAGCGCAGAGAGGTGCTTGTGCATGGTATCGCTTTCCGGGTCTTGCTGGCGTGAGACTAGGTGGGCACGCTCGGTGGAGCAAGGCCGATGACCGAGCCGGTCGCGATGCTGATCTCGATGTCCGTCGAGGGGCCGGTTGCGCTCGTTGCCGTGTGGGCGCTCACCGGGCTGTGGTGGCGAGCGATCGCCGCCCTCATCGCGATCATGGCGGCGACGGCGCTCACGCATCCCTACCTTTGGGATGCGGCGCTCCATCTCTATCCACGCATCGGCTACTGGCCAGCGACGCTCGTGAGCGAGGCTCTCGTATGTCTCGTGGAGGCCGTCGCCGTGGGCCGGGCCGCGGATCTTGAACCGAGAAAGGCGCTGCTCGTTTCGCTCGTGGCCAATGCAGCGTCTGTTCTCGTAGGGTTCGGGATCGACGGCGTCGGCCCGCGCGTCACCGCGATGGCGACGAGCGGGATCTCGATCCAGGCGTGGACCGAGGCGAGGATGCCGTAGAGTGCGCGCGTGCCCGCGAAATCGGTGGCGAACAAGGCGACGAGCGGCAGGGACGAAATCCCCACCAGGGCAACGAAGACACGATCGCGCGGCCAGGGCATCAGGCCTCGCGCAGCAGGGTCGGCGCGGGCGAGGAGCAGCGGCAGAACCACGATTGTCGCGGCGTAGTGGGCGCATTGCGCGACCACGGCTCCGGCGAAGAGATCGATGGCGCCCGCTCCGCCGAGGAGCGGCGCGGGCACGTAGACCCGGAGGTGGGCGGCGAGCGGTCCGGCGCGGAAGGGATCGAGGGTCGGTGCGACGATGCCGGCCTGCGACAGCAGTTCGCGCGGGAGCCCGGTCGCGACGAGCAGCGGGAGTGCGACGAAGACACCGAGCGCGAACGGAATTGCGGACCTCCGCTCGTGGGGCGGCAGGATCTCCCACAGGAAGGCGAGCGGCGTCAGGTTGTGGAGCACCGCCAGAGCGATGGCAGCGTCGAATGGCGCCAGGGCCGTGGCAACGCCGATAGCGGATGCGATAGCGACCGCGAGGACAGTGCGCGGAAAGGGGCCGCTCGCAGCGGAGAGTGCGAGCAGCACGACGAGCGACAGCTCGAGCGTCACGGCAACCGGTGGCGCGATTAGATTGTAGACGCCGAGCGCACGGGCGGTCGCTGCCGCGACGAGGAGGACGACGATACTGCCAGTCCGCAGGGAGCCGAGGCCGCGTCCGAAGCGGCGGTCGACGTAGCGGAACTCGGAGAGGACGTGCGCGGCGCCGAACGTCGCCAGCGTGACCGAGTAGGCGAGAAGCGGTGCTGCGACGGTTGTCGCGGTGGCGACGGCCATAGCGGCGGCCATGACGGCAAACAGGGAACTCCGACTGGTCGATGGCTGCTGCAACATGAGATCTCTGGCACCGCCGGAGGTCCGGAGCAATCGGGGCAACGTGCAGTCTGCACCCGGCGCCGGAGGAAGTCGAACCGCATTTACCTCGAGGCGGCGTTGCCACCGTCGAGGGCGTGTGCGGTCCTGCGGCATCGGCTAAGCTTCTCGGCGTCATCGGCAGGGGCGGAGCATGAAGGCGACGGTCAAAGGGGCGGCTGGCACGACCGGGCTCGGGCCGGTCGTCACCATCGGGGTGCTGTTCTTCATCTTCGGTTTCGTGACGTGGCTCAACGGGCCGCTGATCACGTTCGTCAAGCTCGCGTTCGACCTCGACGACACGGGCGCCTTCCTGGTGCCGATGGCGTTCTACCTTTCCTACTTCTTTCTCGCGCTGCCGGCGGCGTCGATCCTGAGGCGGCTCGGGCTCAAGCGCGGCATGGCCGCCGGGCTCGCGGTGATGGCCGCGGGCGCGGCGATCTTCGGCTATTTCACGACCGCGCGCGTGTACGAGGGCTCGCTCGGCGGCCTGTTCACGATCGGGGCGGGCCTCGCGCTCCTGCAGACGGCGGCAAATCCCTACGTCACCATCGTCGGGCCGATCGAGAGCGCGGCCGCGCGCATCGCCGTCATGGGGATCGCCAACAAACTCGCCGGTGTCGTGGCGCCGTTCGTATTCGGCGCCCTGGTGCTGCGCGGCGTCGACGCATTTGCCGAGACGGTAGAAGCGGCGCCGTCGGCTGCCGAGCGGATGGCGCTGATCGAAACGTTCGCGGCACGGGTCTACGCACCCTACATGGCGATGGGCGGGCTGCTCCTTCTGCTCGCAGCCGGCATTCTGCGATCGCCACTGCCCGACCTGGCTGCCGGTGCCGCCAATGTCGAGAGAGGGGTGGGGAGCGACGAGCGGGGTGCGAAGCTGTCGTCGTACGCGCATCTCTGGCTCGGCGTCGTGACGCTGTTCCTCTACGTCGGAGTCGAAGTGCTGGCGGGCGATGCCATCGGCACCTACGCGGCGGGGTTTGACCTGCCGCTCGGCGAGACGCGGTTCATGACCTCGTACACGCTCGCGGCCATGCTCGCGGGCTACGTGGCGGGGCTTCTCTGCATTCCACGCCTCGTCTCCCAGCAGCGGTATCTGGCGCTGTCGGCGATCCTGGGGCTACTGCTGTCGGTCGCGGCCTACGTCACGGAGGGGCGTACGTCGGTCGCGATCGTCGCCAGCCTCGGCTTTGCCAATGCCATGATGTGGCCGGCCATCTTCCCGCTCGCCATCCGCGGACTCGGGCGGCACACGGAGACGGGCTCGGCCCTGCTCATCATGGCGATCGCAGGCGGCGCGCTGATCCCCTATGCGTTCGCGTACCTGAAACAGTCGATCGACTTCCAGCTCGCGTATCTCGTCGTCGCCGCGCCGTGCTATCTGTTCATCCTGCATTATGGGCTTTCCGGCTTCAGGGCGGGGCCGCGGGCATAGGTCTGGTCGCGCCTCGACGCGATGTCCGAGGCTTTGATACTGGAGGACACGACGATGCTGGTGACGATCGGCGGGCGGCGCATGCATTACGATCTCGTGGGCCCAGCCGATGGCCCGGTCGTGTGCCTCTTGCATTCGGTGGCGGCGGATGGAGGCATGTGGGCCGAGCAGGTGCCGGCGCTTCTTGCGGCGGGCTACCGGGTGCTGCGCATCGACATGCGCGGGCACGGCGGAAGCGAGGCGATTGCGGGTCCATACGCGGTGCCGGATCTTGCGGCCGACGCGGTTGCGATCGTCGACTTCCTCGGCATCGAGCGCTTTCACCTCGTCGGGCTCTCGATCGGCGGCATCATCGCGCAGGGGATCGCGGTCCGTCACCAGGCGCGGCTCCTGTCGCTCATGCTGTGCGACACGGTCGCGCGGACGCCCAGTGCGTGGCCCGAAGCATGGGCGGCGCGAGTCAAGACGGCAACCGAGGCGCGATCCGTCGAGCCGCTCGCGGACACGACCACCGCGCGCTGGCTGACAGAGGCGTTTCGCGCCCGCCATCCCCGGCGCTGGAACGAGATCCGGGAGAGCATCGCCGCGCTTCCGCTCGATGGATACCTCGGTGCTGCGGCGGCGCTGGTCGGCTTCGATTTCACGGCCGAGCTGCCGTCCGTGCGGGTGCCGACGCTGGTCGTCTGCGGCGCCTTCGACGAGGGTACGCCACCCGACGCCAACCGGGAGATCGCGGCGCTCGTTCCAGGCGCACGCTACGAGGAGATCGCAGACGCGCGGCACATGCCGAACGTCGAGCATCCGGACGTGTTCAACCGGTTGTTGCTGCCGTGGCTGAACAGGGTGCGGGTAGCGGGCGCCGACGCCTAGAGCCCAATTGCACCAGCCGAGGCCGCGAGCCATCGAGCGGTGCGGCAAGGGCTCCTGCCTGTGGAACTCAACGCTGCTACAGGCCGGCTGGCGGTCACCCCACGCTGCGTCGAGCCAGCGCCGCTTTGTCCTCGGACGCCTGGAGCCACCAAAGAACGCCGGCTACGAGCAGGAGGGCGGGCACGTCTCCAATCAGGTGACCGGTCTCTTGGGGGTCGCCGATGGCCTGCACGGCCATGATTGCGGCATGCACGACGCTCGACCAGATCGTGAACGAGATCAGGCTGCGATTGGCGGCTGGATCACGCGCGGCCATGACGAGAAAGACACCCAGGACAACATAGATCCCGCAGATCATCTGCAAATAATAGGCTCCGTGGCCGCCATGCCAGACCCAGCCTGAGGGCCAAACGAGGCCCATGGGGTAAACGAGGCAGAATATCGCCCCGAACACGACGAGGGCTCGCTTGAGAAGCATTTCATGAGTGCCGCGCGTCATTGGCTCGTCCCCTCTTGGAGCAGATCTCGCCGCCGCGACGCCGGGGCGCCGCTCCAGACTTGGCTGCTCTAGACCTGGCTGCTCTGGGTGACGAATATCTTATCAGATAACTCACGAAATCGCTGCTGGATTTCCTTAGGAGGGCGCGTGCGGCACACGCTGGCGACTGGCCAGCGCGACGGCTCGCCTGGCACCGCATGGCGACAGAGAGCCCCGTCGCGGTCGTCGGACGGACGAGGAGACGGCTATTGCTGCGGCGCCGGCTCGGTGGGCGCGGGCTCGGAGCCCTGCTCCGGCTCTGACAGCGCGTCGTCGGTGGCCTGCTTGGCGATGTCGAGCGCCTCGTTGGCGGCCTGCTTGGCCTTGTCGAGCGCTTCGTTGGTCGCCTTCTTGGCCTTCTCGATGGCAGGGCCGGCGTGCTTCTTGGCGGCTTCGAGCGCCTTCTTCACGGCCGTCTTGGCCGCCTCGATGGCTTCGTGGGTAGCCTTCTTGGCTTCCTCGAGCTCCGGGTCGGGAGCCTCGTTCTCGACCGCGGGTGTGTCGGCAGGAGCGGACGCGTTCGGCTCCTCGGCCAGCGCCGGAACTGTGAGCAGGACGGACATCGCGGCAACACGGGCGAGCGTCGTGAGCATGGAGATCACCTCGACATAGCGCAGCGCGCGGCTGTCCGCGCACCGACAGCCCCTGATGTAGGACGCCGGAGGAGCGCCTGCAATGCGCTCGTCCGGATGAGCTCGATGATTTCGCGGGAGCGGCAAGCCCGACGTCGGCAGCTCCCGGCCCTCTGCCCCTTCCCCCATTGAGGAAGGGGAGGACGGGCGCCGTGTCAGTGGCCCGGGGTCTCGTCGGCGCTATCGGCCTGGAGCTGGCCGTAGTTCTGGATGCCGATCTTATCGAGGAGCTCGAGCTGGGTCTCGAGGAAGTCGATGTGCCCTTCCTCGTCCTTCAGAAGCTCCTCGAACAGTGCCATCGAAACATAGTCCTCCTTCTCGCGGCAGAGCGCGCGGCTTCTGGCGTACGTCTCGCGGGCGATGTGCTCGCCGCGAAGGTCGCAATCGAGCACCTCCTTGAGGTTCTGGCCGATCATGAGCGGCGCGACGTGCTGAAGGTTGGGATGGCCCTCGAGAAAGATGATGCGGTCGATCAGCTTGTCGGCGTGGTGCATCTCCTCGATGCTCTCGGCGCGCTCCTTCTTGGCCAGCTTGCTGAAGCCCCAGTTCTGCAGCATGCGGTAGTGCAGCCAGTACTGGTTGACGGCGCCGAGCTCGAGCTTCAGCGCTTCGTTCAGTGCATCGATGATTTCGCGATCGCCCTGCATTTTCCCGTCTCCGCTTCGTGAACTTCAGTTGCCGGCTGCTCAGAGAAGGCCAGGGAACGGCCTGGATCACTCGGCAGCTTCGAGCCGGCCGGGAGTATGCTCCGGCGCCGGCTCTCGGGCATCAGCAAAATTTGCCTGCCGCTTCGGCATCTGCCTGACAAAGCGTGCCAGCTTGTCTTGGGCGGAGGCGCAGGCGCACGGGCAGATGAGGCCCTTGGCGGCGAGGTCATCCATCTTGGCGTAGATGGTTTCGACCGCCACCGGAGAGCAGCCGCAGCAGTTCATGCGCTTCTCGAGATAGCGGTAGACGATGCCCGGGGTCGGCAGCGGCGCGTTCGGGCGGCTCATGATGTCGAGCACGGCAAGCTCGATGTCGCGGTCGGTGATGACGTTGCAGGAGCAGACGATCATTGAGGCGGCCTCGCGTCGGGTCGCAGTGGCATTCGTGAGGAAGGGTGCGCCGAAAGTCGCCGAACGTGCATACGTGGCCCGCAATGGGCCGGACTGGCATTGAGCCTCATCAAGGTCGCTCCAATCGAAGGGGTTCAAGGCCCCGACACCGGACTTTGCACGGACCGTACCATGCAGGACCTCAGTGAGCAACGCCACGAGGGCATCGTCAAGGCCGCAGGCTGCGGCATTTCCGGCCGCAATATCAGTACTTTGGAGACTTTCTAAAGCTTGGGGTCGCGCTCGACGACTGCCCACACTGCGTCGATGGCCCTGACGTGGGCCTCACGCTTTTGGCGGTCGGCGTCGGTCTTGGCGAGTGCCGGGCTCCAGCTCTGGCGCAGGCCATCGACGATCTTGCGTGCTGCGTCGAGGGAGGCGTCAGGCGGTGCGCCGAGCATCTCGAGAGCCTCGGCACGGGTTCGGGGGAGGTCGATGGCGAGTGGTGCGGGCGCCGGCTGAGGCGGGGGCTCGGCCAAGGGTAACGGCACCTCGGCGCTGGGCAGCTCGGGCTGCGGCACGGCGGGCACCGCAGGGGACGGCTCGGGCAGAGCGGGCTCCGGTGGCGGCGAGCTTCCGGCAGGCGTCCAGGCAAGGTCCTCGGTCGCGCCGGAGCGCTCACCAAAGGAAACGGCGGCAAGGTCGCGGGCGGTGCTCGCGACGGGTCTCGAGGCTGGCCGCCTCCGCATCAACCGGACGAGGACCAGGAGTGCGAGCAGGGCGGCCGCGGCGAGCAAAACCACGGCCCCTAGGCGCTGGCGCGGTGCCGTCGCGGCGACAGGTGCAGTGCCGGTGCCGTCGGTGCCGGCCACACCGGTGGCCGCGGGTGCGGCGGCCGGCGATGCGGACTCGGTCGCCGCTGGGGTCGGCGAGGCGGGTGCGGGGGCCGATGGTGGAGGCGGGGCTGTGCTCGGGGTGATCGTCGTGTTGTCCGAGCCCTGCTTGTTAGTCGCGACCGGCGGGGGCAGGGCGATGACGCCCGGCGCGAGCTTGGGCTCCGAAGGTGGTGCGGCCGGGACCGGAGATGGTTCAGCTGCGGCCGCCTCAGAGGGTCCCGCTGCCGCAGGAATGGGCGCGCTCTTCTTGTCCGCGGGTCCTGTCCCACCCGACGCGCCCTCGTCGGGAGGCGGCGAGCTCGTTGCGGCATCCGGCTTCGGGGAGGAGGCCGCCTCCGCTCTCTGCGGTGCGGAGGCCGGAGGCTTGGCCGGGACCGGGACGGGTGGCTGCAGCGCGACCGGCGGTGTAGCTGCCAGTCCGCTACCGCCAATATCGGCCGTGAGCCCGACGACGGGCGCGAAGCCCGGCGGCATGACGGCCACATCCTGCGGACCGCCGCCATCCTGGCGCAGGCGAACGTTGAGGCGCGTACCGGAAATGAAGGCCGGACCGCCGGTGATCTCGGACGCGGCGGCGACGACCCGGTACCAGGGCACGGGCTTGCCGCCGCAATCGATCTCGAAGCGATGCACCTTCCAAGTCTTGCAGCGGCTGGGATCCTCCGGCGCGCAATGGCGGTAGCTGGCCTCGTTGTGCGGACCGACGATGGCATAGGACTGGGGCTTCGGTGCCGGGTCGAGCTCGACCGCGCCGCCGCCCAGCGATGTGCAGTAGTACGGCATAGTCACGCGCTCGGCCGCGAGCGCGTGCATGCTCCCGGTGGCGACGACGAGAAGGACCGCAGTAGGTCCCGACCGAGCTATCCGCATGACCCCGCCTGCTCCCGCACTCGCCTCGTCTCTTGCGCGCGGCGGTGCTGCGAGGCCCGCATGCACGCGGCGCCGCGCAGCGACCTGCCGCGCGGCGTCATGTGATCAATTCCTCCGTTTGTGGAAGGACCTTGGCGGCTTTGTGACCTCGGCTCGCCAGTCCACGATCAGGCCGCGGCGGCGAGCGATGTGCGCTGCAGACCGCCAGGCAGCAGGCTGCGGGCCGCCAGTGACAGCGTGTGGTCAAGCACGACCTGGCGCTGACGGTCGACGGTCACGATGTGGTAGCTGTCGTCGAGCACCACGAGGTCGACCGTGCCGGAGAGCTTTCGCTCGAGCCACGTGGCGTTGTCGAGAGCCGCGTAGTCGTCCTCGCGCGGGTGCAGGATGACGACCGGCTGGGTAATTCTGCCGACGAGCTTGCGGGCGGCGTCGACCAGCCAGCGGCGTTCCAGAACCGCGACGCCCGGTGCCACGACCGGCAGCTTCGGGCCGTTGCCGGAGGCAATCGCTGCCTGCATGAAGTCGCGGATGCGCGGGCACTTGATGCCGAATTTGTGCGGGGCAGGGAAGTCGAACAGGCTCGCGAAGGCACGAAAGGTGACGATGCGGAAGAGGCGCGCATACCAGGGGATGCGGAAGCCGTTGAGCCACAGTGTCGGCGAGTAGAGCGCGAGCGACCTCACCTTGTCGGGATGACGCGCGGCCAGGATCATAGCCACCACGGCGCCGGTCGAAAGCCCGGCGACCATGACGCTGTCGCACTCCTCAGATAGCTCGAGGAGCGCCTTCTCGGCGGACGCAACCCAGTCTTGCCAGCTCGAGCTCTTGAGGTCGTCCTCGCTGCCGCCGAGGCCGGGAAAGAACGGCACGTGAACCGTATGGCCGGCGCGGGCAAGGCCATTGGCGATGAAACGCATCTCGGCCGGGCTGCCGCACATGCCATGCACCAGGAGCACGCCTGTGCGCCCGCCGGGGAACTTGTAACCGCTGTCGTTGATGGCTGGAAGCTTCTCGACTGTCATGGCACCGCCCTCCGCTGCAACATGAGACCGAGGGTAGGGCGATCGCGGCGACAGCGCTGTTACGGAGGAGACATCTTGCTCTGCGCACGGCGAAACAGGCGTGGATGCAGATCAGATCGTCGCCGGACCTTAGGCAGGGCGGGTGGCGACCTCTCTCGGGGCTAAGCCTTAGGCCCGCGCGGGCTCATACCGCGACAGGGGCCGAGATGTGGGGCCAGGGATCGTATCCATCGAGCTTGAAGTGCTCGTAGCGGAAATCGAAGATCGAGGTGACGGCCGGATCGACCTTCATCACGGGCAGCGGACGCGGCGTGCGCGCCAGCTGCAGGTCGGCCTGCTCGAGGTGGTTGAGGTAGAGGTGAGCGTCGCCGAAGGTGTGGACGAACTCACCGGGCTCGAGCCCCGTGACCTGCGCCATCATCATGGTGAGCAGGGCGTAGGAGGCGATGTTGAACGGCACACCGAGGAACACGTCGGCCGAGCGCTGGTAGAGCTGGCAGGAGAGCTTGCGGTCAGCGACGTAGAACTGGAACAGGCAGTGGCAGGGGGCGAGCGCCATCCGCGGCAGGTCGGCGGGGTTCCAGGCCGAGACGATGAGCCGGCGGGAATCTGGATCGCGCTTCAGGGTCGCGATGACGTCCGCGATCTGGTCGATGGTGCGTCCGTCGGGTGCGGCCCAGCTCCGCCACTGCTTGCCGTAGACGGGTCCGAGATTGCCGGCCTCATCCGCCCACTCGTCCCAGATGCCGACGCCGTGATCCTGCAGGTAGCGGATGTTGGTATCGCCGGCGAGGAACCAGATCAGCTCGTGAACGATGGAGCGTGTGTGCAGCTTCTTGGTCGTGAGCAGCGGGAAGCCAGCCGCGAGGTCGAACCGCATCTGGTGCCCGAACACGGAGAGCGTGCCGGTTCCCGTGCGATCGGTCTTCTTCGCGCCTTGTGTGCGGACGCGGCGCAAGAGGTCGAGGTACTGCTGCATGTCCGAGTTCTAGCGCGATTCTGCCGGCCGGCAATTAGGACCGCCTCGGGACGGGACCTTCTCGACAGCCGGCGATCGAAGGTCTCCCGACACGGGCACCGCAGGCCGCGAGAGCGGGGAACGTGACGTCGAGGCACGAGATTCGGTGACGCTGGGGGCCGTCTCTAGGTCTGGGTCGCTGCCCACCAGGCGAAGGTCACGGCCAGCATGTTGGTGATGGCGTGGGCGACGATCGGGGCCCTGAGGGAGCCGGTGCGCCACAGGAGCCACGACATCACCATGCCGGCGGTGAAGACCGAGACGAGACCAGCAACCGAGTAGTTGCCGTGGAGCGCGGTCCAGGCGGTGTTGGAGACGACGGCTGCGCCCCAGAAGCCGAGGCGCGTCCGTGCGAGGGCCGGCAGCAAAAAGCCCCGGACCGTCAGCTCCTCCCAGAGCGGTGCCATGACGACCGCCATGACAACCGCAAGCGGCCAGTAGGGTGACAGCATGCCCTGGGCGACGTCCTCCGTGTCGGCCTTGTAGTCGAAGCCGATCAAGCCGTAGAGGACGAGCTCGACGACGCCGGTCGCGGCGAGCACGAGGACGCCGCCGCCGAGCAGCGTTCCCCAGCGAGGCGACGGCGTGTCGAGGGCAAGCACCTGCCTGCGGTCGGCGCGCCAGCCGGCCAGCAGCCAGACAAGAACGAGCGAGGCGAGCTGGGAGGCGAGCGCGAGCGCGAGGCCGAAGGGAGAGGCGAGCGAGAGCGCATCGTCTGCGTCGGGCGCCAGCCCATGCAACCCGCCGGCCAGCTTGATGGCGAGCGAGGCTGCGATCACGCCCAGGATCTGGCCGAGGAAGACGACGACGGCGGCGACGGCGGCCGCAAAGGGACCCCAGGACGTGCGTGGCTCGTAGCGCGACGGTCCCGAGAACAGGCGCGGGGGCGGAGCGGGCACCGGCTCGTTGATCGTGGTCGTGTCCATCAGCCTTCCCCAGCGTTTGCGGGCAGGAGCGGTCGGCTCAGCACGCCTTATCTTTCCTACACGGTAACGGTGGCAATGAGCAAAAGAGTGAGGAGCAGGTTGAACAGGACGTGACACCAGATGGCGACGCGAAGCGTGCCAGTGCGATGGACGATCCAGCACAAAAGGAGGCCGGCGGCAAACAGATGGGTCCTGGAGAGCCAGGAATGGTCGACGTGGAGCGCCGCCCACGTGAACGACGAGAGGAGGGCCGCACCGGGTGCCCGCAGCGGCGTTGCGGCAAGGGCGCGGAAGAGAAGGCCACGGAACAGCACCTCCTCGGCCGCCGGTGCGACGAGGCACAACACCGGAGCAAGGAGGATGCCCCAGCCCGTGCGGACGAGGCGGGGATAGTCGCCGACCTCGGCCGCGACGGCGTCGGGCGCGAGGAGCCACAGAGCCCAGAGCCAGAGGCCGCCCCCGGTCACCAGTGCAACGGTCGCGACGACATAATCGCGCATGCCCCCGGGAGACGGGGACAGCGCAACCCGTTCTCCCGGCACCAGTGCCAGCGCGGCGAGGCCTAGCCCGAGCACCGCGCAGTGGAGCGCGGCGAAGTAGATCACCGTCTGCACGGTCTGCCGGTGCTCGATCAGCCCGGGCTTCATGACGCCCGCGTCGGCCGCACCGGAATAATGCGTGTAGAACCAAGCCGCCGAAAGGGCGATGACGGGGGCGACGGCCAGAATCGCGAGTGCGGCGGCCACCGGAAGGCCGGGACGGCCGCTCGTGAGCAGTCCTTCGATCCGTTTCCGGATGTCCGTGTGCTCGTGCATATTCCCCCGCTCACTCCGCCCCTTGAGGCCGCTGACGGGCCTCTACTTTTCATTCATGCTCGGAGAGCTTATATTGGGTTTGCCGGATTCGTCCGGCTATGGCGATAAACGCGGTCGTAATAAGCCATTCGGACCCGGGGGCAGTACCCGGCGCCTCCACCAACTCTCTGCCGCGCCTTGCGGCCGGCTCTCCGGAGGAGAGTCGCAAGGCGCGAGCAAAATGGGGGCGAACCAGGATCGACGAGGGTGTAAAGGGCTTAGCTTTTGCCCGGCATGATTCCGCCGTTATCGGGTCATCCAGAATAGTTGCCAATGACAACTATGCTGAGGCTGCTCTCGCTGCGTAATGCGGCGCGAAAGCCTGAACCAAAGCCCTTGCCCCTAGCCGGGTAAGGCGCGGTACGGAGGGCACCGGGCAACAGAAGCCCTCCACTCAATCCGGCGCGCTCGATGCGCCGCGTAGGAAGATGCAACGGGGAAGAGCATCGGGCGGCATGACGGCGGGGCAGACCATCGACTACGAGGCGCTGGCTCAGGATGCCATGCGCGGCTTGGTGCGGACCGTTCTCCAGCGTGCGGCCAAGACCGGGCTTCCCGGCGATCACCACTTCTACATCTCGTTCGACACCGAGGCGCCCGGCGTCTCACTGTCCAAGCGGCTCAAGGAGAAGTATCCGCGCGAGATGACGATCGTGCTGCAGCACCGGTTCTGGGACCTCGCGGTCACCGACGAGCGGTTCGAGGTGAAGCTCACGTTCGACGGCATTCCGGAGCGCCTGGTGGTGCCGTTTCAGGCCATCAAAGTCTTCTTCGATCCCTCGGTGCGCTATGGGCTGCAGTTCGAGGACCCGCAGATGGGCCCCGATGCCGACCTCTCTGCGCTCGGGCTCGGCCGCGAGCCGCGTCCGCGTCCGGCCGTCGTGAGGAAGCCGCGTGCGGCACGGCCGGCGAAGGCGCGCGCCGATCGCGACGGGGCGGAAACCGCGAATGTGGCGGTACAGCCCGGGCAACAGGCTGCGCCGCGTTCTGCGCCGGAACCCTCCCAGGCCGCAAACGGAAAGTCGCAGACGGCCGAGGCCACGCCCGAGACGGCAACGCAGGACGCGGCCGACAAGCCGGCGGGCGGTGGCGCGCAGATCGTGAGCCTCGACCAGTTCCGCAAGAAGTGATTGCCCTGAGCCGGCGACGGTGCGAAGCGGACGCGAATATTTCTGTCGCAAGTCTTTCATACACACTCCTGATCGACTAGATTAATGCGATGCAGCAGCGGTAGTACCGCTGTGCGTAGAGGACCCGGCGTGAGCCGGTTCTTTTCAGGCTCTCGATATGCTCAATGCGAGCATTTGAGTTCAGCCAGGGAGGAGTTGACGATGGTGCAGGCCCAAGCAGCAGCCCCCCGCAAGCCCGCCGGCACGGTCAGCGAGCCGCGGCGCGTGCTTCCGGCCTTCTCGCCGGAGCTCAAGCGCGAGCTGGAGCCGCTCTATGCCCGCGTATCGCACGTGGTGACGCCGATGGAGTGGGTGCATTACGCGCCGCTCATCAAGGCCATCAACGAGCTGAAGCGGGAGCGTGACGCCGTCATCCTCGCGCACAACTACATGACGCCCGAGATCTTCCACTGCGTCTCGGACTTCCGCGGCGACAGCCTTCAGCTCGCCAAGGAGGCCGCGAAGACCAAGGCCAAGGTCATCGTGCAGGCCGGCGTCCACTTCATGGCCGAGACGTCGAAATTGCTCTCGCCCGAGAAGATGGTCCTGATCCCGCATCTCGAGGCGGGCTGCTCGCTTGCGGCCTCGATCACGGCCGACGACGTGCGGCGGCTGCGCGAAGCCTACCCCGGCGTGCCGATCGTCACCTATGTCAACACGTCGGCGGCGGTGAAAGCCGAGTGCGACATCACCTGCACCTCGTCGAACGCGGTCAAGGTCGTCGAGAGCCTCGGCGCACCGCGCGTGCTGCTCATTCCCGACGAGTATCTGTCGAAGTACGTCGCGACCAAGACCAAGGTCGAGATCATCGCCTGGAAGGGTCACTGCGAGGTACACGAGCGCTTCACCGCCGACGAACTCGAGGCCTATCGCAAGTCTGACCCCGGCGTGAAGATCATCGCGCATCCCGAGTGCCCGCCGGACGTGATCCGCATGGCAGACTTCACCGGCTCGACCTCGGGCATGATCAACTGGGTGAAGGACAAGCGTCCGAAGAAGGTGCTGCTCGTCACCGAGTGCTCGATGGCGTCGAACGTCGCGGCGGAAGTGCCCGATGTCGACTTTATCCGGCCGTGCAATCTGTGCCCGCACATGAAGCGGATCAGCCTTGAGAAGATCTACGACAGCCTCGTCAACCTGCAGTACGAGGTGACGGTCGATCCGGACGTGGCGGAGCGGGCGCGCCGCGCGGTCGAGCGCATGGTCAACCTGACGAACTAGGTGAGTGTAGTGTGCCCGGCCCTCGTGGCCGGGCAGCGGCAGTGAGCTTCGCGGCGAGGCACCTATGAAGCAGAGCAAGAGTTTCGAGGGCTTTCGCGATCCCCTGCAGCCGCTCGGGCCGGGCGACATCGTCGTCATCGGCGCGGGCCTCGCGGGCCTGTTCACGGCGCTCCGCCTGGCGCCGCTGCCGGTGACGGTCATTGCTGCGGCGCCGCTCGGCGAAGGCGCGTCGAGCTCGTGGGCGCAGGGCGGGATTGCGGCCGCGGTCGGCGAGGGCGACACGCCTGCAGCTCACGCACGCGACACCATCATCGCGGGGGCGGGACTCGTGGACGAGCGGGTGGCCCGCTTCGTCGCCGAGGAGGCGCCGGACCGGGTGCGCGACCTTCTCGCCTACGGTGTGCCGTTCGATCGCGATCTCGCCGGTCATTACGTGCTGTCGCGCGAAGCCGCGCATACGGCGAAGCGCATCGTGCGCGTATCCGGCGACCGTGCCGGCCAGGGCATCATGCAGGCCCTGATCGCGGCCGTGCGCAAGAGCCCGCAGATCCGCGTGCTCGAGGGTTACGAGGCCGAGGATCTCGTTATCGAGACCGGGCGCGTCACGGGTGTGCGCCTCATCCATGGATCGCAGCGCGGAACCGGCAGCTACGAGCTCATTCCGGCGGCCGCCGTCGTGCTGGCGACGGGGGGTGCCTCCGCGCTCTTTTCCGTCACCACCAATCCGGTCTACGCCCGTGGCGAGGCGATCGCGTTCGCTGCGCGCGCCGGCGCGGTGATCGCCGACGCGGAGTTCGTGCAGTTTCATCCGACGGCGATCGACGTCGGTGCCGACCCGGCGCCGCTCGCGACCGAGGCACTGCGCGGCGAGGGGGCTACGCTGCTCAACGGGGCTGGTGAGCGGTTCATGGTCCAACACCACCGCGACGCGGAGCTGGCGCCGCGCGACGTCGTCGCCCGCGGTGTGTTTGCGGAGATCACGGCGGGGCGCGGCGCCTTTCTCGACTGCCGGCAGAAGCCCGGCGTCCATATCCGAGAGGCCTTTCCGACCGTCTACGGCTTCTGCAAGGAGAACGGGCTCGATCCCGTCACGGATCTCATTCCAGTCGCGCCGGCAGCCCACTATCACATGGGCGGCGTGGCGACGGATGCCCATGGGCGGACCAGCGTCGAGGGACTTTGGGCGGCGGGTGAAGTCGCCTCGACGGGTCTGCACGGTGCCAACAGGCTGGCGTCCAACTCGCTGCTCGAGGCCGCGGTGTTCGGTGCGCGGGTCGCGGACGATGTCCGACGTCTGGTGCCGCCCTCGCACGCGGGACCAATCGCGCGACTCGCGCGGATCGGCACTGTCTCCCCGCTCGCCGCCGCCGAGAGGTCCGCGCTCATTCAAGAGCTGCGAGCGGTCATGACGGCGGAGGTGGGCGTGGTCAGGACGGCGAAGGGGCTCAAGCACGCGCTGTCCCTGCTCGCCGACCTCGGGCAAAGGGCACGTGGCGACAGCGTGCTCTCCAACATGATTCTCGCTGCGCGCTTCATCGCGGGGGCGGCGCTTCGGCGCAAGGAAAGCCGCGGCGGGCACTATCGAAGCGACTATCCGGGGCCGGGCGAGGCGTCGTCGCGGAGCTTCCTCACGCTCGCCGATCTCGAGGCAATCGAGCGCAAGCTCGGGCGGAAGGCGGCCTCGCGCCCTTTAGGCGTGGTGCTTCATCCATGAGAGTGGTGGCCGAGCTTCCGGTTCTGCCGCCGCTCCTCGTCCGGCGCGCGATCGAGGCGGCGCTCGGTGAGGATTTAGGGCTTGCGGGCGACATCACGACCAACGCCACGATTCCTCCGGCGGCGCGTGCAAAAGGCGTGATCGCGGTGCGCCAGCCGGGGGTGATCGCGGGTCTCGACGTGGCACGGGCCGCGTTCGAGACGCTCGATCCTCACGTCCGCTTCGAGCCGAAGGTCGCCGACGGCGCCGAGGTGGCAGCGAAGACCGTGGTCGCGCGCGTTCACGGCAATGCGCGGGCTCTGCTCACGGCCGAGCGGGTGGCTCTGAATTTTCTCGGGCGTATGAGCGGCATCGCGACGCTGACGCGGCGTTACGCTGATGCGGTCGTCGGCACCGAGGCGGCGATCGTCGATACGCGGAAGACAACGCCGGGGCTGAGGGCGTTCGAGAAGTATGCGGTACGCTGCGGCGGCGGGCAGAACCATCGCACGGGGCTCTTCGACGCCATCCTCATCAAGGACAACCACATCATCGCCGCCGGCGGGCTCGGGCGCGCGATCGAGCGTGCGCGGGCGCACGCGGGCCACATGGTCAAGATCGAGGTCGAGGTCGACACGCTCGAGCAGCTCGAGGCGGCGCTCACGCACAGAATCGACGCCGTGCTGCTCGACAACATGAAGCCGGCTGAGCTGAGGACGGCCGTGAAGCTCATCGGCGGGCGGGTGGTCACGGAGGCGTCAGGCGGCGTCAATCTCGATACGGTGGGCGAAATCGCCAAGACCGGCGTGGATCTCATCTCGGTCGGCGCCTTGACGCACTCTGCGCCGGTGCTCGATCTCGGGCTCGACTTCGAGATCGAGGGCGTGGTCGAGGTTTGAGGCTTCGATCGTTTCAAGGCTCCTCGCCGTACGATCTTCCCACGACGAGACGGGCAAGCCGAAGGACACTTGCTACGCCGTGAGCGTGGGGCGGCGGCGGGCAAGCTTCAACTTCGAGAGCTTCAGGTCGGGCACGAGTGAACGCAGTGCGATCCACTCACGGTGCTCGGCCGTCAGCTCGTCGTGAACGATGCCGACGTAGGCGTCGACCGTCTCCCTGTCGCCGGCAGCAGCGGCGGCGCGCGCCGCCGTGAGCGGCTCCGCGGACAAATCCTCGAGGTTGCGGGCTGCGTCCTGATAGCGGGGGGCGTTGCGCTCGCTCTGGGTGAGGAGCGAGTAGGCCGCGAGAAGTCCCTGCAAACCGCCGCCGACGACACTGGTGCAAAGGAGAATGCGCTGAGCGGATTCGTCAGGCTTGGCGAACAGGTTCAACAACCACGTCATGGGTCCCGGTGTGTGCTCCGGCCCGAGGATCGAGAACACGAGCGGAAGGCTTGCGCAGCCGACGAGCAGGAGGGCCACGACGCGCCATAGCGAGGCCTTGGTTACCGAGCGCTGGTGCTGGCGGCCGCGTCCCGCGTAGTAGGCGCGCTGCACGTCGAGCTCGTAGCGGCGGAAATACTCGAGCTGCAGCGGAAGCGTCGGAAGCTCGTCCGGGCGGGCCGGCTCGTCGGCGGCAAGGACGGAGTTGAAGAGGCCGACACGCGCGTTTTCGGCTTTGGCGCGCTCCTGCATCCAGCGTTCGAAGGGTTTCGAGAGGGCAAGCAGGAGCGAGGCCACGAACGAGACGGCGACGAGCACGACCTCGATCATCGGCACCAGGTTGGCGAGGGCGGAGGGCAGGGCGTCGTCGGGCGGCAGCAGCATGAGGCCGCCCAAGGTCACGGAGGCAAAGCCCGCGACTGCGGCGGTCATGGCAAGGCGCTTGTACTCCTTCTGAGCGCGGCCAGCCGCAGAGTCGGCCGGTCCGTACACTGCTATGAGGGACCGGAGCTCGGGGCGCTGAAGGATGCGCGCGAGCGGACCTGCCGCGGCGGGCAAGCTCGCGGCGTGGCTCGCCGGCTCAAGCCTCCAGTCGTCGGCGGCCTGCTGGCCCAGGGCCTCAATGGCGGCGTCCGTGATGTTCTGCATGACCGTCCCCTGTCTCGCTGAGCGATCTTGCCGCCGCTCCGTTGCTGCTGGCAAGAACCGTCGGTTCGTACCGGGCTGGCTTGCGGGAGGCAGCGCCGGCAGCCGAACCCGCTCGCCCTCGGGAGAGGGGTGGCGTGCCGGGGGCTGCCAGATCGAGGGGCTAGGCGCTGCCGATCAGGATGCCGGTGGCGAAGACGACGGCGCCGCCCAGCACGACCTCGAAGCTCGCGCGCCAGAAAGGCGTGTCCATGTAGCGGGCGCGTATCCACGCGATTGCCCACAGCTCGATGGCGACGATGACGGCCGCAACCGCGGTTGCGGTCCAGAAGTCGGAGATGAGGTAGGGGAGCGTGTGTCCAAGGCCGCCGAGTGCCGTCATGAGCCCTGTGATAGCGCCCCGAATCCAGGGGTGGCCACGGCCCGATATGAGGCCGTCGTCGGCCATCGCCTCGGCGATGCCCATAGAGATGCCGGCGCCAACCGAGGCCGCCATGCCGACCAGGAACGTCTGCCAGGTGTTGTGAGTGGCGAAGGCGGCGGCGAAGATGGGTGCCAGCGTAGAGACGGAGCCGTCGATGAGGCCGGTCAACCCCGGCTGTACGTACTGCAGCACGAAGGCGCGGCGCTCGACCGCTGCCTCCTCCGCCTTGACGTCGGTCGTGATCTCGGTCTCCTCGATCGACCGTGCGAGCGTCACGTGCTTGTCCTCGGCGGCGATGAGGTCGCCGATGAGCTTCCTCACCGAGGCGTCGGTCGTGCGCTCCAGGGCCGAGCGGTAGAACTGGCGCGTCTCGCGCTCGATCAGCTCTGCCTGGGCGCGAACCTTGTCGAGGCCCAGCGGGCGCACCATCCACAACGGCTCGTGCCGGACAAAGCCGCGCACGTCCTGGCGGCGAATGAGGGGAATGTGCTCGCCGAAGCGGCGGCGGTAAAGCTCGATCAGCCAACGGCGGTGCTCGTTCTCCTCCTCGGCCATCTCGGCGAAGAGCTTGGCGGAGGCAGGGAAGCCGTCGGTGAGTGCGTGCGCGTACTCGGCAAAAATGCGGCCGTGCTCCTCCTCCAGGCTGATGGCGAGCGCCAGTATCTCGGCTTCGGTCAGGTCGGCAAAGTTTCGCACGCGATCGTCTCCAAACGGGCTCTTCATCAAGAGCTCATATAAGTTAGTTTACCAGTGATTGATGGCACAACAGCAGTTGATCTAGGGCAGATGATTTGCGGCCTTTCGCATCAGCCTGCTTAAGCCGTTGTTGAGCGCTCCCTGACTAGTCTCGCCGGACCTAAACCTCCAGAACACGAGGAGACGGGCCATGCTGGACTGGCTCAACGACATCTTCACGCGCCTGCTCATCGGGCTGGCGTACCCGATCGACCAATTCATCGTGAACGGCAGCTCGCGCTACTTCTGGCTCTACTGCGTGTCGGGCATCATTATCGCCCTCGCGGTGACCGACCATGGACGCCGCAGGCATCCGGGCGAGCGAGCGCTGTTCGATCCGGCCAATTGGACCGGTCCGTCGGCCCGGGCCGACTACTTCATCCTGGTCGCGGATCCGGTGATCCGCATGGTCCTCTTGTCGTGGGCCTACTTCAACTGGGAACCGCTGGCGGCCTGGATCGCCTCGAGCCTGCACTCGCTCGGCGTGACCGGCGTCGCCACCGACAGCACGTCGATCGGGCTCGGCGTTCTCCTCACGCTGACCCTGTTCGTCGTCGACGATTTCATCCGCTGGGTCGTGCATTACTACATGCACAAGATCCCGGAGCTGTGGGAGTTCCACAAGGTCCATCACTCGGCCGAGGAGCTCAACTTCGCCACCGCCGAGCGCCACCATCCGGTCGAGATCCTGCTCGGCTCGTTTGGAGCGGTCCTCGGCTACGGCCTCGTCAACGGCATCTTCATCGCTCTCTTCGGCGACAAGCTGACGGTGCTGACGCTGTTCGGAGCCAACATCTTCCTCGTCGTCTTCAACATCTGCGGCGGCGCACTGCGCCATAGCCCGGTGTGGATCAGCTTCGGCCCGACGGTGGAGCGCTGGGTCATCAGCCCGGCCATGCACCAGATCCACCACTCGGCGGAGGTGCGCCACTACGACATGAACATGGGCGCGTCGCTCGCAGTGTGGGATCGCATCTTCGGGACCATCTACATCCCGAAGGAGCGCGACATCAAGGGGTTCGGCATCGGCGAGGAGACCAGGGACTTCTACTCGCTGAAGGTCGTCTACTTCCGTCCGCTCATACGGTCGGCCGAGCTCTTCGCCGAGCGCGTCAAGCGCTGGCGTTCGCAGCCGAGCCGTCCCGTCTCGACGGGTGCGTGAGGAGATCTGATCGCTCACTTCGGGAGATACAGGAAGCCTCCGGTCCGACGAGGGCCGGGGGCTTTCGTTCGTGGAGACGTGGCAACGGCGTGGCGTGGCGATCGAGCGGCTGGTCCATGTCAGGGGAGCCGGCACTGCGCCGGCCGGTCGAGCGAGCGCCCGTGGCCAGCGGCTGCCGGCAGCCGCGAAACCCAGCATCCTCGTCGTCGCTCGAACGCTGGCCGGTTACGTGACGGCGCGTCTCCGGAGATAAGTGGCACCGTCGGTGGCGCGCCAAACCAGCCCGACCCAAGGCTGAGCCTGCGATGCGTGCTCAAAATGAGAGACCCCGGCTCTCCTAGGAGAGCCGGGGTCCACGCACAACCGATGCCTCGTGTCACTGGTTACGCAGCACCGAGCTCGGACGCTCGCGGGGCGGAGAAGCGGTCGGAGCTTCTTGCCTACGCCGCGAGTCGAAAGGTTTATTCGTAGCCCCAGAAGCGGATGGCAGCGGGGCCGAGGATGACGACGAACAGCACCGGCAGGAAGAAGATGATCATCGGCACGGTCAGTTTCGGCGGAAGCGCTGCGGCCTTCTTCTCGGCTTCGGACATGCGGATGTCGCGGTTCTCCTTGGCCATGACGCGGAGCGCCTGGCCGACCGGGGTACCATAGCGCTCGGCCTGGATAAGGGCCGTGGTCACCGCCTTGACGCCGGGCAGACCCGTCCGCTTGCCGAGGTTCTCGAATGCCATGCGCCGCTCCTGCAGGTAGGACAGCTCGGCGGTGGTCAGCGTCAGCTCCTCGGACAGCTCCAAGGACTGCATGGCGATTTCCTTGGATACCTTGCCGAAGGCCGCCTCGACCGACATGCCCGACTGCACGCAGATGAGCAGCATGTCCAGGCTGTCCGGGAAGGCCTGCTTGATCGACTGCTGGCGCTTCTGGGCAAGGTTCTCGAGGAACACGTTCGGCAGATAGAAGCCGACGAAGCCGGCGCCGATCGAGATCATCACCTTCATCATCGGCGTGTAGTCGAAGTTGCCGAGGAAGAACAGGTAGACGAGCGCGACAACGAACACGATCGGGGGCGCTGCGACGCGGAAGAACATGTAGGTCACGAGCGGAGCCTGACCGCGCAGACCGGCCATCTTCAGCTTGTTGCGGACCTCCTCGTTGTCGAACTGCGAGCGCAGGTCGAGCTTGTCCACGATCTGCTGCATGAACCCTTTGGGGGCCTGCCGGAGCTTGGCCTGATTGTTCGCGCGGTCCTTGGCTGCCAGCTCGGCAATGCGCGCAGTGCGCATCTTGTCGCGCTCGATCGCCATGTCCTTCATGCGCTGGCTCATGCGATCGCGGGCAAGCATCGGCATCATCAGCGAGAGCGCCGTGGCGAAGGCCGCGATGCCGCCGAACAGCGTCGCGAGGAACGCCGGCGACATGACCGTATTGACGAACTCCTGCATGGGCTTGCCCGCTAGAATTTGAAGTTGATCATCTTGCGCATGACGAGGATGCCGCAGGTCATCCAGCCGAGGCAGCCGAGAATGGCGAGGTTGCCGGTCCGGGTGTCGAACAAGGGCGCGATGTAATCGGGTGCCGAGCTCCAGACCATGAACATGACGCCGGGCGGCAGCGAGGCGAGCACCATCGCCGACGACTTCGCCTCGGCAGAAAGCGCCTTGACCTTCATCTGCATTCGGAAGCGGTCTCGGAGCACACCCGACAGGTTGCCTAGCGCCTCGGAGAGGTTGCCGCCCGACTGCTGCTGGATGGCGATGACGATGGTCAGGAACTTGACCTCGGAGAGCGGCATGCGCTGGGTGAGGCGCTCGAGCGCCTCGGCAAGCGGCACGCCGACGCGCTGCTGCTCGACGACCTCCTTGAACTCTCCGGCGATCGGCTCTGGGCTCTCGCGCGAGATGATCTGGAGGCACTCGCCGAGCGGCAGGCCCGACTTGACGCCGCGGACGACGACGTCGATGGCGTTGGCGAGCTCGAGGGAGAACTTGGCCTGGCGGCGCTTGATCATGCGGCCGAGGAACCATCTCGGCAGGCCGAACGTGCCGATGAAGCCGATCACGGCAAGCGTAATCGTCTGATAGGACGACGGGGGGAGGAGGAACAGGCCGATGACGGCGCAGCAGAGGCCCGAAATGAGGCTTGCGATCCAGAACGACTTCGGGTCCGCCTCGAGACCAGCCTGCTGCAGTTTAATGCGCAGCGGGACTTTCTCGCTCGCCTTCTGGCGCGTCTCGAGCTCCTTCAGCGTTTCCTGAACCTGCTTCTTTCTGTTGGCGGCGATCTCGGCCGCCGAGCGGCTCGTAGCCTTGGCGGTGCGCGTCTCGGTGACGCTCGCAACGCGTTTGTCGGCCTGCACCTCACCCGAGAGGTACGGATAGACGAATACGAACACGAGCGCCATCAGCGCTCCGGCGCCGAGCATCGCTACGAGCAGCTCTGGACTGACGAGACTAGCCATGGGATTCTCCAAGGGGATTGCCATGCCTGTCCATGACCTCCGAGGAGGCCAGCGCTTCTGCAAGGCGTCCAGTCTCGCCGTAGTACTCGGCGCGGTCCCAGAACTTGGGTCGAGCGATGCCGGTCGAGCGGTGGCGGCCGATCAGCTTGCCGTTGGCGTCCTCGCCCGTGACCTCGTAGACGAGGATGTTCTGCAGCGTCACGGTCTCGTCCTCCATGCCGAGGACCTCGGTGATGTGGGTCACCTTGCGCGAGCCGTCGCGGAGGCGCGAGGCCTGCACGATGACGTCGATGGAGCCGCAGATCATCTCGCGGATGGTCTTCACGGGCAGTGCGTAGCCGCCCATCATGATCATGCTTTCGAGACGGCTGATGGCCTCGCGCGGGCTGTTGGCGTGCAGCGTGCCCATCGATCCGTCGTGGCCGGTGTTCATGGCCTGGAGGAGGTCGAACGCCTCCGGGCCACGCACCTCGCCGACGATGATGCGCTCGGGACGCATACGAAGACAGTTCTTTACGAGATCGCGCATGGTGATCTCGCCCTCGCCCTCGAGGTTGGGAGGCCGGGTTTCGAGACGGACTACGTGCGGCTGCTGCAGCTGAAGCTCGGCCGAATCTTCGCAGGTGATGATGCGCTCGTCGTGGTCGACGCAGCCCGTGAGACAGTTCAGGAGCGTCGTCTTGCCCGAGCCGGTGCCCCCGGAGATGAGCACGTTGCAGCGGACGCGGCCGACGACCTCGAGGATGGTCTTGGCGTGCGGCGTGATGGAGCCGAACTTGACCAGGTTTTCGAGCTTGAGGCGGTCTTTCTTGAACTTACGAATGGTGAGGGCGGCGCCGTCGATAGCGAGCGGGGGCGCGATGACGTTGACGCGCGAGCCGTCCGGGAGGCGGGCGTCGCATATCGGTGACGATTCGTCGACGCGGCGGCCGACCTGGCTGACGATACGCTGGCAGATGTTCATCAGCTGCTGCGCGTCGGCGAAGCGGATGTTGGTCTTCTGCATCTTGCCGCTGACTTCGATGTAAACGGTCGTCGGACCGTTGACCATGATGTCGGCGATGTCGTCGCGGGCGAGCAGGGGCTCGAGCGGGCCGTAGCCGAGGACGTCGTTGCAGATGTCCTCGAGCAGCTCTTCCTGCTCGGCAATGGACATGACGACGTTCTTGACCTGGATGATCTCGCTGACGATGTCGCGGATCTCCTCGCGGGCCGCAGAGGCATCGAGCTTCGAGAGCTGGGTCAGGTCGATGGTGTCGATCAGTGCGTTGAACACCGTCGTCTTGACGTCGTAATACTCCTCGGAGTGCCGGCGCGCCTGCTGCTCTGGCTCGGGCGTGCGCGGGGGCGGCGGCGGTGCCGCGGCCTGAGGCTTCGGAGCGGGAGGCGCAGTGCGCGGATCGGGCGCGCGCGTCTGGGGTGCCGGCGCCTGTGGCGCCGGCTGCGGCGGGGGAGTTCCCGGTTGTGCCAGGCGCCGGGGCGCTGGCGTGTCACCCGTGCGTTTGCCGAACATCGGTCGCTATCCTCAACGCTTGATCTTCAGCTTCTCGAGCAACGGCGCGAGAGCGGACTTCTTCTCCTGCTTGACCTCCTTGCGGTGGGTCAGCGCCATGGCGATGTCGTGGAAGCTCTGCACCGACTTGGATTTCGGGTTGAGCTCCTCGATCATCTGGCCGTTGTTGGCGGCCTGACCGAAGACCTCGCTATCGAAGTCGATCACGGCGAGTGCATCGAGGCCGATGGCCTGCTCGAACTCCTTGACGGATATCTCCGGCCGCTTCGGCATGCCGGCGGTATTGATGACGAGATGAGGCAGGCCGTCGTTCTTGCGCGACTGCTTCATCAGGTCGACGATGTTCTTGGCGTTGCGTAGGTTGGCGAGATCGGGCGCTGCGGTGAGCACGACCTCGTCAGCCTGCAGCACGGCCCGCTTGACCCAAGCGGCCCAGCTGTGGGGCAGGTCGATCGTCACGTAGGGCACGTTCTGGCGCACGACGTCGATCACCATCTCGCAGGCATCGGCGGAGATGTCGTAATCGCGATCGAGCACGACCGGTGCCGCGAAGATCGACAGCCGGTCGGAGCATTTTGTCAGAAGTCGGTCGAGCAGCACCTCGTCGAGGCGCTCCGGGCTGGCAAGAGCCTCGGCGATGCCCTGAACCGGGTCCTGGTTGAAGTCGAGGCCGGTGGTGCCGAAGGCGAGGTCCAGGTCGGCAATGATGACGTTGGCCTTCAAGGCTTCCGAGAGCGTCCACGAGGCGTTGTGGCAGACCGTCGAGGAGCCGACGCCGCCCTTCGCGCCGATGAAAGCGTAGACGTGACCGACCGGGTCGGTATCGGGGTTGTTGTAGAGGTTGGAGATGCTCTCCATGAGCTGCATGGGCATGATCGGCGCCACGAGGTACTCGCTTACGCCGCGCTTCAGGAGCTCGCGGTAGAGCAGCACGTCGTTCATATGGCCGACGATGACCACCTTGGTTCCGGGGTCGCAGGTCTCTGCGAGCCGGTCGAGGTCGGCGAGCAGCTGGTGGCCGGGAAGGCTGCTCTCGACCACGATCAGGTTCGGGGTCGGGCTCTCCTGGTAATGGGCGACGGCCGCCGGCACGCCCCCCATGTGGACGCTGACGTGCGCCTTGGCGAGACGGCGGTCCTCGGCCGCGGCCTGGACCGCATTGGCCATGCCCGCGCCCTCGCAGAAGGCCTGGATCGAGATGCGGGGGATGGGGCGCGCGCGGGTCGGGTCCGTGTCGCCGTCCAGCGGGTGGTCGGCAAAGAACTGCTCGCCAGCCGCATCGATCGAACGTGCAAGATTGCTGTTGGTCATGTCGGTTCGGCCTTAGTTGTCGGATTTCTTCGTGCTGACCTTCTCGTCCTCCGACTTCTGGGAGGTGGAGGATTCACCCTTCACGTACTTCTCCCAGGTGACCTGCCGGCGCTCGGACGGACGGTCGGTCTCGGTGCGCGGTCCGAGGAGATCGGCCGGGTTGGCGACCATGGCGGCAAGGTTGTGCTGGGTGGCGCACCCGAGGTTGGGTTGCGGCAGGTTCTGCGGATCGAAGGCGAGGTTCTCCGACCAGTGATTGCAGGTCGGCCCCTCGGCGATGTAGCGCATGTAGGAGACCTTCACCGGGGGCTCGGCGCCGCCGTCCGAATAGGGCTCGACCTGCACCAGGTCGTCACCAAAGCCGAGGTCCGCCAGGATGCGGCGTATGTCGCCGACGGCGTGCATGGCAGCCACCTCGTTGTCCGACGCCGACGGCGTCTGGATGATGATGCGGCTGTTGCCGGCGTCGCTGGCGCGGGCCTTGTCCGCGAATGCGAGAAGGGCTCCGCGCTGTTGCGGGGTCAGTCCCTGCGAGCCGCGCGCGACGTTGAAAGGCACCGTCTGCGGCTGGCGCGAGACGATGATCGGGTGGCGCTGCTCGGGATCGACAAGCGTCCATCCGGCAACCTGGCCGGTGTAGTCGTCGTGCTTGCATCCTCCGAGCGTGACGAGCCCGAGCCCGGCGACGAGGAGAGCGCGTGCGAGCGGCCGCAACGACAGCGATCGGGCCGGGACTCTCGTATTGGTGGTCATGGCAACGTTCCTCGTGTCAGCCATTATTCGACGATGAAGCCGTAGTCGCCCTTGAGATCGCCGACCGGTGCCTCGCCGCCCGAGCCGTAGATCCGGTTCAGGTGACCCATGAAGTTGGCCTTCATGTCGGACGCCTCGGTGAGTCCGTCGAGCGGTCGCGCAAGGTTGCGGACCGATGTCGGCTTGACGAGAAGCGGGGTCACGATGATGACGAGCTCGGTCTCCTGCTTGATGAAGTCGCGACTGCGGAACAGAGTGCCGAGGATCGGAAGGTCCTTGAGGCCCGGGAACCCGTCGATGTTCTGGCGAACGTCGTCGGCGATCAGGCCGGCCAGGGCGAGTGACCCGCCCGAGGGCAGCTCGACCGTCGATCGCGCCGTGCGCTTCTTCAGCGCCGGAATGGTGAGATCGCGAAGGGTGACGGCGCCGTTGTTGGTGAGCTCGGACACCTCGGTCTCGATCTTGAGGCTGATGCGTCCTTCGGACATCACGATCGGGGTGAAGGCAACACCGACACCGAATTCTTTGTACTGGATCGAGATCTGACCCATGCTGTCGATGATGGGAATCGGGTACTCGCCGCCGGCCAGGAACTTGGCCGCCTCGCCCGAGACCGCGGTCAGGTTGGGCTCGGCGAGCGTGCGCAGAAGTCCGTTGCGCTCGAGCGCGCGCAGCGTCTTGGTGACCTGAGACCCGCCGAAGCTGTAGTCCGTGGTCACGCCCGAGTTGCCGAACGTGTTCGTATCCGGACCGGCATTCCAGCTGCAGAGCACTCCGGCGGTCGTGCAGGGCGCGCTGGCAGCGCCAGCTGCGGCTGCCGTGCCGATAGCCGGGGTGGCAAGGGTGCCGAGGCCGGCCGCGGCCGTGAGCGGCAGCGCGTTCTCGGTGAGGATCGACGTAGAGAAGTTGCTGGCGTTGATTTGGGCGCCAAGGTTGATGCCGAACTGTTTCAGGAGCGTGCGCTGGACCTCGGCCACGACGACCTTGAGCATCACCTGCTCTTCGCCCTCGACAGAGAGCATGTTGATGACGAGCTCGCTCTCCTCCTTCTTGTCCGCGTCCTTGATGGCGACGCCGAGGGCATCGCCGGCCACCTTGGATTCGAACTTGACGGTGACGAACTGCTTGGCGAGCGATGTGGCGCGGTTGCTATCCACCGGGCTCCGTACGGTGCCGGTCAGGACCGCGGTGCCGTTCATCATCTCGACCTTGATGTTCGAGCCGGGGATGAGCCGGGCGAGGAGGGACTCGAGCCCGGACGTCTCGCGCTCCACGAAGATCTCGAGGGTGGCGAACTGCTCGCCGTTCTCGTCGAAGATGAAGGCGTTCGATTCGCCGAAGCGGCGGGCGAGCAGGAAGATGCGGTTCGAGCTCTGGACAACGGCATCGACGGCCTGCGGGTTCGACACCATGACGTCGCGTGCGGGGCGGGGCAGCTCGACGAGCGTCGACTTGCCGAGTCCGATGTGGACCGTGCGCTGCTTGCCGGCGTCGGCTTCCGTCAGCCGAACGAGCGACGTGTGATGTCCGTCCTCGGGCTGGGACGCGGCTGCGATGGGATCTTTTGCGCTCGCGGGGCCGACGCCCAGTCCGAGCAGCCAGCTTCCGGCGAGGAGAGCCGCGCCGGCCAGGGACGCGCCCCAGGGCTTCGAAACGATCGTTCGCATGGGTCGATAGCCTTTTGACGTACTACGATTTTGTGGAACTCAGTTCACGCCGTACGCACGCGACTTGACGCCATAACGCAATAACTTCACTGCACTGCCGCTGGTGGGCTTGGTCAGAGCCTCGCCGCCGGTCGGTCCTTCCATGTTGTCCTTCTCCGCGATGGAGCGGAGCGAAAGGCTGATCTCGCCCATGGAGTTGGCGAGGGCGAGCTGCTCGGCCTGACGCGGCGTCAGCTCGAGCGTCGCGGTCGAGCCCGAGGCATCGGCGGTCTTCTTGCCTTCCTTGGTCTCGATCTGTTGGCCGACGGCGAGCACGCGCACGTTCTGGAACAGGGTGTCGCTGACGAACTCCTCCTGGCCGGCGCGCGAGCGCATGCGCCGGGTCAGGATGACGTCGACGCGGTCGTTGGGAAGGATCAGTCGGCCGACGGCGGTCTTGTCCTCGATCTTTGTCGAGACGGCGCGCATCCCTTCAGGCAGGATGGCGGCAAGCACGCCGCCTTGGCCGGCCTTGATCAGCTTCATCGAGGTGATCGGCTCGCCGGCCATGATCGGGGCACGGGCAATGGTGCCGGAGTAGTCGGAGCTTGCGGTGGGGTTCGACGTTCTCGTCAGGAAGCCCGGAGTGACGGCCTCCTTGGGCCAGGCCTGCCAGCGGAACTCCTTCTCGGTCGCGATCTGGCCGAGGCCGATGTCGGTCCTGGCGACGAGCACATCCTCCTTGTCGACCAGCACCTCCTGCGTCTGAACCTCGACGGGCTTGTTGACCAGTCCCTGCAGCAGGAAGAACGCAGTGACGCCGGCGATGCCGGCGATGGAGATACCGATCAGCTGGGCTTTCTTCATTGCACGCCATGTCCCTTTGGTGCGAGAGCGAGCGCATCACTCTCGAACCCGATCTTGGGGGACAAACGTCAATGCAAGGTTAACCCGTGTCGTAAATCGGACAGCCCGGAGCAACCAGGTGGATCGATTTCGCAATATCCTCGACGAGAGATCAGCCGGAAAAGGCCTGGAACCAGTGCGTCTGGGGGTAGACCCAGAGGGCCCCCGCCGCGATGGCGAGGCCATAGGGAATGCCGCCGCCCTCGCGATGCAGGCGCTGGGCCCACTCGGGCCCGGCGGGCAGTGCGGGCTGCCAGCGATAGGCGAGCACGAGGGCAGAGAGTGCGCCGCCGGCGATCGACACATAGAGAAGGAAGGGCAGCAGGTGGTCGAAGCCGACCCAAAGGGCCGCGACGGAGAGGAGCTTTGCGTCGCCGCCACCGACGAGGTTGAAGGCGAACATGCCGATCGAGACCGCCAGCACGATGGCGAATGCGGCGAGGTGCATGCCGAAGGCTTCGAGGGAGAGGCCGGACAGCGGTGCCAGCACCAGAAATGCACCGAGGAGGGCAGCAGAGATCCGGTTGGGGATCTTCATGGTCAGAAGATCCATCAGCCCGGCAAACGCCATGGCGATGGGGAACACTACGAGCAACGGCAACTCGAGCACGACTAACTCCTCGGAGGCCAAACGGGCGCCGGACTGACTGCACCGGATAGTTGCGCAAGAAGGCTAATCAAGCCTTAACGTCAGGGGGCGGGGACCGCCCGGGCCCGCTCGATTCAGGCGGCCGAGAGGGCCGAGGCCTATCAATTGGCAGCCGTGAACTGATTCGCGGTCCCGTAATAGGCACCCGTGATGCCGGTCTTGAGGTTGACGAGGCCAGCGATGATACCCACGCCGATGATCGCGGCGATCAGAGCATACTCGATGGCGGTGGCGCCCGTCTCGTCGGCGAGAAAGCGATACAACCCTTTGACCATGGCTCTGCACCTAACCTCGAATTGCACCCATCAACATGATCGCCACCCTAGACTGGCTTCAGTTAACGGCGGTCAAAAATATCGAAGAAATTCGTCCGCGAGCCTGGAAATGCTCAAGATTTGGTTGCGTGTCG
>JAGVSR010000100.1 GCA_019137195.1 Alphaproteobacteria bacterium
GAACGCCGCCAGCCCGTCGAGGGCGTCGGCGCGGCTGGCGTATTTCCTGGGATCGGCGCCGTCAGGGTCCACGTCGAGATCGACGTAGAGCGCCCGCGCCGCGCACATGTTGGCCTGCACGCGCTGCGACCAGCCGCCTGTCGTGGCGCCCTCGGGCGCGTCGGCGGGCAGGGGGCCTGCCTTGCGCGGGTTCCACACACGCGGCTGGCGCAGACTGTGGACGGCGAAATACACGTCCTGCGCCGGCGCGAGACGGCTCACATACGCTACAGCCTGCTGGACGGTCTCGACCACCCGGTGGACGACGCCGCGCGAACTGGCGACCGCCAGGCAGTAGGGGCCTGTGGCGGGCCAGACGAGCTTGAGGAACCCAGCCGTGTCCAAGATACGCGCCTTTCAGCCCAATAGGTGGAGGGGAGTGCAGGTCGTGGAGAGGCCGTCCGAAGGCGGCCCCTCAGTTCTAGCTCGCCCGGCGAGCTTGCGACAGGAGAACGGATCAGGTCCAGTCCGCCAGAATGTCGTCGATGCCGCTGTCGCCGGCGTCCTCGACCACCGGGACGGTGGGCGCGGGGGCCTTCGCCGCCGCCTTCGGAGCGGCCCTCGGGGCCGCGCCCGGAAGCTGCACTTCCATCGCGTCGTCAGCGATTTCCTCGACGACGGTCGGCTTGGGCGCCGCCTTGGGCGCCGCCTTGGGCGCCGCCTTGGGCGCGGCCTTGGGCGCAGGCGCCGGCGCGGGTTTGGGCGCCGTGCGGGGCAGCGCGACCTCGGCCTCGTCATCCACAGCTTCTTGCGCCGCCGCCCCGGTCTTGCGACCGTCCGCGCCTTCGGGCGACCACGTGCCGTCGAGCAGGCAGGTCACTTCCTCGGTGTGGCGGCGGGCCTTGATGACCTCGGCCTCGTCGGGCGTGATGAAGCGGTCCGGGCTGAACAGCAGCTTCGGGTAGGCCACCTGCGGGTCGAACTTGATCTTGGTCACAACCATGCCGGTGTAGCCCACCCCGCGCGAATGCAGCAGGTCGAGGTAGTTCGAGAACGCGAACCACCCGGCCGCCACATGGTCGGGCGACTGGCCGTCGAAGTCGGACGTGACCGAGATTTTCAGCCGCAGGACTGGGAAGTTCGGGTCTTGCGCCGGCACCACCGCCAGCATCCGGTGTTCGCCGCACGCCTTCACGGCCTTGCCTTGCTCCGTGATCTTGGAGCCCTTGGCGGCCATCGGGCAGGTGGCGCACGCCGTCGCCTGCGGCTCCCCCACGTCCTTGGACGGCGCGATCCCGTCGTCCGACCAGCACTTGGCCCGCCCGACCTTGGCCGGGTCGTAGGCGCCCTCGTAGTAGGCCCGACCGCGCCGCTTGGCGTAGTCGAGCACGATCACGCGCATGGTCGAGACCGGCGCGTCGTCGCCATCGGCGTTGCGCTGGATCAGCTTGGTCTTTTCGCCGTTGGCGCTGATCTGCCACACCTTGCCCTCGAACGAGAGCGCGGGGATGGACGCCTTGGGAGCGATGTTGCTCTCGCCCGAGAATGCGTCGGCGAGGTGGGCCGGCAGGCTCTGGCCCTTGAACAGGGTAAGCGCGTTACTCATTGCTGTTGTCTCCGTCTTTGGCGCTGGGTTTGCGCACGCCGATCTTCATAAGCTGGATGACATCGACGCCGGGCGGCGTCGCGCCGTGGTTGATCTCGCGGTAGCGATTGACGAACGTCTTGGTCAGCCGGCGCTCCAGCATCTCGAAGGCGTCGTGAGTCTTGATAAATTCGTAGATCGCGCCCCAGTCTGCGGCGCGCGGGATGGTGTCGATGTAGCTGTAGACCAGCCCCATCGAGGTGGTCAGGCTCTTGGTGTGCGTGTCCTGCATGTGCTTGAGCAGCGCCACGTCGAGCCGTTCGAGATGGTCCTTGAGCTGCCTGTCCTCCTGTTCGTATTGCGCCTTCAACTGTGAACGACGTTCGCGGATCGCGCGATACGCTCCGATGACCTTTTCCACATCCATGTTCGTGGTCCTTTCCTGTTAGCTCGCTATGGCCAGATCGTAGAGACGCAGGATGGCGTCCTGCGCCTGCGCGCGCTTGTCGACCATCCGGTAAATCTCCCACTCGACCGGATGCGCGCCGATCCGCACCACCGTCATCGGGCGCACCTGCCCGGCGCGGTTGATACGCTCCACCACCTGCTGGAACTGGTCGTTGGAGTAGATCGGCGCGTAGAACACCAGCACGTCCGCCTCGGTCAGGTTGAGGCCGTGCGACATGACCTGCGGATGGCACAACAGCAGGTTGGGCTCGGCGTCGTTCTTGAACGCGCGGATGATGTCGTTGCGAGCCCGTGGGCTCACATCGCCGTTGAGCACGCCCACCGTGTGGCCGGCGTGCAGCAGTTCCGTCTCCAGCACTCGGGCGATGCCCTTGAACGGAGCGATGACGATCGCCTTGGCGTGGGCCATGTCGATCGCGTCCAGCAGCGTCCGTAGACGCGGCGCGTGCGGCAGTCCGACGTATTCCTCCTTTTCCGTGTCGCGCAGCGATCCGCACATGATCTGGCGCAACTTGTTCAACTTGTCGGCGGCGTTCACGGCGTTGATCGTCTGGCCGTTCGACCGCGTGTGGATCATGTCGTCCTTCATGGTCTTTATAGCACGTTTCTGCTCAACCGTCAGCTCGGCCGTCAGGTCGATGTGCGTCATCGGCGGCAGGTCCATGCAGTCCTTTTTCAGGATGCGGATCGCCGGTTGCAGCGCGTCGAACGCGATCTCCTCCGAGCCCGCGCGCGGCGCCCACCTGTAGGTCGTCACCTGCATCATGGTGTCTCGCTTGAACCGACCGAAGTAGAGCGGCACGCGCGACGGATTGACGATGCGCGCCTGCGCCCATGCGTCGGTGGGCGCGTTGGGGCACGGCGTGCCCGTCAGCCACCACACGCGCTTCTTGGTCTTGAGCATCCCTTCCAGCGCCTTATGGCGCATGGTGGAGCCGTTCCTGAACATGGACCCCTCGTCGACGATCACCAGTCCGACCTCGGGCGACCTGACGAACTTGCGCACCTCCTCGTGGCCGACGCCGTCGTGGTTGACGATGTAGAAGTCCGCCTTGGTCGCCAGCGCCTTCTTGCGCTTCTCCAGCGAGCCGTGGACGATCACGGCGCGGCGGTGCATCAGCACGTCGAATATCTCTTGCACCCACACGCGCTCCAGCGTGGAGAGCGGCGAGAATACGACACACTTCTCGACTTTACCTTGCAGCATCAGGATGTCTGCGGCCCATAGACTGGCCGCAGACTTCCCGCAGCCCATTTCTGACAAGTTAAAACACCGATTATTACGTAAGTGGAAGTCAACAATACTCCGCTGGTGGGCCATCGGCGAGAACTTGCCCGGCCACTTGTAGGCGGTCATGCCCGGCAGCGGCGTGACCACGCCGATGTTGGTCAGCACCTTCGCCGCTTCGTCGGTGTAGCGCACCGCGATGTTGGCGTCGGGCAGCGGCACGATCCGGCTGTCGGGGATCAGGTCGCGCACCTCGAACGGGTCGTCCACCCGCAACAGCAGGCTGTTGGTCTTGGCGTGCAGGCGCATGGCGTCAGGCGTCGGCCAGCAGTATCCGCAGCGCGTCGAGCATCGTCGCGCCGTCCTTGGTGTCCACGTCCTGTCGGGCCGCCACCGCCGACGACGCCTTATCGAAGCTGTCGAGCCACATGGCCAGCACGTCGACGGTCGTCTCGCGCACCACGAACGCGAACGCCTCCTGCGCGCGGATCGAGTCGATGAACGCCTTCTGCATCGCGCTCGGCATGTTCTTGCCGAACTTGGTCTCGATCGCCACGAACACCCCGGACTTGATCGCGAGGATGTCGGCGATGCCGGTGCGGCCGAAGCCGTTGGCCGGCGGCATGAACCAGAACCAGTCGTGCTTGTCGAGCAGTCTCTTGACGGCGGTCTTTACGCCGGCTTCGTTGTGGATCGCCTTCGCCATGCTATCGGCCCTTTCCGTTGAACTCGCAGTCCAGCACCGGGCAGTGCGCCCTGCACAACCCGGACTGACGCGGTTGCCACACGTCCTCGATGTGGGCCTGCGCATACTGGCGCAGGTCCGGCTTCATCTTCGCCCACAGGTCCGCCTGCCCCGCCGCGCCCCACACCTTGCGGTCGGCGGCGCAGTCCTGCGTCCAGTAGAACTCGGCCGACACCAGCCGCACGCCGGGGTGGGCGGCGAACACCCACAGCGCGTTGAGTGCGAGCTGGTCCCACTTGGGCCGACGCTTGCCCGTCTTGTAGTCGACCACGTAGGCGCGGCCCGCCGCGCGATCCACCTTCATCCAGTCGACGATCCCCCGGTAGAACGTCTTGGGGTCGAAGAAGTCGCACGGCTCCAGCGACGTGTTGAGCGCCACCTTCATCTCGACCTCAAGCTCGCCCGGCCGCTTGTCAAGCTGCTGCATGAACTGTTCGTGGACGCCGAGCCCGGCCGGCAGCGGGACTTGATCCCGCTGCCTGTTCTCGAACGCGGTGTGGACCTGCCGACCCCATACGAGATGGGGCGTGTCCGGGTCGTCCTTGACCGTCTTGAGGATATATTTGGCGTGATACTGCCGAGGGCAGGTCACGAAGGTCGAGAACGACGTGAACGAGAACGGGCGCGGCCTCATGCCGCCACCCGCAGCGCCTTGTATGCTTCGATCACGCACTGCGCCTGCGCCACCGCGTCGTGGACGGCGATGTGCGCCTGCGCCGCGTCCGGCTTCGGCCACGGATGGTCGACCGGCAGCAGTTGCTTGAGCGTCCGCAGATCGCGGCTGTGGAAGAATTTCCACGGCGCGTCGAGACCGGCCGTGGAGTAGGCGCACTCCAGCAGCACGTTGTCGAACGTCGCGCCGTTGCCCCACGTCGGCAAGCTGGCCGGACCGAACCACTCGGCAAACCCGTAGAGGGCCTCGATCAGTTCGAGCCGTGGGGCCTCGGCCAGCGCGTCGCGCGCCGTTTGCGGCGCGGTGTTGAGCCACCACACGACGGTCTCGCCGTCCATGCGCAGGCCCGCCTTGAGCACGCTCGACAGGTCCACGTTGGCCTGGAACCTGTCGACGATCTCGCCGGTGGTCGGAATGAATTTGCACGCCCCGATGGCGACGATGGCCGAGTAGGGCCGCGTTCCCATCGTCTCCAGGTCGAGCGAGACGTGCAGGTCGAGGTTGGTCGCGTCCATGCTCACTCTCCCTTGACGGCGTGTTCGACGGCGGCCTTGAGCCGATCCTCGACCGACAGCGCCTCGTCGGTCCGCTGCATGGCGTCGCGCAGCGTGTCGCTCGTCGGGCGTGGCGTCACGCCGAGGCCGATCGTCGGGGCGGGACGGGCAGGCGCGTCGACCGGTTCGGGGACGGACGCCCGCGCGGTCGTCAGCGTCTGCTGACGCTCGGCGCGCGCCTTCTGGACGGCCACCATGTCGGAGACCATGCGCAGCACGCCGTCCCACACCTTCACGCGGTCGTCGACGCCGACGCCCCGGCGGTGGTAGCAGAGCAACGCCAGCCCGTTCCAGGCGATCGCCGCGCCGTGGTGGAGCCCGGTGGTGGGGTCGATGTCCTCGCCGCCCTTGAGGGCCTGCGTGTGACGCTCCAGCGCGCCGATCACGCGCGACCAGTTCATGCCCATCTCCCAGTTGCGGTCGCCGTATTCGCGCCCGCCGAGGGTGTAGAGCAGCGCCAGTTCCGCCAGCCCATCTACCGGCAACAGGTCATAGCGAATTTTTCCGGCGTCGTGCCGGATGGCCTCGTTCGTCGACATGCGGTGTCCTTTCCTCTGTGGTTGGGGGATGGCGTCAGGCCATCCCTGCGCCCTTCGTCCGCTTGAACGAGCGGTTCTTGCTCGCGTCGCGCGGACGCAGGTTCTTGAGACCGTTGCCGCCGCCCTTGGCCAGCGGCGTCTTGTGGTCGATGTCGCGTTTGTCGCCCGGCTTGATCATCCCGGCCTTGATGGCTGCCCGCCGGGCGCGCATCCGCTTGGCGTGCGGGGCGTCGGACCCGCCAATATCGCCGCGCGCCTTGGCGGTCCTGGCTTCCTGCTTGTAGTCGCGCACATAGCCGGGGGAGCTGGGCATGGTCGTCAGTCCTCTGTGGCGGGCTCGACCTCACGCTGCGTGAGGCTGTAGCCCATCTGGGCGAAACGGTCCTTGTCGTAGACTTCCTCGAAAGTCCGGTGCCGGCCCCGCAGGGTGATGACGCCAGACCCTTTGTCGAACTTCACGACCTCGTATTCTTTCTTCGTCTTGTCGTGGACCAGAAAGACCTTTCGTTCAGTCATCGAACTGCACCTCCTTTAACGAGCCCCATGTCGGGCCTGATTTGGCGTCCCACGGCAGCGGGATCGGCGGCGTGAACCCCCACGCCTGACGGTAGGGCAGGTTGTTCAGCACGCGCCGCCCCGCCGCGATGAAGTCCCTCACCCGGTCTTGCGGGACGAAATAATACACGCCGTCGTGCAGTTCCCACGCCAGCCGGGCGTCGAAATCCACCAGAATATTTTTCATGCAGGCGAGCGCCAGATATTTCTGGTCGCCGCCGATCGACTGGATCGGATAGTTGACCGCCGTGCTTTCCATGCTCCAGCCGAGCGGTCCGTCCCAGCGGCCGTGCATCTGCACCCGCCGGCCGGCGATGTTCTCGACGTAGCCGGCCTGCTTGGCCCGCGCGATCTGCCGGCTCCAGTAGCGCGGCACCCCGACGTAGGTCCGCCGGTAGGTCTCCCAGATGCGTTCGGCCTCACCCATGCCGATGTTCATGCCGTGCTGCACCCTGCTCACGATGAACAGTCTCCGCGCAGAGGTTCGATACTGGAGCGAATTGTGGACGATCAGACCGTTGGCTGCGAACCGCGTGCGCGGCCCGCAGTTCACAATGTCGTAGACAGGAGCTTCGCCTCGATAGCCCGCCAGTTCTTCCGCTTCTCCGAAACAGCCCGCCGTGCCCGGCGCAGAATATCTTCGCCAGAAAGCCCCTGCGCCGCATAGCGCATGGCACATGTCCGCGAATACGGATTTTCTTCCCAGTCGATGGTCGGGATGCTCTCGCCCCGCCATGTCACGCGATTGGTCGTTCGCTTGTTCCTCAAGTTCTTGCTGCGGGTTACAAGCCGAAGGTTCCCCGGCTCGTAATGGCCGTTGTTGTCGATCCGGTCGATGTCCACCCCGGAGTAATTTTTGTGCGGCAGGTTCTCCAGCACCCACTCCAGCGCCTCCGACGTAGACCTGAACCGATATTCGATCCCGCGCCCCCCGTAGTTGGCCCATGATCTGTCGTTCGGATTTCCGCATCTTTAGGCCCATGCCTGCACACGCTTGCGTAGACCCTTCATGGTTTCTCCGCCTATCGCTAGCCGACCCGCGCGCCTGTGCCATTCCCGCGTGGCGCACGCCTTGCAGCAAGTCGATCGCCCAGCCTCCAGGAATGCAAGGTTGCTCTCGCGCTCTGTCCCACAGTCGCAGCGCGCGAGCACGTATATCGCCCCACATTTCCGCAACAGCTTGTCGGACAATACCACCCACGATCCGAACCGCTGCCCTCGCCTTACACGCCCATCCGCGACCCAGCGCGGGTTCAATGGCCCAGCCATGTCTGGCCGCTTCATCCAATCGCTCCCATCGTTCGCCGATTAGCACCTGATGGTCGGGCGTGGCCGTCAGCCCGGCGTAGGTCATGACGGGCTTCGTCCCGCTGCACACCACGCCCTCGTGCGCCACGAACTCGATCCCATCCCACACGAGGTCGTTGCGACGCACGTCCTGTATTGCTACATACCCCCGGTTCGTCAATATCGGTGTTCCTGCAATACAGCACAAGTTCGCCACCTTCCCCGACTGGCGCGCGCCCTTGGCCGCCTTCCTGACCGTCTCGTCCTCCGACGCCAGCGCCGCCTGCAATTCGTGGTAGTCGCGCCCGGCCACGCGCGCGCCCATGAAGGCGTGGGCGTCCTCGCCCGGCTGGCAGAGGTGGAGCATGGTCTCGTCGCCGCTGGCGATGGCCATCCAGCGGAACTCCTGCCCCGCCGCGTCGAACTCGACGATCTCGTAGCCCGGCGGCGCGACCACCAGATCGCGGTAGATCGCTTCGCGCTGCTCCTGATGGATGGCCCATCCGATCGGCAGCATCACGGCGCGCACTCCGGTCCCGCGCTTGTTCGGCTCGGTCCCCTTCTGCTGCGAGGCGAACGTCAGGCGCGACGTGTAGGTCGAGAACACCCGCGCCTGCGGCCGGGCGCGGCCGTCCCCGTTGTAACGCGCCGACGCCAGCGGCTGTTCTGCGAACTTTTTGGCGCTGTTGGTCGCCCGCCGGTAGTCATGGATCAGCTTGACCCGTGGATCGAGCGCCGCCAGATCGAACATTACCTCCTTGTCGGTCGACCGCGACTGCTTGCCCGTCAGCTTCGACACGTTGACCTTGGCCACCGGGAGCCCCCAGCGGTCGAACAGCAGCGCGGCGAGCTGGGTCGGCGAGGCCAGCACTTGCGGCGTCACGGTCGGGTCCAGCCCCTGTAGCTCGGCCAGTCGGTCCTGCGCCTCGGCCGCGAGATGCGCCCTAAGCTCCGCGCCCGCCAGCGTGTCGATGATCAGTCCCTCATAGTTGGCCCACGCCGCCTGCGGCAGCGCGTCCGCCTCGATCATGGCCACACGCTGCTGGCGGGAGTTGAGCTTGCGCCACCAGTGGCGCGCGCAGTGCAGCGTGAACCCCACGTCGCGTCGGTTGTATTCGTGGAGCTTGCGCAGGCTCGGCAGGTCGGTGGCGTGGAAGTCTACGTCATCCTCGTAGCCGGCGTGCTGCGGCAGCAGTTCGGCGACGCACGATTTCAGATCGAACGCCTTGCGCTTGTGCCGGGCCAGTTCGTATTCGGGCTCGACGGCGACATGCTTCCACAGGAGCATCCCGTCGAGCCACTTGGCCTTGCGCACCAGATCGTTCAGGCCGTAGGCGATCAGCACGGAGATGTCGAACGCGGTGTTCCAGCCGACCAGTCGCCTGTCGTTGGCGGCCGCATACTCCAGCACTTCGCGCATAACGTCGACCGTCGGCGCCAGTCCGCCCCACTCGCGCTTCGTGACGGGGTCGATGGCGACAAACGATGTCGCCCACGCCTCGCCGGACGGGATGCGCCACGGTTGCAGCGCATACTCCGGCCTGACGCCAGATGTCTCGAAGTCGAACCCGATCCAGTTCATTCTCAACCCCAGTTCTCGGCGAACGCCTCGGCGATCCCCGGATATGTCAGGCTCCGCAGTTTCCAGCGGTCCTCCGACGGCCCCAGCCGGTTCTGCCCGCTGTCCGTCTGGTTGCTCCACCGCTCGACGACCTTGCCGTCGGCCAGCGTCACCATCCGTCCCGGATACCGGAGCGCCGGCACGATCCGTAACTTCGGCAGGTTCTTGAGCCACAGGCAGGTGGCCTTGCTGGCGTCGTCGCCGAACTGGTAGGGCTGGACGATCTGGTCCGGCTTGCGGATGCGCGACGAGATGCACCCGACCGGGTTCTCCAACGCATAGGCTCCGACCGGCGCCGCCATCAGTTCGCGAACGAACGCCAGTGCGCTCTCCGTCTCGCGCGCCCGCGCCGGGTCTCGCGTGTTCCAGTGCAGGCCCGACACCGTGAGGTAGGTGCAGGGCGGATGCGCGACCATCACGTCCCACGTCACGCCGTCCGGTCCCCGCGCCAGCCAGTCGCGCACGTCGCCCACGAGGTGGTGTGGGCTGGCGTCGTCCGCCGGCAGCAGGTCGCACGACCATGCGTTGTGGCCGCGTCGACGGAACGCCTCGCGGACGCGGCCGGAAAATTCGCAGGCGATCAGAACGTCCATCGTCATCCTCTCCGGTTAGGGCGCCTAACCGATCGCGACCGGGCGGCAGAACAGCCCGGCCTCCTGCGCCATCGTCCGCGCGGCGGCGAACTCGGCCGGCGGCATCTGCGTCGTGCCCGGACCATAGACTACTACACCGACGCCGGCCTGGATCATCGAGCGCGTGCAGCGGGCGCAGGGCATATGCGTCACGTAGACCGTGCAGCCTCGCGTTCTAATCCCCTCGCGCGCCGCGAAATTGATCAGGTTCTCCTCCGCGTGCGCGTCCCACAGGTATTTCTCCGGGCGCTCCTTGCGCGCCGGCACGTCGTCGCGCACCCCGCGCGCCGGGCCGTTGTAGGCCGTCAGCCGCACCTCGCCGTCGGGGCCGACGAGCGCGGCCCCCACCTGCGTCGATCCCTTCGAAGCGGTCGCCGCGTGCGCGGCGTGGCCATAGAGCCAGCGTTCCTTGCGGGTCGTCATGCGTCCCCTCCCGTTACTGCGACGCCGTTCAGGCGGGTCGCGATCAGATTGTCGATCTCGTCGGGCGAGAGGGCGGCGTTGAAGCCCTCGCGTCCGTTCTCGGCGATCTCGACCAGCTCCTGCGGGATTATATCGCCGAAGTCGCGCTGCCATAGGCGCAACGCCGCCAGAATGGTGTCGACCTCTCGGTCGGTCAGCGTCAGATGTCTCATTGCATCGCCCCCTACTCGTGCGCCCGGCGGGCGCCTCGCGTCACCATGTGCATGATCGCCGCATCCATATCGTCGAACGCGGCGTAGGGTCCGATCAGGGTCCGCGCCGGGAACCCTGTCGTGACCATCGCGTCGTTCATGTTGGTCGACCGGAACTCGCCGGCGGCCGTCTCGAACACCGCCGCGTCCGTCCATGTCAGCATCCGGACGAACTGGTTGTGGAACGTCGCGAAGCCCTGATGGCTGACGCGCACGACCTCGCCACCTTGGCCCAGATATGCGACCAGCCGTAGCTCCTGTTCGATCATCGGCCCGCCTCTGCGTAGAAGCACATCTCCGCTGCGCCGAGGTCGTCGAACGCGGCGACGCTGTGCAGGACATATGCGCCGTGCTGCTCCACGATCCGGCCGACATGGAACTTGCCGTCGATCTCGATAACGCGCAGAACTTCAGGAGCCATCACGCTCGGGATGGTCCGTCCGGCCGGCCGGATCACCTTGCCGATAGACCCCTCGCGCATGAATGTCATGTATTCGGTCATGGGTCGCAGGGTGTGGACTGTCATCCGTCTGCCTCCGGTGCGCCGCCGTGCTCCGTCGCCACGTAGGTGATCGCGGCGGCCAGCGTGTCGAACACCGCCACATCCTCCAGTCGTGCGCACCATGTGTCGTCGGAGTAGGTCGACGGCAACGGCCGCACGACATGGAACCTGTCGTCGCGTCGCACGATGGCGCGATCGTAATCCGCCGACGCCAGTTGCGACCTCACGCCAAGTCGCCAGACACGCAGACGCCCGTCGTGAAGCAGCGCATACAGGTTGTAGGTCATTGTCTGCTTGCCTCCGTTTCGTAGCACATCCTCGCGGCCTCCACCGTGTCGAGCACGGCGATGGCGTTCATGTAGATCGCACCGTCCCGGCGCTCGACATAGCCGACATGGAACCGACCCTCGATCCTCAGCACGCGCAGACGGACCGGGCTCATGCCCGTCGGCTGGAGCGATGCGACTGCATCCGGCCATCGAGTGGAGGTCATGCCCTTGCGGGCGTAACAGTCGTAACTCATGCGCAGGTCCAGTTCGATCGAGGTCATTGTTCTGCCTCCGTGCGGTAGCACATCAACGCCGCGTCGAGAGTGTCGAACGACGCCACAACGTGCAGCACCTGCTCCGCCCGCTGCGCCCGATACATGAGCATGGGTCCGGCATGGCCGACGTAGAACACACCGTCGATCTCGACGATACGTAGGAACCTGTCCGACAACACACCGAGGTCATCGAAGCGTCGCGGGCCATTCGACCCGTTGTATCGCTCCACCCAGTGGCTCGACACGTGGAGCACGCCGGCGCGCCCCTCCAACGGGATGATGTCGCTCATGATCCATACTCCAGACGGAAACACATTATCGCCGCGTCGAGGTTGTCGAACGAGGCGGCGACATGCAGCAGTGTCGTCCACCCCCGAGGCTCGATGGATATAAGTCTCACGTCGGTCACACCGACGTAGAACCTGCCGTCGATCTCCAGCAGGCGGGGTCCTGCGCCGACGGTGCAGCCCATGTCGACGTGCTGTCCTACATGGGTATTTATGTTGTTATCCCAGCAAGTGGCATGAACGCCGCCCGGCAGTCCGTCCAGAACGATCGGCTCGGTCATGCTCCATACTCCGTCTCGAAGAACATCAGCGCGGGCGCCAGATCGGCGAACACGGCGGCGACGAGCATCCGCACCGACCATCCGTTCGACCTGAGCGACGCCATGTGGCTGACGTAGCCGACGACGAACCGGCCGTCCGGCAGTTCCAGCACGTGGGGTCCGGGCGACAGACTGAGTTGCCCGAACAGCTTCGATTTCTTATGCTCGTAATTCGGCGTGTGGCAGACGCAGCGTATGCCGTCCAGCGCGAGCGCCTTTCCGATCTCGACCATCGTCGCCTCCCTCACGTCCGCATCCGAACGACCGTGCCGAACGGCACGGCCACGTCGGTCGTGCAGCACACGATCAACGGGTAGGGCGGTTCGACCTGCGGCCACGGCGTGTGGCCGTCGGTGAACAGCACCACCACGCACGGGTCGTGGCGTTCGGCCCACGCCAGCGCCACCCGCATGTCGGTCCCGCCGCCGCCCGCGTATTTGAGCGTCACCTCCTCGCCGTCCTCGAACACGTCCTCGCGAGCGATCCGCGTGTCGCAGTAGGCCACCCGCACCCGGCTCGGGCGCACCTGCTCCGCGCACACCGTGATCTCGTGCCCGGCCTGCGCCAGTTCCGCCGACGTGCAGGAGCCGGACGTGTCGACGATGACCGCCATCTCGCCCAGTCGCACTCCGCGCACGGTCGGCAGGATCACGTCCGTGAACCGCCGGTTGGGCCGCGACCAGTCCTCGGTGTCCTGCGCCAGCTCGATGGCGAACTCGCGCAGAATGTCGAACCACGGCAACGGCGGGTTGAGGACGCCGTTGACGAACCGCTCCAGCTCGCCCGGCAGCCTGCCCGCCATGCGGGCGACGGTCGCCGCCCGCGCCACCGCGCCGCGCACCGCCTCGGCCATGTCGCGCTCCTGCTGCGGCGTCATCTTCGCCGGCTGCATGTCCCGTCCCACCCCGTCGGGCGGACCCTCCTCAAACGCGCTGCCCGGCAGGCCGTCGACGATCGGCTCGTCGGACCCCCCGTCCTGCCCGTCAGGCGCCGGCTGGCCGGCGTCGTCGCCGTCGGGGCCGCCACCCCCCTGCCCGTCGGGCGAGGGCTGTCCTTGGCCTCCCCCGGCCTTCTGTCGGTCGCGTTTCTTCTGGCGCTCCTGCGCCTCCTGCTTGAGAACCTCGTAGATCGCCTCCGGCGACATGCCGGCGAACCGCGCGTCCTGATACGCCTTGTCCCACACCCTGAGGCCGCACGCCCTGAGGAACAGGTTGATCGCGTGGTCACAGGCGATGTTCCACCCCACGGGGTTGCGGTGGCCGCGCCGGACGCCGTGCAGGTTGGCGATGTGGCTCAACTCGTGGGCGTAGACGAACAGCGTCACGTCTTTGTCGAGGCTCTGGATGAACTTCGGGTTGTAGAGCACGACCGTCGCGCAGTCGGTGGCGGCGGTCGGAATGGCGTCGGTCTCTTCGAGCTTCATCGCATACATCAGCGCGGCCCAGAAGGCGTGACTGACGGACGCGCGGGCGCGCGTCTCGACCATGATCTGACGGGCGGGCTTGGCCATAGGGGGTTGTGACCTTTCGAGTAGGGTGTTCGGGCGCGCACGGGAGTGCGCGCGCCCGTCGGGCGATCAGGAGAACAGCGTCACCGCCGACTTGGAATACTCGATGAACTCTTTCGTCGCGTAGAGCGCCTTGTCGCGTCGCACGGCCAGCGTCCACATCAGCACGTAGTGGTCCTGCTCCAGCCGCGCGCCGTAGGCGTTGATCGCTTTGACGGTCTTGGCCGTCATCTCGCCGGCGAGGTAGGTCGCCAGCGCCCACATCATCGCCGGTTCCTTCGGGATCGGCGCGTCCTGCGGGTTCTTGAGGATTTGCGGCAGGAGCTTGATCACGTCCTGCCACACGTCGACGAACGCCCATATCTCCGTCGCGACGCCCTGCCCGACGGCGCCGGCCATCGCCGCGCGCTTGGTGGCGATCGGCAGGTCCGGGTCGGCGTAGTAGCGCCACGCCTTCTCCGACGTGCGCGGCGTGGCGATGGCCTTGTCCGGGTTGGGCTTGGACGGATCGTAGGTGAACAACAGGTCCTTGCGGAACTGGTAGAAGCCGGCGGCGATCGGCGGCAGGCCCACGTCGAGCGCGTGCTTGATCCACGCCGTCACGTCCGGGACCATTTCGCAGTGGACGAACCGGTTGGCCAGCGGCAGCGGCTGGCGGTTGACCACGCCCCGGTCGCCGTCGCGGTTGCTCGCCGCCACGATCCGCACGTTGGGCTTGAGCATGTGCTCGCCCACCTTGCGGTCGTTGACCAACTGGTAGGCCGCCGCCTGCACCGAGATGGTCGCGCTCGTCATCTCGTCGAGAAACAGGACGATGATCTTGTCGTCGGGAAACAGGTCGTTGCCGACGAACGGCAGCGCCTCGGGCTGGAGCCAGCGGGTGCTCTGCGTCTCGCGGTCGGCCAGCGGCACGCCGCGCAGGTCCACGCTGTCGTATTGCGACAGGCGCACGTCGCAGAGCACGGCGTCGAGGTCGCGGGCGATCTGCGCCACGCCCTCCGACTTGCCGATGCCGAAGCCGCCCCAGATCATCAGCGGGTGGTCGTGGCGCACGGCGATGTGACGCACGAGGTCTTTCATGCCGTCGATGGTGACGATGTGCATGGTGTAGGTCCTTCCTGTGTTGGGTTCGGTTAGGCCGCCTAACCGGCGACGGACTTGCGGGCGCGCAGGCCCATGTAGATCACCTCGAACCCGATCTGCGCTTGCGGGTCCGACGATGGCGCAGGATACCACACGCCGTCGCTGTCGAGGGCGTAGTGGCAGGTCCTGAACTCGACTTTCACATTGAGGTCGCGCGCAGCGTTCCAGGCGCGCGACCGCAGTTTCTCCGGCGGTTCGCCGATGACGGGCACGAACACCCGCTCGAACGGCGCATGAAGCTGGCCGATCAGCCCGCGCAGGCGCTTGCGGGTGAGGCTAGACATCGAACACGCCCAGCACGTCGCCGCGATAGCGCACGACTACCTGTCCGTAGTAGTCGCGCGGGATGACCTGCATCACGTCGAGGAACGCGACGCGCGCGTTGGGCGCGTTGACCACGCCTTGCGCCCATGTGCAGGGTTGCGGCGTGGCCGGCTGGCCCGCCGCCACGACGAAGGTCGTCAGCTTCGTCTCGATCCGGCGCAGCCGCGCCACGAGGTCGCCGAACGACGCCTCGTTGTCAGGCTTCGTCGCCACTGTTCTCTCCATTGACTGCGCGGAACTTCACCATGAAGTCCGACATTTCGTCGAGCACTTCGCGCGCCTCTTCGGCCGCCGCGTCGCGCGCATTTCTGTCGGCCCGGATTTCCTTCGGGTCCCACAGCGCCGCCCGGTCCGCCAGCCGGTCGGCCAGCCGGGCGAGGTCCGGGTCGTCGGTTACGTTGAGCGCCGGCACGGCTCGCGCCAACGCCTGTAGGTTCGACACGGTGGTGTCGTAGAACTTGGTGTCGCTCGCCATGCGTTCGGCGAACGCTTCCAGCGTGTCGTAGAGCCGGTCCCACAGGTCCGTGACGGCCGATCGCAGGCGCGTGTTGACGTTATCGGCGATCTCGTCGCGGATGCGCCGGCTCTCGTCGGCGTCCAGTTCGACCCGGAAGTCGCCAGCATCGGGCACGGCGTTGACTTCGACGCGCGTGTAGAACCGATGGGCGAGCGACAGCGGCGTCGGGTAGTCGCCGGGGTCGAACATGTCGCCCATGCGGAACTCGGCGCGGTCGCGTTCGGTCGGGTAGGTCACGTTCAGGAACCGGTCGACCGCCGCCTCGAACTCGTCCTTCAGCGGCGCGTAGCCCTCGACGAACATGTGGTAGGCGGCGCGCGGCAGGAGCCGGTCGCCGTTGTCGCGCCACGGCAGCGTCGTGGCGTAGAAATGTTTGCGCAGTTTGCCCGCCGCCTCGACGATCGGCGCGAGCGCCGCCTTCGGCACGAGGTGCTTGTTGACGCGCGCGGCGTCGGCGGCGGCGTTGGCGTCGCGCACCACCCGTGCGGACGCGCGCTTGTCGAGGCGCTGGCCGGTCCACATGCCGACGTGGATCGAGACCAGCATGGCCTTGGTGACGATACTCATGAAGTGGGTCCTTTCTTCGGTTCGGTTAGGTCGCCTAACCGGCGGCGGTCAGCGTCAGGTAGGGCACGGTCGTCACGTCGTAGCCATGGTCGAACCTGTGGCGGCTGAACGCCGCCACCGTCAGCAGCGTCAATTCGCTCATGTTGAAATACGGTTCGGACCAGGCGCCATCGGCGACACGGTTGATCTCGGCGCATAGTTTGTCGCTGTCGACCGCTAGCAGGTCGGCGGGCGTGGGCTTGCGATTTTTCCGCCGTTGGAATCCGGCGCCGACGGCGGAGACGCGCGGCTTGGTGGCGTCGTCCAGCATCTCCCACCGCATTCTCGCCAGCGCGAACGCCGTGTCGACGCGGTCCAGTTCGTCGCGCGTATAGACGCGCCGGACGTAGATGTTCGTCGGCGCTCCGATCGGCCGCAGGCCGTCGCCCGGACAGTAGACGGTGGCGCGCTTGCGCAGCGCCAGCGGGACGCCATCCATATCGACGAGATCGGGGCCGATCCTCGCCAGCACGCCGGTCTTGTGGTCGAGGGCGAACGTCTGCGATCCGACCCGCGTCAGCGCGGCGCGCGAGACGCGCTTCCCGTCGGGCGCGAACACGGCCTTCGGGAAGGCGGCGTCGTTCGTCGAGACGACGGTTACGCCGACTGCCGAGAACCGGCGACGCAGGGGCGGACGCGGCGCGCGGTAGGTGTAGATCGTCTCGCCGGTGTCCTCGAACCGGACGAACCCGGCGTCGGGGATGCAGTGGAACCGGGACCATGCGTCCCACATGCGTTTGAATTGAGTGAAGTCGGTCATGTCGTTTATCTCCAGACGACGTTGTTGCGTTTCCACCGGGCGAACCCGGCGTCGGTCAGACCGCCGGAGATTTCTTCCAGCACGGCCAGCCGTTCGGCCAGATGTTTGCGGATGTCGTTGCGTATCGCGGGTATGTTCGCGCGGCCGGGCATCCACTTCGCGCGGCCGGGCATCCACTTCGCGTCACGCCACAGTGCGTCGAGTTGTTCCGGCGTGACGGGGTCGCCTGTCGCGATGGCGTCGATGATGCGGGCCGGGCTGAACCCGCACCCTTCGGTCGCGGCGCGCACGCACAGCGCGTCGATCATCGGCTTCGCCGCGCGCCAGCGCTCGTTGAACGCCTTGCGCGGGACGACCCTCCATACGAAGGGCGTCACGTCGTTCGGGTGCATGGTCCACGCGCCAGCATCGTTGATGATGCGCGCCTCTCGGCGCTGGTTCGTCAACCACAGGCCGTTGGACGCGCGGAAGTAAGTGTCTCCTGTGCCCCTGTTGTAGGACACGCAGCAGCCGATCGTGCGGAGCCACGGGTCGAGGTAGCGCGCCGTGGTGGTGGACGGCCACAGCACGGCGCGGATCGTCCCGTCGGGCGCGGCCGTCAGGATGTCCGTCTTGTGGTGACGGACGACGTAGGTCGCGTCGTCCGTCTTGCGCAACGTATGGATGCGCTTTTTCGAGGTGTGGATCGAATACTCGCGATCGGCGCGTGGTCGATGGCGCCTGCCTTCGATGCCCGTGAAGCGCCGGTCGAGACCTTTGTAGAGTGGGTTGGGCATGATGCTTTCCTCGGTTCGGTTCGGTTCGGTTCGGTTAGAGCGGTCTAACCGACTTCGGGAGGCTGCGGTTGCGGTTGTGGCGCGGCGCAGGTGGCGTAGACGCCCGGCCGGACGTGACGGATGCGCCCGTCCGCGACCAGCCGGATGAGCACGTTGCCGGTCGAAGCGGCCGACCCGCCATGCGCGGCGATCCACCTTTCGAGCTTGCCGCTTTTGAACTGCGAGTGCTTCGGCAGGAACTGCGCGATCACGTCGCGCGTCAGGCCCGCACGCTTGCGCCTGCGCGGCTTGTCCGGTTCGGCTTCCGTCGCGTCGGTCACAGGGGCCGGGGCGGGCTCCGGTCCGGGCTCCGTCACGTCGGCCGACACGGCGGCGATCAGGGCCGCCGACCCGCCATTCGCTGCGACCCACTTCGCCAGCTTGGCGTTCGGCGGGAAGTTCTCGACCACGGGCGTGTCGGCTATCGGCGCGACGCCGGTCACGTCGCCGCCGTTGGCCAGCACGGTGTCGATCAGGCGCGCGAGATACTCGGCCGCGACCTCCACGGTCACACCGTATCGGGAAGTTTTACGCATGGTTCGGTCCTTTCGCTTCTTCGGGGGTCGAAGGGGGATGGCGGGTATGTGTGCGGTCACTCGTCGTGCAGCGGCTGGCGCAGCGCGGTCTGCGCGACGCTCAGCATGGCGATCGCCTTGCCCAGCATGGCGATCATCTCGTGCGGGCGCAGGTCGGGCGCCTCCAGCCATCCGGCGCGCAGGCTGTCCACCGCCTGTTGCGCCGCCCGGAACTCGGGCGCGTCCTTCAGGCCGAGGTTGAGCGACAGGCGGCGGGCGCGTTCGTGGAAGTCGGCGTGGTTGCGCCGCGTCAGCGGCGTCAGGATGGGCGGCATGGGGTTGTGCTCCTGCAACTGTAGGTTGTTGGGGTCTGGACGGCCCTCAGGAGGCCGTGGGCGGGCGTGGGCCGGTGGCGGCTATGGTGGTAGCGGCTGGGGCGACGGAGGCCAGTCAGCGATCGGCTGGCGAGCCCAGCCAGCGCAGGAAGGCCCGATGGGCGGTTCCGTCGGGGGACCGGGCGTGGATTTGGGCGTGGTGGACGCGGCGCGGGCGGCGTGTGGCGCGTCGCCGTTTGCGCCAGTGCGCGGCGAGCGGCGGGGACGGCAGGGCGAGGGCGCCCAGCGCGAGGGCGAGCGCGGCGACGACGAGGTGGGAGTCGAGGGGCATGGTGGGTCTTTCGTTTGGCTGGGTTCGGTCGGGGCGGATCGGTTAGGGAGCCTAACCGATCACGGGAGGCTGTGGATTGGCAAGGTCGTCGTCGGCCTTGTCCACGGCGTGCTGCGCCGGCGACGCGTCGCGCAGGTTGCTCATGTGGATCGCCTCCAGGCGCGAGAGTTTGCCCCGCTCGGCGCCCGCGCGCGCGTCCACGGGGTCGCTCAACCAGCCCTCGGCGCGGTCGGGCGTCTCCACGTCGCGATACGGCACGCGGCCGATCCAGACGATGCGACCGTCGAACGTGACGGTCGCCTCGGCGGTTTTCGTGGCGCGGTCCACGTGGATGGAGACGACGGTTTTGTGGAAGGCGCGGCGGGTCAGAAAGGACATCAGCATGGCGGGGTCTTTCGGTCCGGGTTCGTGTCGGGGTTCGGTTAGAGCGGTCTAACCGAACCCTGTCGGTTCGCAGTCAGCGGGAGCGGTCGGCGTGCGCCGGACGCACTCTCCGACCGTCTTAAGAGTATAGCACAAAATGGCAACGTTGTCAAGGGGTTAGTGGGCATCGGCGAGGGCCGGCGCGGGTCACTCCGGGCGGTCCCGGTCCGCGAGGAAGTCGCGGGGTTCTTCGGCGGCGATCAGGTCGTCCAGCGGCGTCAGGTCGCGGTCGAGCGGGCGGACGACCGGGCGGCGCGACCAGTCCAGCATCCGGGCGGCGTAGGCGGCCCGCGTGAGCTTTTCGGCGGCGGCGAGGTCGAGGGCGGGGTGGCGGTAGGCGGCGTCGGCCAGCAGGGCGGCCCGCTGGCGGGGGTTGTGGGCGAGGAGGCCAGGTGGGTAGGCCGGCGCGGGGACGGCCGCCAGCGGGCTTCCCTGTGGCGTGGCGAGGGTCGTCGCCGATGGGTCGGCGTGGGGACGGTCGAGCGCGGCGACTACGGTATCGAGGGTGTGGGCGGCGAGGCCGGACGCAGGGTCGGCCAGCAGGCCGCGCGGGTGGATGAGGCGGTCCGGCAGGCGGCCGTCGATCAGGGCCGCCATGTCGTCCACGGCGTCGGCCACGGCGGAACGCGGGTCGGTCAGGCGGATCAGGTCCCGTGCGGCGGCGATGTCGCGGGGACGGACGTAGAGCCACGGACGTTCGAGGATCAGGCCGTCCGGCGCGGTCAGGACCATCTGGGCGCCGGTGGCGCGGTCGACAGGCGCGTCGCGATTGACGGGGATGTAGCGCGGCGCCCTGGAGCCGGGGCGCCGCGACATGGCGCGGTCGGCCAAGGCAGCCACAGCGTCGGATGCGAGCGGCGCCGCAGGCGCGAATACAGGCATGGGCGCAGGGCGCGCGTCAAGGACGGTCGGCCCTGTCGCCGGATCGGCGCGTTCCGGCAGTTGGCGAAGGTAGAGGCCGGTCTCGGGGTCGATGCCCCGGGCGCGACGCTTCGCGGCGTAGCGTTCACGTCGGACGACCAGTTTCAGGGCGGCCTGGCGCGCTTTCAGGTCGTCGGCGCTCATGGCCAGCCGGACGGACGGCGGGAACTTCAGGCGCAGGGCGTCGATGCGGGGGATCAGCTCTCGCGCAGGGTCCCACGACGCGCCGTCGACGATGGGTTTCGGGATGGGCCACGATCCGACGGCGCGCGAGACGCCGATGCGTCGCAGGCGCATGTCCACGGTCTCCTGGCCGGTTGTCGGACGACAGACGCGGCGCATCAGCCAGGCGGTCGCGGCCCGCGCGTCGTCGCGCGCCAGCGGGTCGGCCATGTGACGGTCCAGCGCCGCGTAGGCCATGATGCGGATGTGGAGGTTGCCGGTGTTGCCGGCGGCGATCCGAAGGGCGTTGGCGACGTAGGCGCGCGGGCCGCGCGGGTCGCGGAAATCGTCAGGTTTCAGCGGGGGTCTCTCGCACTCGGCCCGCCAGTCGGTGGACAGGAACTCGTCCGGCCAACGGTCGTAGGCCAGGATCGGATACAGGCTGGCGTTGGACATGCCCGACGGGGCGGGGACGAACAGGTGGTTCGTGTAGCGCGAGACGGCCAGCCAACAGGCGGCGGATCGGCGGCCGAAGCCGAGATAGACCAAAATGCCCTTCGGAAGGGTGTGGGACCGGGGTTGAGACACCATCACAAGTCACTCCAAATGAAATCAATGAGTTAGATGGCGTTGCACAGGGAACTCGACCTATCACTCAGTTATGTGACGTATTGAACTATTTCCGGGATGTCAATCTCGACCAACACCGCTGAAAAGACAGGCATTTCCTCGGGAAACTCATACCGCCTCGATTTCTGGAGTAAGGGTGTGCGTGCGCGCGCGCGGGCGCGGGCGCGGGCGCGCGCACATGCGCGGGGGCGCGCCCGCACGTCTCTAATGTGTTTTTTCTAATATATATATGAGTAGACAGAGTAAACATATATAAAAACAGTGGCCTGCGGCGCTCCAACTATCCCAGTGGCCGCTCAAAACCGCGATTTTGGCGACTCAGTCACATTTCAAACCGTGAGTTCGTGGACGAAAGGTTCACATGTGAACTCATACTTTCTTGATATGTTCTATTTTGTTCTCGTTACGGTCCAATTTCCCAAAAAACACGTTGTGCGTGAGTTGTTGTCTACAACACGTTTTAGCGAATGCGGAACATCGTGAGAACGTTGTGCGCGTTTCGTTCTGATATGAGTTCGTCCTTGATCGCTACAACAGGTTGTTATCAGTTAACGCTAGTTGAGGTGCGAACTTTTTGTCCTGCGAACTCATACGCGCGTCGTCTCGCCAGCGACCCCTTCCCGCGCCAACGTGATTTTTTACCCAGTTCGCAAACGACCCCCGCCCGCGCCAACCTGGATTTCGGTTAGACGAGTCTAACCGAACCCGTCCCGGACGGCCGAAACGGGCGCGGGCGCGGCGTAGACTACTATACCGCGAGTTCGGTTAGACCGCTCTAACCGAACTGCGAACGCCTGTGCGCAAAACGCAACGCGAGGGGCGCGCCAGCGCTCGTGCGCAAATCGCAACACGGCGCGCCGCGCGCGCGACAAAAAAAGCCGGGCGCAAAGGCCCGGCTTCCTAGGTGGCGGCTGGCGCGCGCGACAAAAAAAAAAAGCCGGGCGCAAAGGCCCGGCTTCCTAGGTGGCGGCTGGCGCGCGGCTACTTGCCGCGCGTCGTATGCGTTTTGCCGGATGTTTGCGGCTTTTGCGCCGCATCGGCGGGTTCATCGCGCGCTTCCGCGCGCGCCGCCTCTTCGCTGGCGGCCGCGCGCGCGGCCGCCTCGAAGGTCTTGAGCGCCGCCATCAAGGCGGCGTAAGGCGCGCCAAGCGACGCTTTCCATGCGCGCCGCTGCGCGGCCTGGGCTTGGACGCGCGCGAGCGCGACAAGCTCGCGCGCGGCCCATTCGGCGACGCTGGCCGCGCTCGAAACGACGGGCACGGCCTTGGCCGCTTCCGCCGCTTCAGCGGAATGCGCGGCGATGAGCCGCGCTGGCGCGGGAATTTCGGACGTTTTGGGCGCGGTCGCCTTGGATTTTGGCCTTCCGCCTCTGCCACCTTTGGCGGCGTTGGCGGATTGAAGACCCCATCTCTTCAGGTAAGTCGATTTCGCGCTGCGCGCGCGATTGAGCGCGGCTTTGACATCCTCCGGCCGTTTCGCGGCCGGCTCCCGGATAAATTTATCCAGATAGACGCGCGCGGCCTTCGCGCCCATCTGGCGCACGGACATGAGATCGCGCCATGCGCGACCGAAAACAAAATCTTCCTCCAACGCCAGCCGGCGCGCCGCCGGCTGGCCGTGAACCGCCTTGCGGAAACGTTCCGCGACGCTCAATTCGCCGTCAAGCGAGTCAAAGCCTATGCCGATCATATCCTCATCGGCCTTGGCGGCCTTTGTGGCGGCCTTGGCGTGAGCGGCCTTCGGAGCGGCCTTAGGGGAGGCCTTCGGAGCGGCCTTAGAAGCAGGCTTTGCGATCTTAAGCATGACATACCTCATGGGTTAGACTTCAACGATATAAGTATAGCACACCGCGCGCGCGAAGAGTGTCGCACAACGTGGGAAGAATTACTTGGATCATCTGAGGGGCCGGGGGGTTTGGACTTCGTTAAGGGGGTTGGGGGTTCACCCATCCCTCCCAAAATATTTAGAAAATTTTGGAGATACCTAACTCCCTACAATACGTTATTTCTCATCCATCCCTCCCAGAATATTTAGAAAATTTTGGAGATACCTGACTCCCTACAATACGTTATTTCTCATCCATCCCATCCCTCCCAGAATATTTGGGGGATTCAGGAGATACCTAACTCCATCCCTCCCAGAATATTTAGAAAATTTTGGAGATACCTAACTCCCTACAACAAGGTATTTACGAAGTGCAGCACGTCAGGGCACATCCCTCCCAAAACGCCCACAAAAATTTTTTTCCCTGAAAATTTCCCAGCCCCGACCTCCCTCCAACATGTGATTTACGAACCGCCCCGCCTCTGGTAGCGTTCGCGCTATGTCCAACCTCGCGTCGCTCATGCCGCACAACCCGCTGGACCCTGGCGACCCCGCGTCGATCGGGTGGAGCCAGACGTTCGTGCTGGAGCTGGCCCTGCGGGTGGACACGGTGGCCGCGATCTGCGCGGCGCACGACATCACGCCCGAGATGTGGCGGCGGCTCAAGACGACGCCGGCGTTCGTCAAGGACCTCCAGCGGGCGCACGAGGCGCTGAAAGAACATGGCGCGAGTTTCCGCACCAAGGCGCAGTTGCAGAGCGAAGCGCTCCTGAAACGCTCGTGGGAGATGATCCACGCGCCGCACGACCTGGTGCCGCCGAACGTGCAGGCCGACCTGATCAAGTTCACGATCAAGGCCGCCGGGCTCGACGCGTCCAAAGACCAGAACGCCAACGGCAGCGGCGGCCCCTCGCTGGTCATCCAGATCAACACGGCCTGACCGATGGCCGAGACGCTGGTCTACAACCCGCCGCCCGTCCTCAAGGCCGCGCTCACTTCGTATCTGCCGGGCGGACGCGAGCCGGGCGAAGGGCTGTTCTACGACTGGGTGGTCGGGCCGGTGGGCGGTGGCAAGACGACGCTGCTGTTCTTCAAGCTCTGCCGGCTGGCCAAGATGCAGAAGCCCGGCCCCGACGGCAAGCGCCGGACCAGGTGCGTGGTCGTCCGCAACACCCGCTCGCAACTGGTCGACACGACGATCTCGTCGTGGTCCTACTGGTTCAAGGAAGGTGTGGCCGGGCGCTGGTCGAAGACCAACCTGACGTTCATGCTGACGTTCGACGACGTGGAGTGCGAGGTGATGTTTCGCCCGCTCGACACGCCGGAGGACGTGGAGCGCGTGCTGTCGCTCGAAGTGACGTTCGCCATCATCGACGAGTTCGTGCAGCTCCCGCGCGAGATCGTCGAGGCGCTGTCGGGCCGCCTCGGGCGCTACCCGCCGCCGCGCGAGGGCGGGGCGACCAACTGGGGGATGTGGGGGGCGTCCAACGTCTCGACCGAGGACAACTGGTGGTATGACTACCTGCACGACGCGAGCGTGGTCCAGAAGATCGCGATTGACGACCTGCTCCCGCTGACGACGCCGCGCTCCGTCGTGACCGCGAAGCTGGACGCCGCCCGCGACGGCCGGATCGTCCGCTATTTCCTCCAGCCGTCGGCCCTCTCCGAACACGCCGAGAACCTTGCCAACCTGCCGGGCGGGCGGGGCTACTACGACAGTTTGCGCAAGGGCAAGACGGAGGCGTGGGTCAAACAGTTCGTCGAGGCCGAGTGGGGGTTCTCGGTGGCGGGCAAGCCGGTGGTCCCGAGTTTCAAGCCGGCGCTGCACATCGCCACGTCGCAGGCGCTGTCCCCGGTCGACCCGACGCTCGGGCGCGGGCCGCTGGCGTCCAACTACGCGCGCGCCGCGCTGCGCTACGACCCGGAGCGCAAGCTGGTGGTCGGGCTCGATCCGGGCCTCGGCGGCATGGCGGCGGTGATCGGCCAGGAGGACGCCTGGGGGCGGCTCCTGGTGCTGGGCGAGGTGGTGGCCGAGGGCGAGAGCGCCGAACGGTTCCTGTCGACCCGGCTGCGGCCCTACCTCCGGGCGCGGTTCCCGGACGCCGACGTGACGATCGCGCCCGACCCGGCCGCCGCCAACCGCGCGCAGACCGACGCCCGCTCGGTGGTCGACGTGTTCGCGCGCTACTACCGGGTGGCGGCCGAGAAGAACAACCGGCTGCCGCTGCGGCTCGACGCGATCGAGCACTACACCGCCCGGCTGACCGACGTGGGGCCGGCGCTCCAGATCGACGCGACCATGTGCCCGCGCGTCGTGCGCGCCCTCAAGGGCGGGTGGCGCTACGCGATGGACCAGAGGCGCGGCGTCATCAAGGGGATCGAGCCGGAGAAGAACGCCCACTCGCACCCCGGCGACGCCTTCGGCTACCTCGCCCGCTACTTCCACCGCCAGGGCGAGACGCTGCGCCGCTACGGCGCCGTCCCGTTCGTCGCCCCGCGCTTCAACGCGCGGGCCTACCACATCCGTTGACCACCCAGGAGAGCCCCATGGACGACGCCACCACCATCAAGACCCCCGCCCGCACCCGCAAGAAGGCGCCGCCCGCCCCGGCCCCCGTCGAGAACATCGACGCTCCCGGCCCCCGCCCGGACATCGCCGACCCTGACGTTCCTGAGATCGCCCGGACATCCGACCCCGAGGCGGCCTACATGGCCGCGCACGCCCAGGTGACCGCCCTGATCGAGACGATCGGCGCGTTGCCGGTCGACGCCCGCACGATCAGGGCGCGCGCGCTGATCGACGAGGCGCTTGTGGAGTTGCGCGCCGCCACGCTCCAGCCCCGCTGACAGGCTGCAACGTCTCGTGTAGAAGGGGACCTGTCTCGGGTCCCCGCCCCCTCGGCGCCGCCCGCCCTCTCACCGTGGACATTCGCCCGATGGCCCGACGCCCGCGCAACGCCTCGCCCGCCGACCCGGCGGACACCCCCGACGTGCCCGTGCCCGGCGGCGAGCCGGTCAGGACCATCGCGGCGAGCCAGGTGCGCGCGCTCGGCGACCGGCTCGCGAGCCTGTTCACGCAGTATCGCTCCGACCGGGTGATGGTCGAGCAGAGGTGGCTGCGCAACCAGCGCCAGTATCTCGGCGTCTACGACCCCGAGGTGGAGGTCGAGCTGTCGGCCAACCGCTCGCGGGCCTACCCGCGCCTCACCCGCGTCAAGTGCATCAGCATCCAGTCGCGCCTGATGAACCTGATGTTCCCCGGCAACGAACGCAACTGGGACATCGACGCCTCGCCCTCGCCCGACCTCACGCCGCAGGACGTGATGGCGGCGATCCGCGAGGCGCAGCAGCGCGACCGCGAGGCCGGCGTCCCGGCCGGTCAACCCGCACCCCCGCCCACGCCCGGCGCCCCCGGCGCCCTCGACCCCGGCGCCCGCCCGCCAGCCCCGGTCGACGACGCCTACGTCGAGGCGGCCATCCGCGCCCGCGCGCGCAAGGACGTGGCCGCGCTGCGCGCCGTCATCGACGACCAGCTCCAGGAGCTGGGCGGCGACCAGTCGATGGACTACATCGCCCTCAACCGCAAGGTGGTGGCCTCCGGCGCGCTCTACGGGATCGGCCTGCTGCGCGGGCCGTTCGTCAGGACGGCCGAGACGACCCGGTGGTCGATCGACCCGGCGACCGGCCAGCCCGTGGTCGCGCGGCGCAAGACCTACAAGCCGGTGTTCGAGCACCTGCCGGTGTGGGACTTCTACCCGGACCTGTCGGCCAAGACGCTGGCGCAGATGGACGGCTACTTCGTCCGCTCCGTCATGTCGCGCTCCCAGGTGCGCGCGCTCGCCAACCGCGAGGACTTCTTCGGCGACCTGATCCGCGACTACCTCGCGCGCGCGCCGGTGGGCAACTACAAGCCGCAGCAGTTCGAGACCGAGCTGCGCATGATGGGCGTCAAGGTCAACGTCAACGAGATGAAGACAGACAGCGGCAAATACGAGGTGATCGCCTGGCACGGCCCGGTCGCCGCCACCATGCTGCGCGACTGCGGCGTCGAGATCGACGACGACAAGCTCGGCGACGAGGTCGACGCCGAAGTGTGGATGATCGAGGGCCAGGTGATCAAGGCCGACATCAACCCGTGGCTCAAGCTCGGACAGCGCGTGCAGACGCTGCACGCCTTCCTGTTCGACGAGGACGACACCAGCCCGGTCGGCTCCGGCGTGCCTAACGTGCTGCGCGACACTCAGATGGCGCTCTGCTCGTCGGTGCGCATGATGCTCGACAACGCCAGCGTGGTGTGCGGCCCCAACCTCGAACTCAACCGCCGGCTGCTGATGGCCGACCAGGACCTCACCTCGACCACCGCCTACAAGTTCTGGTATCGCGACGACGAGGACCCGCTGACCGCCCAGTATCCGGCCGTCCGCTCGGTCGACATCAAGTCCTACATCCCGGAGCTACAGTCGATCGTCAAGATGTTCATGGAGCTGGCCGACGTGGAGACCTTCGTCGGCCCGGCGACCGGCGGCGACCTCGCGCAGATGCCGAGCGAGCCGATGCGCACGACCGCCGGCGCCTCGATGATCCGGGGCGACGCCGCGCTGCCGTTCAAGGACATCGTGCGCCAGTTCGATCGCCTCACCACGTCCGTCATCGCGTCGCTCGTGGCGTTCAACCGCCAGTTCAACGCGGACGTGGTGAAGCCAGGCGACTACAACGTGCTGGCGCGCGGCGCGACCAGCCTGATCGCCAAGGAGCTGCGCGCCCTCCAGGTCGACCAGCTCATGGCCACCCTCACGCCCGAGGATCAGGTCTACATCGACCACGAGAAACTGCTGAAGGCGCGGTTCTCGGCGCGCGACCTCGACGACATGCTGGCCGCGCCCGAGGACATCAAGCGCGCGCAGGCGCAGGCCGCCCAGCGCGCCGCGCAGGCGGAGCAGATGCAGCGGCAGATGGCCGAGGCCGAGCTGCGCAAGCTCCTGTCCGACGCCTTCAAGAACATCGCGCAGGGCCGCAAGAACGAAGCGAACGCCGACGCGGCCACCGTCCGCTCGTCGCTCGACGTGCTCGAACAGGGACTGGATCATGCCGCCGCGTCAACCGCCCAGCAGCCCCTCATTGCAGCGCCGGTCCCTGATAACGGACCAGGCGCGGTTCTTGGCGGGCCGCCGCAACAGCCCGGAGGTGGCGGCGCTGACGCGCTGGATCGCGCTCTCGCTGGCGGCCTTGCAGGATGACCTGGTGACGGCGACGCCGGAGCGCGTCGCCCACCTGCAAGGCCGCGCCATGCAGCTCCGCGACATGATGGATCAACTCGGGAAACAGGAGATATACCTCGATGGCTGACGACGATCAGGGCCTCAACTTCGACGCCGCCTTCGGCCATCTGGCCAAGCAGGACGCGGCGCAGCCGGACGGGCAGCTCGAACTGCCGCTCGGCGACCCGGACGCCCCCGCGCCAGAGACGCCAACCGCAGCCCCCGCCGCAGCCCCCGCCGCAGCCCCTGCGGGCGTGCAGGACGGCCTCGACCCGGCCGGCGGTCAGGAGATCGTCCGGCCCGACGGCAAGGCCCCGGCCGTCCCCGAGACGCCGGCCGCCGCCGCCCCTGCGGCCGAGACGCCCGCCGCCGCCCCTGCGGCCCCTGCGGCCGCTCCGGCGCTGACCGACGACGACCTCGCGCGCCGGCTGGCGGCGCTGGTGCGCAACGCCGAGCCGTCGCCTCCGGCGCAGCCCGAGCCGGCCCCGGCCGAGCAGCCGCTGCCGGCCTACCGGATGTCGGACGAGGACGCGCAGTTCCTCGCCGCCTACGAGCAGGAGTGGCCCGACATCGCCCGCGCCGAGACGTTGAAGCGCCAGCGCGACATGTATAACCTGACGGTCCACGTGTTCCGCGAGCTGGCGGCGCGCTACGACCCCATGCTCGCACATGTGGCCGAGCTGTCGGACGCCCACCAGCTAGCCCAGCTCCGCGAGCGGGTGCCCGACTATGCGTCGGTCGCGCGCGAGCAGGTGCTCGACTGGGTGGGGCGCCAGCCGCCCTACCTGCGGGCGGCCTACGAGTATGTGGTCAAGCAGGGTTCGGCCGACGAGGTGGCCCACCTGATCGAGACATGGCGCAGGGAGACCGGCGCCCCGACGCCCGCTCCGGCCGCTCCGGCCGCATCCGCGTCGCAGACGCCCGCTCCGGCCGCGCCTGCCGCGCCTGCGGCGCCCGCCTCGCCGGCGTCCGCGTCCGCCCCGACCGAGGCGCAGCGCAGGGCGGTGGCGGCGCTCGCGCCGGTGCCCTCCAAGCGGTCGACGCCGGCCGCCGGGACCGACCCGAACAACTTCGACGGCGCGTTCGCCGAGTTCGCCAGCGCGGACCTCTGAAAACCCGTGGGCTTCGGGCGCACGCCAGCGCCCAAGCCACTTTACACCAACGAGTTGTGGTGATAATCGGGGATGGCTGGTTGCGACGAGCCGCCACCCCGACCATCCAAGCGGTCGGTGCGTCGGCCCTGGTCGTGGCGACCTGTCTCGGTTTCACTCTGACAGGGGCTGAACATCATGTCCGTCGTCACCTATGGCGATATTTCGCCCGCAGTCGCCGCTTATTCCGTCGTGCGGATGCTCAAGCGCGCGATCCCCTACCTCCAGCTTGAGCGGTTCGGCCAGACCTACCCGCTGCCGACCAACTCGACGCAGACCGCCAAGTTCCGCCGCTATTACCTGGCCGGCGCGACCGGCGCGGCCGGTCCGAACGGCGGCGGCGTCAACGGCGCGGGCGCGCCCTACTCGATGCCGCTGGCGACCACGCCGCTGGTCGAGGGCGTCACCCCGTCGGGCAACTCGCTCGCGGTGCAGGACTACACGGTCACGCTCGCCCAGTATGGCGACTTCGTGACGATCACCGACGTGATCATGGACACGCACACCGACAACGTGCTCCAGCAGGCCACCGACATCCTCGGCGAGCAGGCGGCGCAGACGGTCGAGGCGCTGCGGTTCAACGTGCTCAAGGCCGGCACCAACGTGTTCTACGCCAACGCCGTGGCGGGCCGCACTTCGGTCGTCGCGACGATCACGCTCGCCGACCAGCGGCGCGTGACGACGGCGCTGAACCGCCAGAACGCCAAGAAGATCACCCAGGTGGTGGCCTCGACGGCGGATTTTGGCACGAAATCGGTCGAAGCGTCCTACATGGCCGTGTGCCACCCGGACCTCGAAAGCGACATCCGCAACATCGCCGGCTTCAAGGTGGTGGCCGATTACGGCCCGCACACGACGCCGATGGAAGGCGAGATCGGCTCGCTGGAGCAGGTGCGCTACCTGACCTCCACGATGATCGCGCCGTGGGCGGACGCGGGCGGGGCCAAGGGCGCGATGCGCTCGACCTCCGGGACCAACGCCGACGTGTATCCCATCCTGATCTTCGGGCGCGACGCCTTCGGCCTCGTGCCGCTCAAGGGCAAGTCCTCGATGACCCCGATGGTGGTCAATCCGAAGCCGGCGCCGGGCGACCCGCTCGGCCAGCGCGGCACGGTCGGCTGGAAACTGTGGACCTCCACGGTCATCCTCCAGGACGCCTTCATGGCGCGCCTCGAAGTCGCGGCCACGGCCTGATCCTCCTGACGGGCGCATCGCGCGCCCGTCGTCCCTCTCTTTCTGCGGAGCGGCCACATGGCTATCGACATCATCAACAGCGGCGTGAACTCGGGCGGCGTCGTCAACGTCGCGACCGGCACGTTCACCGGCAACGGCAACGACAAGCGGATCGAACTGGGCTTCAAGCCGCGCTACATCTTCGTGCTCAACGAGACCGACGGCGTGGGGTGGGTCAAGCTCGGCACGATGGCGGCGGCCAACACCTTCAAGCACGCGGCGGCGGCCAACACGGTCGACACGGGCAGCGCGATCACGATCGTCGACGAGGGCGCCGGCAAGGGCGCGTTCGTCGCGGTCGCGGCGACCGTCCCGAACGCCAAGGTCATCCACTGGGTGGCGCAGGGCTGAACGAGCTTCCTCCCGAGGGGAGCCGGCGCGCATAGCGAGCGCCGTTGGCGGGGAGCGGCGACACTCCCCGCCATTTTTGCAGATAGGGGCTGACGATGGGCGAATGTATCGAGATCGAGAAGGCCGAGAACGGCTACATCGTCGAGGTCCACGACCCGAAGATCGTGAGGGAGAACCAGAAATCCGGCGCCGGCTGGCGCGATCCCGACCGCTACTTCCTGTTCAACACATGGGAAAAGGTTGTGGAGTTCCTGCGCAAGAATGGCGACAAACTATTCGCCGAGGGCGACTATGACGCCGCCTTCAAGGCGATGGTCGCCGAGGCGAAGGACGACGAAGGAGACGACGGTTGAGCAGGTCACTCCCCGACATGGGCGCGCCCAATACGCAGTTGAAGCCGGGGGCCGAGCGCAAGGCGCCGCCGGTCGAGCGCACGATCCGCATCGTGCTCGAAGAAAACAACGACATCCCGCGCAACGGGCTGTTCCTCGGGCTCAACGGCCGCAACTGGATGTTGCAGCCGGGCGTCGAGGTCGACGTGCCTGTGGGCATCGTCGAGATTTTGAACAACGCGATCGAGAGCATCCCTGTGATCGAGCCGCAGACGCAGAAGGTCACGGGTTTCCGCAACCGCCTGCGGTTCCCTTATCGGCGCGTCGAACGGGTCGATCTCGACGCTTGAAGGATGGGCCATGAAGGTTCGCGAGCTGCTGCGCATCCTCCGCGAGGACATGCTGCACGACCACTCCGCTCGCGTGCCGGACGCATCGGATGACGATCGCCTGTGGAGCGACGCCACGCTGGTGCGCTATATCGACGAAGCGCAGCGCCGGTTCGCCCGGCGCTCGCTGATCCTGCGCGACGCCACCACGCCCGAAGCGACGCGCCTCAAGCTGGTCGCGGGACAGGCGCACTACAAACTGCATCAGTCGGTGCTGGCGGTGGTCTCGGCGAAGTTCGCCAACGACGTGGGCGACCTGACGCGCGCCGGTCACTCGATGTTCTCGACCGCGATCGCGCCCGACATGCGAGTGTTCGACCCGGCGTATTTCTCGTCGCTGCCCGACGCCAAGCCGATCGTCTACACGACGGACGAGGAGATCGCGCGCGACGACGACGGCTTCATGGTCGCGCCGACCATGCGGTTCTACCCGACGCCGAGCGCCGCGTTCGACAACGCCGAGGTGCGGCTGCGCGTGGTGCGCCTGCCGCTCGACCGCCTGTCGCCGACGCTGCTCGATATGGAGCCGGAAGTCCCCGAGGACTATCAGATCGACATGCTCGACTGGGCGGCCTATCTGGCGCTGCGCATCGTCGACCTCGATCAGGAGGCCCCCGCCCGCGCCGAGAAGTTCGCCGCATCGTTCGAGGCGCACGTCAAGGCAGCGCGGCAGGAGCTGATGCGCAAGGTGTTCACGCCCACCCACTGGGGCTTCGGTCGCGGCGGATGGGGCGGCTACGCACGATAGAGGCGACGATGGCCAACGACAGCTACGACGAATATCTGGCGGCGCTGCGCAAGCAGGCCCCGACGCCCACCGGGACGGCGCTGGACCTGCGGGCCAAGCTGTTCGGGACGGGTCCGCGCGTGCCGCTGCCGACCCCGGACCCGCGCCCCAAGACGCCCCACGGCAAGGGCGCCGACGCGAGCGGCGCGCTCCCGCTGCCGCAGATGGCGCTGGTCGCCCTGCCGCCCGAGACGACGGCGCCGATCCCCGGCTACGCCGAGGGGACGAGCGCCGTGCGGCCGATGTCCGAACGGTGGTTCGGCGCGGTTCGCGACGGCGTGCGCGGCGTGTCCGCCGACCTTGAGAGCGGCGAGATCGCGCGCGGCCTCGGCGGCATGGCGCGGCTGATCCCGGCCACCCTCGGACTGATCCCCGGCGCGGGCGTGGCGAAGGCGGTGGAGACGATCGCGCCGCCCGTCCAGAACTTCTGGCAGGGCCTCGCCAACACCCGCCCTGCGCCCGCCGTCGCCGCTCCGGTGGTCCCGGTCGCGCAAGCGCCTGCCGCGCCGCAGGCCAAGGCGCCTGTCGCGGCGCCTGTCGCAGCGCCTGCCGCAGCGCCTGTTGCAGCGCCCGCCCGGCTCGGCGGGTTTGAGGGCCTGACGCTCGGCCAGGCGCAGCAGTTCGCCCGGCTGTTGGCCGCCGCGCCCACGCCGCAGGCGGTCGCCGGACGCGCGCTGGTCGGCCTCGGCGAGAAGCAATTCGCCGACAGCCTCGACAGGGCTCGGAACCAGAACGAGCTTGAGGCCGCGCGCGCCGCCTACAAGCACTACATGGACCAGATCGCCTTCCCGAAAGTGGGCGAATTGGGCGGCCTACAGAGCCTGGCAGGCGGCGGTATCCGATAGATGGCGGATTTCAGCCAGCTCCCCTCCATGCCCTTCGTGGTCGAGCCGCCGCGTCAGCGCGACGGGTGGCTCGGCCCTGGGTTGCGGGCCGGCGCGCACGAGCTGGTCGGATCGCTCGGCGGCGCGCTGGAGGCCGGCGCGCGGCTCGTGGGCGCCGACAGCGTGGCCGACTGGGGTCGCGATGTCGCGGTCTCGCGCGCCGCGCAAGCGCAGGCGGCGGGCCGTCCCGACCTTGAGGACAAGTGGGGGCCGACGGCGATCGGCTACAAGGTGGCCAAGACGCTGCCGTCGCTCGGCGCGACGCTTCTGGGCGCTGCGGCGTTCCCTGCGGCGGCGGTTCCTGCCGTCGCCGCGCGGATCGGCGCAGCGGCGCCTGCGGTCCTTGGCGGCGGGTCGGCCGAGGCCGGGATGCTGCTGGCCAAGCAGGCGCTCGGCGCGACGGCGGCGGGCTTCCCGATGATGGTCGGCGGCAACATGGAGGCCGCCCGCTACGGAGGCCGCACGCCGGACAGGGCGGACGCTGCGGCGGCGATCGGCCTCGCGGTCCCACAGTCGGCCGTCGGCGCGGTGGCGCCGGTCGGCCTGATGCAGAGATGGTCGTGGGGCACGGCCGAGAACATGGCCAAGCGCGCGCTGACGGGCGCGGCGGTCATGGGGCCGACGATGGGCGCGCAGAGCGCCGTCAACACGGCGCTGACGCAGACGATGGGCGACCCGAACATGTCGGTGCGCGACCGCGCCGCGCAGGTGGTCGACAGCTTCCTGACGGGCATGGTGACGGGCGGCGTCACCGCCGGCGCGCTGCATGCGGTCTCGCCGCGCAGGCCCAAGGTCGACCAGAAAACGACCAACGACGATCTGGCGGGCGCGGTCGACCGGCAGATGGGCCGGGATACGCCAGACCGGCAGATGGGCCGGGACACGCTCGATCGCGTCTATGAGCCGACGAGCGACAAACTCCAACAGAAGTCCGATATGTTCGGCGGGCTGGAGGATCAGACGGCGCCGCAGATGGCCGACCAGCCGCCGCGCCCCGTCCCGGATGTCACGCCCGATCCGCTGAGCATGGGCCTGCCCGGCATCGAGGACCGGGCGGCCTTCGTGTCGAAGTGGCAGAACATCCTGTCGCCGGCCAAGGACGGCCAGCGGCCGTCGGCGATCCATCCCGCCGTCGACTTCATTCAGGAACGTGGCCTCACGTCGGACGCCGACCTTGCGCACACGCTGGCGCAGACCGACCTCAAGAAGCCGCCGAAGTGGATGGCGGAGATCGGGCGGCGGCTTGGGCTGCTCGACGAGAAGAACAAGCCGATTGATCTCGACGCGGAGGCTGCGCGGCTCGATGCGGCGATGGTCGCGGCGCGCGACAGGAACGACGCGACGGCGCTCAAGGCGCTGGTCCCGCAAGCGCAGAAGATCGCTGCGGCGCGGAGCCTGGTGCAGGAGGGCGCGGCCAACGAGGCGCGTCGTGCGGAGACGGCCCGAGTGGAGGCCGAGGCGGCGACGCGCTTGCCGGAGCCGATCCGCGAGGAATTTACGCAGCAGCCGGAGTTGTTCTCCGACCCGCCCCAACCTGCCGGTATCCGCGCGGTCGAGGACGCGCAGCGGGCGCGTGTGGAGGCCGCGAGGCAAGCGCTGGTCGCCGAGGGCACGGGCGACGAGCCATCGTTGTTCGCGACGCCGGAAGAAATCTTGCGCGCGCGGCACGACGAGTTCATGGCATCGAAGGGAGACCTCAACAAGTTGGGGCCTGCCGGGCGTCAGGCGCGGCAGCAGTTCTTCGATGCGTCGTTGCCGACCGACGACGTGCAGCTCACGCGCGCCGTCAACGACGCGATCGCGCAGGTGGACGCCTCGGGCAAGAGCCGCCTGCCGAACTGGCTGCAAGACCTCGCGCAGCGCACGGGTCTCGTCGATGAGGCCGGCGCGACCCGCGACATCGCCGCCGAGATCGCGGCCAAGGACGCGCAGATCGCCAAGCTGGCGGGCAAGGACCAGCCGGGCGCGATCAAGCGGCTCGCGCGGTTGCAGGCCGAGCGCGAGGAATTGTTGCGGCTCAAGCAGACGCACGACGCGGCGCAGCAGCCCGAGGAGCGGCCTGCGGTCGCCGAGACGCAGGTGGACATGACCGAGCCGCGCGGCCAGCGCGCGCCGGAACCGTGGACGCTGGACGAGCAGAATGAGGCGTTCCGCGCGCTGTCGAACGAAGAACGTCCCTATTGGCTCCAGGACATGGAGCCGAACACGGCGCCGGAAGGCCGGGGGCAGGCCCCCGAAGGCACTCAGTCGGTCTCTGTCAAGCCTGTCAAGGCGTCCGCATCCCGGCGCACGCAGGTGGACGTGGTGGAGCCGCACACCCGGCTCGACCGGGAGTTGAAGCGTGCGACCGATCCGATCTTCGAGGCGCTGGAGGCCGATCGGCTTCCGGCCGAGCTGCGCGCGAGGGTCGAGCGCGCCGTCGGCCCGCTTGCCGAACAGACGCATCTGTCGGACGCGCAGATCAAGGCGATCCGCGAGGCGAGTGAGGCGCTGAACGCGCACGATTACGCGCTGCGCAAGACGCAGGATGAACCGGCCAGCGCCCGCGAGCCCAAGGTCGAGCCGGCAAACGAGCCTGCCGGCGAACGTGCGTGGCTCGACCGACACGCCGCTGATCTGGGCGGCGATGTGGTCTACGCCGACGATGGTCACGGCCTGATCCGCACGACCAACAAGGTCGGTGACACGATTTACGTGCCGGTCGATCGCGCGTCCGGCGCCCGCGCGCGCGTGGATGTCGATCAGGCCAAGCCTGGCTGGATGACGCCCGATGTGCGGCGGCGTCTGCGCGCGGCGGCGGCCAACGAGCGGCGCAAGGATGTCGTGGCGGCGCAGCGCGCGCCCGACGGCCCGTTCACGGGCGCCGAGCGCAATGTCGTGAAGTCGGACAGCGTGCCGAACGCTGCGGTAGGCTACGTGCATGGCCTCATGAAGCTGCTCGGGCTCGGCGATGTGCGCACGATGGTGGTCGATCCGCGCGACATGATGTCGCCGGACGCGCGTGAGCGATACAACCTGCACGGTGATCACGCGCGGGCGCTCAAGGCGAGCCTTGCCGGCACGGATGGCGAGGTGCTGTCGTTCGGGCCGCGAGGCAGGGATTTCGCAATCTCGGTCGATGGTCAGCTTCCCGCGCACAAGCGCGTCGAGATCATGGCGCACGAGGTCGGGCACATCGTCAAATATACGGCGTTCGACAGCGCCACTCCGGGGATGAAGTCGGAGATCATGCGCGCGCACGCGGAGTGGGTGGCCAGGACGCACAGCGTGACCGCGCGCGAATTGATCGAGTCCGTGCGCAACCGCGAGATGGCGAAAGAGTTGATCGACACGCTGGGCGACCGCGCCGATCAGCCGGCGAAGAACCTCGGTGAGACGTATTCGTATCTGACGAGCTTCGACGAGTTCTTCGCAGACCATGTCAGCCGGTGGGCGACGACGGACGCCAGGCCGCGCACGCTGGTCGACAGGTTCTTCAAGCGCGTGGCGGACAAGATGCGCGAGCTGGTCTCGGCGATCACCGGCACGCCGTTCGCCGACCGGATGTTTCTGCCCGATCCGACTGTCAAGAGGTTCCTCGACAGTATGGGGCCGGGCAATCCGGTCGAGTGGGCGGGGCGCGGGGATGTGCAGGCCGAGGCGCGCGCGACCGCGCAGCCCAAACCTGCCAACCTCGACCAGTCGAACGATTTTACCGGCCGTGCGTTTGCAGGCGCGAAGATTGTCGGCGACAAGATCGAGGCGCATGTCGGCAAATACGGCACGGCCGATGTGGGCCACGGGCTGCGCAAGCTGCTCTACACGGTGCTGACGCCGGCTGCGATCGTGCGCGACGTGACGCGCATCCTGCCGGAAGCCGCCGCGATCCAGAAGGTCGCGAGCGACGTGACGGCCGCCAAGAACGTGCTGGCGACGACTTTCTCGCAAGTCATCAAGCAGTATCGCATCGCGCCGAAGAAGGTGCAGGACTTGGTTCCGCAAGTGGCCAACGCGACCTATTACGGCCTTGACCCGACGAAGCCGCTGGAGCCGCAACTGGCGGCCAGGCCGGACGCGAGCGCCGATGCGATCGCTGCATGGAAGTCGGGCAACGCGGCCTACCAGGCGATGCGGCAGGCCGGCGCCGGCAACATGGTCCCGGATATGCTCGCCAACCACAGGTCGGAGCTGCTGCTGACGGCCGCCAACAGCGTCGACAAGGCGATCCACGCGATTGCGCCGGATGCGCAGATCGCGCTGCCGGGCAACGCGCTCGACCGCTATCGGTTGCAGGCCGACCTGCACGGCAAGCCGCAGGAGGTGGCCGAGTTCTTCCGCGCCGACCTCCAGCAGCGCCGCGACATCCTTGCGGAACTGGTCGCCGCCAGGCGCGCCGAGTTCGCCGAACTGCCGAAGGGCGCGCGTCGGGCCGCGCTGCGCGGCATCAAGCTGCCGATGATGGAGCTTGCGAGCGCCGACGCGGTGTTGAAGGACCAGACGCCCTACTTGCATCTCGGGCGCAAGGGCGACTTCTTCGTCGCCGCCAAACTGGCGGTGGGCGAGAATGGCAAGGTTTCGAAAGAGACGATGCAGCGCGTTGGCGACATGCTCGCCGAGCGGGGTTTCGGCGATCTGCTGATCCACTCCGGGTTCGACGATCAGGCGACGTTCTTCGCGCGCACCGAGACGGTGAAGCAGGCCGAACAACTCCAGAAGGTGCTGGAGGATGCGCGTGCGCAGGGGTTGATCGACAAGGACCACTCGATCTCGTCAGGTATGCCGAAAGACATGAGCGTCGAGAAGGCGTTCGTGCGCGATGCGCTCCAGCGCGCGTTCGAGCGGCTGCGCGGCGTCGAGTTCGAGGGCGAGGGCGACGAGGCGTCCGGCGCGAACAAGATGCAAGGCGCGATGCTCGGCGAGCTGGGGCGCGTGCTGCTCGACACCATGCCGAAGTCCGACATCATGCTGGTCCAGCGCGACCGCAAGATGGTCCACGGCTCGTCGTCACGGGCGATGGACAACTACGCCTTCCGCGCCACGCTCGGCATCCATGCGATGGCCGAGAGCGCCTACTCGACGGCGCGCGCCATGGCGGTCGACGCCGCGCAGAAGAAGATTTTCGATTTGAAGGCGGAAGGCGACATCCGCAAGACGGTCCACGCGCAGCAGGCGCTCGACGCGCTGATCTCGCGGCCGTCGATCGAGCCGAACCGTGGCATCGACATGGCCAAGGGGACGATCAACTCGTTCTTCCTGATGGCGTCGCCGATGTATGCGCTCCAGCAGGTGGCGCAGCCGATCCTCACCGCACTGCCGGAGATCGGCAAGGTCCGTGGGTTCGCCAAGACGGCGCAGGCGATGATGGGGCAACTGCCCGTCGCGCTGAAGGTCATGAAGGCCGCGTGGGCGCTCGACAACCCGACGGCGCAGTTGTCGGTCGAGCGGCTGACGCGGAACGGCGTCGATCGCAAGACGGCGCAGTATCTCGTCGACGTGCAGGCGCGCGGTGGCATCGGCATGAACGGCCTTGTGCATGAGATGACGCAGGCGGTGCGCGATGTGTCGACCAGTCGCGTCAGCAGCCTGCTGACGCTGGCCAACGCCACGTCGACCTACGCCGAGACCGCCTCGCGCGTGTGGACGGCGCTGACGGCGCGCGCCATGCACGGCGACAAGCCCGGCGTTGCCGACTACGCGGCGAACGTGATCGCCAACAGCCTCGGCGAGTTCGGCGGACACGCCACGTCGCGCCTCATGAGCGGCGGCACGTCGACGCTTGGCGGCGCGGGGCGCATCATCTCGCAATTCCAGCACTACCCGACGATGCTGCTGAGCAAGCTCTACAACGAGGTCGGCGACGCCTTCGGCAAGGGTCGCTCGGCCGAGGAGCGGGCGCAGGCGCGCAAGTTCCTTGCGGGGCATCTCGCGGCGATGACGGTGGTCGCCGGCACGCTCAACTTCCCCGGCGCGCAGTTCGTCACCGGCGCGGGCAACAAGCTGCTCGGCCTGTTCGACGGCGAGGATCACGACCTCGAAGGGAGCTACCGGGGCTTCCTCAAGGACGTGCTTGGGACCGACCTCGGCGAGGCGCTGGCGCGTGGTGCGCCACGCCTGCTCGGCCTCGACATGAAGTCGCTTGGCGAAGGCGAGATGCTGCCGTTCACCAAGCTGGTGAACGACAAGCGCCGCTGGGAAGAGGTCACCAAGGACTGGCTGGCCGACCTGACCGGCCCGGCGCCCAACACGATGGCGCAGTGGGTTGAGGGCGGTCGCGACATCTTCGACGGGAATTACCTGCGCGGAATGCAGAAGCTGCTGCCGACGGCGCTGCGCGGCCCGGCCGACGCCTACATGATGGCGCAATACGGCTACGAGACCGCCGACGGCAAGCCGTTGCCGATCACGCCGACGAGCGCGGATGTGGTCAAGCGCGCGTTCGGGATGCAGCCGGCCGACCGGGCGGCCTACCGCGAGATGGCGCACGCCAACTCGCAGGCGCAGGCGGCGCTCGAATATCGCACGTCGACGATCCGCAACAACCTCTTGCACGCGATCCGGCACAACGATAACGACAAGTTCCGGGTGTGGTCGGAGAGGGCGAACGATCTGGCGCACGCGCATCCGTCGCATCCGATCCTGCCGACCATCGCGCAGTCGGTGCAGACGCAACTGCGTCAGGACGCGATCGCGCGCGCGACGGGTCTGCCGACGGGCGTGCAGGTGAACGACATCCAACGCCGCAAGGCGCTCTACGGATACCAGCAATAGGGGGTTCCAATGGCAGCAGCATTCCAGAAGTTCAATGCGTTCACGCAGGACCTCGCGCGCAAGGTTCACGACCTCGGCGCAGACAACATCTACCTGATGTTGACGAACACCGCGCCGAGCGCGGCCAACGCCGTCAAGGCCGACATCACCGAGATCGCCGCCGGCAACGGCTACACGGCGAACGGGCTCCAATGCCCGGTGACGAGCTGCACGCAGACGGGCGGCGTCCTCAAGCTGGTGTTGTCCAACCCCGGCGCATGGACTGCCTCCGGCGGCTCGATCGGCCCGTTCCGCTACGCTGTGCTCTACAACGCCACGCCGGTGTCGAAGCCGCTGATCGGTTTCTACGATTACGGCTCGGCGGTGACGCTTGCGGCCGGCGAACAGTTCCAGGGCACGTTCGACGCCACCAACGGCGTGCTGACGATCACCTGACAGGCATACCGCGCGATCGACGGTCCGCCGATCGCGCATCCACGCGCAACGATGGGGACGACGATGGCGCTGCTGCATATGGACGGGTTTGACAGCTACCTCAACCGGGACGACCTGAACTGGACCTACTCGGGCGTCGGCGGCAGCTACATCGATGTGCAGTCGACATGGGGGCGGTTCGGGGGCGGATGTGTGCGCGTGACGGGCGGGAACATCGTCAAATCGTTGCCGACCGCGCCGCAGGAAATCTGGATCGGCGGCGCGATCAAGCCCGCCGACGCCCTCGGAACCAATAATGCCGACCTGTTCTCGTTCTACTCGGCGACCGGGCGCGAAGCGACGGTGTCGCTGGTCCCGAGCACGGGCGTCGTCACGGCGTGGCGCAACAACAACGTCAATCTCGGCTCGTCGGCCGCAGGCGCCATCCCTGCGGACGGCGCTTATCGCTGGGTCGAGGTGCGCTACAAGATGAGCGCGACGGTCGGCGTGGTCGAGGTGTGGGTCGCCGGCGTGCGTGTGCTCAACCTTCAGAACGTCAACACGTCGCAGAACGCGCTGACCGCGCTCGCCTCGGTCTACCTGCTGACCGGCGGGATCGGAACATGGGACATCCTGCTCGACGATCTCTACATCCTCGACACGACGGGCGCCGCGCCGGCCAACACCCGACTGGGCGACAGCCGGATCGAGACGTTGAAGCCTGCGGCCGACGCCACGCCGAACGACGCCACGCCATCGAGCGCCGGCGCGCACTATTTGATGGTCAACGAGAACCAGTGGAATACGTCGAACTACCTGACATTTACGGGAAGCGTGTCGACGAACGCCGAACTTTTCGACATGACCGACCTCGCGACGACGCCGACGGCGGTCCACGGCGTGCGGGTGATCGCCACGTCGCAGAAGTCCGACGCTGGCGCGTCGAGCCTGATCCCGACGATCAAGAGCGGCGCGACGAGCGCCGACGGCGCATCGCAGCCGCTCACCACCTCGTGGACGCAGCAGACATCGCTGCACACGGTCGACCCGGCGACCTCCGCCGCATGGACGATGGCCGGTGTGAACGCCCTCAAGGCTGGCGTGAGGGTGGCCTGACATGACGGACGCCAAGGTCACGACCCTCAAGGCCGAGGTGCTGCGGACCGGCGTGCCGGACGCCAAGGTCACGACCCTCAAGGTCGAGGCGCTGGTGGCGCTCGCGCCGCCGCCCAGAAACAAGCTGGTCGATCTCGCGCGTATGACGACGACGACGACCGGCACGGGCACGATGACGCTCGCGGCGGCGTCCGGCTTCAAGACGTTCGCGCAGGCGGGCGTGGTCGATGGCCAGACGGTCTCCTACGCGATCGAGGACGGGACCAACCGCGAGGTCGGGCGTGGCGTCTACTCGTCGGTGGGGCCGTCGCTCACGCGCACGGTCATCGCCTCGACCAACAGCGACGCCAAGATCGCCCTGTCGGGTTCGGCCAGCGTGGCGGTCGCTATCCTCGCGGAGGACCACAAACTCGGCGAGCTGAACGACGTGAGCGTCGCCTCGGCGGCGGCGGGCGACCTGCTCAAGTTCGACGGGACGCAGTGGACGTTCGGCCAGGCGGCGCTGACGACCGCCACCGACGTGGCGGTCGTCACGCCAGCCGACAAGGACCTCCTGCGTTACAGCGCGTCGACAGGCAAGTGGGCGAACGACCCCGGCATGGACCTCGTGCGCGGCACGACGCAGGGGCCGGGCTACGTGTCGTCGCGTTACTGGCGACTGGCCAACATGACCGCGCCGGGCGCCAACGTCTCGATGAACGAGGTGGAGTTTCACGCCACGACCGGCGGCGCAGCGATCGCGGGGGCGACGTGGACCGCCTCGACGACGTGGGACGGCTCAATGGTGGCGTCGAACCTCGGCGACGGGAATTACTCGACGAGCTGGGCGTCGACCGAGAGCGGCGGCGCCGGCACGACGTGGGTCAAAGCGGTGTTCGCCGCCGCGATCACGCCGGTCGAGATCAAAATCTGGCCGCGCGGCGGCGGCTACACCAACCAGACGCCGACCAGCATCGCGCTGCAATACTCGGCCGACGGCACGACGTGGACGACGATCCAGACGATCACGACCGCATCGTGGACCGCCGGCGTCCCGCAGGCGTTCGCGATCTCCAAGGTCGCGGGTTTCGGCCCGGTCGGCCTCAAGACGACCGAACTGCTGGATGTCGCGACCACAACGCCAACCAACGGACAGACGCTCGTCTACAACTCGACCACGAGCAAATATGCGCCGGGGACCGTCTCGGGCCTGCCGGCTGGCGGCGCAGCCGGGCAGGTGCTGACCAAGAACAGCGCCACCGACGGCGACGCGGGATGGGCGACGGCTTCGGGCGGGGGCGGTGGAGGCAGCTACGCCGGCTCGATCCTCGCCAAGGACCGCTTCGCGCCGCCACTGGTCGCCGACTTCCCGACGCTGCTCGGAACGAACTCGACCAACCCGAACCTGACGTTCGACAGCGAGACCGGGCTGTATCTCGGGTTCGGCCTGTCGCCGGCCGGTGGCGACAACGTGCGTCTCGCAATGCGGTCCATTCCGAGCGGGAACTACACGATCGTCACGCGGATGCGTGGGATGACGCACGGCGCGATCCAATACAACTGGACCGGGATGGTCCTGCGCAACAGCACCAACAACAAGCTGATCGTGTTCGGGATCAATGCGACCGGCGTTGAGGTGCTGCGCTACAGCAGTCAGACTGCGTGGAACGCGACACCGTGGAAGGGCGATGTCCCGATCAACCAGCCTGAGTGGTTCAAGATTGCCTATGACGGCACGTATATCAACTTCTACATCTCCACGAACGGCAAGAACTGGGTGGCGATATGGCGCGAGACGCCGGCGACGTGGATCACGCCCGATCAGGTCGGCTTCGGTGTGATGGTCAACCACACGGGCAACTGGGTGAACGCCGCCGACAGCGTCAACGAGATCGGGCTGAACATCCTTTACTACGACGACGGCAATGTGCTCGCCAGTAGCCGCGCGGCGGCGACCGTCGCGCTGCCGCTTGGCGCGACATCCCATCGTTACTGGCGACTGACCGACATTGTCTCGCAAGGCGTGCGCGACACGTCGAGCCCGACAGCCACACAGATGCAAGCGAAATGCGCCGAACTGGAGATGCGCGCCACGGTCGGCGGGACGGCGCAGACGCCCACCGGATCGTCGGCGTTCGGCGGCCTGACGCCCTCCGGGCTCTACGACGGTGACACCGCGACCAACGCCTGGACCCAGGCTTACTCGTCGTCGGGGGCGTATACGGTGCCGACCTCGATCACTTACGATCTCGGCTCGGCGGTCTACGTGCGCGAGTTGAAAATCTGGAAGGCGGCCGGCGTCGGCACGGCGTCGCAGGGCATCGTCGACTTCCGGCTGTGGTGGTCGGACGACGGCGTGCGTTACATCGAGGCGGGCCGCTACGCGCCGGCATGGACGTGGACGGACGCCAATGAGGGCAAGACGGTCACGGTGATGTGATGCTGGGCGGCGGGGCACTCGGGCAATATGCGCTCGGGCAACTGACTGGAGGCTCCACGGTCCGCACGCTCGACATGGCGTGCGGGGCCTTCACGCTCGCCGGCAATCCGATCACGCTCTCCAAAATCCGCACGTTCGCTTTCGGAACCGGCGCGTTCACGATCACCTCGACGGCGGTCAATCTCGGCCGCGTCACCACGCTGGCGACGGCCCCCGGCGCGTTCGCGCTCTCGGGCAAGCCGATCGCGTTCGTCAAGGGGCGGGGGTTCCTCGCCGGCGTAGGGACGTTCGCCGTCGCCGGTCAGACGGCGGGCCTGCTCTACGCGCGCCGCGCCGAGATGACGGTCGGCGCCTTCACGCTCTCGGGCGGGCCGGTCACGCTGGTGCGCCGGCGCGACGGTTCGACGGCGACGGGGGCCTTCACGGTCTCCGGGCAGGGCGCGCAGTTCGACAAGACCGACGCCCACAACGCGCTCTATCGGTCAGGGACGTTCACGCTTTCCGGCCGGGCGCTCCAGACGATCCGCAGCTACCGGCTCGACACCGGGCGCCGCACGTTCGCCGTCGCGGGCGGCGACATGGCCTTCGCGCTCCTGCGCGGCGGCGTGTTCGACACAGGCGCGTTCACCATCGTCGGTCGCTCGGCGACGCTCACGCGCACCTGGACGTTCGACCTCGCGTCGGCGGCCTTCGCGCTCGCAGGACCGGACGTGCCGTTCGTCGTGCGGCGCACGCTGGCGTTGTCCACAGGAAATTTCGCGGTCGCCTCGCCGGGCGTCACGCTGCGCGCGAACCGCCGGCTGGCGATGGGGGCCGGCGCGTTCGTCGTTCGCACGTTCGCCGTCAACCAGATGTTCCGTGGCGCGTTCACAGTCACGGGCTATCCGGTCACGTTCCGCACGCTGCGCGTCGACACGCTTGGGACGGGCGAGTTCGTGGTCGCAGGCGCCCCGTTCGGGATGCAGGTCACGCGCCCGTTGCGCATGGACCCGGCGATCTACCGGCTCGTGGGGTCGCCGCTGGCCTGCGCGACCGGCCGCGCGATCGTCGCCGCCCCCGGCGCGATCGCGATCGCCGGGGCTCAGGCGGGCCTCCAGCTCGTTCGGCGGCTCGACATGGCCGTCGGAGCCTTCGAGGTCGCGGGGCCGTCCACGGGGCTTCTGAGGGGCCTGACGCTGGCGACCGACACAGGGCGGATCGTCATCACCGGCGGCGACTGGCGGCGCTGGGCCGGTCGGGCGGTCGTCACCGCCTGGGTAGACTGCCCGGCGGTCGACACGATGCTGGTCCCGACGCGCATCAGCCACGACCTTGAGACGGCGCTGGTCGCCGTGGACCCGCCGGCTACGCCGGTCATCGACGCACTGGTGGAGTAGACCACATGAAGATCATCCGAGGCTCCGTGGTGCGGTTCCGCGCCACGTTCGTCGATCCGCTCAACGTGGCGCTCGCGCCCACGAGCGCCGCCACGCGCGTCTGGTATCTGGACCGTTCCGGCGCGTCCAAGGTGGACGAGGTGGCCATGACGCAGGACGGGCTGGCGTGGGTCGGCGTGTGGGACACGACGCCGGCGGCTCCCGGCGAGATCGACTGGACCATCACCTGCGCGGGGCCGGTGCAGGGGGCCAAGGACGGTCAGTTCGTGCTGGCGGCGAACAAATCCAACCCTTAACGCAGGATACAACCTGTGGTAGGGAGTTGACACCGAACCGGACTGTGGGGGCCGAACATGGCTGGCTGGACCCTGATCGCCGACTGGCGACAGAAAATCCGTTACTTGTGGTCGATCAGGATCGCGCTGCTGCTGGCCGTCGTGAACGGCCTCTATGCGGCGTGGCCGGACCTGCGCGGGTTCGTCGATCCGGCCGTGTTCGCCTTCGGCTCGACCGCCATGAGCGTCGTGCTGATCGTCGCGCGCGTCACCAAGCAGCCCGGCCTCACGCCAGACTGAGGGGCGCGCGCCATGTCCGACATCTCCGGCCTCCCGCCCCTCGACACATCCCGCCCCCGGCCCCCAGCGTCCGGGGGCTTCGGTTCGTGGTTGAGCCGGCTGTTCGGCAGGCGCACGCTCCCGCCCCCGGCGACGCCTGCGCCGACCCCGCAACCCAAGCCTGCGCCCATCACCCCCCGCACGACCCCCTCGGACACGACGCCGACGACGCCGACGGCGCCCGCCACGCCATCGACGCCGGGCAAGGTCGGCAAGGCTGGCAAGGTCGGCGGTGCGATCGCGCTGGCGACGACGCTGGTCGCGGGGTTCGAGGGCGTGCGGAACTACGTCTACCTCGACATCGGCGGCGTCCCCACAGTCTGTTACGGCGAGACCAAGGGCATCGAGAACCGCTACTACCCGGCGCAGGAGTGTCTGGCCATGCTCCGCGTGCGGGTTGTAGAGTTCAACTCCGGGTTGCGCGATTGCGTGAAAGTCCCGATGCGCGCGACGCGCGAAGCGGCGCTGACCAGCTTCGCCTACAACGTGGGCGTGCGCGCGGCCTGCCGCTCGACCGCCGTCCGGCTGCTCAACGCCGGGCAGGACGAGGCTGGCTGCGATGCGTTGATGGCGTGGAACAAGGTCGCCGGCGTGCCGGTCGGCGGCCTCACCAGACGGCGCTCCAAAGAGCGCGCGCTGTGCCTTGCGAACCGGGACTGACGCCATGCTGAGCAACCTCTTGTTCTGGATCGGCCTGCCTGCGCTGTTTGTCGCGGGCGTGGCAGCGGTGATCTTCCTCCCCGGCGTCGCCACAACGTTGTGGACCGTCCTGAGCACGCAGGCCGGGCGGATCGCGACGCTGTGCGCCGCCAGTCTCGCGCTTGGCTGGTTCGTCGCCGCCCGGATGGACGCCGGCGCGCTGCGCGAGGCCAGAGCCGCCTGCGACGCCAAACTGGCGCAGGTGGACGCCGACAACCGACGGTTGCAGGCCGAGGCCGAGCGGAGCGTGCGCGAGCGCGAGGCGGCCAACCGCAAGCAGATCGAGGCGGCGCTGGAGCGCGCCGAGAGTTCCAAGGCCGTGCTGCTGGCCCAGACCGCCGAGCTGCATCGCAAGCTGGCGGCGGTGGCCGCCGAGGTCGACAAGCGCGGCGTCGACCCCATCTTGATGGACATCATCCGGGGAGGCCGCAAATGATCCGGCTGGCCATCGTCCTGCCCGCGCTCGCGGTCGCCGGGTGCGCCGACAGACTGGTGACGCTCAAGCCCGCGCTCGTGGAGCGGGCCTACCTGCGCGACCAGTTCCGTCCGGGCGACCTGACTTGCGGCGACGAGCCGTCCGGGTCCAGAGTGGAGCGGCTGTCTCAAGCGTATCGCTACATCATCGACCTGCGTGACTGGGGGCGAGATTGTCGGACGAAACTTGGCGTTGCGCGCGACGCGATCGGGCAAGAGAAGTGAGCCTCCAGACCATGATCGAGCAGGCAGGCAACGCGATCTGGAGCGCGGCCGGCGCGGTGGGCGCTGCGCTGACGGCGCTGTTCGGGACGATCTACGTCACGCGCGCCAAGAACCACCAGGACACGCCGGCGGTGCTGCTGCGGGAATACCGCGAGCTGCTGGCGCAACTCAAGGACGACCTGCGGGACGCCCGCGCCGAGGTGGTCTCGGCCCGCGCGGAGGTCGAGGAGCTTAAGGGCGAGGTGCATCGCCTGCGGGTGGAGCTGCAATCCAGCCAGGTGGCCCTCGAAGCCGCGCAGGAGGCCATCGGCGCGGCGTGGGGCGGAACGCCCAAGACGGTCGCCCCGCACTGGTAGTTCCCGCCAACCTCGTGTAGTGTGCGCCGTCATGGCCCAGTCTCCGCCTGACCTCACGCAGCCGCCGCCGGACAGCCTCGTGCTGGCGTCGTTCGACGGCCTGCGCAACGTGTCGCAGCCCGAGCGCCTGGCGCCGGGCGAGCTGGAGGTCGCAATCAACGTCGACGTGGACGACCGGGGCCAGCTCCGGCGGCGCGTCGGCTACCGCCGCGTCCTGACCGGCGTGGTCCACAGCCTTTTCACCTGCGACGACGGCTCGGTGCTGTGCGTGCGCGACGGCGATCTCGGCGTGGTGCTGCCCGACTACTCGTTCCGTCCGCTCGGCGCGTTCGTCGGCGACGACCCGCTGGCCTACGTGCAGGTCGGGAACACGGTCTATTTTTCGTCGCGCGTGACCAACGGCAAGGTGGTCGACGGCGCGCGCGTCGATCGCTGGGGCATCGACGGCGACCTGTGGCTGACCCCGGTCGAGGACACGACCAACGTCGGGCAGGTGGCCGGGCGCTCCATGATGCCGCCGCCGCTCGCCACCGGCCTGTGCTGGAACCAGGGGCGCATCTACCTCGCCAGCGGCCGGCTGGTGTGGGCGACCGACCTGTTCAACTACGAGATGGTCGACCGGGTCCGGGGCTTCTGGCAGTTCGAGGGCGACATCGCCTTCATCGGCTCGGTGACGGCGGGCATCTACGTCGGCACCTCCGAGGGCGTGTGGTATGTCGGCGGCACGTTCCGCGAGCCCAGGCGCATCCGCGTGATGGACGGCGCGGCCATCCCCGGATCGCTCGTGTCGATCCCGGCCGAACTGGCCAACCCGGTGGCCATCCGCCGCAAGCCCGACCAGGAGTTGAAGGTCGGGCTGGCGTTCATGACGGTTCACGGTTACTGCGTCGGCTACGACGACGGGCAGGCGTTCAACATGACCGAAGATAAGTTCCTCTTTCCCGGCGCCGTGCGCGCGCACGCCACGTTCCGGCGCGAGGAGGGGATCAACCAGTATCTCGCGGTGCTCAACAGCGGCGGCACGCCGATGAACACCGCGCAGATCGGCGACTACGTGGACGCCGAGATCGTGCGGGCCGGCGACCGTTGGCCCATCCAGACCGAAGGCGTGCGTATCGGCGACCAGCTCACCATCCAGATCATCTGACGGGGGTTCCAATGTCCAAGCTCATTCTTCCCGGCGACGTGCGCTGCGCCGGCCGCTACGAGGCCCGCATCGTCCGCGCCGGCCGCGTGATCGACGCCTTCGCGTTCGACAACATCGTCGTGACCGAGGGCCTGAACCAGGTGCTCGGCTCCGCGCTCGGCGGCGCGAGCGCCATCACGACGTGGTATCTCGGCCTTTACGAGGGCAACTACACCCCGATCGCGTCCGACACGGCGGCGACCATCGCGGCCAACGCGGTCGAGACCTCGGCCTACGCCGGCGGCGTGCGCCCGACGTGGACGCCAGCGGCGGCGGCCTCCGGCTCGATCACCAACGCGGCCTCGCGCGCGACCTTCACGTTCAACGCCGACAAGACGATCTACGGCGCGCTCATGATCTCGTCGCAAGTGATCGGCGGCACGGCAGGCAAGCTCCTGTCGGCCGCGCGCTTCCCGACGCAGAAGATCGTCGCCAACGGCGACCAGCTCCTGATGACTTATACGTTCAACGCCACCAGCGCCTGAACGGAGCGCGCGCATGGCCACGATCGACGGCGAGATCGTCGAACAGTCCTACCTCGGACTGGCGCAGACGTTCGGCCTCGGGGTCTCGCGGGCCGAACAGATGTCGCTCGTGGCCTACGCGCTCAACGCGCTCGGCGTGCAGGTGAGCGACAGCCTGTCGCTCGCGCTCGCCCATGTGCTCGACTACCGCCCGGACGCCACCATCGCCGAGGCGCTGGCGTGGGTCGACGCGCCGGCGGCGCAGGCGGTGTTCGCGCCGGGCCTGGTCCACACCGTCAGGCTGGCCGACCTCGCGCAGGCGTTCGGCCATCTGGCGGTGGCCGAGGGCGTCTCGCTGGCGGGCCTTACGTCCTACGCCATGCACGCCGCCGTGCTGGAGGCGCTGGGGCTGATCGACCCGCTCGCGGCCAACCTCCACACAACCCTGACGCTGGTGCAGGCGCTACGGCTCAACGAGGCGCTTGGTCGGTTCCTTGGCGGCGATGTGACGGACGGGCTTGCGCTCTCGTCCACGGTCGGGCTGGCGGGCCGGCTCTACGCCGCCCCCGCCGAGACCGTCACGCTGGCCGACGCGCTCACGGGCTCGCTGCTGCTGCGGGTGGACCTGCGCGACGGCCTCGACGTGACGGCGACGAGCCTGCTCGCGATGCTGTTCGACGGGCGGATGGTCGAGGGCGTGGCCATCTCTGGAGGGCTGCTGGAGCCTTCGGGGTCGTTCACAGCATGGGCGGTCAACACGCGCACCGGCGCCGTGACCGAGTATCGCGACTGGGCCTTCACCACCTTCGCCACGCTCGGGCGGCGGCATATCGCCGGCAACCGCGAGGGGCTGTGGGTGCTGGAGGGCGCGACCGATCAGGGCGCGAGCATCGCCGCGCGCGTGCGCGGCGGCGCGCTCCAGGTCAACGGCTCGCGCTACACCGGGCTCAAGGCCGTCTATCTCGGCGCCCGAACGGCCGACGCGGCCAACGAGTATATCCTCAAGCTGATCGCCGGCGACGGGCGCGAGTATGTCTACGCGCTGCGGGCGCGCGACATGCGCACGACCAAGATCAACGTCGGCAAGGGCCTGCGCTCGCGCTACTTCCAGTGGGAGCTGGCGAGCCCGGCGGCCGACTTCGACATCGACACGATCGAGTTCGTGCCGCTCCTGTCCACCCGCAGGGTCTGATCCCGTGTCGGTCGCCTCGACGATCGGCGCGGCGCTCGGCGGACCGCCCATCGCGGTGGACATCCGCGTCAACCTCGACCGCTGGACCGACAGCCGTCAGGCCGCCGCCGAGGCCGCGCAGCGCATCATCCACGAGCGGATCGGACAGATCAACCAGTTCCTGATGGCCGCCCGGCAGGAGGCCAACCTGTCGGAGACGGGCTACCTCGCGCGCGAGCGGGATACGACGAGCCTGTGGATGCGCTTCACGCGCAACGGCGCGATCGAGCAACTGGCGCTGGTCGCCCGCCCCGTGTCGGCGCCCGAGGGCGGCGAGGTCCGGCCGTCGATGCTGGAGGTCAAGCACGGCATATCGCGCGGGTCCAAGCCGTTCGACTACCGCGACGTGCAGTCCGAGCGGGCGCTGTGGCCGCCGCTGGACGACAACAAGAAGGCGCCGTTGCCGACGTGGTGGCCCGGTCTGTCCTCGGTGTGGGGCGACAGCTACCTGCGCGAGAGCCCCTTCCATGAGGTGGTCGATAACGACTACGCCGTCTCCGTGGCGCCAGACGAGCCTCGCCGGCTCGGTCCGCATGCCGGGGCCATCCTGCACAAGAACGTGATCGGCGCGACCGCCAAGGTCTACTGGGAGGTGGAGCTGGTGAAGCTCCCGCGCTACGACCTGACGCCGTGGAGCCGGTCGCAAGAGCGCATTTACACGATGGACGAGCGCGTGCTCGACACGCCGGTCGGGCGGTGGGAGGAGATGCAGGTCTCGTCCAAGTGGCCGCAGGAGCTGTCCGTCTACCGCACGCCCGCGATGGGCGTGTCGTTCGTCGGCGACCCGCCGCCCGCCGACGACCCGATGTATCCCTACGTCGACCGCCTGCCGATGGCCAACTCGACCACATGGGCCGACTACGCGCCGAAGAAGGCGCGCGCCGTCTACGTCATGCCGTTCGCGACGCTGCAAGCGCAAGTGACGCGCACGCAATACAACGACTATTGGCGGCAGGGCTACTGGGTGGCCGAGGACCACTACGTCATCCGGCGATACATAAGCTTCTTCGGGGGTCACGGAACAGGCGTGCCGTTCCCGCAGGACCCGGACACGCACGAGTATCGGGTGGCCGAGGCGAACACATATCACCCGTCGCCGACCGTGCCGAAGCTGGTGCGCTTGGCGCCCGATCAGTCGCTACTACGCTGGTATCTGATGCCGATCGGCTCGGGTAGCAAGCTGCTGTGGAAGAGGTCGCCTGGGTTCCGGCAGGTTCCTGAAGGCGGTCCGCCGGAGGGGCTGTCGTTTCGCACCGAGGGAGCGATCTACAACTTCGACACGTTCGACCCGCGCAGCGTCCTCGTCGGCGCGGAGTGGTCCGGCGATTACCCTGGCCCGCAGCGATGGGAGTGCGTCGGTGTAATCGGCGGAGACTATACGGTCACCTACACCTACTATGACAACGACGGGCTCCTGATCATCCCGCCCTCCGATCGCACCTACGGGCCTGTGCGGTTCGAGGTCGCCACACCCACTACCGACACGCCGATGGGGC
>JAGVSR010000044.1 GCA_019137195.1 Alphaproteobacteria bacterium
GGACCAGTTCCCCGCCGGCCTGACGTTCGTCTCGGCCAGCGGCTCGGGCTGGTCGTGCGCCAACGCCAGCGGCCTCGTCACCTGTAACTTCTCGGGCAGCATTGCGGCCAGTGGCGGCACCAGCACCATAAATGTGGTGGCGACCCCGGTGGCCGGGTCGAGCGGCCAGTCGCTGACCAACTACGCCTCGATCGATCCGACCGGCGGACCCAACCCGCCGACGCCAGGTCCGTCGTGCGCACCGACGGCGAAATGCGCCTCCTCGACCGCGAAGATCAATGATCCGGATCTGACGATTGCTATGGCCGATCCTACCCCCGGACTCGAGGTAGGAGCTCAGAGCACGTATGTGCTGACTGTGACCAACCAAGGCAGCGTCGCGGCCAGCACGGCGCGTGTGACCAACAAGCTTCCGACCGGTCTCGATTTCGTTTCAGCGAATGGAGCCGGATGGAATTGCTCGGATGCGGGCGCCATGATCACCTGCGACTTCAGCGGCACGCTCGCAGCGAGCGGCGGCACCAACAAGATCAAAGTCACAGCAAGAACGTCGCCGACTGTGGGGACAGGGAGCGTCACCAACTATGCCTCCATCGACCGGAGCGGCAGGAAGAGCCCTCCCACGCCAGGACCATCGTGCGCACCCTCAACGAGCTGTGCGTCGGTGACCAGCAGTGTCGGCCGTACAAAGCTGCGGACAGAGGCGATCGTGCATAACTTCCTTGCCATGCGCGGAGATCGCATCGCGTCGAATGGCCTCGATCTCAACCGGCTTGTCCAGCGGCTCGCCGACGAGGATTGCGGAACAGAACCGCCGCAGGCACAAAGGATCAGTCAGGCAAGCGCCGAACCGTCGCGAACGACGGGTCAGGCCTACGCCGGAGGCTCCCAACCGGCACATAGCAGCGCCTCCTCCGATGGCACCGATCGACAGCTTTTCTATACCCGTGATCTTGCCAATCATCTCGACAAGGACGGTGCCTTCCGTGAGCATGCAGAAGCCGAGGAGGGGAAGGCGTTCTCTGCGCCATACGCCCTTGGACTGCAGGGCAGCGGTACCGAGCAGCAGGGCAGGATCGGCGTATCCGGGAGTCTTCAGGAGGTGCGGCGCACGCGTGCCGCCGGCGCAAGCCAGCTTGGGATGCAGGCAGGCGTAAGCTGCCAGGAGCGCAAGCGGAATGCTCTATGGGATCTGTGGTTTGAAGGAACGCTCGACTATTTCCATTACGACAGCGCGGACGGTCGCATGGGATTGTTCAAGCTCGGATTCGACTACAAGGTGGCTCCCGGGTTCCTGCTTGGCACCCTCCTCCAGTTCGATCACACCTACGATAAATCGGAACAGCTCGGCTATCTTGTGAAGGGCAACGGCTGGATGGTGGGGCCTTACGCGGCGGTAGACCTCGGGTCCAACCTCTACTTCGACGCCCGGTTGCTTTGGGGACGGTCGGACAACGAGGTCTCTCCGTACCTAAGCTATACAGACGACTTCTCGTCGGAGCGCTGGCTGGCCGCGGCACGCTTGTCCGGCCGCTGGAACTGGGGCGACTTCTCCATGATCCCATCGATCGAGTACGTGCATTTCACAGACAAGAGCTCCGGCTACACCGACTCGCGAGGCAACAAGATCGATTCGCAATCGGTCGAGATCAACCGCCTGCTGTTCGGCCCCGAGTTCCGCTATCGCACCGAGCTCGACAAGGACACGACCGTAGACCTGCACCTCGGGGCGAAAGGTATCTGGGATGACAAGCCCGTTGCGTTGAAGTCGCTCGATGGCACAGGTGCTCCGGATGTGAAGTCGGATCTCCACGTCCGGTTCGACGTCGGCGCCGCCATGACGTTCAGCTCCGGCGTGTCGACAGAGCTGAACCTGGGGTACGAGGGACTGGGTGACGACGGGTTCAGCTCGAAATCAGTCACCGGACGCGTGAGAATTCCGATGAATTGATGACGGAGCTCGCGACGTCAGGGTCGCGTTCTCCCGTCCGCGCAGGGGCAATTTTCGCCGGGACCGGCGCACAACGCGCGCCCTATCGGGCTTGCGTTGGACGCGGTTGACGAGCGAGGCGTGTCGGAGCCGAGTCTCAGGCTCCCACGCGCAACGTTGTCGACGAACGCCAGGGTTGAGAACCGCCGGCCGCCCGTGAGGCTGTGAGCGTCGCCTGGTTCCATGCGGACGAACCGCCACGCTGCCAATTCGAAATCATTCGGTCGCAGGTCCAAAGCCCGCGGCGCGTACCAGTCGTCTCGACGGACTTGCTGGGCAGCGCGCCGCCTGTTCCGCGCGGTACAGCCGGGGGCGGCCGGAATCTGCTATCCAGATAAGTGGCCAGAGGTACGCTACGGGGGAGCGTGCTGCTTGGCCGAGGTCGTGTCAATGACTAGACTGGACCTTGATCGACCCGGGCAGCGACGAGCACGAGGCAGACATGAGCATGTTTGGCCGTTGGGCCATTCTCACCGTCGCGGTGGCTACTCTGAGTGGCGCCGCGCCGTCCTACGCGCAATCGACGCCGTCGGCGGACGCCATCATCGAGGCGCTGCGCACGACGACGACCCGTGGTGCGAAGCCAGCGGGCGGGGTGCCGGCTCAGTCTGCGGCTGCGGCCCAGGTCGCGACGCCCGAGGACAACGCATTTCTTGCCGAACTCAGGAGCAAGGCGAGCCGGGGCTTGTCTGTGAACGAGACCGAGCGGACGCGGCTCGTCAGAATTGCGGCCAAGCGGCCGGCCATCGACCTCGAGGTGCTGTTCGACTTCAACGCTGCCACCATCTCCGCCCGCTCGCGGCCGGTGGTGAAGGCGCTGGGTGAAGCGCTCAAGAGCCAGGATCTCGCTGGCGGCACCTTCATGATCGCGGGACACACCGACGCCAAGGGCAAGCCGTCCTACAACCAGGGACTTTCGGAACGTCGCGCGCAGGCAGTGAAGCAGGCGCTCGTCGACGAGTTTCAGATTCCGGCCGACAAGCTCGTGGTTGCAGGCTACGGGGCCGAGCGCCTCAAGACGCCCGACGAGCCCTACGCCGACGGGAACCGCCGTGTCGAGGTCATCAACATGACGCCCGCGGTTGCAGCGAGCAGCCCTTAGTCCCCGGGATCTTCTCCTGGGTTGCCAGCGTCCCGACCGGGACGTCGGTCACATTATTCGGCACTCGCGGATCGAGTTTAGCGTTCGAAAGGAGACTAGCAGGCCATTGGCTTAGTGTGGCACAGGTTCTGAAGTCGGCTTACGAGCTCAGCGGCAGGAATGATGCGGACGTCCGAATCGTCACGCTAGTAGGTCTTCTCGCCCAGGCGCTCGAGCGCTTCCCGGGTGCCGGCGCTGGCCGGATCGAGCTTCAAGGCCTGTTCGAGATCGCTCACCGCGCCCGTCTTGTCGCCTCTCGCCGCGCGGATGTGGCCGCGCGTGTCCCAGGCGTAGGCGGCACCGGGAACGAGCAGAACCGCCCGGTCGGCATCCTTTATGGCCAGGTCGTAGTCGCCTAGCCGGTAATAGAGCCATGCTCTGTTGTTGAAGGCCTCGCCATGTCTCGCATCGAGCTCGATCGCCTTGGCATAGTCGGCGATGGCTGCATCCCACTCCTCCTTGTCGAAATGCGCGACTCCGCGCTGGGTGAACGCCTCCGCGGTCGGTGCGATCTCGATGGCCTTGGTGTAGGCTGCGATGGCCTCGTCGCCCTTGCCGGCCTCACGCAACGAGCGCCCGAGCCGGACCTCTGCCTTTGCGAGCTCGGCCCCGGTGGCGAGGCCGTGCTCGACGACGAGGCGGCAAGCATCGGCTGCGGCGAGCGGATCGTCGGCGAGACAATCCTGTCTGGCGCGCGGCAGGACGTGCTTGGCTACGATCTCGTCCGGTCCTGTCGTCGGGGCGGCGGCTGGCGCTCCCGTCGCGACGGACGGCTCGGGGCTCGGGGTGGTGCTCGCCTCTGTGCTGGGTCGCGGCGCGGCCGCCGGCGCCTCACTTGCGACGCCGCTCACGCTCGCCCCTTCGGGTGCCTTGGCGGGAGGTGGGGTCTCTGTTCTGGCCGTCTGGGTTGCCGGTGGACGGCCCCCGCCATCGGTGGTGGGCTTGCCGGCCGTCTCGTCCGGGCCATTGCCGAGGGCGTAGAACAGTACGGCGCCGCCGACCAGTCCCGTTGCGAGCGCAACGAGGGGCGAGGCGAACGGACGTGCGCCGGCAGCGCGTCTCATGGCCCCCGAAGCCGTCGCGGGGGTGTCGATCGTATAGACGTGAACTGGGTCGGGAATGTTCTTGAGCGCTTTAAGTCCCATGTCGCTGAAGCCGGCGGACACCTTGTTCGCGACCGCCTCGTAAACCGTCCGCGACACGGCGATGCCACCGGGCGGCGCCAGACCTTCGAGCCTCGCGGCAATGTTGACACCTTCGCCGAGAAGGTCTCCGTTTTGCTCGACCACGTCGCCGATGGTGATGCCGATGCGGAAGCTCATCTGCCGGCTCGGAGGGTAGGCGAGGTTGCGGGTTCTGATGCTCTCCTGCACATCGACGGCGCACCGCACGGCCTCGACCGCGCTCTGGAACTCGGCCAGTACGGAGTCGCCGGCGGTGTTGAAGATCCGCCCGCCGGTGCTTGCCACGCTGTCCTCGAACGCCGCTCTGCACGAGGCGAGGCGTCGCAGCGCCTCCTCCTCGTCCTCGGCGACGAGGCGGCTGTAGCCAGAGACGTCGGCTGCGAGAATGGCTGCGATCTTGCGCTTCACGTCGCGTTCCGGAGGCGAAATCTTGAACCGATCCGGTAGCCTACATAGGCGGTGCAGCGCAACGCAAGTCCCTTGCGAGCGGTCGGGGCGCCACGCAGAGCGGGCTCTGGCGCTTGAGCGAGCCGGTGAGCCCGCGTACGTTGACGTTTCGAGCGCCGCGGTTCGTGGCGTGCCGGGGCGGGCCATGCGGGCACTTCAAATCAAGCGCTGGCGCGAGGTGATCAGGGCCGCATTGGTTGCGATCTTGGCCGCGGCCATGGCGGCGGCGGCGCCCGGGATCGTGCATGCGGAGACGGCCGATCCCGTCCTCGACAAGCTCAACGCCGAAATCACCTCGCTGATCGACGCCGAGCGGTTTCCGGAGGCAGGCGCCGCGGCAGACGCGTTTCTGGCTCGGGTGCGCGAGACGCACGGCGAGGACAGTGCCGAGTTTGCGGCCGCGCTGTCCCGCAAGGGGGCGGTGCTTCACGTGCAAGGGCGCATTGCCGAAGCCGATCCGCTGTTCGAGCGTGCGCTCGCGCTTGTCCGCAAGCATCGGCCGGCCGGACATCCAGACATCGCGAGCGCGCTCAACAACGTCGGCATGCAACATCGCTGGCTCGGACGTTTCGCCGAGGCTACGCCGTTGCTCGAGGAGGCCCTGCAAATCCGGGAGAAGGCACTCGCTGCCGATGCGCTCGAGATCGCGGAAAGCCTCAGCAACCTGGCCGTCACCTATCTTTATGGCGGCCGTGCCTCGGAAGCGTTGCCGCTGTTGAAGCGGGCGACCGGCATCACCGGCAGGCTTTCCGACCAGAATGATCGGCGCATCGCTCCCGTGCTACAGAACCTCGCCAGCGCGCTCGAGGAGGCGGGAGACTACAAGGCCGCCGGTGAGGCGCTCGAGCGGACGTTGAAGATCTACGCCGCATCGCTCGCGCCGGGCCACAGTCTCGTTGCGGGCGCCTACAGCCGGCTCGGAGTCAATCAATATCTGCAGGGCCGCTTCGAGGAGGCCGAGCGCGCATTCGGGGAAGCGCGTGCGCGCCAGAAGGGCATGCCGGCGTCGCTCACGACCGCTGCCACGCTCACCGACTTCGCCCTCGCCGAGATGGAGCTCGGAAAGCTCGCCGAGGCCAGGACCATGCTGGCGGATGCGCTCGGCCAACGCCGGTCGCTGCTCACCCCGCGCCATCCGGATGTCGCCCGCACGCTGGGCAACCTGGCCGAGGTCGCGTTCCGGGAGCGGCGCACGGGCGAGGCGCTCGATCTCATCCGGGAGAGCGCCGGCATGACCGCCGAGCGCGACAAGCTCGACGACCGAAGCAGGCTGTTGTTTCTGAGACACGTGAAGATCGCCTGGCAGGTCTACGCCGACGGAGGATCGAAGGACAGCACGCTCGCCTCCGAGGCGCTCATGTCGGGCCAGCACGCGGCACGCGGCGACACGGCACGTACCGTGACCCGTATGGGGGCGCGTTTGGCCGCCCGCGATCCGGCGCTGGCCGTGCTCGTACGAGAGCTCGACGACCTCGATCAGAGGGAGCCGCGGCTCGAGCAGGAAATGAGCCATCAGCTCTCGCTATCGCCGGCCGAGCGCACGGCCTTCTACGCCTCGCTGAAGCGCGAGCTGGAGGAGGTGGCCCGGCGGCGGGCAGCGCTGCGTGTCACAGTTGCGGCAGCGTTCCCCGACTACGCACGGCTGGTCAGCCCGGCTCCGCTCTCCGCGGGCGAGATCGAGGGCGCGCTCGCTCCCGACGAGGCTGTGGTTTTCCTGCTGCCCGCCTATGACGCGACCTACGTTTGGGCGGTAACGCGCGAGGGCGTAGTATGGGACCGCGTGGCGATGACCCGGGCCGATGCCAAGGCCTGGGTCGGCAATCTGCGGGCGGGCGTCGACGCGGTGGAAAAGCTGAAGGAGGGCCAGCGGCCGCCTCTGTTCGATCTCGGCTTCGCGCACGATCTGTACGTCAAGCTCTTCGGCGGCATAGAGCCCGCAATCGCGGACAAGGCTCATCTCGTCATCGTTCCGACGGGTGGGTTCGATGCCATCCCGTTTCACATGCTCGTCAAGGAGAAGCCGCCGGTCCGCATCCCCAAGCTCGAGCAGCTGCCGCTCTACAAGAAGGCTCACTGGCTGATCCGAGACCACGCGATCTCGATCCTTCCGTCGCTTGCGAGCCTCAGAGTGCTGCGCGCGGCACGAGCTGATCATGCAGCACCGAAGGCGCTCGCCGGGTTCGCCAACCCGGTGTTCGAGACGACGCCAGACGGTGGCAGCAACAGCACGAGCGGTGCGAGCCGGTCGACTGGGGGAGAGGTATCGGCCACAGCGGTCGCGGACGCCGTCGCCGGCGGCTGGTCGACGCGTCTTCCCACGTTCAACGCCCTGCGCCGCCTGCCGCCATTGGCAGAAACCGAGACCGAGGTGAGGACGATCGCTGACCTCCTGGCGCCGCTTCCCGTCGAGCTGCTGACGGCCCGCGCGGCGTCCGAGGAGGCCCTCAAGGCGATGGATCTCACCGCCTACCGCACCGTCTATTTCGCCACGCACGGCCTCAAGGCGGAGGACATTCCGGGCCTCGACGAGCCGGCGCTCGCTCTATCCGTGCCGGCAGCTCCGTCGGAGCTGGACGACGGTCTCCTCACCGCGTCAGAGATCGCGGCCCTGCGGCTCGATGCGGACCTCGTGGTCCTGTCGGCCTGCAATACGGCTGCGCCGAGGACACCGAAGGACGAGGGACTGTCGGGTCTCGCACAGGCGTTCTTTCACGCCGGGGCGCGGGCGCTCATGGTCTCGCACTGGGCGGTGCCGTCGGAGGCGGCAGTGAAGCTCACGACGGCGACGTTCCGGATCCTGCGGGAGACGCCCGGCCTGCGGCGATCCGAGGCGCTGCGGCGCGCCATGCTCGAGCTGATCGACGATCCGTCGTTTGCGATGAACGCCTATCCCACGTTCTGGTCGCCGTTCGTGATCGTTGGAGACTGATCGGCCGATTGCGGCCGCCAAGGCTCACCACTCGATGCGGCCGCCGATCTTGCCGCCATAGGCTTCGAGGCCGTCGCCTTGACGGGTATCCGCCTCGGCGTACCAGGAATAGCCATCGATCCAGCTCAAGTCGGCGCGTAACGTGCCCAGGAAGCGCAGCAGACCTTCCTCGACCTCGGCGCTGCCGGTCGAGAATCCAGTCCCTCCGATGACGTAGCCGTCAACGACGACGTCGCTATAGGCATAGGCGCCGGCGGAGACCGACCACAGGTAGCGCCCTTCGGGCGCGAGGCGGGTGATTCCGAAGCGGGCGCCGCCCTGAAGGCGCAGCGTGTTGCCGTCGTCGAGGCCCATGGCGCGGCCGTCCGAGCCGAAGTCGGCATAGGTGAAGGTGATCGTGCCGGCCGGCTCCCACCAGGTGCCGCGCACCTTGTCCAGGTCGGCGTGATAGCCGAGGTTCATCGCGACGACATAGTTCTCGAACCGCGCCTTCTGGACCTCGGTCTCGCTGTCGACCCGGTAGTCGCCGAACTTGTCGCGAATGCCGGCGAAGCCGGTCGGGCTCACGATGCAGCCGTAGTTGACGGGATCGCCGTCGACCGAGGTGGGCTGATTGTCGTTTCCGATCGCCACGCCCGTGAGATCGTGCTTATAGCCGTCGTGTCGGACGGTCGTCTGACGCAGGCGACGGAAGTCGACGGAGAACAGGCCGTCGAGGAAGAAGCCGCCGTCGACGTAGGACCCGTAGACGCCCACGGTGTCGCTCTGCTGCTCCTGCTCGACCGACAGGGTCAGGTCGTGGGGCATCAGGAAGTCGTAGGACACGGACGGAGCGGGGATACCGGGAGTCGGCGTGATGTCGTAGTTGGTCGAGAGGTTGAACGTGCCGCTCACCGGCGAGAAGCGCTGGTAGATGTTGGAGTGCCCGCCGAGGGCGCCGACGACGAGCGCCGAGCGGCCGGCGAGGGCAATGGTTCGATCGAACCCGGTGAGGAAACCGGCGGTCGTCTGATCGCGGGTGACCGCAGCCGTGGCCCCGTCGCCAAGCCCGATTCTGAGCCCGGAAAGTTGCTCTTTCTCACCGTAGCCTTCGAGCCATGCGCCCGATGCCCGCGTGCGGGTGAGGTCCGCGGACGGGCCGTCCGGGGCTGTCGCGGCCTCGCCGGCGGCGTCGGCCGATGGGGCGTCGGACGGCTTCGAGACGGCCTTCATCCTGGTGCCGGCGGACCGAGGGGAGGAGGCTCCGGCCGACGAGGACGACGCCTTGGCCGAGGTCTGCGAATAGCCGTTCGCCGAGGATGCATTTGCTGCGGAGGATGAGGATGCCCCGCTCGCCCCGGAATCCTCGAGCGCCGTCTCTTCGACCTCGGGCGGGGTGGCGGCCGCGACCTCGGTTGCGGCCGGTTGACAAGCGCCACCGACCGACACGTAGCCGGCAGGGCAAGACTGCGTCTGCTCTTCGCGCCGCTCTGCAACCATCTCGAGGATTTGCGCGGTCGACGAGTTGGCTGCGACCACGGAAACGCCCGCTGCCGTGGCGGCGCCAGTCGCGGATTGCGAGTTGGGGTCGGACGTGTAGCACGGCGGACCGGCAACGGCTTCGGTCGCGAGAACCGAAACGGTCGCGAGCACAACAACGGTGCCGCGATATGGCGGCGTTGGCGCTAGGCGCATGACAGTAGCCTTTGGAAGCGAAATACCTGGTCGGCTCGGGGGCAAACGGCCCGCAACGCCACGCCAACTGAACAAGGTGCTTCGAACGTGAGGTTGCTGGCAGTGATTCGTCAAGGCGTGTCGTGAGAGCCGCGGGTGCCAGGGCCTCTAATTGCCCACTCGATGTGCGCATCTCACAGGGAAGTGTGGCCGCAAGACCTCTCTCGCGACAGAGGTGAGGGACAAGAGAGGGGTCTCTTGCCGGATGTCGAGCTCGCCAAGTTGGCGTGTCAGGGCTTCGGCTTTGTTGTCCGTGCAAGTGCTTTGCGGGGCAGCAAGCTCCGAAATATTCTGCCGCACGTGGCGTGTCTCGGAGGCGAGCGGGGCATCGGGATCGACGGGTCAGCCGATCCGCCGGCAGGCTTTGTCGACTTTCAACGCGCGTCGTGCTGTCGGAGGTCGACGGGGCCGCCGGTGTGCAGCCCTGGGATCCGGGCCGACCCTCCGGGTGGTCATGCCGGCCCGTGATCGACCTCGAAGCTCGTCGGCCTTCGGTCGTCCGCGCGCGGCCGAGCTACCCACTGGGTCTGCTCATGGCCGTTGTCACAGCCACCGTTTCAGGGCATTTTTGTGCGCCGCAACAGAGCGCGGAGAGGCTTGGCATCGGTCGCATGGACGAAGATCTCAAGATACTGGTGATCGATGAGAACCCGATCCGACGAGCCATCATCGAGGCCGGTCTTGAGGAGGCTGGTCATCACAACGTCACGTCCCTCGGAGATGCGACCGGTCTCGTTCAGGAGATCTACCGCCTCGACCCCGACGTGGTGCTGATCGATCTCGAAAACCCCAGCCGCGACGTGCTCGAGCAGATGTTTCAGGTCTCGCGCGTGGTGCGCCGGCCAATCGCCATGTTCGTGGACGCGAGCGACCGTGCCTCGATCGAGGCTGCCGTCGATGCAGGCGTCTCGGCCTATATCGTCGATGGCCTCAAGAAGGAGAGGCTGAAGCCAGTGCTCGACATGACGATCTCGCGCTTTCGCGCCTTCGACCGGCTTCGCTCCGAGCTCGACGAGGCAAAGAGCGCGCTCAAGGAGCGCAAGGTCATCGACAAGGCCAAGGGCATTCTCATGAAGACGCGCGGCGTCGAGGAGGACGTTGCCTATCAGCTCCTGCGCAAGACGGCGATGTCACAGAGCAAGCGGCTTGCCGACGTCGCCGAAGGCCTGGTGAACGCCTATGCGCTCTTGAAGGACGGAGACTAGGCATGGAACGTGACGGCCACACTCATGGCAGCCTCATCGAGGTCAACGCCGGATTCATTCCTCTTCTCGATTGCGCGCCACTCGTCATCGCGCACCAGAAGGGCTTCGCTCGCGACGAGGGACTCGACTTACGGCTCCACCGCGAGGTCTCCTGGGCCAATATCCGGGACCGGATCGACCTCGGCCATCTCGACTGCGCGCACATGCTGGCGCCGATGCCGCTCGCCGCAACGCTCGGGCTCGCGCGCATGACCGAACCGGTGATCGCTCCCATGTCGCTGAGCCTCAATGGCAATGCCATCACCGTCTCGAACGGGCTCTACGGGGAGATGATGGAGGCCAAGCCCGACGCGGCCAGGAACGGCGGCAGGGGCGCTGCCACGGCAGTCGCCGACGTGGTCAGGAAGCGTCAGGCTGAAGGGAAGGAGCCACTCACCTTCGGCATGGTGTACCCGTTCTCGTCCCACAATTACGATTTGCGAGCGTGGCTTGCGTCCGCGGGCGTCGATCCGGATGGCGACATCAATCTCATCGTTGTCCCACCGCCGCTCATCACCGAGAATCTCAGGCAGGGTCGCATCGACGGGTTTTGTGTCGGCGCGCCGTGGAACAGTCTGGCCGTGGCTGAAGGACTTGGCGTCATCGTCACCACCAAGAGCGAGCTCTGGCCGATGAGTCCGGAGAAGGTGCTCGGCGTGCGCGAGGCATGGGCCGAAAGCAACGGCGCGACGCTCGCCGCCCTCGTGCGAGCGCTGGTCCGGGCTTGCTGCTGGCTCGACGAGGCTTCGAATCACCAGGAGGCCGCCGCCATTCTTGCGCGCGCCGAGTACATCGGCGTTGCCGCCTCCGTTATTTCCGAGCCGCTGTCCGGCCAGATGAGGCTCGGCCGAGGCCGAGTGAGCGCGGTGCCGGATATGGTCGTGTTCAACAGAGGCGATGCCAACTACCCGTGGCGCTCGCATGCGGTCTGGTTCCTCACTCAGATGATCCGCTGGGGCCAGGTGCGCACGCCCTTTGATCTTGCTGCGGTGGCCCGTCGGGTCTACCGACCCGATCTTTATCGGAGTGCCGTGGGGCCGCTCGCCATCGGGGTGCCGGCTGGAGACGTCCGGCCGGAGTCGTCGCTGGTGGCGATCGACGACGTAGCGTTCGACCCGATGCACCCGCTGCAATCACTCGAGAGGACCAGCATCCGGTCGCGTGCCGTCGATCTTTCTCTCTTCGCGGCTGCCAATCCGTAGCCGACCGGTTGCCCAGAGAATCGGCGAAATCTTTCGCGATGCACAAATCGCTGGCAGAGCCCCAAAGAGACCATCCGTAGGCGCTTAGAGCTAGCGCATTGAAAATATGGATATTTATGTTGCCAGTGCGTTTGGCACGCTTCTTGTTATTTGATCTCGCACATGCGTCAGCAGGCCAAAGCTGCTGAAGCAATCGGATCCAACGGCGGATCCCTGACATCGGCAGCGCTGCCATCGGCTCACGGCACCCTCAATGGGTCCGCGGTCGACGGAGCGCTGCTTTTTTTTTGACCAAGGCCCTGCCGGGCCGGCGAGGAGAACGAGATGACGATCAAGCGCAACGCTGGTGCCGAGGCGAGCGGCAAGGGCGCACTGTCGCGGCGAACGCTGCTCCGGGGAACCGGGACGGCGGCACTGCTTGCGGCGGCCAAGACGCTCGTTCCAGGAGGCGCGAACGTCGCGTGGGCGGCGGGCGCCGAGACCACCAAGGCCGTGCTCGGCTACATTGCCTTGACCGATGCGTCGCCCCTCATCATCGCCAAGGAGAAGGGGCTTTTCGCGAAGCACGGCATGCCGGACGTCGAGGTCGTGAAGCAGGCTTCGTGGGGCGCGCTGCGGGACAACATCGTTCTGGGCTCGGAAGCCAACGGTATCGACGGCGCCCACATCCTGACGCCCATGCCGTACCTGATCTCAACCGGCAAGGTCACTCAGAACAACGTGCCGTCGCCGATGTACATCCTCTCGCGCCTCAGCACCAACTGCCAGGGCATCTCGGTCGCCAAGGAGTATGCCGATCTCAAGATCGGGCTCGACAGCTCGGCCTTGAAAGCCGCTCTCGAGAAGAAGAAGGGCGCTGGGAACGAGGTGAAGGCCGCGATGACCTTCCCGGGAGGTACGCACGACCTCTGGCTGCGCTACTGGCTGGCGGCCGGCGGCATCGACCCCGACAAGGACATCGCGACCATCGTCGTTCCGCCGCCCCAGATGGTGGCCAACATGAAGGTCGGCACCATGGACGTGCTCTGCGTCGGCGAGCCGTGGAACGAGCAGCTCGTCAACCAGGATATCGGATACACCGCCGCCACGACGGGTGAGATCTGGGCCAAGCACCCGGAGAAATGCCTCGGTGTGCGGGCTGCCTGGGTGGACAAGAATCCTAAGGCCGCCGAGGCGCTCCTCATGGCCGTGATGGAGGCCCAGCAGTGGTGCGAGAAGTTCGAAAACAAGGACGAGATGGCGGCGATCGTGTCCACCCGCCAGTGGTTCAACGTGCCCGTGACCGACATCGTCGGCCGCATCAAGGGCGAGGTGAACTACGGGCTCGGCCGAAAGGTCTCCGACGCTAAGCTCGCAATGGGCTTCTGGAAGGACGGCGCGTCCTATCCCTTCAAGAGTCACGACGCGTGGTTCGTCACCGAGAACATGCGCTGGGGCAAACTCGCACCCGAGACCGATGTCAAGGCCCTCGTCGACAAGGTGAACCGCGAAGACCTCTGGCGCTCGGCGGCCAAGTCGCTCTCGCTTTCGGCAGAGGATATTCCGGCCTCGACGACGCGCGGCCCTGAGACCTTCTTCGACGGCAAGACGTTCGATGCCGAGAACCCGAACGCCTACCTTGCCTCGCTCGCCATCAAGCGCATGCCTGCCTGACCGGTCGAGGCCAAGCATTTTCAGAGGCTACATCCATGAATGCCATGCCCGAAACGTCCCAGTTCGTCGAAACAGCGGCCGGCTTCCTGCCGCCTTCGGTGGCGGCTGCGAGCCGTCAGGAAACCCTGCCCATGGACACACGTCAGACCGACCGTCGTGCAACGTCGCGCGTGGGCGAGCGGATCAAAGAGGTCGCCGCCAACGTCATTCCGCCGCTCGTGGTTACGATCGTGTTGCTCGTGATCTGGCAGATCGCGGCATCCGATCCGAAGTCGTCGCTACCGTCCCCGCTTCGCATCTGGCAGGATGCCGGAGATCTCATCTTCCATCCCTTCTTCGTCAACGGGCCGCAGGACATCGGCCTCGGCTGGCGCGTGCTTACGAGCCTCGAGCGGGTCGGAATCGGCTTCAGCCTGGCGGCGCTGGTCGGGGTCGTCGTCGGCGCCATCATCGGTCAGAGCCAGTGGGCGATGCGAGGCCTCGACCCCATCTTTCAGGTGCTGCGCACCGTGCCTCCACTGGCGTGGCTGCCGATCTCGCTCGCAGCGTTTCGCGATGCCGCCCCGTCAGCGCTGTTCGTCATCTTCATCACGGCCGTGTGGCCGGTGATCATCAACACGGCAACCGGGATCCGCAACATCCCTCAGGACTATCGCAACGTCGCCGAGGTTCTGCGGCTGAATTCGCTCGAGTACTTCTGGCGCATCATGATCCCCGCGGCGGCGCCCTACATCTTCACCGGTCTCAGGATCGGAGTCGGGCTGTCGTGGCTGGCGATCGTTGCGGCGGAGATGCTGACGGGCGGTGTCGGCATCGGGTTCTTCATCTGGGATGCGTGGAACTCGTCGCGCCTTTCCGACATCGTCGTCGCTCTCGTCTACATCGGGCTCGTCGGCTTCATGCTCGACCGGCTGATCGCCGCCATCGGCAAGGTTGCAACTCGCGGCACGGCCGCGGCCTGAAGGAACAGGAGGACAAAATGATCGCTCCCGTCGAGCCCCGTTCGCATACGATACGCAACGCACGGCTGCCAGGCCGCGCCTTCCTGAAGCTCGAGGACGTTCGCAAGTGCTTCGTGCGCGGCGGAGTCGAAAACGAGATCCTGCGCGAGGTCAGTCTCAGCATCGAGGAGGGCGAGTTCATCTCCATCATCGGCCACTCGGGTTGCGGAAAGTCGACGCTTCTGAACCTGATCGCCGGGCTCACGCGCGTGACGAGCGGTGCGGTGCTGCTCGAGGATCGCGAGGTGAACGAGCCCGGCCCGGAGCGCGCCGTGGTATTCCAGAACCACTCGCTGCTGCCCTGGCTCACTGTCTACGACAACGTTCGCATTGCCGTGGACAAGGTGTTCGGGAGTGCGAAGTCTCGTGCCGAGCGTCACGAGTGGACGATGCACAATCTGGATCTGGTGCAGATGGGACATGCCAAGGACAAGCGCCCGTCCGAGATTTCGGGCGGCATGAAGCAGCGCGTCGGTATCGCGCGGGCGCTCGCCATGGAGCCCAAGGTGCTGCTGATGGACGAGCCGTTCGGCGCTCTCGACGCGCTGACGCGTGCCCATCTCCAGGATCAGGTGATGCAAATCCATGCCCGTCTCGGCAATACGGCCATTATGATCACGCACGACGTGGACGAGGCCGTACTGCTCTCCGACCGCATCGTCATGATGACCAACGGTCCGTCGGCGCGGATCGGGGAGGTGCTCGAAGTCGGCATACCTCGGCCGCGCCAGCGGCTCGAGCTCATCACCGACGAGCGCTACATCCACGCTCGCGAGGCCGTCCTGAAATTCCTCTACGAGCGCCACCGTTACGTCGAGGCCGCCTGAAGCAACCATCGTCGGCTTGAAATGTCAGAACCCCTTGTCATCATCGGCAATGGCATGGCCGCGACGCGTCTCGTCGACGAGATCGCGGGACGCGCACCTGGCCGGTACGCCGTCACCGTCGTCGGCGAGGAGCCCTCGCTGGCCTACAATCGCGTTCTTCTCTCGCCGCTTCTGGCGGGCGAGATCTCGGCCGATGCCCTCGAGCTCAAACCTCTCGACTGGTGGCAGAGCTCGACGGCAGAGCTCGTCACGGGATGTCGTGCGGTCGAAATCGACGTCAGGGCCAAGGCGGTCTGGCTGCGTGGCGGACGCAAGCTCAGCTATTCGAAGCTCGTTCTGGCCATGGGCTCGGAAGCGATCCGCTTGCCGCTTCCGGGGGCCGATCTCTCGGGTGTCGTTACCTTCCGGACGAAGGAGGATGCGGCTGAGATGATGGAGGCAGCCAAGCCGGGGCGCCGCGCTGTGGTCATCGGCGGAGGGCTGCTGGGCCTCGAAGCCGCGTCCGGTCTCAACAGGGCCGGAATGAAGGTGACGCTCGTGCATCTGATGGACCGGCTCATGGAGCGCCAGCTGGATCCTGCTGCTGCGGACATGCTGAAGGGCGCAGTCGAGGCGGCAGGGATCGACGTTCTTCTCAATGCCGAGAGCGCGGCCATCCAGGGCCGGCGCAAGGCCATGGGGCTGCGCCTCAAGGATGGGAACCTCATCGACGCCGATCTGGTCGTCATGGCGGCCGGCGTACGCCCCAACGTGCGCCTCGCGCGCGGCGCGAACCTGGACGTCGAGCGTGGCATCGTCGTCGATGATACGCTGGCGACGAGCGCGCCCGACGTCTTCGCGATCGGCGAGTGTGCCGAGCATCGCGGCATCGCCTATGGCCTCGTCGAGCCAGCCTACGAGCAGGCCCGTGTCCTCGCCGCCCGCCTTGCCGGCGAGGATGTCCGCTACGACGGCTCGCTACTCGCGACCAATCTCAAGGTGTCCGGGCTCGGCGTGTTCTCTGCCGGCGAGTTCCTCGGAGGACCGGATACGGAAAGCATCGTGTTGAGGGATCCCGATCGCGGCGCCTATCGCAAGGTCGTCGTCAAGGGAGGCAGGCTCGCGGGCGCCGTGCTGTTCGGCGACACTGCCGACGCGCTCTGGTACCTCGACCTCATCCGGCACGGAACGTCGGTCGTGGCACTTCGCGAGGACCTCGTCTTCGGGCGGGCCTTTGCTCAGCCCGAGACGCAAGCGGCATGAGCTGAGGGGCACCATGACAAGCGATTTCTCAGTCGAGCAGAAGCGCTATCTTGAAGGGTTCGTCTCCGGGGTTCAGGCCGGACGCACGGCCTCGGGCATGGCGCCACTTGGCCGCTCAGGCCCAGGCGCTCCGTCCGAGCCGGCCGGCCCAGATGCCATTCATCAGCGCGCTCAGCTCGCGCAGGAGGCGCAAGGCAAGAAGCTCGCGGACCAGGAGATCTGGAAGCGTGACGAGCATCCGTTCGATGCCTACGCACGCCTCAACGCGCAGGCCGATCGCGGCGACTATCCGAAGCCGCCGGACAACTTCCGCTGGCGCTATTACGGTCTGTTCTACGTCGCGCCGGCCGAACAGAGCTACATGTGCCGGCTGCGCATTCCGAACGGCATTCTGCGCGCCGAGCAGCTTGCCGGGCTGGCCGATGTCGCCGAGCGCTTCGGTGGAGGCTACGCGCACGTCACGACCCGTGCCAATCTGCAGATTCGCAAGATCGTTGCCGAGAACGCCGTCAACGTGGTCGAGGCAGTTCAGGATCTTGGACTGACGTCGCGCGGCTCAGGTGCCGACAACATCCGCAACGTAACAGGTACGCCGACGGCAGGCATCGATCCGGTCGAGCTTATCGACACGCGCCCCTACGCCCGAAGCTGGCACTTTCATGTCCTCAACGACCGGTCGCTGGCAGGGCTGCCGCGCAAGTTCAACGTGGCCTTCGACGGCGCCGGCAGGACGGGCGCGCTCGAGGATACCAACGACATCGGCTACCAGGCCGTGGAGGTTGTCGACGGGGCCCCCGTAGCGCCCGGGGTCTACTTCCGTCTCGCACTCGGAGGTATTACGGGCCACCGGGATTTCGCACGCGACACCGGGGTCATCCTGGAGCCTAGGCACGCCACGCGCGTTGCCGATGCCATTGTGCGCGTCTTCATCGAGCATGGCGATCGCACCAACCGCAACAAGGCCCGCCTCAAGTACGTGCTCGATGACTGGGGCTTCGAAAGGTTCCTGGGGGCGGTCGAGGCGAAGCTCGGCGAGAAGCTTGTGCGGATCGAACCGGCGTTCGTGAAGCCCCGTCCGCAGCCCGACCGCATGGCGCACCTCGGCGTGCATCCGCAGAAGCAGCCAGGCCTCAACTGGATCGGCGTCGTACTCTCGCTCGGCAAGTTGACGAGCGGCGAAATGCGCGACCTGGCCAAGCTCGCGCGGGAGCTTGGCGATGGCGACATACGCCTTACGGTCTGGCAAAATCTCATCGTCTCCGGAATCCCGGACGGCAAGATTGACGAGGCCAAGGCGCGCATCGTGGCAATGGGTCTCTCGGCCGAGCCCTCCAACCTGCGAGCGGGTCTCGTGGCCTGCACCGGCGCGACAGGGTGCAAGTTCGGCGCCGCCCGCACGAAGGAGACGGCCGAAGCCATCGCGCAATTCGTCGAGAGCCGCGCCGGTCTCGATCAGCCGATCAATATCCACGTCACCGGCTGTCACCACTCGTGTGCCCAGCACTATATCGGAGACATCGGCCTCATCGGGGCGAAAATACCGGTGGGCGACGACGGGCGGGTTCGGCAACGAGGCCCGGATCGCGCGAGAGCTGTGGCGAGACGTCAGGAGCGAGGAGTGCCCGCAGCGGGTTCTTGGCCTCGTCAACGCCTACATGACACATCGAGAGAGTTCGACCGAGAGCTTTGCGAGCTTCGCCAACCGCCTCGAGATCGAAGCGCTCGACCGCCTTGCCGCAGGAGCCCCAGCGTGACGATCCAAACGCCGCCGCCCGCATTGCCTCCAGCGATCACGCCGCTCATTCCCGAGACGGCTCCGTTCTCGACCGAGCAGCGCGCCTGGCTCAACGGCTTCTTTGCAGGGCTGCTCTCGCTGGAGGCCGGTCCGCGCACAGCGACGCCGGCCGAGGTCGCAAATGCCGGCGGCGCAGAAGCGGCCCATGCTGGTGCCGACGATGCGCCGTGGCACGACCCGACGCTCGAGCTTCCCGACCGCATGAAGCTCGCGGAAGGCCGCACATTGCGCCGGCGCATGATGGCAGCCATGGCTCAGCAGGATTGCGGCCAGTGCGGCTACAACTGCGAGGCCTACGCCAACGCCATTGCCGATCAGGCCGAGCCAAGGCTCAACCTGTGCTCTCCGGGCGGCAAGGCGACGGCGCGAATGCTGAAGTCGCTCGTGGAGGAGATGGGCGGTGGCGTCGTCGACCCCGAGGAGAAGGCTGCCAAGGCCGCTGGTCCCGTCAAGAGCAGTGACGCCCGACCCGGCTACTCGCGTGAGATGCCGGTCGACGCGGTCTTTCTTTCGCGCCGCCGTCTCACCGGCGCCGGCTCGGAGAAGTCGACCAACCACATCGAGATTGATCTGTCAGCGAGCGGCGTCGGATACGAGGCGGGCGACAGTCTCGGCGTGTTCCCGGAGAACGATCCGGCGCTGGTCGATCGCATTCTCTCCGCAGTTCGCGCGCCGGCCGACTTTCCCATCGGGACCAAGACGCTGCGTCAAGCGCTGATCGAGGATTGCTCGCTGGCTCCGGCGCCAGACGCGCTCCTCAAGCTCGTCTCCTACCTCGTCGGCGGCGACCGTCGGCGCCGCGCGCAGGCCTTGGCCAAGGGCGAGGATCCGGACGGCGACGCTGCGACCCTCGATGTGCTGGCTGCGCTCGAGAAGTTCCCTGGCATCCATCCCGATCCCGAGGCCCTGTTCGAAGTCCTGGAGCCGCTGCAGCCGCGTCTCTACTCGATCTCATCGTCGCCCAAGACTGCTCCAGGGCGTGTGACGCTGACGGTCGACGCCGTGCGCTATCGGGTCCATGAGCGCGAGCGCCTCGGCGTCGCCTCGACGTGGCTTGGCGAACGGGTGACGCCGGGCACAGCCTTCAAGATCTATGTGCAGAAGGCGCACGGCTTCGCCCTGCCCAAGGACCCAGCGGTGCCCGTGGTCATGGTCGGCCCCGGAACCGGAATAGCGCCGTTCCGCGCGTTCCTGGAGGAGCGTCTGGCAACCCGTGCTCCCGGTCCGGCGTGGCTCTTCTTCGGCCACCAGCGACGTGCGACCGACTTCTTCTACGAGGACGAACTCTCGGAGCTGCAGCGCAAGGGCGCGCTGACGCGGCTTTCCACCGCCTGGTCACGCGACGGAGACCGGAAGGTGTACGTCCAGGACCGCATGCGAGAGGAGGGCGCCGCCCTCTTCGAGTGGCTCGAGCGCGGCGCGCATTTCTACATCTGCGGCGACGCCAAGCGGATGGCGAAGGACGTCGAGAGTGCGCTCGCGGACGTCTTGGTCGCAAACGGTGGCCAATCGCCAGCCGCTGCTCGCGACAGCATCAAGGCGATGAAGGCGAGCGGGCGGTATCAAGCCGATGTCTACTGAGGCAACCGACATGAACGCACCGACCCTTGGCCCAGCGGTCCGCACCACGTGCCCTTATTGCGGGGTCGGATGCGGCGTGATCGCCCGTGCCGATGGATTCGGCGGAGCACGCGTCGAGGGTGACCCGGAGCATCCCGCAAACAAGGGCCGGCTCTGCTCCAAGGGGTCGGCTCTCGGCGAAACACTGTCGCTTGATGGTCGGCTGCTCCATCCCATGCGCCGCGACATGGGGGGAGGCTACACTCAAATCAGCTGGGACGAGGCGCTCGGCCGCGTCGCCGAGGGCTTTCGGGCGACAATCGCACGCCACGGACCCGACGCGGTCGCCTTCTACGTTTCCGGTCAGCTCCTCACAGAGGACTATTACGTCGCCAACAAGCTGATGAAGGGCTTCATCGGCTCTGGCAATATCGACACCAACTCGCGTCTGTGCATGGCTTCGTCGGTCGCGGGCCATCGTCGGGCCTTCGGCTCCGACACGGTGCCGGGGTGTTACGAGGACCTCGACGAGGCCGATCTTCTCGTGCTCGTCGGCTCCAACGCCGCGTGGTGCCATCCCGTCCTGTTTCAGCGCATGGTGAAGAACCGGCGCGAGCGGGGCGCAAGGATCGTGCTCATCGACCCGAGACGGACCGCGACAGCCGAAGATGCGGACCTCGTGCTCCCGGTTGCGCCCGGCACTGATTCCGTCCTCTTTGCCGGACTTCTCGCCTCCCTGTCGGCCAGCAACCGGATCGACCGACGTTTCGTCGCCGATCACACTGTCGGGTTCGCCGAGGCCTTGGCGCGGTCGCGTCACATTGCGCCCGACGCCGATGCCGTGGCTCGCCGCTGCGAGCTGCCGCTGGCAGACGTCGAGCGCTTCTTCGCCTGGTTCGCGACGACGGAGCGAGTGGTCTCGCTTTACTCACAGGGCGTGAACCAGTCGGCCCAGGGTACCGACAAGGTCAATGCCATCCTCAATTGCCATCTTGCGACCGGACGCATCGGTAAGCCCGGAGCGGGTCCCTTTTCGCTGACGGGGCAGCCCAACGCGATGGGGGGACGCGAGGTCGGCGGCCTCGCCAATCAACTCGCCGCGCACATGGGCTTCGAGCCCGAGAGCGTCGATCGCGTGCGCCGGTTCTGGAATGCGCCTCAGCTGGCGGACGCGCCGGGCCTCAAGAGCGTCGAGCTCTTCGACGCCGTTGCCAGTGGCCGCATCAAGGCTCTGTGGGTGATGGCCACCAACCCGGCCGTGAGCTTGCCGCGGGCCGATGCCGTGCGCCAGGCCCTTTCCTCGCTCGATCTCCTGGTTGTGTCCGAGGTCATGGCATCGACCGACACGATCGCAAGCGGAGCGGATATTCTGCTGCCTGGGGCGGCGTGGGGCGAAAAGGACGGGACCGTCACCAACTCCGAACGGCGCATCTCGCGTCAGCGCGCCTTTCTTACCCCTCCCGGAGAGGTGCGGCCCGACTGGTGGATCGTGACGGAGGTGGCACGCCGCATGGGGTTCGGTGCAGCCTTCGGCTATGGAACGCCGGCCGAAGTCTTTCGCGAGCATGCCGCGCTCTCCGCGTTCGAGAACGACGGCAGCCGGGATTTCGACATCGGTGCGCTCGCCGGTGCATCGGATGACGAGTATGCCGGACTTCTGCCCGTGCAGTGGCCGCTTCCTGCCGGCTGTGCGCAGGGCGCGGCGCGTCTGTTTGCCCATGGCGGGTTCTACACGCCCGACCGGCGGGCAGAATTCGTCGCCGTCGACAACCCGGAGCTGTCAGCAAAGCCATCCTCGGCCTACCCGCTGCGACTCAATACGGGCCGTGTGCGCGACCATTGGCACACCATGAGCCGCACCGGCAAGGCGCCGCGCCTATGCCAGCACATCGAGGCGCCGTTTGTCTCGATCAATCCCGACGATGCGGCCCGCCTGTCGGTCGAGGACGGTGGATTTGCGCGCGTCACGACGTTGCACGGATCGGCCGTCCTGTCGGTAGCGGTCAGCGACGGTCAGCGTCCGGGTGAAATCTTCGCGCCCATTCACTGGAACGGCGAGACTGCCTCGCATGCCCGCGTTGGCGCCCTCGTGCATTCGGCCGTGGACCCCCACTCGGGTCAGCCCGAGCTCAAGGCGACGCCCGCCGCCATCGTGCCGATCGGCTACCGTGCCAGAGGCTTCCTGCTATCGCGACGGGCTCTCGCCCTCCCGTCCTCGATTTGGTGGTCGAGGGTGGCGCTCGGTGAGGGGTGGGGATTCCGGATCGCATTCGACGCCGAGGAGACAGAATGGCCTGCGATCGCCCGCCGTCTGCTCGGCGAGACGGAGCTGGCTGAATTCGAGGATGGCGCGACGGGGCGCTATCGTGCTGCCGTCGTTGCGCAAGACCGTCTCCAATCCTGTCTCTTCATTGCCCGTGACGAACGCTCACTGCCGCGATGGGATTGGCTCAAGGCTCAAATGGCGACGCTGAGGCTCGGTGACGAGGCGCGTCGCGCTCTGCTGGCCGGCCGCGCTCCTGGCGTTAGTTCCGACGATGGTCCCAACGTCTGCGCCTGTTTCGGCGTTGGTCGCCGGCGCATTCTCGAGGCATATGCACGTGGCGGTGCCACGTGCGCCGAGGACATCGGTCGGCTAACGAAGGCCGGCACCAACTGCGGCTCGTGTCTGCCGGAGATCCGCCGACTGGCTGCGGGCGCTGTGAAGGAGCGGCTAGATGAGCCAGCCGCGTAACGAGATTCGCACCCAGTCGAGATCGCGCGTCGGTTCGGTCGCGCTCGTCGGAGCAGGGCCCGGTGATCCGGACCTGCTGACCGTGAAGGCGCTCCGCGCGCTCGCTTCGGCCGACGCTATTCTGTTCGATCACCTGGTCTCGGACGGAGTTCTTGCCGTCTGCCCTCGCCGGGCCACCATGATCTCGGTCGGCAAGATCGGTCATGGCGCACATTGCGGCCAGGGTGAGATCAATGCGCTCATGATCGCGCTGGTGCGTGCGGGCAAGCGGGTGGTGCGGCTCAAGGCCGGTGACCCGATGATTTTCGGCAGGGCCGGCGAGGAGATCGAGGCCCTGACTGCTGCCGGCATAGAGGTCGAGATCGTGCCGGGTATTTCCGCCATGCAGGCCGCAGCCGCGAGCCTGAAGGTTTCGCTTACGCACCGCGCTCGTGCCCGGAGGCTGCAGCTCATCACTGGTCACTCGCATACCGGCGAGATACCCGATGATCTCGACTGGCGCGCGCTGTCCGATCCTGCGACGACGACGGTCGTCTACATGGGAAAGCACTGGGTTGGCGTGCTGATGGCCCGGCTGGTCGAGAGCGGGGTCGAGCCGTCTTGCCCGGCCGCCGCCGTGCTCGACGCGAGCCGGTCAAGCGAGAGGATTATCAGGGCCACGGTGGCGACGCTTGCGAAGGCGATTGAAGCCAGCAAGTCCGCCGCGCAGTGCATCATCCTCGTCGGCAAGGTTCTCGAGACCCGCCACGACGGGCCGGCGGAGCCTGCAGCGGCGATCCGGTCACGCGCTCGCAGCCCGATTGCCGTCAGCATGCCGCGCGAGGTTGCCACGGTGCAATGGCGGCCTGCATCCGACACGGCCAAGCACAGGCGGCGTTTCGTGCGTGAGCCAGTCTGATCCCGCCCCTTGCGGACGTCCCCTCGTCAGCCGTCGTGCGCCTGCGGTCACTTGCGGCGCAGCGAGCCAATTTGCGGGCGTGCTGCAGACACGGGATGTCGAGCAGTCTGGACGAGCATCTGCGTCCAAGCGGACGCTTCGTCCAGGGGCACCGCATGCGCGCGGGACTGCTGGTGTGAGCGATTGGATCGTCTGATCGGCAATTATGTCAATGAATGGTCGTACGGCCCGGACGCGTTCGCGACCGGGCCGTGCTGTGCCGCGTGCGGCGCTGGCTACACGCCGATGGAGGCTAGAAGTTGATCATCCCGCCGGCAGTCACCATGCGGAAATCCTCGATGTCGTCGAGACCGGCGGCGGCGGGGGCGTCGATGTCGGCCTCCTGCTCATGGTACTTCAGCCACAGCGTCATGGCCGCCGCGTCGATCTCTTGTGCGAGGCCACCGCCCCATTTGGTGAAGGTGCTGCCGGTGGCGCCGGCTGCCAGCGCCGCTGGACCGAGCTGGTCGAGATACTCGGTGTAGTCGCCCCACATGATCGTCGCGCCGAGCGGGGTCCATTTCTGGCGGATGCCCGCTTTCACCGTCCAGTGCTCGCCGTCCTCGGGTGTTGCGCCCGACAGCAGGACGGTTCCGGAATTGTCCTCGCGCCCGTAGGCAGCGTGGACGAACAGGCCCGTCGCCAGATGCTGGGCGTAGCCACCGACCTGGAAATAGCTCGTCTCCTTGACCGCAAAGCCCTTGAAGGGGGCCAGAGGCTGTTGGTTCTTCTCGTCGACGTTCTCCGAGTAGGCGATGCCGGCCGCCAACTTGAAGCCGCCGGCTTCGCCGGCGTAGCGTCCTGCCACCTCCCAAAAGTCGTCCTCTGCCCAGCTCGCAGACACCGTGAAGCCGGCGAACGTCGGGCTGTCGTAGCGCACGCCCTCGCTGACGATACCGTTGCAGTCGCCGCCCCAGGGGCGCGCCTGCGAGTAGCAGAAGCCGAGGTTGCCCCAGGTCACGGGGGCGAGCGTTCCGTCGGCGCGCCTGAGACGGAAACCGGCACCGTCGAACAGCACGTAGCTCGAGATGATCTGCGTGCCGGACTGGTCCGTGAACATGGCTGCGCTCTTGCCCGCGTGCGCCTGCTGACCGACCGAGACCTTGCCGAGCTCCTTGCTCTCGATGAACCAGTACGCCATCTGCGTGTTGATGCTGTTGTCGGAATGCGTGACGTCCTGGTTGGCGCCGAACGGGTTGTCGCGCAGGTTCTGGAGCCGCATGACGTAGCCTGCCGACCAGCCAGGTGTGATCTGGGCCTTGCCAGCGACCTTGAAGTGCGACGCCTGCGTCGGCCCCATGCCCCACAGATACGTGTTGGCCTCCCCGCCGTCGTCCCAATAGGTGACCTCCTGGGCCACGTAGCCCGAGATGGTCAGCGTCACCTTGCGGTTGCCCTTGCGGGCTGTGGTCGCCTCGAGTTCCGCGATCCGCTCCTCGAGGTCCGCACAGCAGCTTCCGCCGAGGTCGGCAGCGTCCACCGGGCTGCCAGCCAGACCGACTGAGAGCGCTGCGATCAAGGACGCCGCCAATATTGATGAAGTCTTTTCCATTACAAGGTCCTGGGTTGGCCGCGACGGGTCGTCGAGTTGAGGTGGCCCTGACCCTAGGCTGGTCTCGCAAGTGCGAACCAGAACTTTGGATGACGATAATTTGACGAGCACCCGGGTGTGGCTGTCGCGCACCAAGCCGTGCAAGTCATGGGCATTTGCTCAAATTTTGAGCCGGATGGCGTGTCGCGTCGGCGTATCGGGGCGCCTCACGTTCGGCGGACTGCGTCGCGCGCATGCGACCGCCCGTAGCTCGGCCGCCGGTCATCCAGTCATGCTGCGACGAGGCCTTGTATTCGCGCCATCGAAGCCTGGAAACCGGCACGCTGGAGGCGCGGTCCCGGCACCAGAAATCTCTACAATCTCGCTCTCGGCGTCTGTTGGGCGCGGAGCTGATCTTGTTCGATCCCGGCCCGGCGCCACGGAGCAGCGCCGGGCCGTCTCACGTCATATCACCTTGGCATAGGCTTCGATCTCGACCTTTTGCCAGGGACGCAGCATGGACGTCACCTGAACGAGCGTGCTGGCAGGCCGGATCTTGTCGAATGTCTCGAGATGCCCCTTGGCTACGAGCTCGGCATCGGCGATGTCGCGGACGTAGACCACGGTCCTCACGACGTGGTCGAAGGATGCTCCGGCCTCGGCGAGCGCCTTTTCGATGATGGCAAGCGCAGCCCGGGTCTGCTGGTAGGCATCACTCGCTTCGTGACCGGCGGGAGCACAGGTTCCCGACACATGAACGTCGGGTCCGATGCGCACGGCACGGGAATAGCCGAAAATGCCTTCGTAGGTGCCACCCGACGATACGTTCTGCCGGCGCGGGATCTGGGATGTGGTGCTCATTGAGTTTCCTTTCACTTGTTGAGAGCATCGCGAACCCGGTACCAAGTCTCGACCACAGGCACGGCCCGCTTCGCGACCGGGCGTACGGGGAAACTCGGGAAGGTCAGGTCGTCGAAGGCGGTCTTACCGCTCTTGTCACCGATGACCTGCAAGGCGATCTTGTGGCCGAAGTATGTGGCGCGCGAGACGCCTGTGCCGCAGTAGCCGACTGCATAGTGGAGCCCACTTCCAGTCCGCCCAAGGTGCGGGATCTCGTCGTAAGTGTAGCCGATGAGCCCATCCCAGGCGTGGGTGATCGGAACGGTGGCGAGAGCCGGGAAGACCGCGAGCATGTCTCTGGCAAGATGCCTGTAGGCGCGCAGGGAGGTCGGCGAGGCGAGGCGGCCCTGGCGACCGCCCCAAATCACTCGCCGCTGGTCTCCTGGTGCCGCTCGGAAGTAATAGAATACGCGGTTTGTATTTCCGTACATGCGCCCGGTCGGCATGAGCGCCGAAAAGACCGCTTCCGGTATCTCGCCGGTCGCGATCAGGCCCGAGCCTATCGGGACAATTCTGCGCGTCAGCTCCGGCACGAGCCCGTCGGTGTATCCATTGGTGGCTATAATCACGTTGCGGGCGCGAATCTCACCTCGTGCCGTTGTGACAGCAAAGCCCTTGTTCATCGGCCTAATCGCAGAGACGCCGCTGCGTCCGAGGATCTTGCCGCCGGCCTCTTCGATGCGCTTGCTGAGGCCGGCATGATAAAGGCCTGGGTGCAGCGAAGCATCATTCGGCAGGACTGAGCCGCCCTCGAAGATGTCGGTCCCGATCTCCTTGTGCTGCTCGGCCTTGGGCACCATGAAGCTCTCCACGCCCGCCAGGCGCCTGAGGTCCTCCATGTCACGCGCCATGGCCTCGTAATGCTCGGGTCTGATGGCGCCCCTGAACCGTCCGCAGCGATTGAAGTGGCAGTCGATCGCCTCGGTGGCGATCAGATGCTCGATGTAGTCGAGCATGCGCACGCCCTCTCTTAGCAGCGCTTCGGCTTTCTCACGGCCGCGCAGCTCGATGAGCCGCTTGACGCGGAACTTCTGATTGCCGCTGCCGATCTGGCCGCCATTGCGCGTGCTTGCGCCGTAGCCGGGTTCATTGCGTTCGAGGACCGTTGCGCCTCGTCCGGCGCGAAGAAGCGTAAGGGCGGCAGATAGCCCGGTGAAGCCGGAGCCGACGATGGCAACGTCAGTCTCGGACGGCAACTCGTCATCGGAAATCTGTGGGCGCGGCGCCGCCTCCCACCAATAGGGCCGGAATGCGAGCGCCGCGTCACGATGAGCGCGACCGTCGGCGAGCTCCTTCGCGGTCGGGGTCGAAGGTCCAATGCTGGTCATTTGCGAGACTCCCGTCGCTCGAAGCGTCGTGATCAAAACCGATGCTCAATCCTTCATACAAATAAGTTGCACGCCATGCAAGTTTGTTGTACGTGTTGAAACTGCCGGCGCTAGAGGACAGGATCAGGGAGGAGTAGCTTTGAACCAGGATTGTTGGAGCTGGCGTGCGGCGCCGGGGCAGCTCGCTGCGCCCCCGGGACTCGATCTGCAGAAGGCCAAGCAGTTCCTTGCGCAGCACCATGTGCGCTATGTGCTCGCGCAGTTCGTCGACATTTATGGCGTCGCGAAGAGCAAGGCGGTGCCGGTCGACCATCTCGAGGACATCATCACCGACGGCGTCGGTTTCGCCGGGGGCGGCGTGTTCGGCATGAGGCTCGCGCAGCACGAGGCGGAGTACATGGTCGTCGGCGATCTCTCGACCCTGACGCTCATTCCCTGGGCCCCCGGATATGCGCGCATGATGGGCACGGGAATGGTCTCGGGCAGTGCG
>JAGVSR010000012.1 GCA_019137195.1 Alphaproteobacteria bacterium
ATGCACCACGAACTGCCTCGCCCCCGTGGCCAAGGTGATCAACGACCTCGTCGGCATCGACAAGGGCTTCATGACCACCATCCACTCGTACACGGGCGACCAGCCGACGCTCGACACCATGCACAAGGATCTCTACCGCGCCCGAGCGGCAGCCCTATCCATGATCCCGACCTCGACGGGCGCTGCCAAGGCCGTGGGCCTCGTGCTGCCCGAGCTCAACGGCCGTCTCGACGGCGTCGCCATCCGCGTGCCGACACCGAACGTTTCGGTCGTGGACCTCAAGATCGTCGCCAAGCGCGAGACGACGAAGGACGAGATCAACGCTGCAGTGAAGGCGGCGGCGGCCGGGCCGCTGAAGGGTATCCTCGGCGTCACCGACCAGCCCAACGTATCGACCGACTTCAACCACGACCCGCACTCGTCGATCTTCCACCTCGATCAGACCAAGGTCATGGACGGCACCCTCGTACGTATCCTGTCCTGGTACGACAACGAGTGGGGCTTCTCCAACCGGATGGCCGACACCGCGGTCGCCATGGGCAAGCTGATCTGACGAGCGCCGAGGCTCGAAGACCTGAGACCGGGACACGGCATCCGTCTCCCGGTCTTTTCGATTCTGCTGCGGGGACCGCGCGCTACTTGCAGCCCATGCGGTGGGCGCTGCACTCGGTGTAGAGCGTCCCAGCCTCACACTTCATCTTGATCTCGCCCGAGGGTTTCATACCCTTGCCCTCGATGACGTTCTTGAGCGCGGCCTCGGCCATCAACTTGGCGATGCCCTCGGTGACGCCGGTGCCGACAGCGCCGACCGGCTGGCAGCCGGCGGAGGCAGGAGCGGCGACAAGCGCGGTCGCGACCGCGGTAAGGACAGCGGTGCGGATGATTTTCAGCATGAATGGCTCCAAGGTTGAGTGGCCGAAAGCGCGACCTTTGCGCCAGTCGCGCGACGGCAATAGGGCCTGCAGCAGAGAACCGGCCAAAATCATGGCGACGCGTGGCGTATCGGCACCGGGTCGTGGAGCGCGGCATCGAGGATGGTGACCATGACCTCGGGCTTGCCCGACGACGGCACGAGCACCTGCTCCAGCGAGGCCGTTCGGACGACAGCGAACCTGGTCTCTAGCCGCCGTACGAAGAGAGGCGTGTCTTGGCGCGAGGGATCTGCGAGGAGCACGCGACCCGCCGGGGCGAGGCACCTCGCGATGATGCTGAGCACGGCATCGTGCGCATCTCGATCGTAGAGCACATCGGAGCCGAGGATCAGGTCGAACGGCACCAATGGGCTGAAGGTCGCCCAGTCCGCGCGCTCGTGACGAACGCCGGTGAGTCCGTTGGCGACCGCATTGTCACGCGCGAGCGCAACCGTCCACGCGCTGTGGTCTATCTGGGTTACCTCGGCACCGAGGTGAGCCGCAACGAGCCCCGGCAGGCCCGCGCCGGCACCGAGCTCCAGCACGGTCTTGCCGGTCAAGTCGGGAACACGCTCAACGAGCGCGGCTGCTAGCGCCGGTGCCGACTCCCATAGGAGCAAGCCAAACGGGAACTCGTCGAGCCGGTCTAGGGCCGCGAGCAGAGATTGCTGGTCGCGCACGGACCTGATGGTCCAGCGACGGCCGGCGATTTCGAACGTGTTCGGGACGAGATCGAGGGTCGCGAGGTCGACGTCCATCAGACGCGCCGCCTCCTCATGTCGGCGATGATCTCGCGCGCGGCGTTGTGGCCGGGCAAGCCCGACACACCGCCGCCCGGATGGGCGCCCGAGCCACAAAGATAGAGTCCCGTGACGGGCATGCGGTAGTCGGCATGACCGAGCACCGGGCGCATGGAGAACAACTGATCGAGCGACAGCTGGCCATGGAAGATGTCGCCGCCAGTGAGCCCGAAGCGGCACTCGAGGTCCCACGGAGACAGCACCTGGCGACCGAGGATGGAGTTGCGGAAGTTCGGAGCGTGGCGCGTGACGGTGTCGATGACGACTTCGGCGAACGCCTCGCGCTCTGCGGGATCGCGCCAGCTGCGCAGGGCAGGTAGCTCGGGCGCCGCGTGCTGAACGAAAAGGCTCGCCACGTACCGGCCCGGCGGGGCGAGCGTTGGATCGAGCGTCGACGGGATGACGATCTCGACGACCGGCTCGACGGACCATCCGTGCCGTCGCGCGTCGAGATAGGCGCGATCGAGATAGTCGATAGTCGATCCAATAATGATGCCGGCTCCGTGATGCTCCTGCTGGCGCGTGCCGGGGCGGCAGGTGAAATCCGGAAGCTCGGCGAGCGCCACGTTCATCCGGAACGAGCCGGAGCCGGTCTTGATATTGAGAAACCGGCGGCGCAGCTCTGCGGGCACCGCCTCTGCGGGAACGAGGTCACGGAAGAGAAGCCTCGGACCCACGTTCGCCGCCACGGCGCGAGCACGGATCCGTTCGCCCGAGGCGAGCACGACGCCCCCTGCCCTGCCGTTCTCGACGACCACTTTCGCCACCGCGGCGTTCGTGCGGATGACGGCGCCGTGTGCCTCGGCCGAGCGGGCCATGGCCGCAGTGATAGCCCCCATACCGCCGATGGCATGACCCCATACGCCCGTCTTGCCGTTTACCTCGCCGAAGTAATGATGCATGAGCACGTAGGCGGTGCCGGGCGTGTGTGGAGACGCATAGGAGCCGACGATGCCGTCGAAGGCGAGTGCGCCCCTGACGACCTCGCTCTCGAACCACTGGCCAAGAAAATCGGCGACGCTCTTTGTGAAGAGATCGGCGAGCACGCGCTTGTCGTCGAGTGAAAGACCGAGCATCCGCCGTCCGAGGCCCGCGCCTTTCAATAGCTCGAGGAAGCCGCCGCCCGCGTTGGGCGGAGTCCTGAGCACGAGATCCTGCACGACGCGCGTTGCCCGCTCGATGGCGGCCTCGAAGGCGGGAAGCCGCTCGGCGTCGCCAACAGAGAACTTGGCGATCTCCTTCTGCCGTCCGGCCAGCGAGTACGGCATCATCAAGTAGCGCTCGCCATCGACGGGGTAGAACGTCGCCACCGGACGCTCGACGACCTCGAGCCCATAGCGCGGAAGCTCGAGGTCGCGGATGACCTTGGGGTTCAGCAGGCTCACCGTGTAGGAAGCGACGGAGTTCCGAAATCCCTCGTGGAACTCCTCGGTTATGGCCGCGCCGCCGACCACCGGCGCGCGCTCGAGCACGGCCACCGACAGGCCGGCGCGGGCGAGGTAGCCGGCGGCCGTCAGGCCATTGTGGCCGCCGCCAATGATGGCAATATCGAACGATTCAGGTATGGTAATGCTCATGTGGACGTCTTGGCCGGTTTGCTTGCGTGTGGCAACGGTGCTTCACATTCGAGTTGTCCGGAGCAGCAGTCTTCCGCCAAATTTGTCTGGCAGCGTTCGTTGACGCCCCGGACTGCGACTGGTGTGGTCTGCCCGTGTCAAATCGAGATTCGTGCTAGTAGAGCATTTACGCCCGCCACGATTCCTGTTCCACATCAGCAGCATATGCGGCGTAATCCAGTTCGTATCGACTTCAGGCTTCGCGTGCCGCGTCGAAACGTTGGAGCAATTTATGTCCAGAACGGCATCTTCGGTGCGCGACATCAGGTCGGCCGAGCCGCCAGTCGAACTGACCGTCTCCCGGTTGATTGGTACGCTGATCGCGGCCGGCGGATCGGCCTTGTTCTGGGTGCTGTTCCTGGCCTACGTCGGTCCCTTGGTCGGCATCGCGCTGCCGGGGTCGGCCCTGGCCATCATAGGGTTTGCGATTGCCGCCTTTCTCGGCCTCGTCATCAACATGGTGCCGGACGAGCGGATGGGCGAGTAGAAACAAGTGAGCTAGACTGCCTTCTCGTGTCGGCCTAGGCCGAATGTGTCAAAACTCGAGGGGTATCACCATGAAGCATGCTCTCGTCGCGCTGCTGTCTGGCGCTATGCTGGCAGGTGTGGTCGCCGAGGCTGCGGCCGGCGGCTGCGTAACCAAGGCCGGCACGGCCACCGGCCTCACGCGCGACTTCGCCGAGTACGAATCCGAGCTCATCATCCGCCAGGTGACCGGCAATTGGCCGATCCAGACGGACAGCATCTCGAAGCCGTCCTATACGTGCAAGCAGGACGGCGCCATGTGGACCTGCAAGGCCGTCGCCAAGGTCTGCAAGTCGTAGGCTCGCGAGGCGGCGAGGCCTGCCTGGCAAACGCCGGCGTCGACTTGCCTCAGCGGACGACCTCTGAGAGTGCAACGAGAAAGGGCCCGGCGTTCGGCCGGACCCTTTCCGTTTCGTTAGCACAAGAGGTGTCCGTGCTTACTTCATCGGAGCGGCATCGCCCCCGAACAGGTTGAAGCGGTAGCCGATGTTGACGGTCGCGATCAGCGGATCGATGTCATGGTCAGCCGTGATCTTGCTGCCGTCCGCAGCCGTCCATGTGACCTGGGTATCCTCCCAGACCTTCTTGACATCGAGACCGACCGACCAGCCGCTGCCGAGATCGAAATCGACACCGGCCTGAAGCGCAAAGCCAAAGCTGTCGTCGAGGTCGACCTTCGCGGCGCCAAGGCCGTTGTCGCCGACTTTCTCGTCGAAGTAGTGGATCCACTCGACGCCGGCGCCGACGTAGGGCTTCAGCGCGCCCATGCCGTCGAAGTGATACTGCAGCGTGAGGATCGGCGGGAACATCCAGGTCTCGGCGATCTCGCCCGCGCCCTTGATGAGGCCCTCGCCCTGGATGCTGGTCGAGCCGAAGCAGCAGAACAGCTCGACCGAAACGTTCTTGTTGAAGTAGTAGTTGAGCATCAGCGTCGGGATGACGATGTCCTCGGTCGAGGCATGCGCGCCGAGCGCAAGCAGGTTCGTGCCATCCGAGGTCTTGAGGCTGTTGGTCTCGTCATCGGTCCAGAGCCCGGTCAGGCCGGCCTTGATCTGCAGGTTGCCGTTGCTGTCGCCGGCGGCGGCGGGAAGTGCCAGAGCGGCCAGACTGACGCCCAGCGCGGCGAAGGCCAGGGCTTTCTTGCTCATCGTCATAGTGTGATCCCCCAGTGTTCAGGCGTGAGCACGTCGATGCCGC
>JAGVSR010000040.1 GCA_019137195.1 Alphaproteobacteria bacterium
CACGATGTCGCCCTGTTTCCTCTTCTTCCGGATCTTGAGCTCGATCGGCGTGCCGTAGACCTGTGCCTCGTCGTGGATTTCCTCGAGCAGCGTCCTGAGGTTGGCGGGCTTCGCCTCCTCGCCGCCGTCGCCTCGCGCAAAGGCGAGGTAGTCCTCGAGCATGTGCTGCATTTCGTTGACGTCGGCGCGGAGCGAGCGGATCTCTGCACTGTCGCCCAAGAGTGCGAGCTCGAGCTTGAACCGGGTCAGCACCGTCCGGAGATCGTGGCTGACGCCCGCCAGCATCGTCGTCCGCTGTTCCACGTGGGTCGTAATGCGGTCGCGCATCTCGAGAAAGGCTTGAGCGGCGCCCCTCACCTCGCGCGCGCCGCGCGGCGTGAAGTCGGCCGGAACCGGGCGTCCCTTGCCGAACGCGTCGGCCGCCTCCGACAGCCTCAGGATGGGCTTGATCTGGTTCCTGAGGAACAGGATGGCGACGGTGAGCAGGATGATGGACGAGCCGACCATCCACAGGAGAAAGATATGAGAGTTCGAGGCATAGGTCTGCCCGCGTGTCGCGACGAAGCGTAGGATCGCATCGTCATGACGGAGCTGGATCTCGACGAAGCGGCCATCGCGGCTATTGGTGTCGATCCAGAACGGCCGCTGCACGTTTTTCGAGATCTCTTTGGACAGGGCCTGGTCGAGGAGGTCGAAGAACGGTCGTGGCCGCGGATCCGGGAGCTCGCCCGCGGGCAGGATCTGCATCGACAGGTTGAGCCGCTCGCGGGCCATGTCGATGAGCTTGGTTTGTTGCGACTTCTCGGGTGTCGCCTCGTAGAGCTCGACGAGCGCGCCGATGTCGCGCGCCGTCGCCTCCGAGAGCCGGCGGGTCACGTTCTGCCAGTGACGCTCCATGAACACGAAGGCGATCACGCCCTCGAGCACCACGATCGGCGCAATGATGATGATGAGCGCACGAGCATAGAGGCCCTTCGGCAGGAGCTCGGCGACCGACTGCTCGAGCTTCTGGCGCGACCGCTTGAGGAGCTCGAACGCCGCCTCCGGCCGGCGCACAAGAAGGCGCGCGGTGGCCTGTAGGCGGCTCGAAACCTGCTGGATCTTGAGCGAGAGAGCGGCGAGCATGGCAGGGCCGGGAGCCCGGATCTCCACGGTTGCTTCAGTCCGAATAGAGGATGTAGCCCTTGCCGCGTACGGTCTGCAGATAGACCGGATTGGCGGGATCGGTCTCGATCTTCCGCCGCAAGCGGTTGATCTGCACGTCGATGGCGCGGTCGCTGCCGGTGTTCTCGTCGTTGGCCAGCTCGTGACGCTGCACCGGCATGCCGCGGCGCTGGGCGAAGAGGCGCAGCAGGTCTCGCTCGCGTTCGGTGAGCTTGATGGTCTCGTCGTCGCGCTTCAACTCTCCGCGAGCGACGTGGAATACGAACGGGCCCATGCGAACCTCCTCTCCCGAGCCGCCCGAAGGGCCCTGGCCGCGGCGCAGGATGTTCTTGAGCCGGAGAAGGAGCTCGCGCGGCTCGAACGGCTTGGCGATGTAGTCCTCGACACCGATCTCCAGCCCCTCGATGCGGTGCTCGGTCTCGGCCCTTGCGGTCAGCATGCAGATCGGCATGTTGAGACGAAGTTTGAGGTCGCGGGCGAGGTCGAGGCCGCTCTCGCCGGGCATCATGACGTCGAGAAGGGCGATGTCGAACGAAAGGCCACGCAGCGCGGAGCGGGCCTGGGCGGCATCGGCGGCTGCCGTGACCCGGAAGCCGTTCTCCATGAGATAGCGGGCGAGGAGATCGCGGATCTTGTGATCGTCGTCGACGACCAGAATATGTGGCGCGTCGTCGGCGAGCGGCTCGGTTCGCTTCAGTTGCGGACGTTCGCTCATGGCAGTTGCCCTTTGGCCGGATCGCCGCCGGTGGTGCCGGCGGTCGCGCCGGGGTTGCCGCCTGCGCCGATCCTGAGCAGGCTTCTGACGGCAGGCTGATCCTCGGCCGCAATCATGGCGAGAAGGAAGTCGCGCGCGGCACCTTCGCCGGCGGGGCCCGCCTTGGCGAGGGCGGTCTCGATGCGCCGGATTTGCAGCTCGGCTAGCCTGCTGGCGAGCTTGGCGCCTTTTGCGGTTACCTTCAAGTGGCGCTCGCGGCGGTCGTCGGCGCCCGTGCGCTGGGCGATGAAGCCTTCGTCGACGAGCTGTTTCAAGACTCTGGCGAGGCTCTGCTTGGTGATCTTGAGGATGGCGAGCAGGTCGGCCACGCGGATGCCCGGGTTGCGGTGTACGAAGTGAAGCACGCGATGGTGGGCACGGCCGAACCCGTATTCCTCGAGCACGGCGTCTGGCTCGCCCGTGAAGTCCCTATAGGCGAAAAAGAAAAGCTCGATGCAGGATATCAGTGCGTCGCGCCGGTCTGCGGGCGCGGACGCCGCGGCCTCGGACGGCCGTGGGGCGTGTAGAGGCGGTCGCGTCTGCTGGTTTATGTCAGTCATGTTGACATATTTGATGCCGATTGGTACTCGTGGCAAGTCATTTTGCGCTGGAAATTGAGTGCGTTCGAGGCTCCTGTCGGGAGCCGCGCGCTGCTGCGCCTCGCGCCGATCGGTCGGCCGGGGCCCGGCTGAGAGGCGCCGAGCGAACCAAGAGTCTGAACCGAAGGAACCCGTTGTCATGGCCGATCCTGCCCCTCCGTATCACGACCGCGACGGCTATATCTGGTTCGACGGCGAGCTCGTTCCCTGGCGTGACGCCAAGATCCACGTGCTGACCCACGCGCTGCATTATGCGAGCGCCGTGTTCGAGGGTGAGCGCATGTACGGAGGCGAGATTTTCAAGCTGCGCCCGCACACCGAGCGCCTGATCGCGTCGGCCGCCATGCTCGACTTCGAGATTCCCTACTCGGCCGATCAGATCGATGCCGCCTGCATCGCCGCGTGCAAGGCCAACAACCTAACCGACGGCTACATCCGGCCCATCGCCTGGCGCGGCAGCGAGCAACTCGGGGTGTCGGCCCAGGCGGCGAAGATCCACCTCGCCGTCGCCGCGTGGAACTGGGGCTCCTATTTCGACAAGAACGAGCGCCTGCGCGGCATCCGCGTCGGCCTCGCCCAGTACCGGCGGCCCGATCCGGCGACCATCCCGTCCAAGGCCAAGGCCACGGGCCTCTACATGATCTGCACCATCGAGAAGCACCGCGCCGAGCGTGCCGGCTACGCCGACGCGATGATGCTCGACTACCGCGGCCATGTTGCCGAGTGTACCGGTGCCAACATCTTCTTCGTCAAGGACGGCGAGCTGCACACGCCGACGCCCGACTGCTTCCTGAACGGCATCACGCGGCAAACGGTGATCGAGCTCGCCAAGCGGCGCGGCATCAAGGTGGTCGAGCGGACCATCATGCCCGAGGAGGTCGCGACCTTCAGCGAGTGCTTCATCGTCGGCACCGCTGCCGAGGTGACGCCGGTGCGCGAGATCGGACCCGACACCTTCAAGCCCGGCGCCGTCACCGAGACGCTCCTCAACGACTACATGGCGGAAGTTCAGCCCAAGAAGGTCGCGGCTGAGTAAGACCTCTCGAGGCCCTTGCCGGACGGCAGGCTCGCGGCCCGCGGATCACTCCGCGGGCCTTCTTGCTCTTTGCCGTGCCGCAACGTGCTCGCGGTGAAAAAGGTAGACGCCGGATGCGATGACGATGGCGGCACCCGCCAGCGTCCACGCGTCCGGGAGGTCGCCGAACACGGCGTAGCCGAAGGCTGCCATGGAGAGGAGCTGGGCATAGAGGAACGGCGTCACTACGGATGCCGGTGCCAGCCGGTAGGCATGAATGAAAAGCCAGTGCCCGGTCCCTCCGAGGATGCCGAGCGACGAGAGAAGACCCCAAGACAGCAGATCCGGCGGAGGCTGCCAGTGGAGGAGGGCCACCGGCGCGCCGAGGAGGGTGCCGGCGATCATGGACCAGAAGAGGGTCACGAGCGGCGGATCCGCTCCCGCGAGGTAGCGCGTGAGAAGCATGAACGACGAGTAGGTGAGCATGGCTCCCAGCGAGTAGAGGACTGCGGGGGGCACGTCGCCGAAACCGGGCCGTACGGCGACGACGATGCCGAAAAAGCCAACGAGGATGGCGACGAGGCGGCGCCAGCCGACCCACTCTCCGAGCAGCGGCCCGGCCAGCAGTGCCACGGTCAGGGGCGCCAGAAACGTGATGGTGATGGTCTGGTCGAGGCGCAGGTATTGCAGCGCCATGAAGTTGAGGCCCGTCACCGACACCATGAGGAGCGAGCGCAGCGACTGGAGGCCCAGGCGATTGGTTCTGAACAGGTCTCTCGCGGTCATGATCCCGAGTGCCGGCACGATGATGAGGAGGCCCGCGAACTGAACCAGGAACCGGCACCACAGCATCTGGGTCAGCGGAACGTGCTCGCGCGTGACCAGGTATTTGGCTGCCGCGTCGAGGGCCGAGAACAGCGTCACGGCGATCACCATGAGCCCCACCGCGATCAGCCGATCGGATGATTGCCCTTGTCGGGCAGATATTTCGCTGATGGTGTCGGTCTCGCCCGGCGCGCCTGCACCCGGGCGCGGGTGGAGCGCCGATGACGCTGATGCGGTGGAGGCTGCCGGTGGATGGGTCCCGCCGCCGGGGGGAGGGACCGGGTCTGATGCCGTCATCCTGGTTCCATACCTGCAACAGAAGCCGGCTGTGAGGCGGCAAATTCGACGTTCCGGCCGCTGAAGCCGGCACCTGCCCGATGACCGACCGCGGAAATGCCACGGGCGCGCGCCTTGACCGGGCCGGGGGCCGCCCCTAAAGAAGCAGCCGAACGAGCGACGGGCCCGTAGCTCAGCGGTAGAGCATCTGACTTTTAATCAGGTGGTCGTTGGTTCGATCCCAACCGGGCTCACCAGTTATTTCAACAAGTTAGGTTTCCAGTTCGCGCCTGGGAGGGGTCGCTGGCAACCAACTGGCAACCAGCGACATAGCCTTGCCGGCGCGCTCAATACTTAGCTCGCGATGCAATCAGCTCGGCAGCCCATGGCGGACACGGCCGCTCG
>JAGVSR010000048.1 GCA_019137195.1 Alphaproteobacteria bacterium
GGTGCAGCCGTTCTCGGTCTATGCGACGAGCCGCGTGCTCGGCGTCATGAACGCCAACTCCGTGTTCAATATTCTGACCTCCGACGCCGTCCCGCGGATCGCGCTCGAGCCCGGTGTCAAGACACGGCTCAGTGGAGACAATACAGACCTCGGTCTCGACGTCGAGGCGTTCGAGGTGCCGGGCAAGATCGCGCTTTATCTCGAGGACGTATCGCAGGGCCCGGGGCTCGGTACGCAAGCGGGCGATACCATCGGTCTCAAAGTTTCCGATCCCGCAGACGGTAGCTCGTTCTTCTACATCCCCGGCTGCGCTGCGGTCGACGCGCCCCTTGCCGGGCGCTTGCAGGGCGCGACCCATGTCTTCTTCGACGGCACGCTCTACGACGACGACGAAATGATCCGCCAGGGTCTCATGCAGAAGACCGGCCCTCGCATGGGGCACATCTCGATGTCTGGCCCCGGCGGCTCGATTGCAGCGTTCGAGAAGCTCGGTGTCGGGCGCAAGGTGTTCGTTCACATCAACAACTCCAACCCCGTGCTCGATGAGAATTCGCCCGAGCGCAAGGCGGTCGAGGCCGCCGGCTGGGAGGTCGGCTTCGACGGAATGGAAATACAAATAGGAGGAAACAGGATGAACGAGTTCGTCACGAAGTTCGAGGGTGTGAGGCCCCCCTGGAGCAAGGAGGAGTTCGAAGCCCAGCTGCGCGCTGTTGGACCCGAGCGCTACCACGACCTGCATCCGTTCCATAAGTTGTTGCACGGTGGCAAGCTCAGCAAGGGACAAGTCGCGGCCTGGGCGCTGAACCGGTACTGTTACCAGGAGTGCATTCCGCGCAAGGACGCCGCCTTCATGAGCCGCGTCCATGATCGCGAGCTCCGCCGCGAGTGGATCCACCGCATTCTCGACCACGACGGCAACCTTCCCGAGGAGCAGGGTGGCATCGAGCGGTGGCTCAAGCTCACCGACTGTCTCGGCCTCGATCGCGAACTCGTGACCTCCATGCGTGCCGCGCTGCCCGCGACGCGGTTCGCCTGCGAGGCCTACGTGCGCTTCGTTGTTGAGCAGCCGCTCGTGGCCGCCGCCGCATCGTCGTTGACCGAGATGTTTGCTCCCAACATCCACCGCGAGCGCATCTCGGGCATGCTGGCCAACTATTCGTTCGTCAACGACGAGGTGATGGCGTACTTCAAGAGGCGCCTCTCCCAGGCGCCACGCGACACGCACTTCACGGTCGATTTCGTGAAGGACAACGCACACACGCGCGAGGAGCAGGAGGCCTGCGTCAACGCCATCCGGTTCAAGTGCGACATGCTGTGGGCCCAGCTCGACGCGCTCTACAACGCCTACGTCAACGGCCACATCCCTCCCGGCGCCTACCGGCCCGAAGGTATGTAGCCGGCGCGCGGTCCACCGCCACCGGGAACGGACGAGGCGAGCGCTGCGATCGTGCTCGCCCCGTCGCGGGGTCGGACTCCCGTGAGCCGGCAGTGCGCGGGCTCGGGGCAGCGGCACAGATGCCGCGGCCTTTGCGCGGCGCCCGATGGCAGGGCTCGCGCAACGAGCCCGCCATCGCCTTCACGGTGCATGCGTGAGGGCTCGCCGACGCGGTCTATGTTGCCGCCTGACGAACGAACAAGCGTGCGGCGCTCGACAAAGCTGCACCTATGCAAGGGAGAGAGACGCTATGACCGAGACGACGCACATCGCTGAGGAAGGCGCCGCGCCCGCCTGCGAGCTCATTCGCGCGCCACTCGGGCTTCTGGCCGAGCTCACGTACCGCTGCCCGCTGCAGTGCCCCTACTGCTCCAATCCGCTCAACATGGAGAAGAGCCCGGCAGAGCTCACCGCCGGCGAGTGGGGCGACGTGTTCCAGCAGGCGGCACGTCTCGGTGTGCTGCAGGTTCATCTATCCGGCGGCGAGCCGTGCCTCAGGCCCGACCTGGAAGACATCCTGAAACATGCGGTCGCGGCCGGTCTCTATACCAACCTCATCACCTCCGGAGTAACTCTCACCCGCGATCGCCTCGAGGGGCTCGCCGCCCTTGGGCTCGACCACGTGCAGCTCTCGGTGCAGGACGTCGACCCGGAAGCGGCCGACATCATCTCCGGCTATAAGGGCGGCGCTCCCAAGAAGCGCGAGGTGGCGCGCTGGGTGCGCGAGCTCGGGCTGCCGCTCACCATCAACGTCGTCGTGCATCGGCACAACATCGAGCGTCTGCCCGCGATGATCGACTATGCGGTCGAGGTCGGCGCCGGGCGCATCGAGGTCGCGCACACGCAGTACTATGCCTGGGCACTCAAAAACCGTGCTGCCCTGATCCCGACGCGGGAGCAGTTCAAGCGGTCGGTCGAGATCACGAACGAGGCACGTGAGCGCCTGAAGGGCATCATCGTGTTCGATGTGGTCGCCCACGACCACTACGCGGTGAGGCCGAAGCCCTGCATGGGGGGCTGGGGCCGCAACCTGATCGACATTACGCCGACGGGCAAGGTGTTGCCCTGCCACGCCTGCGAGGGCATTCCCGGCATCGAGATCGACAACGTGCGAACAAAGCCGCTCGCCGACATCTGGATCAAGGGCCAGTCGTTCAACATGTTCCGCGGCACGTCCTGGATGAAGGAGCCGTGCAAGAGCTGCGAGCGGCGCGAGATCGACTGGGGCGGGTGCCACTGTCAGGCTCTATCGATGACGGGGGACGCCTGCGCCACGGATCCGGCCTGCGAGCTTTCTGCCTTCCACAAGGACTTTGCCAAGCTCGCCGAGGACGAGGCTGCCGCTCCTCCGCCGCCATTCATTTATCGGCGCATCGGTGCCTACACCGAGGTCAAGGCGGCCGAATGATCGACCGGTTCCGGGCCGGCCTGCGGAGAGCAGGCCGGCTTTCGCAGATCGATCCGGGTCAGCAGCAGAACGTTTCGCTTGTCGTGCTTGCCTGCAAGTCGCCGGTGCGGCGGCCGAGGGCTTTCGTGCAGAGGTCGGGCGGCGGTCTTCTTGGCAAGGCTACGGCTCAGAGGAACGGCTCACCGTGGCCCGGTCGTGGAAGCGCGAGGTGCTTGGCGATCGAGGCGCCGATGTCGGCATAGGTCGGCCGAGTGCCCACCGAGCCGGGACCCAGGGTGCGGCCATAGGCGAGAATCGGCACCTGCTCGCGAGTGTGGTCGGTGCCGTGCCAAGTCGGATCGCAGCCATGGTCGGCAGTGATGACGAGGAGATCGTCGTCGGCGAGCCGCGCCATGATGCCGGGTAGGCTGCGGTCGAACGCCTCGAGTGTCAGCGCGTAGCCCTCGACGTCGCGGCGGTGGCCGTGCTCCTGGTCGAAATCGACGAGATTCGCAAACACGAGCCCGCCGTCGGCGAGGCGAGGCATCTCGGCGAGAAGGCTCTCCAGCAGCGCCGCATTGTCCGGCCCCTTGACGACGCGGCCGGTGCCGCTGTGGGCGAAGATGTCGGCCACCTTGCCGAGCGAGACGACGGAGCGGCCTTCATGGGTCGCGATGTCGAGTAGTGTCGGGGCGGGCGGGGCCTCTGCGTAGTCGCGGCGATGCGGCGTGCGTCGGTACGTGGCAGGCGAGTGGCCGGTGAACGGGCGCGCGATCACGCGTCCGATGTGCAAGGGTCGCGTCAGCTCGCGGGTGATCTCGCACACCTCGTAGAGCCGCTCGAGGCCGAAGTGCTCCTCGTGGGCTGCGATCTGCAGCACGCTGTCGACGGACGTGTAGCAGATAGGCTTTCCCGTCGCGACGTGCTCGTCACCGAGGGCGGCGATGATGTCGGTGCCGGAGGCGTGGCAGTTGCCGAGGATGCCAGGCAGGCGGGCGCGCGTCACGATGGCGTCAACGAGAGCCGCGGGGAAGCAGGGCACCGTCGCCGGGAAATACCCCCAGGGCGTGGTGACGGGAACACCGGCGATCTCCCAGTGCCCCGACGGCGTATCCTTGCCGTCGGACTGCTCGATGGCGGTGCCGAAAGACCCGATCACGCCGCCCTGCGGCGCCTCGAGACCGGGCGGAACGGAGCCGGTCGCGAGACGGCAGCATTCGCCGAGGCCGAGCGCGGCGAGGCACGGAACGTTGAGTGGCCGGCCCTCGGCTGCGCGTCTGGCAGCGATGTGGCCGACCGTATCGGCGCCTTCGTCGCCGAAGCGCCGAGCGTCGGGAGCGCCGCCGACGGCGACGGAGTCGAGCACGATCAGGAAAGCTCTCGGCATGTCATCGTCCGGACGTGAGAAGGGAGCGAGCGCGTGAGCGGTTCGGCTTCCGTGCGGCATGGCCGGGCCAGCGCCCGTACATCCGGGTGCGGCTGCACGGGTTCTCACCTCGTCCAGCCGGCGGTTCGAGTCATGGGGTGGGGAATAGCCTCAAGCCGCGGCGCCGGCAAGGTGACCGATAGCCGGTATCGGCGCAGGCACGACATGGCTGGCACGTCATACGGTCAGGTCGCGCGTCTGGCGGGCGGGCGCCACTGCAACTCGGCACATGGTACGCGATCCGGTATTCGAGTAGGCTTTGCTCAGCGCCGCGGGATCGGGCGTGACGGTTGCGGAGGTGGACGGGCTCGCCTCTGCGCTGGAGCCGAGGGTGTCGGGACGGATGTCGACCACTTCGAGACGATGCAGGGTTGCGGCGGGGCTTCTCTTCGCTGGATTGCGGCCAGTGGCGGCTGAGCCCGATCTCAGTCCCGGCGTGGTCGGGGCCGATGATCGCATGATCGTGACGGCGACGGGCGCGCCTTGGGATGCGGTGGGGCAAATCAATGTCGCTGGTCTGCGCACGACCGAGCGCTGCACGGGCACGCTGGTCGGCCCGGCCGTAGTTGTGACGGCAGCTCACTGTGTGCATCCGCCGGGGCCCGACCCATATCCGGCTCATAGCATCCACTTTCTGGCCGGCCTCGATCGTGGGTCGATGAAGGCGCACGGCGTCGCAAAGTGCGTGCGATGGCTTGCTGGCTGGAGTCCGCCGCCGGTCGGACCGTGGCAGCGGACTCCGAAGGTGATGGCTCTCGAGGCGTTCGCTGCCGATGCGGCGATCATTGTACTCGAGGAGCCCGTCAGCCTTGCGCCGGTGGCGGTCGGCGATGCAGCGAGGATCGGCGCCGATAGTGTCCTCGTTCACGCCGCCTATCCGGCGGACCGGCGCCAGGTGCTGTCCGCCGACCACGATTGCCGCCTCTTGCGGGTTGCCAGCGCGTCCGGCCTGTGGCTCACCGACTGCGATACGGCTCCGGCGAGCTCGGGTGGTCCGATCTTTTCTTCGAGTGACGGGCTACGTCTCGTCGCGATCATGGCGGCGGCAGGCGCAGGGCCTGGCAATGTGGCCGTTCCGGCGACGGCGTGGCGCGAGCTCCTCTCTCTGACGACGTGTCCATAGCATCTCGCGCACTGGAGCCGCATGCGCACGGTCGCCCATGCGCCGTCACGGCATTTCGATTTGCCATGCCGGCCGCGCGGGCCTCCGGGCGATAGCCCTACAGGCGCGGGGCCGGAGGGCGGCAGCCGGCTTATGCAACCCGGACTGTCAATCACGCCGCCCGCACAGCCATTGTGCGGCGGCGGCGGCACTTTGGCTGTTGCGCAGGGGACTTGCTCAAGGCATTGCGAGGCTTGAGGAAATGGGAGGGGGCATGCGCATCAGAGACAAAGTGTTCCTGGTCACCGGAGCAGCATCGGGTCTCGGGGCCGGCGCGGTGCATGAGATCGTCGACCGCGGCGGGCGCGTCATCATGGCCGACATCGACGAGGCGGGCGGCAAGGAGCTCGCGGGGCGGCTCGGTGCCAACGTTCGTTTCATCAAGACCGATGTCAGCTCGCCCAACGACGGCCTAGCGGCGGTCAACCTTGCCAGGGACGAGTTCGGCGGCCTCCACGGCCTCGTCAATTGCGCGGGCGTGGCGACCAGCGAGCGCGCGTTGTCCAAGAAGGGGCCGCACAGCCTCGAGACCTTCCAGAAGGCCATCAGCGTCAATCTCGTAGGCACCTTCAACATGATCCGGCTCGCCGCCGAGGCGATTGCGGCCATGCCGCCCGACGACGAAGGGGAGCGTGGGGTGATCGTCAATACGGCCTCGATCGCGGCCTTCGACGGACAGATCGGCCAGGCCGCCTATGCCGCGTCCAAAGGCGGTGTCGCCAGCCTGACGCTACCGCTCGCGCGCGATCTCGCCCGCAACGGGATCCGTGTCGTGGCCATTGCGCCTGGTATCTTCGAGACGCCGATGCTGGCCGGGCTTCCAGCCGAGATCATTGCGGATCTCGCGGCTAACATCCCGTTCCCGTCGCGCCCCGGCCGTCCTGAAGACTTCGCTGCGCTCGTCGTGCATATCTTCGAGAACCCTATGCTCAACGGCGAGGTGATCCGCATCGACGGGGCTCTGCGCATGGGAGCGAAGTAAGGCAGGGGACTTGGCGCCAGGTACTTTCGGCCCGCGTCAGACGGACCGGGAGCAGGGGCGCTGGCCACTCCGTATTGCTAGGCCCCAGCAACTGGAGCCTGGACCCGAACAACGAGGAGACCGCCATGAGCAAGGACAGCAATCCCGTCGTCATCGTCGGCGCCGCGCGCACGCCCATGGGCGGCTTCCTCGGCGACTTCAAGGACATGACGGCCTCGCAACTCGGCTCGGCGGCGATCCGCGCCGCGATCGAGCGAGCGTGCGTGCCGGCGGCCGACATCGAGGAGGTGGTGATGGGCTGTGTGCTGCCGGCGGGCCAGGGGCAGGCGCCCGCGCGGCAGGCGGGGCTCGGCGCCGGCCTGCCGCTGTCGGCGGGCGCCACGACCGTCAACAAGATGTGCGGCTCGGGCATGAAGGCCGCCATGCAAGTCCACGACGCCATCAAGGCCGGCAGCATCTCGGTTGCGGTCGCGGGCGGCATGGAGAGCATGTCGAACGCGCCGTACCTGCTCGACAAGGCGCGCGGCGGCTATCGCATGGGGCACGGCGCGGTCAAGGACCATATGTTCCTCGACGGCCTCGAGGACGCCTACGACAAGGGGCGCCTCATGGGCACGTTTGCCGAGGAGTGCGCCGAGAGCTACCAGTTCACGAGGAAGGCGCAGGACGACTACGCCATCGCCTCGCTGACCCGCGCCCTCGACGCTGCCAAGAGGGGGCGCTTCGACTGGGAGATCGCGCCGGTCGGCGTCAAGGGCCGCGACGGCGAGACCACGATCCGTGCCGACGAGCAGCCGCCGAAGGCGCGACCCGACAAGATTCCGAGCCTGAAGCCCGCGTTCCGCAAGGACGGCACGGTGACGGCCGCCAACTCGAGCTCGATCTCGGACGGCGCGGCGGCGCTGGTGCTGATGTCGCTCAAGGAAGCGGAGAAGCGCGGGCTGACGCCGATTGCTGCCATCCGAGGGCATGCAACCCACGCGCAAGCGCCAAACCTCTTCACGACAGCGCCCATCGGCGCGGTCGAGAAGCTGCTCGCGAAGACCGGCTGGAAGACGGACAGCGTCGACCTCTACGAGATCAACGAGGCGTTCGCGGTCGTCGCTATGGCGGCGATCCGCGAGCTCGGGCTCGACTACGAGAGGACGAACGTCAACGGCGGGGCGTGTGCGCTGGGCCATCCGATCGGAGCATCGGGTGCGCGCATCGTGGTCACGCTCCTGGGCGCGCTACGCGACCGCAAGGCGAAGCGCGGCATCGCCTCGCTCTGCATCGGCGGCGGCGAAGCAACGGCGGTGGCGGTGGAGATGCTGTCGTGAGCTTGGTTGGACCGAAGCCTCTCACCTTGACGCTCTGCGCCTTGTAGCGGGGATTAGGATCGGGGTGGGGGGCAGCGTCTACGCTCTGAAGATCTCCCGATCTGCCTCCACGATGTCGTAGATGTGCTGGCTCAAGGCGCGCACGGCGGGGTGATCGCGGCTATCCTCGTGCATCAACAGCCAAAAGCTCCGAGTTAGCGAGAATTCCCCCGGCAGCACCGGCACGAGGTCGCGGCGCCACTTGGCCATGAAGCAGGGCAGAATGGCGAGACCGATGCCGGCGACGGTTGCCTGCATCTGCGCTATGAGATTGCCGCTTCGCATGCACACCTGATCCTTCTCGCAGACAAGCGACAGGTAATCGAGCTCGGGCGTATAGAGCAGCTCCTCGATATAGCCGGTGAAGCGGTGGCTGGCGAGGTCGGCGCGCGTCTCTATGGGAGCGCTCCTCGCAAGGTACTTCGGCGCTGCGTAGAGGCGGAGCTCATAGTCGATGAGCTTCCTCGCCACGATACGTCCTTCCTGGGGCACAGTGAGACTGATGGCGACCTCGGCCTCGCGCTTGGCGAGGCTGAAGGTGCGGGCCGTCGCCACGAGCTGCACGTCGAGGTCCGGATAGCGTTCGATGAAGGGTACGAGGCGGGGGGCCAAAAAGTAGCTGCCGAAGCCGTCGGGAGCACCGATGCGGACCGTGCCCGAGAGCTGGTCCGAAAGTTGGCCGAGTGTGCTCATGCCCGAGAGCACGGTGCTTTCCACGGTCTCGGCGAGCAAAAGGGCCTTTTTGCCGGCTGGCGTCAGCTCGTAGCCGGTCGGGCGGCGGCTGAAGAGGACGATCCCCATGTCCTTTTCCAGCCGGTCGATGCGGCGGATGACCGTGGCATGGTCGACCCGGAGGTCGAGGGCGGCGGCCGAGACCGTGCCGCGGCGGGCCACGGCCAGGAGAAACCGGTAGTCGTCCCAGTTCGCCCCCCGCTCTTGCTTAGGCATTTGCGCACACCGGTTGTGTCTCGTCGTGCATTTTATCGTATCCTATGATCGAACATACTCCGGGAAAATACGCAATCGGGAGATAGTCATGGCCATTGTCGGTCACTTCATCGGAGGCAAGCACGTTGCCGGGACCTCGGGGCGAACGGCCGACGTCTACCAGCCGATGACGGGCGAGGTGCGTGGGCAGGTGGCGCTTGCGAGCGCGGCCGAGGTTCGGGCTGCGGTCGAGAACGCCAAGGCCGCGCAGCCCGCGTGGGCGCAGACGAACCCGCAGCGGCGAGCGCGCGTCATGATGAGATTTCTCGAGCTCATCCAGCGCGACAACGACAGCATCGCCGAACTCCTCGCCCGCGAGCACGGCAAGACAATTCCCGACGCCAAGGGCGACATCCAGCGCGGCGTCGAGGTGGTCGAGTTCGCAGCCGGCATACCGCACCTCATGAAGGGCGAGTACACCGATAGCGCCGGACCTGGAATCGACATCTACTCCATGCGCCAGCCGCTCGGGGTCGTCGCCGGCATCACGCCGTTCAACTTCCCCGCCATGATCCCGATGTGGAAGTTCGCGCCCGCGATCGCCTGCGGCAACGCCTTCATCCTGAAGCCGTCCGAGCGCGATCCGGGTGTGCCGTTGCGCCTCGCCGAGCTCATGATCGAGGCCGGCCTGCCGCCGGGCATCCTCAACGTCGTCAACGGCGACAAGGTGGCTGTCGATGCCATTCTCGATAATCCGGATATCGAGGCCGTAGGCTTCGTCGGCTCGACGCCGATCGCCGAGTACGTCTACACGAGGGCGACGCAGCACGGTAAGCGTGCGCACTGCTTCGGCGGCGCCAAGAACCATATGATCATCATGCCCGACGCCGACATGGACCAGGCAGTCGACGCGGTGATCGGTGCCGGCTACGGCTCGGCCGGCCAGCGCTGCATGGCGATCTCGGTCGCGGTCCCGGTCGGCGAGGCGACCGCGGACGCGTTCATCAAAAAGCTCGCGCCGCGCGTGGAAGCCTTGAAGATCGGCCCCTCGACGGACATGGGCGCCGATTTCGGTCCGCTGGTGACCAAGGAAGCGGTGCAGCGGGTGAAGAACTACATCGACGTTGGCACCCAGGAGGGCGCGAAGCTCGTGGTCGACGGTCGCGGCTTCAAGATGCAGGGCTACGAGAAGGGCTTCTACATCGGCGGCTCGCTGTTCGACAACGTGACGAAGGATATGCGGATCTACAAGGAGGAGATCTTCGGGCCGGTACTCGCCACGGTACGGGCGAAGGACTTCGCCGAGGGCCTCAAGCTCGCCAACGACCACGAGTACGGCAACGGCGTCGCCATCTTCACCCGTGACGGCGGGGTCGCGCGCGAGTTCTGTGCCCGCGTCAAGGTCGGCATGGTCGGTGTCAATACGCCAATCCCGGTGCCGCTCGCCTACTACACGTTCGGTGGCTGGAAGCGCTCGGGCTTTGGCGACCTCAATCAGCACGGGCCCGACTCGGTGCGCTTCTACACGCGCACTAAGACGGTGACCTCGCGCTGGCCGGCCACCAACGAGCGCGGCGCCGAGTTCGTGATACCGACGATGAAGTGAGCCCCGGATGCTCCGCTCGCGGATGCAGGCGCCCTCACCCTAACCCTCTTCCCAGGGGGAGACGGGCCTCGAGCGACGGGTGTTTGGAGAGCGAGGCCCGACCGCGAGCGCCGGCCCGATTTCCTCTTTCCTTGGATTGAGGGTCAGGTCGAGAGGGTGCGAGACGGTAGGAGGACAGGACGAAGCCCATGCTTTACGCCTTGCCACCGGAGCAGGTCGCTGTCCGTGACATGGCGCGCGATTTTGCCGACGCGAAAATCGCGCCCCATGCTCTCGACTGGGATCGCGACAAGCATTTCCCCGTCGACGTCCTGCGCGAGGCCGCGGCGCTCGGCATGGGCGGAATCTATGTTCGGGATGACGTCGGCGGCTCGGGGCTGGGGCGGCTCGAGGCGGCGCTCATCTTCGAGGCTCTGGCGACGGGCTGCGCCGCGGTGTCGGCGTTCCTTTCCATCCACAACATGTGCGCCTCGGTCATCGACCGCTACGGCACCGAGGAGCAGCGCCGGCTCTTGCTGCCAGACCTCTGCCGTATGGATCAGCTCTCGGCCTACTGTCTCACCGAGCCTGGCTCAGGCTCGGACGCGGCGGCGTTGAGGACCACGGCACGGCGCGACAACACCGACTACACGCTCAATGGCACGAAACAGTTCATCTCGGGGGCCGGCGCCGTCGACTATTACATCGTCATGTCGCGTACGGGTGGTCCCGGACCGTCGGGCGTGTCCGCGATCCTGGTGCCCAAGGATGCCAAGGGCCTTAGCTTCGGCGCCAACGAGCGGAAAATGGGCTGGAACGCACAGCCGACGCGAGCGGTGATCTTCGAGGACTGCAAGGTTCCGATCGGCAACTTGATCGGCGCCGAGGGCGAGGGCTTCAAGATCGCCATGACGGCGCTGGTCGGGGGACGCCTCAACATCGCGGCGTGCTCTCTCGGCGGCGCGCAGTCGGCGATCGACAAAGCCGTCACCTACATGAAAGAGCGGAAGGCCTTCGGCAAGAGGCTCGAGGAGTTCCAAGGGCTGCAGTTCCGCGTCGCCGACATGGTGACGGAGCTCGAGGCGGCGCGCACCATGCTCTACACGGCGGCAGCGGCTTACGACCGGGACGACGACGACGCGGGCCTTCGCTCGGCGATGGCCAAGCGGCTCGTCACCGATGTCGGGTACAAGGTCGCCAACGACGCGCAACAGATGCTCGGCGGCTATGGGTATCTCACCGAGTACGGCCTCGAGAAGATCGTGCGCGATCTCCGTGTTCACCAGATCCTCGAGGGCACCAACGAGATTATGCGCGTCATCATCGCGCGCCAGGTTCTGGGGGTGAGGTGAGCCGCATGTCGAAAGGCCATGGATCTCCCTCGACCCTCTTGGGAGCGAGCCGGGCAAGGGAGGACCTCCCGGCGCGCGGCTCCGGGGAGCCTCAGACCGCCGGTGTCTCCAAACAAGGGAGCGGGGGCTTGAGACGCGCCGAGCTAGAGCCGCGTACGCCGCAAATTCTTCTCGAGCGTCGCGGCACACTGGCGACCATCATCTTGAACAGACCCGAGGCGCTCAATGCGCTGTCGCTCGATATGGTCGAGGAGATGCGTCGGCTGCTCGATGTGCTGGAGGCCGATCCCTCGGTGGCGTGCGTTGCGTTGCGAGGTTCAGGCGAGCGTGGCCTATGCGCCGGCGGCGACATCCGTACGCTCTACAACAGCGCCAAAAGTCCGGATGGCTGGCCGGAAGTGTTTTGGCCCGCGGAGTATGCACTCAACGCACGTATTGCGTGCTATCCCAAGCCGTACGTCGCCTTCATGGACGGTATCGTCATGGGCGGGGGCATCGGCGTCTCTGCTCACGCCCGCCATCGCATCGTGACCGAACGCACGAAGGTCGCCATGCCGGAGGTCGGGATCGGCTTGATCCCCGATGTCGGCGGCACATGGCTGTTGTCTCGTCCAGCGCTGGGAGAGGCTGGCACCTACCTCGCTCTAACCGGAACGACGGTCGGAGCCGCGGACGCGATCCACAGCGGGTTGGGCGACTACTACATCCCGTCGGCAAGGTTTGGCGACATCACCGAGGTGCTTGCAGGCCTGCCGCCGTGCAACGGTCCGCGCGAGGTGATGCGGGTACTCAACGCGTTCGAGGCGCCGAAGCCGCCATCGCGCCTTTGCGAGGAGCGAGCGCTGATCGACGCGGCGTTCGGTCTCGACACCATCGAGGAGATCGAGGCGGCGCTGTCCGCAGCAAACGCTCCCTTCGCCCAGGAAGCGCTCCAGACCATGCTGTCGAAGTCGCCGACCTCGCTCAAGGTGACACTGCGGCTGCTCCGTCTCGCGCGCAAAGCGGAGAACCTCGAGGAGTGCCTCGGGCGTGAACTTTCGGCCGTGCTGCACGCGACACGCCTTTCCTGCGACATGGTCGAAGGCATTCGGGCCGCGGTCATCGACAAGGACCGCAATCCGAGGTGGAACCCGGCAACACTGGCCGAGGTCAGCGAGGCGCACGTTCGCGGATTTCTATCCGAGCAGACGCCACCCATTCCGTTTCATGAGGAGCTGAAGTCATGACCCAGCCGTCGATTGCCTTTATCGGCCTCGGCAACATGGGTGGCCCCATGTGCGCCAACCTTGCCAAGGCTGGCTTTCCTGTTGCCGCCTACGACGTGAGCAAGGCTGCGTGCGAGGCGGCGCGGGAGGCAGGTGCAGCCGTCGCGGCGTCCAGTACCGACGCAGCCAAAGCTGCCGAGGTCGTCATCACCATGCTGCCGTCGGGGAAGCTCGTGCTCGAGGTTTTGAGCAGCGTGCTCGCCATCGTGAGGCCAGGCACGCTGCTGATCGATTGCTCGACCATCGATGGCGCGAGCGCGCGCAAGGCGCACGAGATGGCGGCGGCGAAGGGGGCTGCGAGCCTCGACGCTCCGGTCTCGGGCGGTGCCGGTGGCGCCAAGGCCGGCACGCTCACGTTCATGGTCGGAGGTAAGGCCGAGGTGTTCCAACGCGCCGAGCCCATTCTCCTCAAGATGGGAAAGAAGGCGTTTCACTGCGGCGGGGCCGGCGCCGGCCAGTCGGCCAAGATCTGCAATAACATGCTGCTCGCGATCTCGATGATCGGCGTTTCCGAGGCACTGACGCTAGGAGAGAAGCTCGGCCTCGATCATAAGGTGATGTTCGACGTCATGACGGCCTCTTCCGGCCGCTGCTGGTCGCTCGATACCTATTGCCCGGTACCGGGGCCTGTGCCGGGCGCGCCTTCGAACAACGGCTACAAGCCAGGCTTTGCCACCGCGCTGATGCTCAAGGACGTGCGCCTTGCTCAGGAAGCGGCCGCGGGGGCGGGCGTCGCGATCCCGCTCGGTGAGGCGGCGGAACGGCTTTACGCCGCGTACGCCGAGGCGGGTGGTAACGACATGGATTTCTCGGGTATCATCAACTATCTGCGCGGCACGGGCCGCGGTAAGAGGGAGATGACATGACCTACGAGACGATCCTCGTCGAGGCGCGCGGCCGCGTCGCGCTCGTGACGTTGAACCGGCCGAAGGCTTTGAACGCCATCAACGGCCAGCTCCGGAGTGAACTCATCCAGTGCGTCGAGTCGCTGGAGAAGGATCAGGGCATCGGCGCCATCGTGGTGACGGGCTCGGAGAAGGCGTTCGCAGCCGGTGCGGACATCAAGGAGATGCAAGACAAGTCGTTCGTCGACATGTTCGGGCCCGACGCGTTCAGCGAGTGGGACCGCTTCATCAAGGTTCGCAAGCCGATCATCGCCGCAGTGGCCGGCTTTGCGCTGGGAGGCGGCTGCGAGCTTGCAATGATGTGCGACTTCATCATCGCCGCCGAGACGGCGAAGTTCGGTCAGCCCGAGATCAAGCTCGGCGTGCTTCCGGGTTGGGGCGGCAGCCAGCGGCTCACTCGCCTCGTGGGCAAATCCAAGGCGATGGACATGTGCCTCACGGGCCGCATGATGGACGCGGTGGAGGCCGAGCGCGCGGGGCTCGTCTCGCGCGTGGTCGCGGCCGACAAGCTCGTCGAGGAGGCGGTCGCCGCGGCTGCGGTCATCGCCAGCATGTCGCTGCCGTCGGTGATGATGGTCAAGGAGTGCGTGAACCGTGCCGAGGAGGTCGCTCTCTCGGAGGGGCTTCGCTTCGAGCGCCGCGTGTTCCATTCCGCCTTCGCCACCCACGACCAGAAGGAGGGCATGGCGGCCTTCTCGGAGAAGCGAAAGCCCGACTTCAAGAATGCCTGACGGAAACCCCCTACCCCCGCGATGCGAGGCATCGAGCCACGAGCGCGCGGAGGGGCCAGGGGCGGGAGTACAGCCGGGCCGGCGCGCGGGCGCAGGCCTTGCCCCGCCCCCAAGCTCACCCCATCAAGGGGCGGGACGCAGCTGGGAGGAAGCCTATGCCGACGTTCGCAGAGGCGCGTGCCTTTCTTCTGCGGCACCGCACCGACTATGACCTCGCGGTCGGCGGGTTCTCGTGGCCGGACGCAAGGCCCTTCAACTGGGCGCTCGACTGGTTCGACGGCGAGCTGGCGACCAATCCGGCGAGTCGCGACCGGACGGGGCTGTGGATCGTCGATGCCGTCACGGGAACCGAGAGCAAGGCGACCTTCGGCGAGCTGTCGAGCCGCTCCAACCGGGTCGCCAATCACCTGCGTGCGCTCGGCATCGGTCGCGGGGATCGCGTGCTCATGGTGCTCGGCAACGTCGAGCCCCTCTGGGAGGTGATGCTCGCCGCGATGAAGCTCGGCGCGGTTCTCATTCCCGCTACAACTCTCGTCTCGCGCGACGAGCTCGCCGACCGCATAGAGCGCGGGCGCGCGAAGATGATCATCGCCGGTCCCGACCAGACGTCCAAGGTCGATGGCCTTGCGACCGCCGGCGTCACGAGGATCTGTGTCGGCGGCGAGCCCCCGGCCGGCTGGCTGTCGTACGACGACGCGAGGGCGGCGGCAGAGACGTTCCTTCCCGACGGCGCGACCCAAGCCACAGATCCGATGCTGCTCTATTTCACGTCGGGCACAACCGCAAAGCCGAAGCTTGTTCTGCACAGCCACCGGAGCTATCCGGTCGGCGCGCTCGCAACCATGTACTGGCTCGGCCTCATGCCTGGCGACATTCACGTCAACGTCTCCTCGCCGGGCTGGGCCAAGCATGCGTGGAGCTCGTTCTTCACGCCGTGGACGGCGGGCGCCACGGTGCTCGTCATCAACCAGGCACGATTCGACGCCAGGGTGCTCCTCGGTGAGCTGGTCCGCTGCCGGGCGACGACCTTCTGCGCGCCGCCGACGGTTTGGCGGCTTCTCGTGCAGGAGGACCTCGCTAGCTATCCGGTGGCCTTGCGCGAGGTGTGCGCGGCCGGCGAGCCGCTGAACCCCGAGATGATCGAGCGCGTCGAAAGGGCGTGGGGCAGGACCATCCGCGACGGCTACGGGCAGACCGAGACCACGGCGCTCATCGCCAACTCGCCGGGGCAGAAGGTGAAGCCCGGCGCCATGGGCCGGCCGATGCCGGGCTACTGGATCTCTGTGCTCGATCTCGACGGCAACGCGGCGACGGAAGGCGAGGTGTGCATTTCGCTCGGCGGCGGCGGGCCGGCCGGCCTGATGCTCGGCTACGAGGGCGAGGACGGGATCAAGCCGCCCTCGGGGCGCTTCTATCGCACGTCGGACGTCGCCTTCGCCGATCAGGACGGCTACCTCACTTTCGTCGGCCGCGCCGACGACGTGTTCAAGTCGTCCGACTATCGCATCAGCCCGTTCGAGCTCGAGAGCGTGCTGATCGAGCATGCCGACGTGCTCGAGGCCGCCGTCATCCCCGCGCCCGATCCGATCCGGCTCGCGGTGCCGAAGGCGTTCATCCTCTTGCGGGCTGGCGTGGCCGCGGACCGGGCGGCGGCGCTGTCGATCCTTGCTCACGCCAACAGCCGGCTGGCGCCGTTCAAGCGCATCCGCCAGTTGGAGCTCGTGCCCGAGCTGCCGAAGACGATCTCGGGCAAGATCAAGCGCGCGCAGCTCCGGCGCATGGAGCACGAGGCCACGGCAGATCCGGCCTATCGTGGTGTCACGTTTTCGGAAGCCGACTTTCCCGAGCTGAAGAGCGGGTGAGGCCATCGGTCGCCACCGCCTCCGGATCGACGCGACAGTCGCCTACGGGAAGTGGCCATCCGGGTGCTCGTAGTGGCAGCCGGCGCATTCGCGCACGGGGCCGTGCTTGGCGAGCGTGCGCGCCTTCTCGGCGTGGCAACCCATGCAGAAGTCGTGGAACTCGCCGATGATGCTGCGCACGAGCTTGGGGTCATTGCCCTTGTGGCAGAGGACGCAGCCCATGCCGCGGCCGGTCTTGTCCTTGTAGTCGTGATGGCAGACCGCGCAGGGCGTATCGGCGTGCTTCCTGTGCGGCATGGCGAGCGGCAGCTCGACGATCTCTTTCACCACCGGCTCGCGCAGCCAGTGGGCCGCGAGCGGCGTCGCGGCGATGAGGATGAGAGCGAGCACGGAGGCGGCGATGATGCCGGCCCCAACGCGTCCGCGGTGGGCAGCGCTCTTCATGGTGCGCCTTCCCGATCGTGTGGAGCTTCGCCTGCTCGCGTTCGCTGCGGCTTGACCGGCGGCCTGAACGTGGCGGCAACGAGCGCCGCGGAGACGAGCGCCAGGAGGCCCGCCTTGAGCGGGTGCGCGATGAAGATGCCGCTGCCGACCATGTGCGCGGCCATCAGAGCCACCAGCACGACGGAGAGCACGATGTGGACGGTGCGGAAGCGGGGGCCGGGACCGAACAGGACGCGCAGCCGCTCGAGACTGAGGACCACCAGCAGCGCCAGCACGATGAAGCCGATATTGCCGGCAAACATCCAGCGCGGCTGCGCCGGCCAAAGGTACTCGAGCATCAGCTTGTCGCCGACGATGAGCAACAGTGTGTGGGCTGCTGCGAGCAGTAGCGCCAGCTCGCCGAGCCTCTTGTGGCGCTCGACCGAGATCCGGACCTGGGGCCACGAGGCAAAGCGGCGGAGCGGTAGAATCATGAGAACCGCGATCAGCGCTGCCGAGCCCCAGCCGGTCACCATCGAGGCGAGCCATACCGGGGACATGAGATAGGGCGTCGGGGGAAGCGCGATGAGGATGAGGGCGGCAGCGAGGCCGATCAGGACCCGGCGGTTGGCCTCCGGCCGCGTCAGAGCAAAGCGGGGCTTGCCGGGACTACGGCTGTCGTCCGGGTCCTGCCAAACGAGATAGGGCTCGGGAGCTTTCATGACCCGAGGGCACTCCTGATTTCTGTCTGGCGGAGCCTCGGCGGCTCAGTAGCGCAGGTCGATGCCCTGCTTGGCGAGATCAGCCGATATCTCGCCTCGGAGTGCGCTTATATCATCGACCTTGGTGCTCCAGTTCCGCTCCACCTCCTCCTTGGTGAAGGGCTCCCAGTGCTCGGGCGTGTCCTTGGCGCCGTAGTGCTCGAGCACGTAGTTGAGCACTGCCGCCGTCTCGTCGGCTGGCAGCCCGGCATTGACCATGCCCGGAACTTTGGAGAGGAAGAGGCGTCCTTTGGGATGCTTGAGGAAGTGGCCGGCGAGCCCGGGGAAAGGCGGAATGCGCCCAACCTCCGGATTGCCAGCCCCGCTATCGAGGTGGCAGCCGGTGCAGTGCAGCTTGTAGGCGATTGCCGCGCTTTCGCCGGTCGCGGACGCGGGCAGAGCGGCGGCCACGGCCAATGCGGCCAGGACCGGCACGAGACGGAACAACCATCGCAACCTCCTCGTCGCTGAGCTGCATACCGACGGGAGGCATGATTCCTTTGAGCGTGGTGCCGTCGTCGAGCGGGACCGGTCCCGATAGCCCGTTCAGCACCACGAGGGTCGCATAGAGCGGGTTGAGGGTTGCCGCCGCCTTGACGTGCTTCGAGGTGAGCGGCGGCGCCAGCCCCGGAGTCCCCGCGCCATCGGGGAGATGGCAGGCGGCGCAGTGCTGAGCGTAGACCGAGGCCCCGCTGATCACGCCTTCAGCGGCGTTCACGGGGGCTGCTGCCATTCCAGCGGCGACACCGGCAAGCACCGACGCCGCGATCGCCCGCATGTAGCCCTGCTGGTGCTGACGGAAACGGTCTCTCACGGTAACAGGCTCTCCCGCACGGCTCTGAGCTCTTTCGCTCCATGCGGCTTCGGCCGCAGATCCGAGATGGTCTTGGGGTCCAAAGCGACCTCCGCCCCGTTGAGTGCGAAGATGTAACCGACCAGGGCGGCCAGCTCCTCGTCGGAGAGATAGAGGCCGATGGGAGGCATCAGCGAGGCTATGCTCGTTCCGTCGTCGAGCGCCAGCTGGCCGGAAAGCCCGTTGAGGATCACCAGCGGCACGTAGAGCTGGTTCTTCGCGGCTGCGGCTGCGATATGCCTCGACACCAGCGGCGGTGCGAGGCCCGCCGAGCCGACGCCGCCCGGCTGATGACAGGCGGCGCAGTTGGCGCTGAACAGCGCCGCTCCGTCGGCCGCGTGCGCGGGAGCCGTGGCGAGCATCGACACGAGAAATGCCGCGGAGCCGGCGACCGTTCTGGACACAGCTCCGCGGCTCATCATGGTATCAGCCCGCGTCGGAAAGCCCGACCACGGCCGCGACCGTGCAGTGGTACATCGTCGACTTGGTGTCGGCCATGCACCAGTTGATGTCGTTATGGACGCCCATGCGATAGCCGGGGCGCTCACGCAGATTGAAGTTACAGACGCAGCGACCGCACGAGGTCTTGCCGCAGCAGTCGTTGTACGTGATGAGGTAGCTCTTGCCATCCTTGGGGTTCTGGCAGGTGCCGACCCAGGACACCTTCGAGGCGTCTGCTCCCGGCGGGCAGGACGTCAGCGAGCCGCCGCAGCAGGTGCAGAGGAAGCCGTCGAGAGCGCAGTAGCGCCAGTACTCGCACTGCTGGTCGGTGAACTCCTTGGTCTCCTCCTCGGCGTGGGCGCGACCGCCCGAGCGATCGAACGGCAGCATCGGCAGCGCTGCCGCGCCGACCATCACCTGGCCGATCCGGGTCATCACGCTCCGCCGGCCCACGCGCTGGGCGGCAAAGCGGGTCATGGCCTCGGTGCCGTTGTCGAACAAAGCCGCGATACGGGCAAACGTGGGTATAGTCATGGGTGAGCCTTTCTCGTACGGATGATCATGCAGGACTGTGAGCTTCGCTCAGGTATTTCTGGATCGAGGCGACGCCGAGATCCTGGGCGTTGAAGAGGCTGTCGAGCTGCTCGCGGTTGTTGACGAGGCCCTTGGCACGCACCACGCCCTGCCCGTCGAGCAGAACGGCGTAGGGCAACCTCGAGACCTTGAAGGTCATGCCGAGATCGGTCGAGAGCACGTAGGGGAAATCCTCGAGGCCCTTCTCGGCGACGAAGCGGCGCTGCTGTCCCTCGTCCCCGTCGCTCGCAAGGATGACGTCGAGCCACTTGCTCTCCGCAGCCTTGGTCGAGCGCAGGATCGGCAGCAGCTTCTTGCACACCGGGCAGGTGGGCGAGAGGAAGAACACGAGCTGCGAGCGACCCTGACCGCCGCCCACCGAGACGACGCCGCCGGTGAGGCTCGCGAGATCGAACACGCGCGAGGTTTCCCCGACCTTGGGACCGCTGTCGGTGACGAGGGCGCCCATGGGGGCCACCCGCTCGAACAGCACGCCGACTTGCCGCATGAGGGCGAACACGGCGAGCGCCAGCGCGATCACCAGAACCCACAGCAGCACGACGGCAGCAACCAAGCCATCCATGTTTCAGACCTCACTTCTCAGGCGGGATTTCAAGGACCGGATGTAAGCGCCATTCTGCAGCGCCTGCTCGGCCGCCTCAAGAATGAACCACAACGTGATGACCGCAAGCGGCAACGATACGATGTCGAGCCAAGTCAGGACCCGCTCGTTGAGCGGGGCTGCCGCCACCAGCGCGATAGCGACGAGAACCCCGTTGCGTCCGAGAAGCGAGGCCGACAAGTGGTCCGTCGGGCCACCGCAGCCGCAGCTGATCTCCGTCCGCCCCTGCGACAGGGGTATGGCCATCATGGCGGCGTAGAAGGCGAGGAGCCCAGCTGCCGCCAGTCCGGCCATCGGCCTCGTTGCACTCCACATGAGGCCGGCGGCGATCGCCCCCTCGAGCACGATGAGGAGCATCGTGGCGGGAGAGAGCGCCCACTCGGGCAGCAGGCGGTAGTCCGCGAGTGTGCCCGTGAAGGCCAGGAAGTCGCCCGCCTTGTGCAGCGCCGCCCTCGCCAGCAGCAGGGCGGTGAAGCCCGCTGCCGTAACGACGAGAAGCGGATCGAGGACCGGAAGCCCCAGCATGTCAGTTCGAGACCTCGATCTGGGTGGCCGTCTCGCCGATCTTGCTCGAGCCCGCCTCGGCGACGGCCTTGCTGCCATCGTCGATGGTCATCTTCACGACCGACGGCTCGAGCGGGTTGATGCCGTAGAGCGTGTTGCCCTTGATCGTGATCGAAACCAGCGTCGGGGCCTTGGAGCGGGCGACGACCTTCTTGGCCTTGAGGTCGACCGACCAGATCTCCTCGGACGGATTCTTGTGCGAGCCTTCGGCGCCGTTCGAGTGCATGAGCACATAGGCCACGCCACCAGCATCGACGGCGAACGGCTGGTAGCCGCTCGGGCGCCAGCCACCCTCGACGCCCTCGGCGAAGTTGTAGCTGTCGACGAGCTTGCCCTGGTCGCCGTCGAGGTTCACCTGATGGACGGAGCCGTTGAAGGAGATGAAGACGTAGTTGTCGCCATTCTTCTCGCCATGGATGAACCAGGCGTCCTTGTCGGCGTCGAACATCTTGTCCGATGCCTTGCGCTTGCCCTCGGTCGCGGCGTCGTTCAGCGTGTAGGTGCCCATCGTGCCGTCGCCGCACATGGTCGACACGTGCTTGGCGTTGCCGATCGACGGATAGGTGCCGTAGCAGCCGGGCGCCGGCAGCTCGACCGACGACTTCTTG
>JAGVSR010000029.1 GCA_019137195.1 Alphaproteobacteria bacterium
CTGCGGCCAGCGCATTGCGCACGATTGGCGCGTAATCAGCCGCGCGTAGCGCATCGGCCGAGCGCTTGCCTTCCGGATCGATCACATCCGCGGCAAGGTTGGCGTCGAGCAGGGCGGAATGCTGCCAGAAGGTCGGCAGCCCGTTGCGCAGAATGTCTGCGATAAGAGCGACCAGAAACACCGTCGTGACGACAATGGCCGTCATGCCATAGGCGCGGAAGCGGGCCTCTGCGCGATAGCGGCGGCGAAGGCGGGCTGCGCTTTCAGGAGACCGCAGTGGAACCGGGCGCTGGTTCGCGAACTCTGGTGCTAGCATATCAGTCATACTGCTCCCGATAGCGTTGCACCACGCGGAGCGCGATGTAGTTGAGGGCTAGGGTGACAAAGAACAGCACGAAACCAAGAGCGAACGCGGCCAACGTCTTGGCGCTGTCGAACTCCTGATCGCCGACGAGGATGGTCTTGATCTGGACCGTGATCGTTGTCACCGCGTCAAACGGATTGAGCGTCAGGTTGGCGGCAAGGCCGGCAGCCATGACGACGATCATCGTCTCGCCGATGGCGCGGCTGATGGCGAGCATGAAGGCAGACACGATGCCCGGCAGGGCGGCCGGCAGCACGACCTGCTTGATGGTCTCTGCCCGGGTGGCGCCGAGGGCATAAGAGCCGTCGCGCAGCGACTGCGGAACGGCGTTGATCACGTCGTCGGACAGAGACGATATGAAGGGGATGATCATCATGCCCATGACGAGGCCGGCAGCCAACGCGCTCTCGGAGGCAATGTCGAGCCCGACCGCCTCGCCCCAGCCGCGCACCAATGGTGCAACAGTGAGGGCGGCAAAGAAGCCCAGCACGACCGTCGGCACGCCGGCCAGGATCTCAAGCACCGGCTTGGCGATGCCGCGTACGCGGGGCGAGGCATACTCGGAAAGATAGATGGCCGAGAACAAGCCGAGCGGCCCCGCGACGCAAATGGCGATGAACGTGATGAGTAGCGTTCCCGTCAGGAGCGGGATGAAGCCGTAGGCCGTCTTCACGTCTCCCTGGTCTGCCCGCATCGCAGCCTGCGGGTTCCATTCGGTCCCGAAAAGGAAGTTTCCCACGGACGGCTTGCCGGTGATGGCGGGGTCGAAGAAGAAGCGGTAGGTCTCGCCGGCGACCGACAGCACGATGCCGACCGTCGTCAGCACGGCAATCGCCGCGCAGACGAAGAGAAGGCCGCGGACCATGGCCTCGAAAGCATTTCGCGCCCTAAAGGTCATCGAAACGCGAGTCACGCCCCAGAGGAGACTAGACAAGCCGAGCAGCGCACCAACCGCCAGCACGGCCGTGGCCGTTTGCGATCGCGCCAGAGAATAGGCGGCGGCGGCAGCGGCAACTTCGGGCTTCAACTCACCGGCATGACTGCCGGCGGCGACGTTGACGATCTCGCGCAGTGCGGCGCTGCGCTTCAAGGCATCTGCGGAGATTTCGGACGCGAGCTCCGCCAGACCGGCGCGCTCCGAAAGAATCGTAACCAGAGATGATCCGACGAGGTAGACGGCTAGCATCGGCACAGCGACCAGCGTGGCGGTAAATAGGCCGTGGTAGGCGGGCAGCGAATGCATGCCAGCGAAGTCGCCTCCGGCAACACGCGAGGCCCGGTAGCGCGCCAGAAAGAACCCGGCCAGAGCGAGCATGACGAGCAACGAGAAGAATGCCGTGGTCATCGCTAAAGTGCCGCCCCACACCTGTTGCACCAGCGCGGCCCAACCCGAAAGTCGGCCGCGCACGAGTTGTAGCAAACATCCGCCATGCAGGTCAGCGGATCATGGACGGGTCAGGCAAGTGTTACGTTGACCCGGCCCGATGGCACGCGAAACCCGGGGGTGGACTTGCCGTCCGCCCCCGGGCGCCGATCGCTTACTTGAGGTCGTCGCCCTTCATGGGCTCCATCGACTTGCCGGCGGCGACGGCCTTGGCGATGCCGTCCTTGGGCAGAGCGACGAGACCCTTGGCAGCGAGGTAGCCGTCGTCGCCCAGCGCTTTCTCGGAGGCGTACTCGGCGACGAACTTGTCGAGGCCGGGAATCACGCCGACGTGCTGCTTCTTGACGTAGACGAAGAGATCACGGGCGCCCTTGTACTTGCCGCCGGAGATGTTCTCGTAGGTGGGATCGACGCCCTCGATGGCAACACCCTTGATCTTCGCGGTGTTTTCCTCGAGGAACGAGTAGCCGAAGATGCCGAAGGCATTCTTGTTGGCCTCGAGCTTCTGCACGATCACATTGTCGTTCTCGCCAGCCTCGACGTAGGCGCCATCCTTACGGATCGACTTCCACACGCCCTCGAAGTTCTTCGTCTTGTTGGCGTCGTCGTCGGCCTTCATCTTCTTCAGGACGTCGAACTCCTCGCCGCCCTTCTCCATGAACAGCTCATGGAAGCTGTCACGCGTGCCCGAGGTCGGGGGCGGACCGAGAACCTCGATCTTCACGTTCGGCAGCGATGGATCGATGTCAGACCAGTTTTTATTGGGGTTGGCGACGAGCTCGCCCTTGTCGTTCGGAACCTTCTCGGCAAGCGCCTGGAAGATCTGCTTCCTGGTGAGCTTGACGGCGGGGCCTTCCTTCGACTGTGCGATGGTGAGGCCGTCGATGCCGACCTTGAGCTCGACAATGTCCGTTACGCCGTTCTTCTGGCAGAGCTCGAACTCGCTCTTCTTGATGCGGCGCGAGGCATTGGTGGCGTCCGCCTTGTCCTCGCCGACGCCCTCGCAGAAGATCTTCATGCCGCCACCGGTGCCGGTGCTCTCGACGACGGGCGTCTTGCCGCCCGAGGCCTTGCCGAACTGCTCGGCAACGGCCGTGGTGAATGGGTACACCGTCGAGGAACCGACGATGCGGATCTGATCGCGTGCCTCGGCCGCACCGGAGTACGCGATGATGCTGGCGGCCACAGCGGCCGGAACGATGAACTTGGAATTCACGCTCTATGTCTCCCTCATTCGGGAGAGCCTGCGGCCGGCACCTGCCCGCCGCTTCGCCCCCAATTGCCGGGCCCAAGGCACCGACGAGGGTTCTCTAGCGCACGGAGGCTATCCTTTTGTGACATGGTAAGTCACTGGCTGTGCAATGTTTTTTCTTAGCACGCGAAACAGCTGGGCATCGGGCTCCGCGGGCATCAGTCTATGCCTGCTCGGCGAATAGGGGTCAGACCCACGGGTCTGACCCTGATCGCTCACCAGCTAATGTAAATGAAGATGAAGCGTAGCCTGCGCTTCTTGCCATGTTTCATGGCTTTCACCCCCCTGCATGAACTCAAGCACTGGGGAGCATCTTAAGGCGCGCGAAAGGCGTGAACCTCCTTTGCGCGTTATGGTCGGATTCGAGCATCCGAAACCTACCGCTGGAGGCGGTCGTCAGCGCTTGGCGGAGGCGGGCCACGCGGGGAGTGGCCGGCACAACGCTCTGGCTCGGGCGACCGTTTCCAGCAATTCGTTGAGTGCCGGATTAGCCAATCATTGCAACGAGATTATGACAGTGACCGCGCGCGATCGGTTGCACTCCACCCGAGTGCGCCGGGGATCACTTGGCTGCGGGTGCCGCTCCGTTGATCCGTCTCGCCGTGGAGCCCGCGGCGGAACGATGGCGCACCCTGTCAAACTCCGCAGAGAAGGAGACGCGCGCTTCTATTTTGCAGCCGGCAGCCAGACGGAGAAGGTGGAGCCAGCACCGAGCGTGGAGGCGACCTTGAGCTCGCCTCCGTGGCGGTTGACGATGTGCTTGACGATGGCCAGTCCGAGGCCGGTGCCGCCGCGCTCGCGGCTGTCTTTGGCGCTGACACGATAAAAGCGCTCGGTCAAGCGCGGCAGATGCTGCGGCGCTATGCCAATGCCATCGTCGACGACCGAGAGCACGACGTGGCGCCCGCGGCGCTCGAGCGCGATTTCGACCTTGCCGCCCGGCCTGCCGTACTTGATGGCGTTCTGGGCGAGGTTCTGTACGACTTGGGCGAGCTCGTCCCGCTCGCCGACGACGGTCGTGGCGCCGCTTGCGGCGCCTTCATCGGGACGTAGCGTGAGCGTGATATTGGCCTCGGCTGCAAGCGGGGCCAGCGAATGGACGGTCGACTGTGCGACCGCGACGAGATCGACGTGCCCTTGCGGGGCTACGTGCTCGCGCATCTCGATGAGGCTCAAGGACAGAAGGTCGTCGATCAAACGCGACATGCGCGCGGCCTGGGCCTGCATGATGGCGAGGAACTTCTCGCGCGCCGCAGCGTCGTCCTTGGCCGCACCCTGCAACGTCTCGATGAAGCCCTTCAAGGACGCGAGCGGCGTCCTCAGCTCGTGACTGGCATTGGCGACGAAGTCGGCGCGGAGGCGCGCCAGCTGGTGCTGGTCGGTGGCGTCAGAGAGCACGATGAGAAGCGATGGCTCGCCAGCGCTTTCGGTCGTCCCGAGCGGCGTCACGGCGCCGTCTATGTGGCGCTCGACGGGAGCGACGAGCCGCAAGCGGCAGATCTGCGTCTCGTGCGCGAGGCGCGCGGCATTCACGGCCTCCATGAGCTCGGGTGAGCGCGTGACGCTCGTGATGTGACGCGCAACGCCGATCGGGAACAGATTGTGCGCCTCGGCATTGGCGCCGAGCACGAGGCCGTCGCGGTCGAGCACGAGCGCGGGCTCCGGGATGCCGTCCAGCATGCGCCGCCAGAGGTCCGGCTCGCCGGCTGCAGGCGGACCGCTGCCGATCGACGGTGCCGGCTCGGACGCGGCCGGCGCCGCCTTCGCACGCCACACGAGCGCGAGGCCTGCTCCGACGAGGGCTCCGAGGAGCATCAGCGGGACGATGAGGCTTGCGTCGGTCACTGCTGCTCCCCAGCCGCGGCGGGAGCCGGCACGCGCACAGCCGATCCCGGCGCCGAGGGCAAGAGCTCGGGACGGTACTCGAAATGCATGGTGTCGTAGTGATACCAGCGGCCGCCCCATATGAACCCGTGCTTCTCGAACACGGTTACGATCTCCTTGGGAATGTCGTTCTTGTAGGCATACGAGCCATCCGCCGCTGGCTTGGCGTTGCGCCAGTAGTGGCTTCTGCTCACAGCGATGTCGATGGCGATACCATGGCCGTGGGCCGACCTGCGATCCGTGCCGGCGATGGCGCGGCAGTTGTAGGCGCCGGCAGATGGCAAGAGAAACACGTCGTAGCTCCGGTCCAGCTTGTCGAGTTCGGCCGACACCGCCGCAAGCCTCTCGGCCACGCCGTTGATTTTGGTCACCATGAGGCGCTGGCCTCGGCGGCCGGGTAGCCAGGTGACAGGCACGAGATGGCTCGTTACCTCGCCCTTCGCACAATCTCCATACATCCTGTCGAAGAAGGCAGCGTTGCGGGCGCGACCGGGATCGACGTCCTTCGCAGGAGGATCGGCGGGCGCCCCGGCCGGGTAGGGGAAGCGGAACATGTCGTCGAGATCAGGGTGGTCGAGCCAGTCGTCTGCCGACTTGTCGCCTTTGCCGTCGTCAATCGGCATTCTGGTCCCGTCCTTCCAGACGAGTGCGCCGGCCTCGGTGCCGGCGAGCACATCGGGATAGGCGGCGACGAGACGTGCGGCGGTGTCGGGCCCAGCGGCAGCGGGCAGCGACGTCGCGTGCGGAAGGATCGAGAGAGCGGCGACCAGACCGGCGGACCGTGGCCGCAATCGCGTACGACGGACCGCATTACCAACAGCCATCGGGCCGCGTCCCACAAATTTGCCCCGCCCGTATCCGGTGCTCTCAACCAAAGGCGTCACCTTTCCCTTTACCACCGTCTGCGAGATGATACAGTGACACGCAAGTAGCAACCAGAAGCACGCCTGACGCGAGGGCCACCGCAGATACTGCGGACCTGGATCCAGGCACTGGGGAACGCCGTGACCGGGCCGCAAAGCGAACGCGAGGGCGAATCAGCGCCCCCCTCCTCAGGTTGGTCCGGGCCGCGCCAGGCCGGGCATCGCGGCTCGGAGCCGGCAAACACAGGTCAGCCTCACACAAGTCAGCCTCCCGCAGGTCAGCATCACGCAGGCCTGCATCACGCTGGCCAGAGCCAAAGTGGCGACCAGCGACGACCGCCGGAGCACGGGGCTCGCGGGGGCGGCAACGGTCCGGGCAATTCCTCGCGTCCCGGACCGAGGCACACCAGCGACGACGGCAAGCACGCTCACGAGCGTGACGAGATCTACGGTGCGCTCGACCTTGGCACCAACAATTGCCGTCTTCTTCTCGCCAGGCCGACCCGGCGCGGCTTCCGCGTGGTCGACGCGTTCTCGCGCATCATCCGCCTCGGCGAGGGCGTCAGCCAGACCGGGCACCTGTCCGACGCCGCCATGGACCGCACTGCGGAGGCGCTTCGGATCTGCGCCGCGAAGCTCGCCCGCGCCAATGTGCAGCGGGCCCGCTGCGTGGCGACCGAAGCCTGCCGCATCGCGCGCAACGGCAGCCACTTCCTCGACCGCGTGCGCCGTGACCTCGGGCTCGACATCGAGATCCTCTCGCGTGAATCGGAAGCCAACCTAGCCGTCTCAGGCTGCGCCTCTCTCATCGACTTCGGCGCCGACTACGTGCTCGTGTTCGACATCGGCGGCGGCTCATCGGAGCTGATCTGGCTCGACGTGCGCACACACCGCGACGGCGGGCACGCGCAGCTCCTCGACCATCTCGACCGGGGGACCGGCATCGCAGCCTGGACCTCTCTGCCGGCAGGGGTGGTCACGCTGGCCGAGCGACACGGCGGCCGCCACGTCACGCCGCAGTCGTTCGAGGACATGGTGCAAGAAGTGATTTCGCTGATCGCACCATTCGAGGCCAAGCACCGGTTCCGCGAGCGTACCGCCGACCGCGCTGTGCATTTCCTCGGCACCTCCGGCACCGTTACGACCGTCGCCGGTATCAGGCTCGGCCTCAAGCGCTACGACCGCTCGCGCGTCGACGGCTGCTGGCTCAGCGCGGACGAGGTGCAGGACGTAACCGATGACCTGCTATCGCGAAGCTACGACGAGCGCGTCGCGGAGCCGTGCATCGGGCAGGACCGCGCCGATCTCGTGCTCGCTGGATGCGCCATACTCGAGGCCATTCTGAGGGTATGGCCCGCCGACCGCCTGCGCGTCGCCGACCGCGGCTTGCGGGAGGGCATCCTGACCAAGCTCATGACCGAGGACACGGTTTACAGGGCCGGCCGGCGGCGGCGCAACGCACGCAGGCACGAACGATGAAGAAAAAGACGACGACGTCCGGGCCCGGTGGCGGACAACGCCAGCTGAGGGTCAATCTCAAGACGGCACGCAGCCGAACGCACTCCTCACAGCTCTGGCTCGAGCGGCAGCTCAACGATCCCTACGTGAAGGCCGCCAAGCGCGAAGGTCTGCGCTCGCGCGCCGCCTACAAGCTCTCAGAAATCGACGACAAGCACCACCTGCTCAAGCCGGGCCAGCGCGTGCTCGACCTCGGCGCGGCGCCCGGCGGCTGGAGTCAGGTCGCTGCCGAACGCGTGCAGTCTGTCTCCGGCAAGGGGCAAGTGGTCGCCATCGACTACCTCGGCATGGAGCCGATCGCCGGCGTCGAGATCGTCGAGATGGATTTCACCGCTGACGGTGCGGAGGAGAGGCTCAAGGAGCTGTTGCGCGACGGTGGCGCCGACGTCGTTCTGTCCGACATGGCGGCGCCGACCGTGGGACACAAGAGCACCGACCATCTGCGCATCATGGGCCTTGCCGAGGCTGCCGCACATTTCGCCATCTCCATCCTGTCGGAAGGCGGCACGTTCCTGGCCAAGGTGTTCCAGGGCGGAACCGAGCGCGATCTACTCGACATCCTCAAGCGCTCGTTCGCGACCGTGCGTCACGTGAAACCACCAGCGAGCCGCTCGGATTCGTCGGAACTCTATGTGCTGGCGACAGGGTTCAGGAAAAGCGCGCACCGGTAATCCGGCAAGAGCGACGCGTGTGCCGCGTTTCGTCAGGCGAATAGTCCGAAGATACGACAAGAGCCTACGACGACCAATTCGGACTTCGCCCGGTGAGCACGCCGCCGCCTTCGCTCACTCCGACCTATAGGCAGAATTCCAGAACGCAGACCTCAAAAAAGACAACGGCGGCACCAGAGGGGCCGCCGTGCTCAGGCTCGTCAGTGCACGAGCCGATCGAATTCATCTATTAGATGAGGTCGATCTCAGCCGGGAGGTACGAGGTGACCTCGAGGCCGACTTCCTGCTCGCGCACGGCGGGCTTGGTCCAAATCTTCATGTGTTTCCTCCGATAGAATTAGCCCAGGATTGTCCCCCCAGGCACGGCTTAGATAGCTGCTCCCGTAGAGGAGGTCCAATTGAATTTTCGCAATGACTCGATCAGAGGAAATCGTATGTTATGTTATTACATTTTTGGAATCAAGTTCCGAGTCCAGCTATAGGAGTTGGCCGCGACGCTCACGGCCAAGCGCACTGGTGCGGAGCGATTCGCAGACCCAGGGCGGCGGCCGAGAGGCGGAGTTTTCCAGAGGCCAGCTCGCGTCGCCGCGCGTCACTTCCCGTCATACGAGCAGGGTGCTATAGGGCTGCCGACATCGATCCCCTCCGACGTTCGAGAGGCTCGCGATCTGTCACTGCCTGCCCGCTTGGCAGGCCCCGCCAAGGAGATTCCGCATGGCCAAAAGCCCGGTCGAAGGCGATTTGGGGCTCGCCCTCACGTTCGACGACGTTCTCGTGCTGCCTGCCGCCTCCGAGGTGATGCCCGGCCAAGTTGACGTCGGAACGCGGATCACCAAATCGATCAAGCTCAACATCCCGATCGTCTCATCGGCCATGGATACGGTTACCGAGGCCCGCCTCGCCATCGCCATGGCCCAGGAGGGCGGCGTCGGCGTCATGCACCGCAACCTGACGCCCGACGAGCAGGCCCGCCACGTCGCCCAGGTCAAGAAATACGAGAGCGGAATCGTCCTCAACCCGCTCACCATACACCCCTCGGCTAAGCTCGCCGATGCGCTCAAGCTCATGGCTGACAACGGAATTTCTGGCATTCCCGTGGTCGAGCCGGGGCCCAGCGGCAAGCTCGTCGGAATCCTCACCAACCGCGACGTCCGGTTCGCCACCAACCCGCAACAGCCGGTCGCCGAGCTGATGACCAAGGACAAGCTCGTGACCGTCAAGCGATCGGTGTCACGAGAGGAGGCCAAGCGTCTGTTGCACCAGCACAGGATCGAGAAGCTGGTCGTGGTGGACGACGCCTACCGGTGCATTGGTCTCATCACGGTCAAGGACATCGAGAAGGCTCAGAAGCATCCCAACGCGTGCAAGGACACCGAGGGCCGGCTCAGGGCCGCGGCCGCGACCACTGTTGGTGCCGATGGCTTCGAGCGCACAGAAAAGCTCATTGCCGCCGGCTGCGACCTGATCGTCGTGGACACCGCTCACGGCCACTCCAAGTCGGTGCTCGATGCGGTCACGCGCATCAAGAAGCTCTCGAACTCAGTCCAGGTGGTGGCCGGCAACGTCGCCACCGCTGCTGCAACCCGGGCGCTGATCGAGGCCGGCGCAGACGCGGTCAAGGTCGGCATCGGCCCGGGATCGATCTGCACCACGCGCATCGTGGCCGGCGTCGGCGTACCTCAGCTGACCGCGATCATGAAGTGCTCCGAGGAGGCACACAAGCACGACATCCCGATCATCGCCGATGGCGGCATCCGCTACTCGGGCGACATCGTAAAGGCGCTGGCCGCGGGCGCCGACGTGGTGATGATCGGGTCGCTGCTGGCTGGTACCGACGAGGCGCCGGGCGAGACCTATCTCTACCAGGGCCGCACCTACAAAGCCTACCGCGGCATGGGATCGGTGGGCGCCATGGCGCGTGGCTCGGCCGACCGCTACTTCCAGGCCGAGGTGAAGGACAGCCTGAAACTCGTGCCGGAAGGCATCGAGGGCCAGGTGCCCTACAAGGGGCCCGTGGACGCCGTGCTGCACCAGCTGGTCGGTGGCCTCAGGGCCGGCATGGGCTACACCGGATCCAGGACGCTCGCCGAGCTCAGAAAGCGGGCGGAGTTCGTGCGCATCTCGCCGGCCGCCATGCGCGAGAGCCATGCCCATGGCGTCCTCATCACCCGCGAGAGCCCGAACTATCCGGGCGGCGTTTAAGCAAAGCGTCATAACGAGGACCCGAACATGCGGCCGGGCGCGCGGATCAAGGCCGCTGTCGAGGTTATGGACGACATCCTGAACCGGCACCGGCCGGTGGCGATGGCGCTCGCCGACTGGGGCAAGGCGCACCGCTTCGCGGGCTCGGGCGACCGCAACGCCATCGGCGGCCTCGTCTATGACGCGCTCAGACGCAAAGCCTCGATCTCGTGGGCGATGGAGAGCGACGCTCCGAGGGCACTCGTGATCGGCGCTGCCGGACCTGCACTGGCGCTCAGCCCAGAGGAGGTCATCGGCCAGTGCGACGGCTCCGTCCACGCCCTCGAGCCGCTGTCCGAGACGGAGGTGCGCGGGCTCACGCGCCCGCTCGGCGACGCGCCGGCTCACGTCCAGGCCGACGTTCCGGAATGGCTGTGGCCATCGTTCGAGCGGACGTTCGGGGAGCGCGCCATCGCCGAGGGGGCCGCGATGGCCAAGCGTGCGCCGGCGGACCTGCGCGTCAACACGTTGAAAGCGACACGGGAGAAGGTCGCCAAGGCGCTCGCCGAGTTCAAACCCGAGCCGACGGCCCTATCGCCTGTCGGGCTACGGGTCGCCCCACCCGCGGGCCCTCAGCGGACGCCGAACCTCGAGGCCGAAGCCGCTTTTCAGGCCGGCTGGTTCGAGATCCAGGACGAGGGCTCGCAGGTCGTTGCACTCCTCGCGGGCGCCGGCCCACGCCTACAGGTCATGGACCTCTGTGCGGGCGCGGGCGGCAAGACGCTGGCGATCGCTGCACAGATGGGCAACCACGGCCAGATCTACGCCTACGATGCCGACCGGAACCGGCTGAAGAACATGTTCGAGCGCGTGAAGCGGGCGGGGGTAAGAAATCTCCAGGTGCTGCGCGGCGGAGACGAGGCTGCGCTCGACGCGCTCGGTGCTCGCTTCGACGTGGTGCTCGTGGACGCTCCTTGTACAGGCACCGGCACCTGGCGGCGGCGGCCGGACAGCAAATGGCGCCTGAGGCCACAGAGCGTTGCCGAGCGGCAGGCCGAGCAGCGCGAGGTGCTCGCCCGCGCGGCGCGCCTCGTGAAGCCCGGCGGGACGATTGCCTACGTTACGTGCTCGATTCTCTCCGAGGAGAACGGGGACCAGGTGGCGTGGTTTCTTGCGCAGCACCCGGGCTACGAGGTCGTGCCCGTCGCCGGTCTGTGGCCGGAGCGGGTGGGCGGGACGGCGCCGACTTCCGCGGACGGCAGCAAGACGAGCCTCCTCCTTACGCCTGCAAGCCACGGCACGGACGGCTTCTTCACGGCGATTCTGAGAGCGCCCAGGTAGGTCGGCGGCAGCAAGCCGGACCGAGCAACGCCGGACCCGGCACGACGTAGCAGCGGTTCGGATCTCGCGTCGAGGTAGGCTGCGGCCTACATCGGCAAGGGCATGGGCAGGGACATGCTCAGCCCGCCGTCGTCTCGATCAGGTTGCGCCACGCTCCCTTATCGCGGTCGTAGACGATCACATCGCCGGTCTCCATGTCGTAGAGCCAGCCGTGGATGCCGACCTTGCCCTCGGCCACGCCCTTCCTGACGATGTCGTAGGTCATGAGGTTATCGAGCTGGAACTGGATGTGGGCGGCGATGGTCGCATTGAGCCGCCCTTCGCCATCGATCCTGGCCGCCGTCATGAGATCGTGCGCAGGCCGCGTCAACGCCACCCAGCGTCCGAGGTGGGCCTCCTCGCCCGGCGGAATGGGCTCGAGCAGCGCCTGGATACCGCCGCACCCCGTATGGCCGCAGACGACGATGTCGTCGACTCCGAGATGGCGCAACGCATATTCGATGGCCGCGCCGACCGAGTCGTCGTCGGCGCCGGCCGGCGGCACGCAGTTGGCGATGTTCCTTATCTCGAACAGCTCGCCGGGATCGGCCTGAGTGATCTGGGACGGGATCACGCGGCTGTCACAGCAACCGATCCAGAGCAGCTTCGGCTTCTGCTTCTTGGCTGCAAGGCGCTGGTAGAAGGCCTTGTCGCGCTCGAACTGCTGTCGAAAGCGCTCGTAGCCCTCCATCGCATCCTTGATGTCGGGATCGACTGCGCCAGTCGCGGCCTTCTCGGTCATGCTCACGCCCCCGGTCTTTATCGTTCCGTCCCCGCACACGTGATCATGGGATCAGGACACTGGAATGTAAATGGCGGCGCGAGCGCGGTTTTGCGGCCGACTTGCTACGCCGAGGCAGAGGTCATATGGCGCCGCCGGCATTAAGCTTGGTTTATTTTTCGTTGCCGAGCGGCGTTGCACTGTCTAAAAAATGGCGGATACTCCATGCTGACTAAAGTCATCGTCGCGCAGCGTCGGATCGCGCGGCGGGATTGCCGAGACAGGAGGGGCAGAGTTCGACGGTTTGTGCTGCGTTCGTCGTGGATGCCGGTTCCAGTTGCCTCGCCGCCGAGCGTGACGAGGGGTAGCGCTGCGAGACGCTGATTTGCGTCCGCTAATGCCGATACAACCGACAACAAGCCAAACTTTCAAGATCCGGCCTTCGTCGAGCGCTCCGCGATGGAAGCGTACGAGGGCGGCCCCGCGACCGACGACCGTCGCATCGCGACCGGGGGCCGTGGCGGGAAACGCGGGCTCGGGCTTCCCGCGGGGACGAGCAGAGAGTTGACGCCTCCGGCCGCCGGCCGGAAGTGACGGTAGCAATTTCAGTAGCAAGCGTAGGGACGGCGACACCATGGCCACCAAAAAGGGCACCAAGAAATCCGAGACACTGATCGGCACCGGCTCGGCCGACACGATCTACGGCTACGACGGCAACGATACCCTCAAGGGCCAGGGCGGCAACGACCGGATCTACGGCGGCAACGGCAACGACAAGATCTACGGCGGCACCGGCAACGACAAGCTCTACGGCGACGCCGGCAACGACACGTTCTATGCCGACGCCGGCAACGACACGATCACCGGCGGCTCCGGCAACGACACAGTGGTGTTCTCAGGATTGAGCACGGCTGTGACCGCGACCAAGGTCGGCTCCAGCACCGTCATCACCGGCGCTTCCACGGGCACGGACACCCTCTCAAGCGTCGAGTTCGTGCAGTTCTCGGACGGCAAGTTCAGCCTGACGGCGAAGAACGTGGCGCTGACCACGGGGATCGACAACCTCGTGGGCTCATTCAGCGACGACACCTATACGGGTGCCATCTCGACCGACTTCTCCTTCATCTCGACGCTCGGCGCCAACGACACCATCAACGGCGCCGGCGGCACCGGCGACACGCTACGCGTGACCGTATCCGGAGCCGGTGGCGACAAGAGCCACTCTGGCGTCACGCTGAACGCGCTGGAGAAGGTTTACGTCACCAACGCGGCGACGGGAGGCACCCTCACGCAGACATTCAACACGTTCCTTTGGAACGGGTTGACAACGCTCGGCATCGACTCTGCTGCCGATGGCAGCCTCACGGTATTCGACAACGTCAAAAACCTCGTCACCGCCGATATGCGCAATGGCGAAGGCAACCTGACCATCGTCTACGATGGCAGCCTTCTGGCCGGTATCGCCGACGTACAGAATGTCGTCCTGTCGAACAATGCCGACGGCAGCCTCTGGACCCAGGACGACTTCGGCAATACGGCCGAGACGCTCAACATCTCCTCGATCACCGGTCCGAACACGCTCAACATCAACGGTGCGGCGACGACGATCGGCACTCTCAACGTGACCGGCGACCAGCTTCTCGACCTGTTCGTCTCCGATATGGCCCTGACAAGCGTGAATGCCGGCGGCATGACGGGGGGCGGCGTCAACCTCTATGGCGTTGCTGCGACGACGTTGTCTTACACGGGCTCGTCTGCCAACGACCGGCTCGTCCTGAGCACAGACAGTCTCGATGGCACGGATACCATCAATGGTGGCGGCGGAAGCAACCTGCTCGGGTTCGATGGCAATGCCGACATCTCCAGTGCCGACCTCGCAAACGTCACAAACATCCAGTCGCTGGCAACGGGCGGCGGGCTGTTGACGGCCACACTCGGTGCCGGCGCACAGACCGCGGGCATCACGACGGTTCAGGCGTTCGGCAATGGGCAGGTGTCGATCGTGGTGGACAGCGCGACGTTCACGCGCGCGCTGACCGTCGATCTCGACGTCGCCGATCCAGGCTCGACGCCGGGCTACGCCGATGACTTGGTCGATGGCGGCGCAATGACCCAGAAGCTGACCGTTACTGCACTCGCAGATCACATCGACGGCAACGATACCCTGACCGGCGGCTCCAACTCCGGCGACGAGCTCGTTCTCAAGGCCGATAACGGAACGGCTTTCCTGAACGGGCTGTTCAACTTCGAGAAGGTTACCGTCGCGGCGGGCACGGCAACAACTGAGGATATCGAGATTATCACGGCCGACACGACGGTATCCGCCGGTGTCACCATGACAGTGTCAGCGGCGGCGCTTACCAACTCTGCCGCCAGTCTCTCCTTCGACGGCACCAGTGAAAGCGATGGAAACTTCGTCGTCACCGGCGGTGCCGGGGCTGACATCCTCGCTGGCGGCGGCGGCAACGATTCCATCGACGGCGGCAATAACGACGACATCCTCGGTGGTGGCGCCGGCAACGACACGCTCAAGGGCGGTAGCGGCAACGACCGCATCGTGACGTCGGCTTCCAATCTCGACAATCTCGACAGCATCGATGGCGGCATTGGGACCGACACCCTGGTCCTTGATGACAATGGCCCCGTCACGGACACCGACTTCACGAAGATTACCAGCATCGAGGTGATCGCCTCGGGCGATGCCACCAGTCTCGAGCTTGGCACGAGCGCCAACGGGCTCGACGTTCAGCTCGATACGCTTGCCAAGGCCGCTGGCGTGGGCACGATCACCGGTGCGGGTTCGAACGCAGATATTGTTCAGGTCGCCTCCGGCTTCACCAACGCCCTGACCGTAAACATCGCCGGCGGAGCCGACCGCGTGACATCGGCCTCGTCCGCTGCTCTGACGGTCTCTGCCAATGTAAGCGACATCGAAGGAAGTGACACGCTTACTGGCGGCAGCGGCTCCGGAGACATTCTCCGATTCATTGCCGACGGGGGTGCCACGACGCTCGGGGTCAACATCACTGGCTTCGAGACGTTCACCATCGCGGCCAACGGGTCGGCAAGCGCCGAGGTTGAAACGGTCGACGCCAACGTCGCGGCTGGTGCCACGCTGGTCGTCAATGCGTCTGCACTGACCAATCCGCTCGCGGCCTTCACGTTTGAGGGCGACGCCGAGACCAACGGCAAATTCAACATTACCGGCGGCAACGGCAACGACTTGCTATCTGGCGGCGCCGGCAACGACACAATCAATGGCGGGTCCGGCGCAGACACGATTATCGGTGGCACCGGCGAGGACAGCCTGCTCGGTGGAAGCAGCGATGATGTCTTTGTCACGCTGCTCGCGAACCTCTCGTCCGCGGATCGTATAAATGGTGAGAGCCACACGCTCGGTGATCAGCTACAGCTGATCGGAGCTGGCGGGACCGTCGATGACGTCATGCTGGCCAACGTGAGCAACGTCGAAATCCTCGACGGTCGCGGCCTAGGCTCGGCGATGACGGCTGTGCTCGGCATCGAGGCCTACAACAGCGGCAGCGGATTCAAGTCCGTACAAGACTCATCGAGCAGCGATGTTGTGACCATCGGCAGCGCGTTCACTGGTGCAATCTCGGTCGACATCAAGGGAGGCGGAAACGACTCGGTCTCGGCCTCGGGCTCGAGCGCGACCGTTACCATCGCGAGCTGGGATTCGACTCTCGACAGCGGCGATAGCCTGACCGGCGGTTCGGGGACGGGAGACACGCTGTCGATCACGGCGAACTACGGGACCGCCGATTTAACGAATGTCACCGGTTTCGAGACGTTGACGGTTGTTGCGAACGCGGGCGCCGACACGACCATTGTCGTCGGCAGCTCATCCGTCGTGGCTGCCGGCAAGACGTTTGTGGTCAACGCTGCCGCGTTGACCGACGGCGGCACCATGTCCTTCGATGGCACCGCGGAGAACGCCACCCTCGGGTCGTTCACCGTGACGGGTGGCAGCGGCGCCGACACCATCGCCGGCGGTTCAGGAGCGGACAGCATCACGGGCGGCTCGGGCGATGACCACCTACTCAGCGGAATCGGCAATGATACCGTCAATGGCGGTCTCGGCGCCGATACGGTCTATATCGTCGGCACGTTCACAGTGGGTGGTATAACAGCGACCAATAACGGCCTAGACACGGTGTTGCTCGGAAGCGACGCCAGCATAGATACGGCCGTGTTCGATCTCGGCAGCGTGGTAACCGGCCTGTCGACCATCAACGAGTTCGACGCAGTCAATGAGGACTTGATAAAGATCTTTACCGGCACAACCTGGGCGAATGGCGGTGCCGGCGAAGTTCGTGCCTCGACGGCAGCCGGCTCAAGCAATGTCGCGCTGGTCGTGTTGGACAATGGCACCTTTGCATCGACCGCGGACGCTGCATCCGCAGCCGACAACCTGCACGCTGCAGCGGGAGCCAACCAGAGCTACGTATTCGCCTGGACTGACTCGTCGAACGTGGTCCGCATCTCCTATGCAACCACGGACACCGGGTCACCGGCGGAGAACAACTCCGACCAGTTTGTGGATATGGTCAAGCTCTCCAACGTCTCGATCGCCAACATCGATCTCACGGACCTCTTCTTGGTGTGATTGGCAGCCAACCACCCAGCAACCTCAGGCCCCGTCGAGAGACGGGGCCTTTCATTTTGCTGGCGACGGCGACTCCGCTCCGCGGAGCCGGCCGCCGTCGCGGGTCGCTCTCCGTTCTTGACGGCGGGAAACGGCGACTCCGCTCCGCGGAGCCGGCCGCCGTCGCGGGACGCTCTCCGTTCTTGACGGCGGGAAACGGCGACTCCGCTCCGCGGAGCCGGCCGCCGTCGCGGGACGCTCTCCGTTCTTGACGTCGAGAACCGGCGAGTCCGCTCTGTGGGGCATGCCGCGGTCGCGGCGATCGCGCACGAATTCCCTCTCCCCGCCGACCTGCACTCGCGGCGGGAGCCGGGGGTCACACGAGGACGGCCCCTCCCCATCGAGAGGAGGGGAGCCGCGCCGCAGATCCTCAATACGCCTCGGCGAAAAAGCTGTAGAGAAGCGGCCTCGTCCGCTCGTAGCGGATGGTGGCGATGTCGCGGCGGCGCGCTTCCGAGTAGGCCGAGCAGGAGCCGGTGACGCGGAATCCGAGCTTCTCGATGACGCGCGCCGAGCGCGGGTTGTCGACGAAGTGGCAGCAGGTCAGGCGCCGAAAGCCCTGGGATCCGAACGTGTGGCGGACGAGCGCCTCGGCGGCCTCGGTGGCGAAGCCCTGGCCCCACCACGGCCGGCCGATCCAGTAGCCGATCTCGGCCGCGCCGCGCTCGCCGGGATAGTAGCCGGTGGCGCCAATGAGCTCTCCGTCGAGCACCACGGCACGCACGAACTCATCGGGGCCGATGGAGGCGATCCAGTCGGCCGCCTCATCGGCCGTGTAGGGGAAGGGGATGCGCGCCGTCATGCTCGCGACCTCCCAGTCACCGGCAAGACGCGCGATGCGGGGAGCGTCGGCAATTTCGAGCGGGCGGTAGGTCAGGCGGCGAGATCGCATGCTTGTGGTCTTTGAAATCCGGCCTGGCCGGCCTCATATTCTCAAAAATTCCTCCGGCGCGCGATACCGGACGGCGGCGGCGTCCGGCTCTGTTGCCAGAGCCGATCCCTTATCGCAACGCTTCTCTATCCGATGCCGATCCGGCAAAAAGATGAACCGGCGGCGGTTTGACGCCGGGGGTGCAATTTTTTACAACCGTCCCGGCGCCGTGCGCCCGAACAAGCTACCGCAAGTGGAATGACCGAGCCCATCTCCGAGATCGTCAAGCTCAACGAGCGCAGCCGCACCATCCTGCGGCAGATCATCGAGACGTACCTCATGACCGGCGAGCCGGTCGGGTCGCGGAATCTGTCGCGTGCGCTGCCGATGACGCTGTCGCCGGCGTCGATCCGCAACGTGATGTCAGACCTCGAGCATCTGGGCCTCATCTTCGCGCCGCATACGTCGGCCGGGCGGCTACCGACCGAAACGGGGCTTCGACTGTTCGTCGACGGCATGCTCGAGATCGGACATCTCACGCCCGACGAGCGGCGGCAGATCGAGACGCAGATCGCCTTGAAGCGCTCGACGTCCCTCGACCAGGTGCTGGCGGAGGCGTCAGAGATGATCTCGGGGCTTTCGCACTGCGCGGGCGTGGTGCTCGCCGAGAAGCAGGATCTGCGCCTCAAGCACATCGAGTTCGTGCCGCTCGAGCCGGGCCGGGCGCTCGTCGTGATCGTCGGCGACGGCGGCAACGTCGAGAACCGCATCATCCCGATTCCCGCGGGGCTGCCGCAGTCGGCCCTGACCGAGGCCGGCAACTACCTCAACGCGCGCATTCGCGGCCTCTCGTTCACGGAAGCACGCGCCGTAATCGAGAGCGAGCTCGGCAGCGCCCGGGCCGAGCTCGACGAGCTCTCGCAGAAGGTCATCGCGGCCGGACTCGCCGAATGGTCTGGCGCACTCGGCGACAGGAAGAGCCTCATCGTGCGCGGACAGGCCAACCTGTTGAAGGATCTCACGGCCATCGATGACCTCGAACGCATCCGGCAGCTGTTCGACGACCTCGAGCAGAAGAGGGACCTGGTGCAGCTGCTCGGCCTCGCGGAGCGGGCCGAAGGCGTGCGCATTTTCATCGGCTCGGAGAACAAGCTCTTCTCGCTCTCGGGCTCGTCGCTGATCGTGGCTCCGTTCCACGACGAAACGAGCAAGGTTGTAGGGGTGCTCGGCGTCATCGGGCCGACGCGCATCAATTATGCCCGGATCATCCCCATGGTCGACTACACGGCCAAGCTTGTGTCGCGCCTCATCACTTGATTTTTCGCCGCGACCGGCCGATATGCGCACTCGCTCACAAAACAAATGGACCGACCCATGCCGGACCCGATGAACCCAGGCACCGATGCGAACGGCAATGGCGCAAGCCCGGAGCCCCGCGATCCTGCGACCGCGGGGGAGGGCCCGGCGCCCGCCGCAGCGGCTGCCATGCCGCCCGAGACTCCGCTCGATATCCCCTACGACCAACTGAAGCAGATCGCGGCCCATCTCCAGGGCGAGCTCGAGGCGGCGCATGGCCGGCTCGAGGAGCAGAAGAGCCAATCGTTGCGCCTCATGGCCGACATGGAAAATCTCCGAAAGCGCACGGAGCGCGAGAGGGAGGAGACGGCGAAGTACGCTGTGACGCGGTTCGCCAAGGACATCACCGAGATCGGCGACAATTTCCAGCGGGCGATTCAGGCCGTCCCGATCGCAGCCGCAGACCAGGATCCCGCGCTCAAGAGCTTCCTCGACGGCGTGGTGGTGGCGGAGCGGGCCTTCCTCTCCACTCTCGAGCGGCATGGCGTGCGTCAGATTGCGGCCCAGGGGCAGCCCTTCAATCCGCACCAGCATCAGGCGGTAACCGAGATCGAGGACGCCTCGGTACCCGCAGGCACCGTCGTGCAGGTGTTCCAGGCCGGCTACATGATCGAGGACCGCTGCCTAAGGCCGGCGATGGTCGCCGTCTCGAAGGGCGGCCCGAAGCCGGGCACGGCCGGCTGAGCCAGACCTTCGGCTATCAGGGGCTTCGGCTTGTCCGGGAGCCATCGAGAGCGCGGGCGGTGTCAGGCGGCCTTCGGCAGCGCGGATGGCGCCTGCTCGAGCGGGAACCAGGCCGTAAAGACTGCGCCCTCGCCCGGCACGCTCTCGATCCTGAGGTCGCCGCCGTGCTGCTCGAGGATCTTGTGTACAGCCGGCAGGCCGAGCCCGACGCCGAAGCTCTTCGTGGTGAAGAGGGGCTCGAGGATGCGCTTCATGTTGTCCTCGGTGATGCCCGGACCGTTGTCCCTGACCTCGATCTCGATGCGGCCGCCTGTCAATCGCGCGGTGACCTCGATGGTGGGGTCGGCAGTGACGACGGGAGGCAGCTCGCGTCCCTTGCCGACCATGGCCTCGCTGGCGTTGCTGACGAGATTGATCAAGACACGGCGCATGCGGTCGGGATCGAAGCGAGCCACGAGGCCGGACTCGAGCTCGTTTCTCAAGACGAACCCGACCCCCGGCCCGAGTCCCTTCGCCTCCTCGTCCAGCACCTTGCCCACCCATTCTGCGATGGCGACGCTCTTCAGGGCAGGCGCCTTGGAGCGGGCGAAATCCAGGAGCTCGCTAATGATCGAATCGCATCGCGAGATTCCATTGTTGATGCGCTGGAGCTGGGTCTCTACGCCGAGGCCCTTGTCCTTGACCATGCGCTCGAGCACGTAGGCGGCGGTCTTGACCGCGCCAAGCGGGTTCCTGATCTCGTGGGCGACGGTCGCTGTCAATTGACCGAGCTGGGCAAGGCGACCCTTCTTGACGATCTCCTCCTGTGCCAGCTCGAGCTTCCACATGTTGTTGGCGAGCTCGACGTTCAACGTGCTGACCTCGGCGTTGGCCTCCTCAATCTTGGCGATGTGCTCGGCGAGCTCCGACTTCAAACGCTCGATGATCATCGCGACGAGGCCGGCGCCAAGGACGAAGGCCATGGCGGCAGAGAGAGCCACCGCCAGCACAATGTTGTCGACGGCCGAGGGCGCGACCGCGGACTGAGGATCGGGGCCAATCGTGATGCCGCCCAGGGCCGTGAAATGCAGCCCGCATGCGGCGAGCACCATGAGGACGGTGCCCTCCCATAGGCCTTTCACCGGGCCGTCCTGGCGGTGGATCGCCATGGCCGCAGCGGAGAGGGTCATACCGACGGCTACCGCAACCACCTCGAGCAGGACGTCGGACGATACGGTGCCGGCGACGACCAGCGCCTCCATGCCCGTGAAGTGCATGGCGGCGATGCCGGCGCCGATCAATGCTCCGCCTGCCGCGGCGCGGAAAACGCCGTCACGTGCGGTCGACAGCGGTCGTACGTTGTCGCGTACGAAACGCGCGGCGGCGATCCAGCGGTAGTTGCCGGCAGCGATCCAGTAGCCGGCCCAGGACAACACCGCGCCAACGACGAACGAGGCCGCCGTCAGCCAGCCGTCGAAGCGGACGGGCAAGCCCGGATCATAGGCCAGCATGGAAACGAAGTGAGTCGCCCAGGTGCCGAGCGCAAGGCAGAGGGCCGTCATGGTCAGCCACACCTGGCGGCGCGAGGGAGCGCTGTCGAGAGCGTGGCCGTAGGTCTTGAAGGTCAGAAAGACGGTTCCCGTGCAGACCACGAGAGCCAGAGCGACGAGCTTGATATCGTGCTGGCTCGAAAGAGAGAAAAAAATTCGGTCCATGCCGCCACCGCCCTCACGTACCCGATTGCCCGTGCGGGCAAGATTGCTGCAAAAGTTTGAACATTGGGTTGGCACGCAACCTTCAGATTTGCCACTATATGTTCCGATCAAGCCAGGGTTCAGCGGCCGCCCGGTACCGGCTCCGGAGGCGGTCGCGACGCGAGACGGGCCGTGCCGCGGACGTGGGTCCTACCCACAGGTCCGACAGACTGGTCCGGCGCCGGACCGGAGGCGGCGTTCAAAATCCGGCCGCGGCGCGGCTGAGGAACGACGGCAAAGGCATCAGCCTGCGGCAAAAATTGATCACGGGGCAGTGATCCGGAGCCGTTGCACGCCCAAAGGCCAACCCTATATAAGCCCCCATCGCTTGTTCGAATCCTTGGGGATCGCAGGCATCGGCCCTCCACGACAAGGGAGGGCACGTCACCCAGCCGGGCGCTTCGGGCCCGGGCGGTCCGCCTAGAAAAGAGGAACTAAACCAATGGGTAAGGTTATCGGAATCGACCTTGGCACGACCAACTCGTGCGTGGCCGTGATGGAAGGCGGCAAGCCGCGCGTGCTCGACAACGCCGAAGGCATGAATACGACTCCGTCCATCGTGGCCTTCTCGAACGACGGCGAGCGCCTGGTCGGGCTGCCGGCCAAGCGCCAGGCCGTGACCAATCCAGCCAACACGTTCTTCGCTATCAAGCGCCTGATCGGCCGGCGCTACGACGACCCGATGGTCGAGAAGGACAAGGGTCTCGTTCCCTACAAGATCGTCAAGGGGCCCAACGGCGATGCTTGGGTCGAAGCCAGCGGCCAGCAGTATTCGCCGCAGCAGATCTCGGCCTTCATCCTGCAAAAGATGAAGGAGACCGCAGAAGCCAAGCTCGGCGAGACCGTCACCCAGGCCGTCATCACGGTTCCCGCCTACTTCAACGACGCCCAGCGCCAGGCCACCAAGGACGCCGGCAGGATCGCCGGCCTCGAGGTTTTGCGCATCATTAACGAGCCGACCGCGGCGGCACTCGCCTACGGCCTCGACAAGAAGAAGGAATCGAAGACGATCGCGGTCTACGACCTCGGCGGCGGCACCTTCGACATTTCGGTGCTGGAGATCGGCGACGGCGTGTTCGAGGTCAAGAGCACGAACGGCGACACGTTCCTCGGCGGCGAGGACTTCGACATGAAGCTCGTCAGCTACCTCGCCGACGAGTTCAAGAAGGAGCAGGGCATCGATCTCAGGAACGACAAGCTTGCCCTCCAGCGCCTCAAGGAGGCGGCCGAGAAGGCCAAGATCGAGTTGTCGTCGTCGGCCCAGACCGAGATCAACCTGCCGTTCATCACGGCCGATGCCTCAGGTCCGAAGCATCTCACCATGAAGCTCACGCGCGCCAAGCTCGAGAGCCTCGTCGACGATCTCATCCAGCGCACCAAGAACCCCTGCATCCAGGCTCTCAAGGACGCCGGCCTCAAGGCTGCCGAGATCGACGAGGTCGTGCTGGTCGGCGGCATGACGCGCATGCCTAAGGTGCAGAGCCTCGTGAAGGAGCTGTTCGGCAAGGAGCCACACAAGGGCGTCAACCCCGACGAGGTCGTTGCCGTCGGCGCGGCCATCCAGGGCGGCGTTCTCAAGGGCGAGGTCAAGGATGTCCTGCTGCTCGACGTGACGCCGCTGTCGCTCGGCATCGAGACGCTGGGCGGCGTGTTCACGCGTCTCATCGATCGCAACACCACCATCCCGACCAAGAAGAGTCAGGTGTTCTCCACGGCCGAGGATGGGCAGAGCGCGGTCACCATCCGCGTCAGCCAGGGCGAGCGCGAGATGGCAGCCGACAACAAGCTCCTCGGCCAGTTCGATCTGGTCGGCATCCCGCCGGCACCGCGCGGCGTGCCGCAGATCGAGGTCACCTTCGACATCGACGCCAACGGCATCGTACACGTGGCAGCGAAGGACAAGGCGACGGCCAAGGAGCAGTCGATCCGCATTCAGGCTTCGGGCGGTCTCTCCGACGCCGACATCCAGCGCATGGTGAAGGACGCGGAGGCCCACGCGGCCGAAGACAAGAAGAAGCGCGAGCTCGTCGAGTCGAGGAACCACGCCGAGGCGCTCGTGCATTCGACCGAAAAGCAGCTCGCGGAGAACGCGTCGAACCCGGGAGTCGCGGCTGCCAAGGCCGATGTCGAGAAGGCGATCGCCGCCGTCAAGGAAGCGATCGGATCGGACGACGTCGAGCGCATCAAGCAGTCGACCACTGCGCTGGCACAGGCCGCCATGAAGATCGGCGAAGCCGTGTACTCGGCCGCGCAGGCGAGCGGCGCGGGCGCGGAGGGCGGTGACGCCGGTGGCGCAGCATCGGCCGACGACAACGTCGTCGACGCCGACTTCGAGGAAGTCAAGGACGACAAGAAGAAGTCGGCCTGACGAGCATACGCGCTCCCCACCGCCCCCGGCGGTGGGGAGCGGTCTTTAGAGGGGGTGCCCGCCAGGTTCGTGCTCTTCGAGCGGGCGCCCCACGCTCCTGCTCGATCCTCGGCGGGCAGCGAGCGATCCCACGGCTCCCGCATCAGTTTCGAACAGAGCATCCATGGCCAAGCGCGACTATTACGAGACCCTTGGCGTCAGCAAGACCGCCTCCGAGCAGGAGCTCAAGTCGGCCTTCCGCAAGCTCGCCAAGGAGCTGCACCCGGACAAGAACCCGGGCGACAAACAGGCCGAGCAGCGGTTCAAGGAGCTGAACGAGGCCTACGAGGCCTTGAAGGATCCGCAAAAGCGAGCGGCCTACGACAGGTTCGGACATGCGGCCTTCGAGGGCGGCATGGGCGGACGGCCGGGAGGCGCTGGCTTCGGGCCGGACTTCGCCTCGTCGATGTCCGACATCTTCGACGACTTGTTCGGGGAGTTCATGGGCGGGCGGCGCGGGGCCGGCGGCGGCCGGCGCTCGGGCCGCGAGCGCGGGCAAGACCTGCGCTACAATTTAGAGATTACGCTCAACGAGGCCTTCTCCGGCAAGACGGCGCAGATCCGCGTGCCGGCAAGCGTCACGTGCGAAGCCTGCGACGGGGCCGGAGCCAAGCCCGGCACGAAGCCGGTCTCTTGCCCCACCTGCGGCGGCCACGGAAAAGTGCGCGCGTCGCAAGGCTTCTTCACTATCGAGCGCACCTGTCCCTCGTGCCAGGGGCGCGGCGAGATCATCGACGACCCATGCGGCTCTTGCGGCGGCTCCGGGCGTGTCACGAAGGAGCGCACGCTCTCGGTCAACATCCCGGCCGGGGTCGAGGACGGTACCCGCATCCGGCTCGCCGGCGAGGGTGAGGCGGGCTTGCGGGGAGGCCCAGCGGGCGACCTCTACATCTTCCTGTCCATCAAGCCGCACGAGTTCTTCCAGCGCGACGGCGCCGACATCTTCTGCAAGGTGCCGATCTCGATGACGACGGCGGCGCTCGGCGGCAACATCGACGTGCCAACGCTCGAGGGCACGACGAGCCGCGTCAAGATCCCCGAGGGCACCGCGACGGGCAAGCAGTTCCGCATCAAGGGCAAGGGCATCCCAGTGCTGCGCTCGGCGGTGACGGGCGACCTCTATATCCAGGTCGAGGTCGAGACGCCGAAGAACCTGACCCGGCGCCAGCGCGAGCTTCTCGAGGAGTTCGAGCGTGAGAGCAAGAAGGACACGAGCCCCGAGAGCCACGGCTTCTTTGCGCGCATGAAGGACTTCTTCGAAGGGAAGAGCTGAGATTTTTCGGGCCCGTTCCGCAGCGCCATCCTCGTTGCGGTCTCCCTGGTTGGCGGGCAGAAAATTGCCGTCTACGATCGTTCAACCGCTCACGACTTGAGGAGCACCCATGACGACGCCGACGCGGCTTTTGTTCTTCGCCGGATCAGCCCGCGAGGGATCGCACAACAAACGTCTTGCCCAGCTCGGCGCAACGATCGCGGAAGCGAACGGGATCGCCGCGACATTCGCCGACCTCGGCGACTACCCGATGCCGCTCTACGACGCCGACCTTCAGAACCGGGACGGCATCCCGGAGAACGCCAAGAAGCTCGAGCAGCTGATGCGCGTTCACACGGGCATCTTCATCGCCTGTCCTGAATACAACGCGTCCATCACACCGCTCCTCAAGAACACGCTCGACTGGGTAAGCCGCATTCGCGATCCAGAGCCTCTGTTCGTTTTCAAGACACGCGTGTTCGCCCTGGGCTCGTCGTCGCCGGGTGGCATGGGGGGCTTGCGGGGGCTCAACACTGTGAGGACGGTGCTGGAGCTAGGTCTCAGCGCGCTCGTTCTCCCGGACCAGTTCGCGGTGCCGAAGGCCGCAGAGGCCTACGACGAGCATGGACATTTAAAGAACAAGGACAGCCAGGAGCAGTTCAAGGCGCTGATCCAGAAGCTTGCCAGGGCCGCGCACGTGCTGCATGGGTAAAGACGGCAACTGGCAGCGGGCGACCGGTTACGGCACTGCAAATCCGGAACTCAACTCCTAACCCTCACTCGCCGGAGAGGGTCAGGGTGAAGGTGAGGGGTGCAGATCTGCTCACTGCGGGCTTCAACCAAAAAGGAGGACTCCGGTTGCCGCTTGCCGGCCGCCGGTGCCGAACAGATGCCCCATAGTCACAAAGACCGCCTGATTGTCGCCCTCGACATGCCGACCGTCGAGGAAGCGCGACGGCTGATCGCGACCCTCGACGATACGGTCACCTTCTACAAGGTCGGGCTCGAGCTGCTGTTCGCGGGCGGGCTCGAGCTGGCGCGCGACCTCAGGCACCAGGGCAAACGTGTGTTCCTGGACATGAAGCTACTCGACATCGGTAACACGGTCGAGCGCGCGGTCGCCAACGCCACAGAGCTCGGCGTCAACTTCCTCACCGTTCACGGTCACGACCTGAAGACACTGCGGGCCGCGGTTTCCGGCCGCGGCCATAGCCCCATGAAGCTGCTCGCGGTCACTGTGCTGACGAGCCTCAACGCCGACGACCTGACGCAGCAAGGCTCGAGCATGGCACCTGCCGATCTTGTGCTGCACCGGGCACGCCTCGCGCACGAAGCCGGCTTCGACGGTGTCATCGCCTCGGGGCAGGAGGCCGCACGCATCCGCGAGGCGGTCGGGTCTGGCTTTCTCATCGTCACACCCGGCATCCGCTTGACCGGCAGCGCGACCGACGACCAGGAGCGTATCATGACGCCTGCACACGCGATCGCGGCCGGGGCCGACCACATTGTGGTCGGGCGGCCGATCACCCAGGGCGACGACCCAAAAGCCGCAGCCGAGACGTTCCAGCACCACATCAGGGCTGCGATAGCCTCGAAGGCGTGAGGAGCATCGGACCCGATACGCGCTGACGGTGCTCTTGCCAATCGGGGCGTCTACGGCTCTAACGTTGGCGCGGACAACGGTGCAATCGGAGGCTGGCCTGCTGCACCGGAAGAAGACTGCAACGAGCCCGGCGTACGGGGCCCGACCGCCCTGCCGGAAACCAAGGGGAGACAAATGCCGAAAGGTTATCTCATCGCCCACGCCGTGGTGACGGACGCCGAGAAGTGGGGCCAATACGTCGCGAAGTCGAAGATCGCGCTCGACAAGTACGAAGGCAAGCCAATCGTGCGCGGCGGCAAGTGCCAGATCATGGAAGGCAACGGCGTGCAGCGGAACGTCGTGATCGAATTCCCGAGCTACGAGCACGCGCTCGGCTACTCGACGTCGCCCGAATACGCAGAAGCGAAGAAGCTGCGCCAGGGTGCCGGCACGATCGACATCACGATCGTCGAGGGGGTGTAGCGGCGGAGTCGGACCCGGAGGGTCTCACGCCAAAATCCAGAAGCGGAGCGGCCGTATCAGGCCCGGCGGGCCGGACAATCTCGAGGCAATGGCGCACTTCCCCGAAAACGACGGACGGACGGCGTGGCGCGCGAGCGTACTGACGCTGTTCCCTGAGATGTTTCCGGGACCACTCGGGGTTTCGCTCGTCGGGCAGGCACTCGCCGCCGGCCTGTGGCGGCTCACGACGCACCAGATCCGCGATTTCGGGATCGGCCGACACCGCGCAGTCGACGACACGCCTGCGGGTGGCGGGGCCGGTATGGTGCTCAGAGCCGACGTGGTGGCGAATGCCGTCGACCACGCCCGACGCGAGCCGGGCGCTGCAGACCTGCCGCTCATCTATCTCTCGCCGCGCGGCGAGCCGCTGTCGCAAGCACTGTCGCGCGAGCTCGCGGCGGGACCCGGAGTGATGCTGCTCGCGGGGCGCTTCGAAGGTGTCGATGAGCGCGTGATCGAGGGCCGGTCGATGCGAGAGGTCTCGATCGGCGACTACGTGCTGTCGGGAGGGGAGCTCGCCGCGATGGTGCTGATCGACGCCGCAGTGCGCCTCCTGCCGGGCGTGCTCGGCGCCGAGGAATCACTCACCCACGAGAGCTTCGAAGGCGGACTGCTGGAGTATCCGCAATACACCCGGCCGCGGGAGTGGGAGGGGCTGACCATCCCCGATGTGCTGCTCTCCGGCGACCACAAAAGGATCGACGCGTGGCGCCGCGCCGAAGCCGAGCGGCTGACCCGCGAGCGTCGACCGGACCTGAAGCGGCGGTCGTAGCCGGCACAGACAGGAGCGCCCCTCGCTCCGACTTTTGGCACCGTTGCTCAGAACGTCTCGCGTCCGAGCACCTCGGCGTAGACAGCGAGCGTCTGGGCGCGCATGGCCTCGAGGGTGAAGGCGGCGAGGACATGGGCGCGGGCGCGGTCACCCACGGCGCGGCGCTCGCTCTCGCTCAAGGACAGCGCCTCGGCCATCGCAGCGGCGAGGGCTGCGGCATCGGCGGGCGGCACAAGCCAGCCGGTGCGTTCTTCGGGCGTCGTCGCAGGCGTCGCCAGCACGGTCTCCGGCGGCGCACCGATGTCGGTGGCGATCACGGGGCACTGCATCACTTGTGCTTCGGTTGCCGCACGACCGAAGGCTTCGGGCTCGGTGGAGGCGACGATGGCAAGATGGGCGGCCTTCATCGCCGCGGGAATGTCGTCGACGTGACCGACCAGGAGCACGCGACCGTCGAGGCCGGCAGCGGCGATCTCGCGTTTCAGCTGGTCCCGATAACTGTCGCGCCCCTGCGCGTCGCCCGCGAGCACGACCACGGCCTTGCCGAGCTGACCCCGCTCCTTCAATTGCCGCGTCGCCGCAATAATGACCCTTTGCCCCTTCCACCCGGTGAGACGCGCTGCGTTGAGCACGATTCGCGCTTCGGGCTCGATGCTCCAGGCGGCCCGGAGCGCGGCGACGCGCTCGGGGGCAACTGCTCCCGGATCGAACTTCGCCCCGTCGACGCCGCGGTAGATGACGCGAATGCGGCTCGCTGGCGTGCCGTAGCGCGACTGGATCAGGCGGGCGGTGTAGCCAGAGTTGGCGATGACGATGCGGCCGCGGGCCATGACGCTGTTGTAGAGGCGCTTCACCGCCCCTTTCTCGCCGTAGGCGCCGTGATAGGTGGTGACGAACGGGATGCCGGTCATGCGGGCGGCGATGAACGCGCTCCAGGCCGGCGCCCGGGACCTGGCATGGATGATGTCCACTCCCTCACGGCGCGCGAGGCGCACGATGCGACGTGCGTTGAGAAGGATGGTCAAAGGGTTCTTGCTGGCGGCCTCAAAGCGTATGAGCTCACCGCCGGCTTCGGCAAGCCTCTGCGCGAGTCGCCCGCCCTCGGAGAGCACGAGGGCGCGCCCGCCTGCTGCCACGACCGCGCCGGCGATCTCCACCGTCGACAGCTCGGCGCCGCCCGTATCGAGCTCGGGGATGATCTGCAGAACGGTCGTTCGCCTGGGCATCATGGGCCCCGATCCCTCCCTCGTCGCAACGGCGAACCGCCGAGCGCAGTGCCGTGTAGCCGGTTCCGGCGCCGATGGGGAGAGGACCCGGTGGCGCCTAAATATTAGGCACTCGCTCAGCGGATTGCGCACCGTGTCATCAGGTCACCCAGACTAGTTGTTTGAAATCAATGATTTAATGGTTTGGCCCAGGGCTTGTAAGGAGTTCAGGATGCAGGGCGCGCTTTTACGCGCCCGATCGCGCTTGGGGGAACCGACGTGGGCAGCGCATTCGACGAGATGAACGGCTTCGGTGAGGGGATCCGGGCGCCCTACTCACAGGTCGCCGAATGGCTCGGAACCCAGCACCTCGGGGCGCTCGAGGAGAAGCGGATCGAGGCCGAGACGCTGTTCCGCCGCCACGGCATCACCTTTGCCGTTTACGGCGACAGCGAGACGACCGAGCGGCTCATTCCGTTCGACATCGTTCCGCGCATCATCTCCGCCGCCGAATGGCGCCGCCTCTCGGCCGGCATCGAGCAGCGGGTGCGGGCGCTCAACGCGTTCATGCACGACGTCTATCACCGGCAGGAGATCCTGCGCGCCAAGCGCATCCCGGAGGATCTCGTCATACAGAACTCGGCCTTCGTGCCGGAGATGATCGGCGTCGATCCGGTGCTCGGCGTCTACTCGCACATTATCGGCATCGACCTCGTCAGGACCGGCGAGGGAGAGTTCTACGTGCTCGAGGACAACACGCGCACGCCGTCGGGGGTCTCCTACATGCTGGAGAACCGCGAGACGATGATGCACATGTTCCCGGACCTGTTCGCGCTGAACAGAGTGGCGCCCGTCGAGACCTATCCGGACAATCTCCTCAAGACTCTCATCAGCGTCGCGCCGCGGAACCTCGACCGCGAGCCGGTGATCGCGCTCCTCACCCCCGGGCTCTACAACAGCGCCTATTTCGAGCACTCGTTCCTGGCCGACCAGATGGGCATCGAGCTGGTCGAGGGCCAGGATCTCGTAGTGCTCGACGGCGTTCTCAACATGAAGACGACGCAGGGCCTGCAGAGGATCGACGTGCTCTACCGGCGCATCGACGACGACTTCCTGGATCCCCTGACGTTCAATTCCGATTCCGTTCTCGGCGTGCCGGGTCTGTTCGACGTCTACCGATCCGGGCGCGTCACGATCGTCAACGCGCCGGGCGGCGGCATCGCCGACGACAAGGCGATCTACAGCTACATTCCCGAGATCATCGACTTCTACCTCGGCGAGTCGCCTCTCATCGGGAACGTGCCGACGCGGAACTGCCGCAAGCAGGACGACCTCAAGTACGTGCTCGAGCACCTCCCCGAGCTCGTGGTCAAGGAGGTTCACGGCTCGGGCGGTTACGGGATGCTGGTGGGGCCTGCCTCGACGAAGGAACAGATCGAGATCTTCCGCAAGAAGCTGGTGCAGAACCCCGCGAACTACATCGCGCAGCCGACGCTCGCGCTCTCGACCTGCCCGTCGTTCGTCGAGCAGGGCATTGCGCCGCGCCATGTCGACCTGCGCCCGTTCGTGCTGTCGGGTGACCGCATCCGGCTGGTTCCGGGCGGTCTGACGCGGGTGGCGCTCAAGAAGGGCTCGCTCGTCGTCAACTCGAGCCAGGGCGGCGGCACAAAGGATACATGGGTTCTTCAGGACTGAACTCAAAAGGAAGGACCGCCAAGCAAGGCGGCGGGGACACATGCTCGGGCGAACCGCAAACGATCTCTTCTGGCTGTCGCGCTACATCGAGCGCGCCGAGAACATGGCGCGCCTCATCGAGGCCGGCTACCGCCTTGGCCTCGTGCCAGCCAACACACCCGGCGACCACAACGACTGGCGCTCGACACTCGAAAGCTCGGCGTGCGCGGCCGGCTACATGGAGAAGTACGAGACGGTCAACACGCGCGACGTGATCAACTTCCTCATGTTCGACACCGACAACCCGTCGAGCATCGCATCGTGCCTCGCGACCGCACGGCGCAACGGGCGTGCCCAGCGTACTGCGCTCACGACCGAAATGTGGGAAAGCCTCAACGGCTCCTACCTTGAATTCCAAACCATCGAGCCGAAAACGATTGGGTCGGCTGCTCTGCTGTCGCGGCTCGACTGGGTCAAGGAGCGTTCGGCCGCCTACCGCGGCGCGCTCTTGAATACCATTCTCCGGAACGACACCTTCTACTTCAGCCAGCTCGGCACCTTCCTCGAGAGAGCCGACAACACCGCGCGCATACTCGACGTGAAGTACTACGTGCTCCTGCCGCGGCCAGAGATGGTTGGCGGCGGCGTCGACAACGTGCAATGGGGCACGATCCTGCGCTCGGTCTCGGCACACCGGAGCTACCGCTGGGTCTACAAGGAAAGCTTCAAGCCCTGGCGCATCGCCGAGTACCTGATCCTCAACAAGTCGATGCCGCGCTCACTGATCGCGTCGGCCATCGAGATCGACCAGGCACTCGACGGACTCAGCACGCTCTACAGCGGCACACCGCCGCCCTGCCGGTCAATCGCGGACGAGATGCTCTCCGTGCTCGAGTCTGGGCGCATCAACGAGATCTTCCAGTCGGGCCTGCACGAGTTCCTGCAGGCGTTCATCCAACGCAACAGCCGGCTCGGTGCCGCGATTGCTGCCGACTACCACTTCAACGGCTGAGGTGAGGCATGTTGATCGAGATCAGCCACACGACGCAGTATCACTACGGCGAGCCCGCCCGCTATCTCGTGCAGAGCCTGCGACTTCTGCCGCCCTCCTTCGACGGCCAGACGGTGATCGAGTGGGAGGTGACCGCTCCGGGCATCGAGTCGAGCAAGGTCTTTTACGACGCGTTCGGCAATGCCGTGCGGCTAGCGGCGGTGGCCGGCCCCAAGGACATGATCACCATCGAGGCACGTGGTCTGGTCGAGACCGAGGATCGCGTCGGCATCGTGCGCGGCCTTTACGACCCGGCACCGGTGCGTACGTTCTTGCGCGAGACGTCGCGCACGGCGGCCGACGACGCGATCAGATTGCTTGCGCGGCAGTCGGAACGCCGGGACCGGCTCGAGACGCTGCATACCCTGATGGACAAGGTACGCGACGCGATCGACTACGAGCTCGGGGCCACACACGCTCACACCTCCGCGGCCGAGGCGCTCGCCGACCGGCGGGGCGTGTGCCAGGACCACGCGCAGGTCTTCATCTCGGCGGCGCGTGTGCTCGGCATACCGGCACGCTACGTGAACGGCTATTTCCTGTCCGGAACCGAGGCACCGTCCGAGGCCCATCACGCCTGGGCCGAGGCCTGGATCGAGGGGCTCGGCTGGGTCGGGTTCGACCCCGCCAACGGCATGAGCCCAACAGACCGCTACGTGCGGCTCGCCTGCGGGCTCGATGCGGCCATGGCGGCGCCGATCCGCGGCACCCAGCGCGGCGGCTCGCGCGAGGCCCTTGACGTTCTTGTCGAAGTCCAGCAGCACATGGCCCAGCAACAACAATAGGCCCCCATGTGCCCCGCGCAGGGCCTCGATCAGAGGTGAGGGACGATGACCTACGGCGTCGGGTTGAAGCTCAACCGCGGCATCGTGTTCGCGGCCGACACCCGGACCAATGCCGGCGTCGACAACATCTCCAAGTACCGCAAGCTGCACTTCTGGCGCGAGCCAGGCAACCGGGTCATCGTGCTGCTCTCGGCCGGCAACCTCGCCGTCACCCAGTCCGTCATCAGCATTCTGAACGAGCAGATTGCCGCGGCCGAGCCGGACTCGACGCTCGTAAACGTGGGATCGATGTATCGGGCCGCCCGTCTGGTCGGAGAAGCCGTCCGCGAGGTGCGGCGTCAGGACGGTCCCTCGCTCGAGGCCTCGAAGGCCGGCTTCGCCGCCTCGTTCATCCTTGGCGGGCAAATCGGATCCGAGCCGCCGCGCCTTTTCCAGATCTACGCCGAGGGCAACTTCATCGAGGCGACCGACGACACCCCGTTTCTGCAAATCGGCGAGCACAAGTACGGCAAGCCGATCCTCGACCGCGTGGCGCGCCCCGAGATGCGGCTCGGCGAGGCGGCCAAGCTCATCCTGCTGTCCTATGATTCGACGATCCGCTCCAATCTTTCGGTGGGGCTGCCGATCGACCTCCTCGTCTACGAACGCGACAGCCTGGACGTGAAGCGGGTCAAGCGCATCGAGCAGGAGGACGAGTATTTTCGCAACTTGTCCGCCCAGTGGTCCGACGCACTACGCGAAGCCTTTAAAAAGATTGACGAATTCAAGGTGTAATCGACTCGTGCCACGGCACAGCCAATGATCGTCGCACCGCTCCCTAACGGCCCGGGCGCCTGCGCCAGCAGGGCAATTGCATCCGCGGCCCGAGCCTTGTAGCTCTCGCCCGTTCATATCGGGCAGCCACGGCTGCCGTTCCACAGGAGACAGTCCTTGAAGATCTGCATGATCGGTGCCGGCTACGTGGGCCTCGTGTCGGCGGCCTGCTTCTCCGAGTTCGGCTGGAACGTCACGTGCGTCGACAAGGACGAGGGACGGCTCGGCGATATGCGCAAGGGCGTGTCGCCGATCTACGAGCCCGGGCTCGACGACCTCATGGTTCGGAACATGAAGGCCGGGCGCCTCTCGTTCTCCGGCGACCTCGGGCCTGCGGTTCGCGACGCCGATGTAGTCTTCCTCGCCGTCGGCACGCCAATGCGACGCGGCGACGGCTACGCCGACCTCTCCTACGTGTTCGCCGCCGTGGACGAGCTGGCGCCTTATCTCGAGGGCTTCACCGTCATCACGACCAAATCGACGGTGCCGGTCGGCACCAGCCGGCAAATCGAGGCGCGGCTCAGGGCGCTGCGCCCGGACGCCAAGTTCGCCGTCTGCTCTAACCCCGAGTTCCTGCGCGAGGGCTCGGCGATCCAGGACTTCACGCATCCCGACCGCGTGCTGGTCGGAACCGACAGCGCCGATGGCCGCAAGGTCATGGAGAAGCTCTACAAGCCGCTTTCGCTCAGGGGCTCGCCGGTGATGTTCGTGTCGCGCGAATCCGCAGAGCTCGCGAAGTACGCGGCGAACGCGTTCCTTGCCATGAAGATCAGCTTCATCAACGAGATCGCAGACCTGTGCGAGGACGTCGGGGCCGACGTGCAGGAGGTCGCGTCCGCCATCGGCAAGGACCGGCGCATCGGCGACAAGTTCCTGCATCCGGGCCCCGGCTACGGCGGCTCGTGCTTCCCCAAGGACGTGTCCGCCATCATCCGCACGGCGCGGGAGGCGCGTTCTCCGGTATCGATCATCGAGCAAGTCGAGCGCGTCAATCACGAGCGCAAGATTGCCTGTGCGCACCGGATCGAGCGTGCCCTGGGGGGCTCGGTGAGAGGAAAGCGGATCGCCGTTCTCGGCGTCACCTTCAAGCCCAACACGGACGACATGCGCGACGCGCCGAGCCTCGTCATCGTGCCGATGCTGCAGGAGCGCGGTGCAACCGTCACGGCCTTCGACCCGCAGGGGGAGAAGCACGGCGCGCCGCTCCTCCCCGGCGTCCAGTGGTGCGCGAGTGCGATCGAGGCGCTCGACGGCGCGGATGCACTCGTCGTCATGACGGAATGGAACGAGTTCCGCGCTCTCGACCTCGAGGCGGCGAAAGCGGCCATGAAGGGTGACGTGGTCGTCGACCTCAGGAACATTTTCCACCCGGACGCGGCGCGGGCAGCGGGCCTGACCTACACAGGCATCGGCCGAAGATAGCGATCGACGGTCCAGAGGCACCGCAAGCCTGCCCCACCTCGCGAGAGCGAGGGGATCTAGCGCGGAGCAACCGGCTCCCTCGCCCTCAATAGGGCCTGCCGTCCTTGTGGCGGAACGACCATTGGCCGTCGGGCGCGAGCTCGGCGGCGAGGTCGTCGCTCGGATATGTGGCCATGTCACCCTTCGTGCGATCGCCGATCTCTAGATAGACGACATCGCTCGTGGTCCTGTTGACGAGGTGGTGGGCGATGCCGTCCGCCGGAAAGCCGGCGCACATTCCGGGCTCGAGCGCGACCTCGCCTTGGTCGGTCACGAGGGTTGGGCGGCCTTCCAGAACGTAGACAAACTCGTCCTGCCGGCTATGCACGTGCATCAGCGCCGACTGGGCTCCCGGCGCGAGTCGCGTAAGGTTGACCCCGAAGTTGCGCAGCCCGAACAGATCTCCCAACGGGCGCTTGGTGCGACCAGCCATGCGGCTCGCAAACGGCTCTGGATAGTTCGACCTCTTCGCGCGCTCGGGAGCCTCGGCTGCCGTCACGGCGAGTGTAGAGGTCGTCTTGTCATCGGTCATTGGTCGATCCGTGTTGGGTCCCGAAGCGCATCATCGCTTGCCATCTTGGGCTGGTGCGTCAAGCCGCCCGGCAACGACGCGCTGGCGGTTTCATGCGTCGTCGGCAGGCAAATGCGTCCCGGACCCGCCAAACAGCCACGCGGACAGCACCCCGCCCAGAAGTGCGCCCGCAACCTGTGCGACGATGAAGGCCGGCACGTCGGCCGGAGCGATTCCGGCAAACGTGTCGGTCAGCGCGCGGGCCATCGTGACCGCCGGATTGGCGAACGAGGTCGAGGCTGTAAACCAATAGGCCGCCGTAATGTAGAGGCCGACCGCGGACGGGATCGCGGAGGGGTTCGCTCGAACGAGACCGAGTATGGTGAGCAAGAGCCCGAAAGTGGCGACGCCCTCGGCGATCCACTGAGCAAGGCCGGTCCTGGCCGTCTGCGACAGCTCGACGATCGGCAGGCCAAACATCGCGTGCGCGACGAGCGTGCCGAGCGCGCCGCCCGCGACTTGCGCCAACACGTAAGCGCCTGCCAACGCACTCGCGATCTCGCCTCGCCTCCAGAACACAAGCGTCACAACGGGGTTGAAATGGGCACCCGAGACGGGTCCCAGGATCGAGATCAGCACGTAGAGCATGGCGCCGGTCGGGATGGCGTTGCAGAGGAGGGCAACGGCACCGTTGCCCCCGGCTAGCCTCGCCGCCATAATGCCGGACCCGACAACGGCGGCGACGAGCAGACCAGTGCCGAGCGCCTCGGCGGCAAGACGCCGGTTGGGTGTCACTTGCATGCCGTGGACGCTCCGGTTGGCGGCGGTGGGTCAGCAGCAGCCGCCCGGCGAGGCGCCCTGAGCTGCAGTCATGAACGGAATCGATGTGCCACAGCCGGGGAAGATACCGTAGTGCGTCGAGAAGTCTCCGATAAAGTCGAAATGCCCGCGAAAGCGCGTGTCGGCAAGCATGCGCCAGGTATTGCCGCAGACGGGGAACACCTTACCCTTCTCGATCCTATGATGCCCGTCGAGCACGAAAGCGTCTGGCTCCTCGATGACGGTTCCCTTGTAGACGACAGCCTGCCCGTAGTCCTCGCACAGGGGTTCGAGGCCGTCGAGCTTGAATAGGCGATAGGTCGCCGAATAGAAGCCCGCGGCGCCGAGCTTCGCCTTCACCGCCAAATCGGTGACGTCGAGCGGACGGCTCGTCACGAGGCGCGGATCAAGAAATCCCGCGGCCTTGGCGACCGACAGGAAGTCGTTCCAGTACATGGCGCCGCCAAGGCATTCACCGAGCAGAACGGGATCTTGCCGCACGCCTGCCGGAAGGCGCCGGTCGCAGTAGACATCGGAGAAGTACATCTCGCCACCGGGCTTCAGGAGCTCGCATGCGCCTCTGAAGACGGCGGGCTTGTCGACGGATAAATTGACGACGCAGTTCGAGACCACGACGTCGAAGCTAGCAGGCTCGAGCCCGAGATCACCGAGCCTCTCGATATAGCCGCGAACGAAACGCACGTTCGAGCGCTGGTAGCCGAAGCGCTCGCGGTGCCAGTCGAGATGGGCGTTCGCGGTCGCGAGCTGCTCCTCGGTCATGTCGACGCCGACGACCTCTCCACGGGGTCCGACGAGCTGAGCGAGGATGTAGGCATCGCGCCCGGAACCCGATCCAAGGTCGAGCACGCGCCGGCCCTCTAGGCACGACGGCGCGATGAGGCCGCAACCGTAGTACTTGGCGTCGACCTCGGGGTGAATGTTGGAGAGAAGCGGGCGGACGTGCGGCGGCAGCGCATCGGGACTGCAGCAGGCCGTGGTCTTCAAGTCGGCATTGGTCTTCAAGACCTTGCCGTAGTAATCCTTTATGACCTCATGCTGCATGCACTGCCTCCGCTCGTCCTTGCATCATCCGTCTCGTCGCGATTGTCCAATAGCCGTACGAAGGGCGCCGCAGTTGGTTTCATCGCGCCCGCTGTCCGGGTGGACGGAGGGGCCCCTTGCGATCGAAGGTCAAACGGCAGCATCCGAAATCGAGCTCGCCGGCACGGGCCCGGCTGCGGACAGTCGACGTCACGCGGTAGACGACGAAGCGTCCGTGACGCTCGCCTTCGATCATGGCCGCCTCGCGCAGGGCCCTCAAGTGATGCGAGAGCAGGGTCGGCTCGACTCCGAGCGTCTTGTTCAGTGTCTGCACATTGAGCGGACGCTCGAGCAGCAGCTCGAGGATGCGCAACCGGGTCGCGTCGGCGAGCAGCTTCACGACCTCGGCGCAAGGGCGCGCGAGCGTTCTGGATTGCAGGGCGCGCATGGCCATGACCGGCTCCAAGGGATCGGCACTCGCTCGAACGCTAGCGACGATTGAACGGCTGTTCAACCAAAACGGCCCGTCAGTTCCTGCACTGATCGATCAGACAAATCTATGTGCCTCAGGATGCTCGCGGTCATTTGCGAGGAAACCCCAAATCCCGGGCTCGACATTCAGCTCCGAGCCGCCTATCTAGTAGAAAAATTCTAAAGTAACAGCCCGGAGCGAAGGTGCGCATCAGGCGCAGCCGCTCGTGGCTGCGGATCGCTGCGCAGGAGAAGGCCCATGTTCATCCAGACCGAGGCAACGCCGAACCCGGCGACGCTGAAGTTCATTCCCGGCAAGCCCGTACTCGCCGAGGGAACGGCCGACTTCCGCTCCGAAGGAGAAGCCTCCGCGTCCCCTCTCGCTCGCCGGCTGTTCGGGATCGGAGGCGTCAAGGGCGTGTTCCTGGGCTCCGACTTCATATCCGTGACCAAGGGCGAGGCCGAGTGGCCGCATCTCAAGCCGATGATCCTCGGCGCGATCATGGAGCATTTCATGTCCGGCGCCGACGCGATGGCGGCGGGCGAGGCAAACGACGAGGCGGGGGAATCCTACGACCCCAAGGACGAGGACGTCGTCGCGACCATCAAGGAGCTGCTCGAGACTCGCGTCCGGCCGGCCGTGGCCCAGGACGGCGGCGACATCACGTTCTCGGGGTTCCGCGACGGGATTGTCTACCTGCACATGCGCGGCGCCTGCTCCGGTTGCCCGAGCTCGACGGCGACACTCCGGCACGGCATCGAGAACCTGCTCAAGCACTTCTGCCCCGAGGTCGAGGAAGTGCAGGCCGTCTGAGCGGCACTGCAGCGCGATTGGCGTCACCACGGCGGTCGGCACACGTTGCATTCAAAATCAACCGGGCGCCGTCGGGATCGACCGGACAGCGTGGCTGTCACGCGCCTGTGCAATGGAAAAATATACTCGTTCGAGCCCGTCCGCGGAGGACGCGCCTAGGCAAAAGGCATGAACGGCGTATATTGCCTCCATGAGCATTTTGGCAATCGACACCTGTCTCGAAAGCTGCTCGGTGGCGACCGGAGCCGGCCTCGGCACAGGTTGTGCCCGCATTCACGCTCGCTCGGAGCGCATGGCGACAGGCCAAGCCGAGCGGCTGGTGCCGATGATCGACGAGGTCATGAGCGAGGCGGGCCTCGCGTTCCAAGATATCGACCGCATCGCCGTTACGACCGGACCCGGCAGCTTCACCGGAATGCGCATCGGGATCGCGGCCGCACGGGCTCTGGCGCTCTCGCTGGGCGTGCCCGTCGTGACGCTGTCGTCGTTCGAGGTGATGGCCCTGTCGCCGGACCTCGCCGAGGCGCGGAAGACCGGCCTCCTCGTGGTCACCACCGACGCACGGCGCGGGCAGCTTTACGCCCAGCTGTTCGAGCCCAACCGCGCGCTGGCGTGCCACACTCCGGTGCTGCTGCCTATCGCCGGCGTTGCGCAGCTCGGCGGCACCGAGCCGGTCGTATTCGCGGGAGCCGGAGCCGGACTCGCGGCTGACGCAGCGGCCGGCATCGGCCGCCGGGCCGCCGCAACGCTCCCCGACCTGCAACCCGACATGCGCTTTGCACTCGAGGCGGCAGCGCAGGCGATCCCGTCCGCCACTCCGCCGCGACCACTCTATCTCCGGCCTCCCGACGCCAAGCCTCAGGACGGCAAGTCACTCGCGAGGGCACCATGACGGAGACTGCTGCACCGAGCCGGGATCTCAAGTACGTCAGCCTCCTGTGGGCCGGCGTGGACCGCGCCAGGGAGATCGCCGATCTGCACAGCGGCCTTTTCGACCCCGCTTGGGACGAGGCCGCCATGCGCAACCTGCTCGACCATCCTGCTTCGACGGCCTTCGTGGCGTTCGACGGCCAGTCGAAGGCGGCTATTGGCTTCGTTCTCGGGCAGCTTGCGGCCGACGAGGCTGAGGTGCTGACCATCGGCGTAACACCAGACTGGCAAAAGCTCGGGCTCGGGCGGCGACTCGTCGACGGACTTGCCAGGGCGGTCAAGCGGGCCGAGGCACGGCGTCTGTTCCTCGAAGTGGCCACCGACAACGATGCGGCGATCGCGCTCTACGGTGCGGCGGGCTTCAAAGAGCAGGGCCGGCGCAAGGCCTACTACAAGCGGCCCGACGGCACCTCGGCCGATGCGCTGATGCTCGCTCTCGATCTCTGAGCGAGCGGAGGTCTGCCTATCGAGCCGCATGTTGGCAGGGGACGTGCCGGAAGCCGGTGGACGGCGGCGACGTGGCCTCCTATAAGGCTGGAATCACGCAATATTCGCTCAACGGCGTCGCGATGACGGCATCCCGCCCAGCAGGCACACCCGGCATCCCATCACTCGAGTCGCTTTGCGCCGAGCACGGCTTGCGCATGACAGGCCAGAGACGGGTCATTGCGCGGGTTCTTTCGGAGGCGAGCGACCATCCCGATGTCGAGGAAGTACATCGACGGGCGCACGCCATCGATGCACGGATCTCCATCTCGACCGTCTACCGGACGCTCAAGCTCCTCTCCTCCAAAGGAATTCTCGAGCGGCACGATTTCGGGCGCGGGCGCGGGCGCTACGAGACGGCGGAACGCGGCGGCCATCACGACCACCTCATCGACATGGCGACCGGCCGCGTGATCGAGTTCAAGAGCGAGGAGATCGAGGCGCTGCAGGAGGCGATCGCGCGGCGGCATGGCTACAAGCTCGTCGGACACCGGCTCGAGCTTTACGGCGTCGCCATCGGCGGCCGGAAGCCGGGCAAGTGATGCCGCTCCACGCTCGCGGGATGGATCCATGAGCTCGCTGCGCGCCGGTGCGGTCCTCTCGGCGTTCCTCGGACTCACGCTGCCGCTCATGCCGGTGCAGGCCGCGCTCGTGCGGCTGTGGCCGGCCGGAGCGCGGCGCTTCCCGCACTGGTACCACCGGCAAGTTTGCCGCCTGATGGGCATCCGGCTCGAGATCGAGGGTGAGGTGGCGCGCGACCGACCGGTGCTTCTCGTCGCCAACCACACGTCCTGGCTCGACATTCCAGTCCTGTCGGCAGTGGCGCCAGTGTCGTTCGTGGCGAAGAAGGAGGTCGGCGGGTGGCCGTTCGTGTCCTCGCTCGCGCGGCTGCAACGGACGGTGTTCGTCGACCGGGAGCGGCGCACGGCGGTCGGCGCCACCGCTGGCGAAATCGCCGCCCGCCTTGCCCAGGGCGACACCGTCGTGCTGTTCGCCGAAGGCACGTCGAGCGACGGCAACCGGGTGCTGCCGTTCATGACCTCGCTGTTCGGGGCGGTGCTGCCACCGGGCAAGCAGGTGGCGCTCGACGGCGTCCACGTACAGACGCTGTCCATCGTCTACACGCGGCTGCACGGGCTGCCGCTCGGCCGTGCCGACCGGCCGAATGTCGGCTGGTACGGGGACATGGAGATGACGGAGCACGCGTGGGCGCTCCTCAAACGGGGGCCGCTCGACGTCAGGATCCGTATCGGGCCGCCGGCTCCGCTCGCCTCGTTCCGCGACCGCAAGCACCTCGCGGAAGCGAGCGAGCAGGAGGTGCGGCGAGAGGTCGTACGCATCCTGAGGGCGCGGCCTACGGACGTGGCGCTCGAGACGGCCCGCCCTGTGACGCAGAGACAGCGGCCGGGAGGAGGGCGACCGGGGGCATCTGGCAGCGCCTTCCGCTGAAAACCTACCCGGGCGGGCATCACCCGCCTCACCCGATATGTGAGTTGCCGGGCATTGAGCCAATATCCTCTGGACAATTCGATCGTTTGGCGCAATGCAACATCAACCTGATCCCGCAGTGCATTCAGTTGGCGGGCTCTTGCGCTGCATCATTAACATGATGGGAAATGCGCCGTGGCTACGATCGACACTCCAGACATCGCGGCCGACGAGACTCTCCCTGTGCCAGGCAAGAAAGTATTCATCAAGACGTTCGGCTGCCAGATGAACGTCTACGACAGCGAGCGCATGGCGGAGGCGGTATCCCCGCTCGGCTACGCAGAGACTGGGGTGCTCGAGGACGCCGACCTCGTCATCCTCAACACCTGCCACATCCGCGAGAAGGCGGCCGAGAAGGTCTACTCCGATCTCGGACGTATCCGGCAGGTGAAGGACGAACGCCGTCTCGCCGGCAAGGATACCGTGGTAACGGTTGCCGGCTGCGTGGCACAGGCCGAAGGCCAGGAGATCATCGCCAGGGCGCCGGCCGTCGACCTCGTCATCGGCCCGCAGAGCTATCACCGGCTCCCTGAGCTGCTCTATCGGGCGCGCTCGGAGTCGCGGCGCATCGTAGAGACTGCGTTTCCCGAAGAGGACAAGTTCTCGCGCCTTCCGGAGGCGCGCGTGGCGCGGGCGGCAACCGCGTTCCTGACCGTGCAGGAGGGATGCGACAAGTTCTGCACCTTCTGCGTCGTCCCCTACACGCGCGGAGTGGAATACTCGCGCCCGGTTGCCGAGCTCGTGGCGGAAGCCCGCAAGCTCGTCGCCGCGGGAGTGCGCGAGGTGACGCTGCTCGGCCAAAACGTCAACGCCTACCATGGCGACGGCGACGACGGGCGTCCGGCGACGCTCGCAACCCTCATCCGCAAGCTTTCCGAAGTCGAGGACCTCGAGCGCATCCGTTACACGACGAGCCATCCTCGCGACATGTCGGATGACCTTATCCGCGCACATCGCGACGAGGCGAAACTGATGCCGTTCCTGCACCTCCCGGTGCAGTCGGGCTCGGACCGCATCCTCGCCGCCATGAACCGCAAGCATACCGCCGACGACTATCGCCGGCTGGTAGGCAAGATCCGCGACGCACGGCCAGACATGGCACTCTCGACCGACATCATCGTCGGCTTTCCGTCCGAGACCGATGCCGACTTCGAGGCGACCTTGGCGCTCGTCGCCGAGATGGGCTTTGCGCAAGCGTTCTCGTTCAAGTACAGCCCGCGCCCCGGCACACCTGCCGCGAAAATGGACGAGCAGCTGCCAGAGACCGTGAAGAGCGAGCGGCTCGCGCGCCTGCAGGAGCTTCTGGACCAGAGCCAGGCCCGCTTCAACGCGGGCTGCATTGGCAAGACGTTGCCGGTGCTGTTCGAGAAGAGCGGCCGGCACGCCGGCCAGCTCGTCGGACGTTCACCCTACCTGCAGCTCGTGCATGCGACCGCCGAGCCCGCCGTGCTTGGCCACATTCTGCCGGTCGAGATCTCGGCCGCGGGACCGAACAGCCTGTCGGGCGTGATCCGGGCGGCGTGATCCTGCGCCCGCCACCGAAGTGCGTGCGCCGATCATCCGCAGAAAGGTGGCATTCCGGCAAATCCCCCGGCGAATCACGCGCTTAAATCCCGACTCCGCGTTGACGGCCGAGGACGCGGGCGCGACAACCAATGCGTGCGGTTTTGGGGGACGTTTCCGCCATGCGCGTTGGAGTAGTGCTGCGTTACGCCTTGGCTGCGCTCGCTGTTGCGCTTGCTGGAACCTCGGCAGCCGATGCCGAGGGACCGGCCGTCGCCGGTCCCAACGGAAAATTCAGCATCCAAGGCGGCGAATACGACGGCGACGGCTCGTTCCTCGCGCTCGGCAGCGTCACGCTTCCGGTCGGCACCTCGCTCGGGTTCCAGCTCGACGGCGCGGCTGGAGAGATCGACGACGAGGCGCTGTGGGGGGGCGGCGCGCACCTCTTCATGCGCGATCCGGACCAGTATCTCCTCGGCGTCTACGCCAGCTACCACGAATGGAACGACATCGGCATATGGCGCGTTGCTGCCGAGGGCGAGCTCTACCTCGGCCGGTTCTCGGTCGAGGGCATCGCCGGCTTCGAGAGTGTCGACGTGCCGAGCTTCGTCGGCGGGCTCGAGGTGCTCACCCAGGACGACGACCACTTCTTCACCGATGTCGATCTCGCCTACTATCCGCTCGACGACCTCAAGCTCTACGGTGGTGTCCGCTATATCAGCGAAACGACGCTCGGTGCCGCCGGGGCCGAGTACCTGCTGCGCCAGACCGGCGTGCCGATCTCGCTGTTCGTCGAGGGCCGCTTCGGCGACGACGACCACGACCGCATCACGGGCGGCATCAAGGCCTACTTCGGTGCCGATCCGTCGAAGAGCCTGATCCTGCGTCACCGCACCGAGGATCCCGACAACTATACGCCGACGTTCCCGAACCTCTTGGTGGCCCAACCTCAGGCGCCCCAGCAGTCCACGCCGACGAAGCCGCCCGAACCAGAGACACCCACCTGCACCGTCAACGACGGCATTGTCACGGGGCCTGGAACCGCCGGCACGACCGGCAATTGCGTGTGCCCAGACGGCAAGCTGCCGAGCGCGACGTTCGACGACCGCTTCGCGTGCGGCAATCTCTAGCCAGGACGGCCCAGCATCAGAGGCAGTCTTCTTCCCAGCAACCCCAAAGCGCCCGCTGACGCCGGGAGGCCGCGCCTCATGGCGTCGCGACGCCCGTGCGCGCACCATCCCCACCCATCCGCTCCCGGATCTGACCTCTTTCAGTATCCCGACTGCCACACTGAAACATTCACGATCGGATCGGTCGCGCTATTCGATTGCTGAGTTTCGAGCCTCCGGGCCATCGTTGCATGATTGAGGTCGGGGAGCGCGTTTGTCGCTGCTGCGGAGGGCATGGGCCGGTGTGGCCAAGCGGAGCGCGACAGCGGTCACGGAGCCGGCGCCGACAGAGGAGGGACGCACGCCATGAGGACACTGACGCTGATCGCCGTCATAGCTGTTGTGCTGCTCGAGATCACCGACGTGCTCCCCACGTCGAGCGTGGGCGGCCCGCTGACGCTCATGCTGGTCTTTCTTGTCGCCATGTTGGCCGCGGGGATTCTAGAGGCTTGGACCAAGAGGCGCGGTGTGGTCGGCTGGATCGTGAGCATCCTCGCGGCCGTCGTCGGCGGCTTTCTGGGCGCGGGCCTCGGCGGCTTCGTCATGGAGGCGATCCTCACGACACTTGCTCTCGGCGAGCCGCTCGCCACCTCGCACCACCCCCTGCGTTACATCGGGCCCGCCGCCGTCATGGTGCTGACGATGGCGGGCGCCTGGATGGTGCTGCAGGTCGTGAACCGGATGCGGTGAAGAATTCTGGCTTGTCGTCGGCTGGAGCCACTCAGAAGCGGACCCTCGGCACGAAAGCGGGAACGACGACGGGTGGCGGGCTCAAGAAGATGACGGCCTTGGAGGTTGATCAGCGCTTTGGTGCCGGCGCACAAAGCCCGTTCTGAGACCCATCTCGGTCATCGCCGTCCATTGCCAGCCTCCTCCAAAGCAGACTCGCAATGTCGTCGCGCGCCGCTACCGTTCTTAAACTTCGCCCGTGATCGGACGGGCACGATTGGACTTGTGAGCCAATCACCCGAGTCGGGGTGCGGCCTTCGACGCGGACCGCAACCCCGGCTCCAGATCGACTACTTGGTGCGCCGCGATTGAGAGATGGCATAGGCAGCCGAGCGCACGGCGAAGATGGCGTCGTTCGCCGGTCCCGAGATGCCGGCCGCCAGATTGGCGGGATCGAAGATGATGGCATCGCAAGCGGCATCGGCCTCGATTGCAGTCATCGCGATGGTGCCCAGCTTCACCGATCGTCGTGACTCTTCCGGCCAGACCGCCGTCGGGTCGTCGGCGGGATCGCCCTTCTCACCGACGATTCCCAGGATATCGAACGAGACCGGACCGGCCGCCAGGCGCTGCTTCATATCCTCGCCATAGAAATCCGGCGATTTCGCCTTGGCTTCGTCGTCCGTCATGCCAACCTCGCCCGTTTGCGGCACGGCTTTGAACTTGACGATTGTTGCTGCGCCTTCGGCGTTCGTGAGCGTGAAGACGTGGACGGCCCAGTAGCTCGTTCCGGCGTAGCTCGCCGGAATGGGGTGGCTCGCAAGCCAGGCGCTCTGTTTCGTGGTGTCCGGGTTGGCGGCAGCGAAGGCCTTGATCTTCTCCTGATCCGGCTTGCCGTCCGCTCCCGCCACGCGGGCTTGCAGGAAGCCCAGCATCTGTTCTGGCGTCTTGGCGAAGAACATCGGCGTCGAAAGCATGACGAGATCAGAGCTCTTTCCCGTCCCGAGATCGAAGCGCACAGCGAGCCCGCGCGGTGCCGGCCGGGCCGTATCGGGCACTTTCGGATTGCCGCCGCCCATCGAGAAGCGGCCGAGCACAGGCACGGAGGCGGTGAACTGCGCCGCCTTGGATAGCGACCTTGCATCGGCCGACGGCATGAACGTGCCCTTGACGCAGAGCCCCTTGGCGTGGCTGGCGCGCGCGTTGTGCTGGCCGAATACCGCATTAAGGCCGTTGACCAGGGCTTCGGGGCTGGCATCCCCGGAATATGCTGGTGTCGTCGTGATCGTCCCCATGGCTGCCATCAACGCCAGGCTGAGGCTGGCGGCGCGTGCTGGCAGTGCTGCTATCAGTTTCATCGTGCTTCCTCCCAAGTCGCCCTCGGACCAAGTGTGGCAACAGCTCAGGTAGTCCCGTCGTGACGTGTTCACGGGGTTCTGATCGTTCCGGGGTGCGATGACGGCTTAGTCGTGCAGGCGTGACGTTGCGTTACGCAGCGGTGCAAGATTATTTTTGCTTCGCGATGGACCAGTCGTTAGCGACACACAGCTTCGGAGATGCGGTGGCGGCCTTCCGGCCGTTCCTGCTGCGCTTGGCGTTGCTGCAGCTCCAGGACAAGGCCTTGGCAGAGGACGTGGTGCAGGAGACTCTTCTCGCCGCATTGGCGGGGGAAGCCCGGTTCGAGCGGCGCGCGAGTCTCAAGACTTGGCTTCTCTCTATCCTGAAGCACAAGATACTGGACGCCATTCGCGCCCGGAACCGCGTGCTTCCCCTGACTCCGAGCGGCTCGGCGGGCGAGGATGAGTATGATCTCACGCCCTTCGACGCCCTGTTCGACGCACAGGGCTACTGGGCCGAGCCCAAGGATACATGGAGCGATCCCGAGACGGTCGCCGAGCGCACGGCCTTCTTCAATGTGCTAGAAGCGTGCCTCACTCGTCTCCCAGAGCGTACATCGCGCGCCTTTCTGATGCGCGAGTGGCTGGAGAACGAGCCCGATGAAATTTGCTCGCTCTTGCAGGTGACGCCGGGAAATCTGCGCATTCTGCTCTATCGCGCCCGTATGCAGCTTCGCGTTTGCCTCGATGCGAATTGGGGGAAACGGACATGAACGACCACGCGCTGGTGTGCCGGGATACGACGTGGCTCGTCAGCGAGAGCCGCGAGCGAACCTTGACGGATGCGGAGACGGCGGCACTTGCTGCACACATCAGGATTTGCCCCATGTGCAAGTGCGCCAGCCAACAGTTCGAGTTGCTTTTCCGCGGCCTCGACGCGCTGCTTCGAAGCGAACCAGCCAGCGTGAACGTCCCGGCAGAGCGCCGGGACGATTGAAGGCCACTCTCAGCGCGTCGCTGCCCCGTTGATACCTTTCGCGCACGGGATTCGCTTCCCGAGCGTCCTGTCCTGTCTCGCAATGGCAATTGGCCCGGGGCAGGATGTCGACAACCGGCACCTTCGGTGTGGCGAGCGGAGCGGGTGACGCCGACGCGTGGGGTGTCTTGCAAGCGGGCCGCGCGGCTGCCCGGCCGAGCGGCCAAACCGGTTGCCGATAAGCCTCGAGGCTCGCTGCGCCATGGCCTCGTCATCCCGCTTACACACCGGTTTGCGACCAAAAGCCCCCGAACCGTGTTGATTCGTTCCCGGGACCCCATATGATGCGATGAGGAGACGACTCGATTCTCATGGCTAAATTGGCCTTTGGAGACAGACGCTTGACAGGAATCCGCGGTTCTTCCGTCGCGGGCGCGGGACGGGCGCCCAAGTCCCAGGCCGTCAACAAGCGAGTCGTGGTTCCGTTCGAGGACAACCGGCGCCTCACCGAAATGCTCGGCGAGTACGACAGCCATCTGGCCCTGATGGAGGACCGGCTCGGCATCGAAGCTCACGCGCACGGCAACGTCGTCATCCTGAACGGCCCCGAGACCGCGTGCGACATCGGCCGCGAGGTCCTGGAGACGCTCTATGCGCGGGCCTCCCGTGGCGAGCACATCGGCGCCGGGGATTTCGACGGACTGATCCGCCACGCGCGCCAGGAAGCCAAGCCCAGCGAGGGCGGGCAGGCGCAGATCGCCACCCGGCGGCGGGTGGTCAAGGCGCGCACGGTGGCGCAGAGCGACTATATCCGCAGCCTCGGCAAGTCGGACCTCGTGTTCGGCGTCGGACCGGCCGGCACCGGCAAGACCTACCTCGCCGTCGCGTTCGCTGCCTCGTGCCTCGAGCGCGGCCTCGTCGAGCGGATCATCCTTTCGCGGCCGGCGGTCGAGGCCGGTGAGCGGCTCGGGTTCCTGCCCGGCGACATGCGCGAGAAGGTCGATCCTTATCTGCGCCCGCTCTACGATGCGCTCTACGACGTGCTGCCACCCGAGAAGGTGGAGCGCGACCTCGAGACCGGCGTGATCGAGATTGCGCCGCTCGCGTTCATGCGCGGGCGGACGCTGTCGAACGCGTTCGTGATCCTCGACGAAGCGCAGAACACGACGTCGATGCAGATGAAGATGTTCCTCACTCGGCTCGGCGAGGGGTCGAAGATGGTCGTCACCGGAGACCCGTCGCAGATCGACCTGCCGTTCGGCATGACCTCGGGGCTCGAGGAAGCGGTGCGGCTGCTCGCCGGCGTCAACGGCATCGAGGCAGTGCATTTCACAGCAGCCGACGTCGTCAGGCGCGATCTCGTGGCCCGCATCGTCGAGGCTTACGAGGCGAGCCAGGCCAAGAAGGTCTGACATGCCGGCTGACGAAAGCGACAGTAGCAGCTCCACCGATCCTGCCGGCGTGGCGCGCTGGCTATCCGTCGACGTGGTCGAGGAGGCCGGCGACTGGCAGGCTTTCGGCGATGTCGCAGCGCTTGCGGCCCGCGCGGCAGCTGCAGTTGCAGGTACGCCTGACCTCATATCATTGAGCCTTGCGAACGGTCGCTCCGAGGCGTGTGTCGCGCTCGCGGACGATGCTGGCGTGCAGGTGTTGAACAGGCAATACCGCGGCAAGGACAAGCCCACCAACGTGCTGTCGTTTCCGGCGCCCGGGCGGCCGGCGGGCATCGAGCCGGACGATCCTCGCCCCCTCGGCGACATCATTCTCGCGCAAGAGACGGTCGCCCGGGAGGCGCGCGAGCAGTGCGTCAGTCCGGAACACCATTTTCAACATCTCGTGGTACACGGTCTTCTGCATCTCCTCGGCTACGACCACGAGACCGACGAGGAGGCCGAGGCGATGGAAGCGCTCGAGATCGCCATCCTCGCTCGCCTCGGAATCGCGAACCCTTACGAAGGAGAGATTGACCGGCGGGCGGTCATTCAGTCATGAGCAGCAACTCCAAAGACCTCGTTCCCACCCAGCCGGCGCCTGCGCCAGTCACCGTCGGCGCGACGGCAGGCAGCGGGCTCCTCGCGTGGCTCGGACAGCTCCCGAAACGCTTCGGGCTCTCCGGCCAGTCGACGCTGCGCGACCGGCTCGAGCACGCGCTCGCGACCGAGCAAACGGGCGGGGCGGGGCAATTCTCGGCCGAGGAGCGGGCGATGCTCATCCGCATCCTGCGCTTCGGGGCGAGCCGGGTCGAGGACATCATGGTGCCACGCGCCGACATCACAGCCATCGAGGAGACTGAAACGCTGCGTGACCTCGTGCTCCTGTTCGAAACGGCGGGCGTGTCGCGCATTCCGGTCTACGTTGAGACGCTCGACGATCCGCGCGGCATGATCCACATCAAGGACCTGTTCCGCTGGGTGGCGATCGAGGCGGGCGGCGTACCGGAGACCGATCCGGACAAGGTGCGGCTCGAGCTCACGAAGCCGAAGGTCGACAGCATCGACCTCGACCGGCCGATCACGGCTGCGAAGATCCGGCGGCCGGTGCTTTATGTGCCGCCGTCGATGCCGGCCATGAACCTACTCATCAAGATGCAGTCGACGCGCATCCACATGGCACTCGTGGTCGACGAGTACGGCGGCACCGACGGCCTCGTCACCATCGAGGATCTGGTCGAGCAGGTGGTGGGCGACATCGAGGACGAGCACGACGAGGCCGAGGCGAGCCTCATCTCGACCGACCCCAAGCTCGGTCTGGTTGCCTTTGCGCGGGCGCCGATCGACGCGGTCGAGACAAGGCTCGGCGTCAAGCTACTTTCGGCGGAGGACGAGGAAGAGATCGATACGCTGGGCGGGCTCGTGTTCGCACTGGTCGGCCGCGTGCCGGTGAGGGGCGAGGTCGTGCGCCACCCGTCGGGTATCGAGTTCGAGGTTCTCGATGCCGATCCAAGGCGGGTGAAGAAGCTCCGCATCCACAAGCCGGCGGCGGCGCCCGAGACACCCGCGGGAATCGAGCTCGCAGGGTCCACAGACAAGCCGGCCTGAACCACGGGCGGAGCCCCGGATGCCTTCCGTGATGAAGCCAGAAGCGTCCGGCACGAGGGCCGTCATCGCGCCGGTCGAACGGTTACGCGCCGGCGTGACCGGCGCTCATGGATGGGCGAGGCACGGTCTCGCATTCGCTGCCGGCCTCGTTTCGGTTGTCGCGTTCGCGCCGTTCTTTCTGTGGCCGGTGCTCTTCGTCACGCTGCCGGTACTCGTATGGCTGATCGATAGTGCAGGCACTCCCGGCGCGAGCGGCTCAGCCGAGGTCGTGCCCTGGCGCCGAGCGTTCTGGGACGGCTGGTGGTGGGGCTTCGGCTACTTCGTCGCCAACCTGTTCTGGCTCGGCGAGGCGTTCTTCGTCGAGGCAGAGAAGTACGCATGGGCGACGCCACTCGCGGTCCTCGGCCTGCCGGCGGCACTCGCGATCTTCTACGGCGCCGCGGCGGCGCTGTCGCGACGTCTGTGGCAGCCCGGCAGCTGGCGGATCCTCGTCCTGGCGGTGGTGCTTTCCGCGATGGAGTGGGTGCGCGGGCACGTGCTGACAGGTCTGCCGTGGAACGTGCCAGGCTACGCGCTCGCGGGTCAGCTGGTGCTGATGCAGTCGGCAGCGGTGCTCGGCGCCTACGGGCTGACGTTGTGGGCGCTCGTCATCTTCCCGGCGCCGCTCGTGGTAGCGGCCGACGCGCAGCGTGGCGAACGCTCGGGCTGGCTCGGATTGGCCGTTGCAGTGGTGATGCTGGCCGCACTCGCGGGCTACGGTGCGATCCGACTTGCGACGAGTCCTGCGGGCTACGTCGATGGCGTCAAGCTCCGCATTGTGCAGCCATCCATTCCCCAGCGCGAGAAGTGGATGCCGGAGAAGCAGCGCGAGATCTTCGAGCTGCACCTCGCGATGTCGCGCATGGATGCCGCAGGCCAGGTCGACGATCTCAACGGCGTCACGCACCTCATCTGGCCCGAGGCGGCGATGCCGTTTCGGCCGCTCGAGCAGCCGCTGGCGCTGGAAGCCATCGGTGCGCTCGTCCCGCAAGGCACGTACCTCCTTTCCGGAGCACTCAGAACGGAACGGGTGGACGCGAACGCGAAGCCCTATGCGCGGCCGAAGGTCTACAACAGCCTCATCGTGTTCGGTGCCGACGGCGGGCTCGCGGGGCGTTACGACAAGATCCACCTGGTACCGTTCGGCGAGTACCTGCCGTTTCAGGACACGCTCGAAGGCTGGGGACTGCGCCAGCTCTCCTACCTGCCGGGAGGCATCGCAGCAGGGCGCGCGCCACGGCCGCTCCTGCAGGCCGGTCTCATGCCTCCGACCAGCGTGCTCATCTGCTACGAGGCAATTTTCCCCGGCGAGGTCGTTCAAGGGCCGGAACGGCCTGGTGTCATCCTCACGGTCACCAACGACGGATGGTTCGGCGATACGACCGGGCCGCGCCAGCATTTCCACCAGGCGCGGGTGAGGGCGGTGGAGGAGGGAGTGCCGCTCATTCGCGCGGCCAACAACGGAATCTCGGCGGTTGTCGACGCCAATGGCCGCGTGCTCGACAGCCTCGGCATGAACGTCAAGGGCGTGATCGACGCCCGTTTGCCTGCGGCCCTTCCGCCTCCTGCCTATGCCCTGATGGGAGACTGGATTTTTGGGCTCCAGCTCGCGGTTGCCATGCTGGCTCTGCTCCGGACGCAGCG
>JAGVSR010000117.1 GCA_019137195.1 Alphaproteobacteria bacterium
CGGCGCGTTGCCGGCGACATCGGCATTGACCTATGCGATGATACAACCTACGAGGCGCACAGGCTCATGTATTGGCCGTCGGCCTCCTTGGACGCAGATTATCGCTATGAGATATGCGACGCCCCGTGGCTGGACGTGGACGAGCAACTGCGGCGCTATACAGATTGGCGAGACTCCACGCAGTGGCCGGTCTCAAGCCGGAAGGCCACGGTCATGCAGCGGCTCGCAAAGAAGCAGGGCGACCCGGAAGACAAGCCGGGCATCATCGGCGCCTTCTGCCGGGTGTATTCCATAGAGGACGCCATCGAGCTTTTCTTGCCGGACATATACGAACCGAGCGCAGTCCCGGAGCGATACGATTACATTCCGGCCGACTCCAGCGCCGGCCTCGTCCTGTACGAAGGCGGTAAATTCGCCTATTCGCACCACGCCACAGACCCGGCGAGCGGCCGGTTGTGTAACGCCTTTGACCTCGTGCGGCTCCACATGTTCGGCGACCAGGACGACGCCGTAGCGCCGGGAACGCCGGTCAACCGTATGCCCTCGCACGTCGCCATGGCAGACCTCGCTATCGATGACCCGAAGGTCCGGCAAGACCTCGCCGCGCACAAGCTTGCGGGCGTGGCCGCCGCCTTCAGCGATGAGGAAAACACGGAGTGGCTCCAAGAGCTCTCTATCTCAGCGAAGGGCAAGATTGAGTCCACGATCGACAACGCCCTGCTCATTTTGTGCCATGACCCGGAGCTGCGAGGTCAATATTACTTTGATGAATTTCGCGAGCGGCCTTCGGTCTGCGGCGACCTCCCGTGGCAGGCGTACGCTAGGCGCGTCTCGGACGGCTGGAATGATGCAGATGACGCCGGCCTTCGCCGGCACCTCGAGAAGAAATACGGCATTGAGAGCGTGACGAAAGTGCGCGACGCCGTGGAGCTGGCCATGCTGAAAACCCAAAGGCACCCAGTGCGCGAGTACCTCCTCGCCCTTGAGTGGGACGGCCTCAAGCGCGCTGATACCGTATTTGTGGATTACCTCGGCGCGGCCGATACAAAATACGTGCGAGAAGTAACGCGCCGGGCGCTCATCGGCGCAGTCGCCCGGATCATGGAACCCGGATGCAAACATGACCATATTCTCACGCTCGTCGGCCCGCAGGGCTGCCGCAAGTCAACCACCCTCGCGAAGCTCGGCAAGAGTTGGTTCTCCGATTCGCTTTACACCCTGACCGGCAAGGACGCATATGAGCAGCTTCAAGGCTACTGGCTCATCGAGCTGGCTGAGATGGCCGCGACGCGCAAAGCCGAGTTGGAGCAGATTAAGCTCTTCATCTCCAAGCAGACGGACAGCTACCGCGCGGCCTACGCCAGACGCACCCAGGAGCACCCCCGGCAATGCGCGTTTTTCGGTACGACCAACGATCACGAGTTCCTAAAGGACCCCACAGGCGGCCGCAGATTCTGGCCTGTGGTTGTATCGGCCAAAGGCAAAGAGCTTGCTCTGGGCCTGACAGAGGAGACCGTGGACCAGATTTGGGCCGAGACCGTCGTGCGCTACCAAGCGGGCGAGGTGTGGTACCTGGACGCGGAGACCGAGGCCTTGGCGGCGCAGGCCCAAGCGGAGCACACCGAGCTCAACGGCAAGCTCGGGCTCTTGGAGCAATACCTAGACACCCTCTTGCCCGAGGGCTGGGACGACATGCCGCTCGAGGATCGTCTCTTGTTTTTCGGGGGCAGCGACTTCGGTCCCGTCGGCACGGTTGAGCGCACCCGCGTTTGCGCGCTTGAGGTTTGGCTTGAGCTCTTCAAGGGCGATGTTAAGGCCTATTCCCAAGCGCAGGCCCGGGAGATCAACAGCATGCTGCGACAACTGCCAGGTTGGACGAACCGAGCCAGCGTCGATTGCGGCAAGATTTACGGCCGTCAACGCGCTTTCCTACGTGAGAAATGACGTTTTTGAAATTGAAAACTGCAAAAACAGGTAGCACTCCGAGGTAGCACTTCAAAATGGAGTGCTACCTTGCGTGCTCGGCGAGCTCGCGCCGAGTGCTACCAAAAAGGCAAGTGCTACTCGAAGTGCTACCTGCCAAAAGGCAAGCGGCATATGGCTTTTGGAGTGTTGGTAGCACTTGTAGCAGTTATCTACTATAATTTCTCTGATTTGAGAGATTAGAGAGGTAGCTAGTAAAATTTCCTCTCTAATTCCATATAAGTACGGAAACACACGAAAATCTGCTACAAGTGCTACTTGGAGGATGTTATGACGGAAAGCAGTTTTGAAAGATTCGTCTTGAGGCTCGTCAAGTCCTGTGGGGGGCTGGCCCTCAAATGGGTGAGTCCGGGGTGCACAGGCGTTCCTGATCGGGTGTGCTTTTTCCCAGGCGGACGGGTGGTGTTCATCGAGCTGAAGCGCCCCGGCCGGGTGGGAGGCCTAAGCCCCCGGCAGCAAAAGATGATTGCCCGCCTGCGCGGGCTTGGGGCGGAAGTGTGGGTACTACGCAGCGCTGACGAGGCGCGCGAACATTTACGGAGGTTGGGATATGACGTATGAACCCTTTTATTATCAGGCGTTCGCCGAGCGCTTTATCTTGGAGCACGACGAAGCGGGCTTGTTTTTAGACATGGGCATGGGCAAAACGGTCATCGCGCTGACGGCGGTCGAGAAGCTGCTCCGAGATTATTTCGCCGTCGCGAAGGTCTTGGTCATCGCGCCGCTTCAACCGGCGCGCGAGACTTGGCCCCAGGAGCTTGAGAAGTGGGAGCATCTCCGAGACCTCAAGGCCGTGCAGGTTCTGGGCCCGAAGCAGAATAGGCTTAATGCTCTTGCGGCCGACGCTGATATTTATATCATCAACCGGGAGAACGTCCCGTGGCTTGTGGAGCATTACCGGAAGCGCTGGCCCTTCGATATGGTCGTGATTGACGAGCTTTCGAGCTTTAAGTCGGCCAAATCGGAACGGTTCAAAGCCCTTAAACGCGTGCGGCGCTACATAAAGCGCATTGTCGGGCTCACCGGGACGCCGGCACCCAACGGCCTTCTGGACCTTTGGCCCCAGGCTTTTCTCCTGGACGGCGGCCAGGCGTTGGGCACGGCGATCACGAGATACCGGGAACAATACTTTGATCCGGACAAGCGAAACGCCATGACTATTTTCTCGTGGAAGCTGAAGCCTGGCGCGGAGAAGGTCATTTACGAAAAGCTGGACGGCCTGTGCATCAGCATGAAGTCGGCGGATTATCTGGAGCTCCCAGACCGACTAGACATCCGGCACGAGCTCCGACTCCCGAAGGCCGTTCAGGCCCAGTACCGGCAGCTGGAGCGCGACATGCTCTTGCCCCTGAAGGGTGGCGACATTGATGCCGGTTCTGCGGCTATCTTGGCAAATAAGCTTTTGCAGCTGTGTGGCGGCTCCGTCTATGACGAGAATGGCGAGGCCCGGGAGATTCATACCGCAAAGCTAGACAAGCTGGAGCAGTTGCTGGAGGAGGCGAACGGTCAACCGGTTTTGGTGTTCTATGGTTTCAGGCACGAGCGCGACAGGATTCTCGCGCGCTTTCCGCAGGTGGTGGACGTCAAGACGCCTGGGGCGGTCGAGCGCTGGAACGCCGGGGAGGTCCCTGTCATGCTGGCTCACCCGGCGAGTGCCGGCCACGGTCTCAATCTCCAGTTTGGCGGGCACATTGCGATTTGGTTTACCGTCCCATGGAGTTTGGAGCTTTACCAGCAGGCCAACAAGCGCCTGCACAGACTCGGCCAAGCGGAGACCGTGCTTGTGCACCACCTGATGATCGAGGGTGGGGTGGATTCCAGGATCGTGGCTTCGGTCCTCGCCGAGAAGGATAAAACACAAAGCGCTTTAATTGACGCTTTAAGGGCTATGATAAAGGAGGCTAGGTAACATATGGCTCTCACAGAAGAATGCCGCAGAGGGCTCTCCGTGGACCCCAGGGGCTATCTCAGGCAAGCTCAAAGGGTTCGCGAGCTGATCCAGGCGAAGCAGGAGCGCATAGAGCGCTGGCGACTGCTCGCTGAATCGACCACGATCACCCTCCGGGAGAAGCTAGGGTCCGGCGGCCAGCTGCCGTCGAGTCTCGTCGAGAATTGCGTTTGCAACATCGTTGACCTGAGCCAAGAGCTGGCTGAGGAGATTGAGGCCCTCGCCGAGGCCGAGCGCGCCGTGGCTGCTGCGATTCGGGAATTTGTCGACGACGCCACAGACCGAACCCTTCTTGAGCTCCGATACCTAAACGGCCTCAAGTGGGAGGAGATTGCCGACCGGCTAGACCTAACCGTTCGTTGGGTGATGAGCCTACATAAAAATGTTTTGGAGGAAATTGCCAGGAAAGCGCTTTAATGCACATACCTCTTGTGGTATACTTATAATTGAGCAACAGGGTGGAGGTCATGCGCGGGCGAGGCGCATGGCCTTTTTACTATGCACAAAAGCGAGGAGGCGGACGATGCCTGGCTGGAAGCAAGAGGCGATCCGCCTCCGACTGCAAGAAGGGCTGACCTGGGGCGAGTTGGTTGCGCGGTTCAAAGACCGATTCCCCGGCTTAAATTACGAGCAGGTGCGAAAGAAGCTATCCGACGTCGTACGCAGATCGCCCGAGTACCGAGACGCGCAGGTTAAGCCCACCGAAGGCAAGCGCACCGAGGAATGGAACGCCGCCAAAGGCGAGTACACGTCGGATCGGCTGATTGAGATTTGCGAGCAGGACGAGATCACGCCGGAGCTGATTCTCAAGGCGCACGGGCTCAAGCCCGGTCTTTGGGAGGTCATCAATTACCGCAATACCTACTGGCACAGCCAAGTCAAAGGCGGCAAGCGGTTGGTGATGTATCACTCCAGGCTGACCGCGAAGCCCCTTGCCCGCGGGATTGATTTGGATGAGATTGCGCGGCACTACGCGCAGATGGATCGCAAGTACCGCAGACCCGAGATTGCCGTTAAGCCCA
>JAGVSR010000074.1 GCA_019137195.1 Alphaproteobacteria bacterium
CTGGACGGCGGCGCAAGCGCCATAGGCCAGTCCTCGGCGACATAGCGGCGGAACCAGACGCTATAGGTATCGGGAGCGCGGGCGACGTCCCGGCGAATGTCCTCGAGACTGGCCCATCGGAAGCCGTCGGCTTCAGCTGGATCGGGCGCAATGCGGCCCTGATAGGAGCCACGGAAGACATGTACGAACTCGTGCTCTCTGAGGCCGTTGTCGAGGGCCGCCTCGTAAAGGATGGTGCCGAGCGGCTCTAGCGCGGTTTTGAACCCCATTTCCTCCCAGAGCCGTCGCGCAGCCGCGTCTAGGACCCGCTCGCCGTGGCGCGGATGGCCGCAACAGGCGTTGGTCCAGAGTCCACCCGAGTGGTACTTCGTGACTGCACGCTTCTGCAGGAGCTGACGTCCCTCGCCGTCCCAGATGATGACCGAGAAGGCCCGATGCAGCTGCCCGTGCCGATGCACCTCGAGCTTGGGGCCGGCTCCGACCTCGCGATCGTTCGGATCGACCAGGATCAGCATCTCTTCATGTCGAGCGGCCACGGCACATCCGGTTCGGTCAAGGCTACGGCAAGGAGAGGATAGTACTCCGCCTTTCCCCGGCTCGAATAGCGACAAGCGGCGGCAGCGGGCTGCGCCAACCACGAAAATGGGCCGGGAGGCTGGCTCCCGGCCCGAGGTTGTTCCAACAGTCCAGGGAAATCGTGGCGCGCCACTGCTCAGACGTCGAGCGTGTGCTCCCGCTCCCACTGCGTGCAGTGGGAAGCGTACTGGTTCCACTCGCTCGTCTTTAGCTTGATGTAGGCGGCCGAGAACTCGTCGCCGAGCATGCCCTTGAGACCTGCGTCCTTATCGACGAGCCGGATGGCATCGAGAAGGTTCAGCGGCAGCTTCGGTGCATCCGTCACCGTGTGACCCATCTGGTACATGTCGATGTCGTAGCGCTTGCCCGGCAACGACTTGGTCCTGATGCCGTCGACACCGGCGGCGATGATGACGGCCTGCAACAGGTACGGGTTCGCTGCACCATCCGGAAGGCGCAGCTCGAAGCGGCCCTTGCCCGGCACGCGCACCATGTGCGTGCGGTTGTTGCCGGTCCACGTCACCGTGTTCGGGCTCCAGGTGGCGCCCGACAGCGTCCTCGGTGCGTTGATGCGCTTGTAGGAATTGACCGTCGGGTTGGTGATGGCGGCCAGGGCCTCGGCGTGCTTCATGATACCGCCGAGGAAATTGTAGCCCTGCTGCGACAGGCCCATCTCGTCGGTCGCGTCATAGAACATGTTGGTCTTGCCGTCCTTGTCCCACACCGAGATGTGGGCATGGCAGCCGTTGCCGGTGAGGCCCGGGAAAGGCTTCGGCATGAAGGTGGCGCGGATGCCGTGCTTCTCGGCAACCGACTTCACCATGAACTTGAAGAACGAGTGCCGGTCGGCGGTGACGAGACAGTCGTCGAAGTTCCAGTTCATCTCGAACTGGCCGTTGGCGTCCTCGTGATCGTTCTGGTACGGACCCCAGCCGAGCTCGAGCATGTAGTCGCAGATCTCGGACACGACATCGTAGCGGCGCATCAGGGCCTGCTGGTCGTAGCAGGGCTTGGCAGCGATGTCCTTGGGGTCAGAGATGGCGGTGCCGTCGGGATTGATCAGGAAATATTCGCACTCGACGCCGGTCTTGACGTAGAGGCCGAGGTCGGCCGCGTTCTTCATGACGTTCTTCAAGACCACGCGCGGCGCCTGCTGCACATGACCGTCGTTCATCACACAGTCGGCAGCGACCCAGGCCACCTCCTTTTTCCACGGCAGCTGAATGACGGCCGACGCGTCCGGCATGGCAAGCATATCGGGGTGCGCGGGCGTCATGTCGAGCCAGGTGGCGAAGCCGGCGAACCCCGCGCCGTCCTTCTGCATGTCGGGAATGGCAGCAGCCGGAACCAGCTTGGCACGCTGATATCCGAAGAGATCCGTGTAGGAGATCATGAAGTAGCGGATACCCCGCTCCTTCGCGAGTTCTGCGAGATCAGTCAAGTTTGCCTCCCCGGGCTGTCGGTGTTCCGTGATCCTACTTGATACTATCGTGACAGGAAATAAAATAGAGCGCGGTTAAACACCGCCCTGCCCCGGGATCCAGCTGGTGCCCGCGAGCGGCACCCGCGCCATGGCGGCTGCCTCGATGGTCAGCGCGCAGAGATCCTCCGGCTCGAGGTTATGCACGTGATTGTGGCCGGCGGCGCGGGCGATGGTCTGCGCCTCGAGCGTCATCACCTTGAGGTAGTTGGCGAGGCGCCGACCGGCGCGAACCGGATCGAGGCGGGCCGCCAGCTCCGGCGTCTGGGTCGTGATTCCGGCCGGATCCTGGCCCTCGTGCCAGTCGTCGTAGGCGCCGGCCGTGGTGTTGAGCTTCTTGTATTCGGGCTCGAGCGCGGGGTCGTTGTCTCCCAGCGCGACGAGAGCCGCCGTGCCAATGGCGACCGCGTCGGCACCGAGCGCCAAGGCCTTCGCCACGTCGGCGCCGTTCCTGATGCCGCCCGAGACGACGAGCTGCACCTTGCGGTGCATGCCGAGATCCTGCAGGGCCTGCACGGCAGGGCGGATGCAGGCCAGCGTCGGCTGGCCGACGTGCTCGATGAACACCTCCTGCGTCGCCGCCGTGCCGCCCTGCATGCCGTCGACCACCACCACGTCGGCTCCGGCCTTGACCGCGAGAGCGACGTCGTAATAGGGGCGCGCGCCGCCGATCTTGACATAGATCGGTTTTTCCCAGTCGGTGATCTCCCTCAGCTCCATGATCTTGATCTCGAGGTCGTCCGGCCCGGTCCAGTCGGGATGCCGGCAGGCCGAGCGCTGGTCGATGCCCTTCGGCAGATTGCGCATCTCGGCGACGCGGTCGGAGATCTTCTGGCCGAGCAGCATGCCGCCGCCGCCCGGCTTGGCGCCCTGACCGACGACAACCTCGATGCAATCAGCCTTCCTCAAGTCGTCAGGGTTCATGCCGTAGCGTGACGGCAGGTACTGGTACACGAGTGTCTTCGACTGCCCACGCTCCTCGGGAGTCATGCCGCCGTCGCCGGTGGTGGTCGATGTGCCGGCAATCGAGGCGCCACGGCCGAGCGCCTCCTTGGCCTGCGCCGAAAGCGAGCCGAAGCTCATACCGGCGATGGTGATCGGGATCTTGAGCTCCACGGGCTTTTTGGCGAAGCGCGAGCCGAGCACCACGTTCGTCCCGCACTTCTCGCGGTAGCCTTCGAGCGGATAGCGCGACATGGAGGCGCCGAGAAACAGGAGGTCATCGAAGTGAGGAATCTTGCGCTTGGCGCCGCCACCGCGGATGTCGTAGATGCCGGTCGCCGCGGCGCGGCGGATCTCGCTCAGCGTGTAGGCGTCGAACGTCGACGAGAAGCGGGGCGTGGTCGGCGGATTATGATATGTCATCAGTAGGCATCCGCGTTGTCGATGTTGAAGTTGTAGAGCTTGCGGGCCGAGCCGTAGCGGCGGAACTCGGTGCTCGCGACGCCGCGGATACCCGCGGCCTCGAGAAGCTTCGCCAGCGCCTCGTGGTGCTCGGCACGCATCTCCTTCTCGATGCAATCGGCTCCTAGGCGCTTCACCTTGCCGCGCACGAACAGGCGCGCCTCGTAGATCGAGTCGCCCAAGGCATCGCCGGCGTCACCGAGGACGACGAGGTTGCCCGACTGAGCCATGAAAGCCGACATGTGGCCGATGTTGCCGCGGACCACGATGTCGATGCCCTTCATCGAGATGCCGCAGCGCGACGAGGCATTGCCCTCGATGACGAGGAGCCCGCCGCGGCCGGTGGCGCCAGCATACTGGCTGGCATCTCCCATTACGACGACGCGGCCAGACATCATGTTCTCGGCAACGCCGGGACCGGCCGAGCCATGCACCGTCACCGAGGCCTTCTTGTTCATGCCGGCGCAGTAGTAGCCGACGCTGCCCTTGATCTGCACGTCGACGGGCGCGTCGATGCCGACCGCGATGGCGTGCCCGCCGCGCGGGTTCAAGACCACGAAGCCCGTCTCGTTGGCGCCCTCGGTCTGGCGATGGAGCTCGGCGTTGAGCTCGCGCAGCGATGTTCTTGCGAGATCGACGGTGCGCATCAGGACCTCTCCCAGAAGTACACCGTGGCGGGCTCTGGCTCCCAGACCCTGGCCTTGTCGATGCCGGGGAGGCACGCGAGCGTCCGATATTCCGAGCCGAACGCCACATACTGGTCAGTCTCGGCCATAACGGCGGGCTTGCAGGCGATAGGGTCGCGTACGACGCCGAAGCCGTTCTTGGTCCCGACGACGAAGGTGAAGAAGCCGTCGAGATCTTCGAGGCTCTTCGTCAAGGCCTCGGCGAGGTTCATGCCCTGCTTCATGCGCCAGGAGAGATAGGCGGCGGCCACCTCGCTGTCGTTGTCGGTCTCGAAGGTGAAGCCATCTCGCTTCAATTCGCGCTTCAGATTGTGGTGGTTAGAGAGCGACCCGTTATGCACGAGGCACTGGTCGGGACCGGTCGAGAACGGATGCGCGGCCAAGGTGGTCACCGCGCTCTCGGTGGCCATGCGCGTGTGTCCAATGGCGTGGCTGCCTTCCATGTGCGCGAGGTCGAAGCGCTTGGCGACGTCGGTCGGCCATCCGACCTCCTTGTAGATCTCGATTGCCTCGCCCGAGCCAAGGATTCTGACCTTGGGGTGGTCGGCGCGGATGGCGGCGCGAGCAGCCTCGACCTTGTCGGCCGGGATGGTCAGCACAGCGTGGGTGGACTTGACCGCGAGGCTCGCCGCAGCACCGATGGCCTTCGAGACGGCGGCTGAGAGACCCTCGAACGCAGCGGCGGGATCCGCCGCCTGCAGGGTCACCTTGCCCTCACCCGCGTGCGCCGGCCCGTAGATCGCGAACCCCGCCGAATCCGGACCGCGCTCGCACATGGTGGCGAGCATGTCCGCGGTCAGCGACCCGAGCCGCGGCTCGAGCGATTTGTCCTTCAGAAACAATCCGACAATGCCGCACATGGTCGTGTCTCCTGCGGTTTCTCATCGCAGTGACCTTAGCAGCATTGCAGGGGAAACTCAACTACGAAGAATAAAAGTTTCCTACTGGGAAGACTAGCACGTTCGTCGCGAATTGAACCGGTCGTGCCCAAACCCCCTCAGGTCGCCGTCGGTGGAGGTTGGGTGCTGCGCGCCCACTGCTCGTAGCGGAAGCGCGCGATGCGATAGGCATCCGGGATCGAGACGGCCCAGACGAACAGGCCACCCGCAGCCCGGCCAACGATGGACTGATCGGGAGCCGTCGTGTGCCAGGAGAGCAGTGCCAGAAGCAGAGTGAAAAAGGCAAATCCCAACCCGCGCGGCTGCTGACCGACCATGACGTGGCCCATGCCAGGAAGAACGCAGGCGACGGCAAGCACCAAGTAGGGATTCCATGGCTGTGGACCTGAAGTCGTCATGCCGCCTCGACCTTTCGCCGGTCCGCCGCGAGCGATGCCGCCAAGGCTTCGAGATGAGCCAGGAGACCGGACAACTCCTCCGCCGCCACCGGCTCGTCGGCGAACACGGCCTGGCGCAACAGCAGGTAGTCGCCACGTCCGCCTTCGCCGACCTGACGGATGATGCGAAGACCCTTCGCCGTGGCGGCGACTTCCTTGTTCCTCGGATCGACAAGGATGGCAGCGAGCGCCGGCAGCGCTCGTCCCACCGCCTCCTCGGCACCCGCCGTCTCGCCGCGGATGATCATCTCGCGCGGGAGCGGGGGGCCTGGCTCGATCACGTGCGTATAGGCGCCGGTCAGGCTGTAGAACTCGAAGCCCGAAGGGCGCACCAGAGCCGCGAATCCGGCCTCGATCGCGACCGGCTCTATGAGCGTCGTCTGCATCCAGAGCTGCGGCAGACGGCGGATGGTCATGGTGTCGGTAATGAGCCTGACGTCGACGCGCCGGCCCCGATATAGCCCCGTGAGCCGAGGAAAGCCGTCGCCACCGAAGTGGAGAGCGGGCTCGTCGAGCACCGTCGCGCAGGCGTCGAGCAGGCTGCGGCGCGAACCGCGCAAACGGGCATGGTCGCGCCAGCCGACCCATCCGAGCACGGCGAGCGCGACCAGCATGATGACGATGGCTGAAACGGACGGCACGCGGCACTCTTGGCGATGACGGGTATCACGAGCTGCGCGGCCCCGGGACGTTCCGGGGCCGCGCAAGAGGTTCTGGGTCGGGGGCCTCTCAGTAGCCCACGGGCTTCGGCCACGGCATCGTGAACTGGTCGCCGCGCCGCACGAACTTATAGCGGTGGAACGCGAACCAGAGCGAAGCCACGATGTAGAACACCATCATCGCGACGAGCTGCGTGCCGTATCCCAGAAACACCGCGAAGTAGGTTGCGGCGCACAGGAGGAGAAGCACGAGGGCCGGCAGCGGATGCATGGGATGCACGTAGCCGCGCTTGATCGTGTCGAGCGGCTACTTACGGCGGAACATCATGACGTTGATCGACATGAACGTGTAGCCGAGTAGGCCGGACAGGATCGAGAACGTGATCACCTGGTCGAGCGGCGCGTAGTAGGCGAACACGAGCGCCACCGGAACCAGGAACACGATCGAGCGATAGGGCGTCCGGTACTTGGGATGCACGGCCCCGAACACCACGGGCAGGTAGCGATCGCGACCCATGGAGAACCAGGCCCGCGACGCGTCGTTGATGCAGCCGTTGGCCGACGCCAGGGTCGAGAAGATCGTGCCGACGAACAGCAGCACCATCAACGGTCCCGAGCCCGTGAGACGGGCGGCATCGAACAGCGGCGTCACGGCCTGCCCGAGATACTCCCAAGGCATCAGCCCCGAGCAGATGTACCACGTCATGGTCGCCGCGATGAGGAGCGTGATCATGCCGAGCATGGTGCCGAGCGGCAGCGCCCGCGCCGGAGAGCGCACCTCTTCCGCGGCCTGCGTCGTTCCTTCGATGCCTAGGTAGTACCAGAGACCGAAGTGCAGAGCCGCAATCACACCCATCCAGCCATAAGGCAGCCCTGTGATAAGGTCCTTATGATTGAGCTCGACAATCGCCCACGGGCCGATCACCGCGGTGAACAGCACGAGGATGGCGACGAACGCGATGGCGGTGATGACGAGATTGAAGGTCAGCGTCGCGTAGACGCCGCGATAGTTGAGCCAGGCGAGGAACACGATGGTCAAGACGATGAACGGCTTGTCGTGAACGCCCTCGAAGCCGGCCATGGTGCCGACCGTCTGCACGAGATAGCCGAGCGTGATGGCGTTGGCGGCCTCGAGCATGGTGTAGGCGAACACGAGAAACAAGCCGACGTTGAAGGCCATGAGCGGCCCGACGATGTGCTTGGCTTGCGCGTACTGACCGCCGGCGGCGGCGACCGTCGACGTCACCTCCGAGTCGATCATGGCAACGCAGGTATAGAGAAGGCCGGCGACCCAGCAGGCGATCAGGGCCGCGATCATGCCGCCCTTGCCGACCGCGAAGTTCCAGCCCATGTACTCACCGACGAGCACGATGCCGACGCCGAGCGCCCACACGTGTCCAGGCCCGAGTACGCGCAGCAGCGAGATCTTCTCGCCGTGGATGGTTGTCGTCTGGCTCATTTGTGACCTCCCTGGTGCGGGGGGTCGATCACGAGCGCATCATCAATCTCGCCTTCACGCGACGAGGTGAGGAGATCCTCGGAGTAGGTGCGGTCCGTGACGGTCAGATCGAACAGCATCCAGAGCGCCAGAAGAGCCGAGATGCCCCAGGCGGCGTATTCGAGCATTTGAAACGCATTCATGCCTTCCATGGCTTCGCCTCCCCCTACTTGTTGTTGAACTTCTCGTCGATGACATCCCGGTACTCCTTCGCCGACCAGTGGAAGACGATGTAGAAGTAGAGGATGACGACGAGCGCCGTGATGGCTAGCCACAAGGGATCGAACGAGTAGTCGAAGCGCGAGGACACGAGATCGACGGCGGACGTCGCGTTGCCCGTGACCTCCTCGGTACCGTCTTCTTTTTTCGTGACGACCTTGGCGCCATCGGTGTAGCCGAGCTTCTCCCACTGGGCCTGCATGGCGGGATTCTGGCCCCACCCGGCCCAGGTCTGGTCCTTGAACTCGAGCGAGGTCTTGCCGCCGCCCGCGAGGCCGAGATAGAGCGGCGCAAAGAGGGTCGCAAAGACGAGGGCGAGGAGAAAGAGCGAGTCGATCGTCTGTCCGGCGATCGACTGCTGGGGGGGCTCATAACGCTTCTTTGCCATCTCTGCCTCCTACCCTTTCGCCTTGGTCATTTCGTCGAGGTAGTGGATGTCGAGGCCGTAGATGTGCTCCTTGTCCTCGGCGTAGTGGCTCAGCATGGCGAGGATGGCTGCCGAGTTGAAAAGGAGCACCAGCGCCGCGCCTGCCGACAGTGCGACCAACTCCTCGTTGGTGTCGATGTAGGGCATCACCTTCCAGCAGACGAAGGAATAGGTTGCCCATAGAACAACGATAGCCACCACGGACCACAATCGATCACCGCTAAACATCTTGCCGATGCGCGGATCGCTGACACTTTGCTGCATTCTTCCTCCCCCGGAATGTTTTTGTGCCGCTGCGACGCGGCTGGTTCTTGCCTGTCAGGCAACTCATTTTTATGAGCGGAAAGAGAGTGCGGCAGTGTGCGGCAAGTTGTCAAGGCAATCTGTGCAGAAAATTCTCAGGTTGCTGCTTAAATATCAGGCAATTGCCCGCAGGGCTGTTGACCAAGACCCCTTGAACGCGCGGAAATATTCTTGCATGGTGGCAAACGATGCGCTGCGAGCGATAGTCCGTTTCCGCACCGCCGGCCGGAGAAATCCATGCCTTTCGCTCTACTGAAGTACGGTCTCAAGTCTTCCCATCCCATCGACCCACACTTCCGCTGGGCCGGCGACCTCAAGAAGACCTACGACGTCGTCATCATCGGCGCCGGCGGCCATGGGCTGGCCTGCGCCTACTATCTCGCGACGACACACGGCATCACCAATGTGGCCGTCCTCGACAAGGGCTATCTCGCCGGCGGCAACACGGCCCGCAATACGACCATCGTTCGCGCCAACTATCTGACACCGGAGGGCGTCGCCTTCTACAAGGAGTCGGTCGATCTCTTCCGGTCTATGTCGATCGAGCTCGACATGAACGTCATGTACTCCGAGCGCGGGCATTTCACGCTCGCCCACACCGACGCCGCCATGCGGACGGCCCGCTGGCGGGCCGAGGTGAACAAGCACCTGGGCGTCAGCTCAGAGGTCATCGATGCCCGCGAGGTGAAGCGAATCTGCCCGACCATGAACGTGTCGGACAACGTGCGCTACCCGATCCTGGGTGCGCTCTATCACCCGCCGGGTGCCATCGCCCGCCACGACTCGGTCGCCTGGGGCTATGCGCGGCAGGCAATGCGCAAGGGCGTCGAGGTTCACCCGCAGACCGAGGTCAAGGGTATCCTCGTCGAGGGTGGCAGGGCAGTCGGAGTCACGACGACACGTGGCACCATTCGCGCCGGCAAGGTCATGCAGGCGGTTGCCGGCTCGTCGAGCCACGTCGCGCGCATGGCTGGGCTCAGGCTCCCGATCAAGACCATTCCGCTGCAGGCCTGCGTCTCGGAACCGGTCAAGCCGATCCTCGATCAGATCGTCGTTTCGGGCTCACTACACGTCTATATCTCGCAGTCGGCACGCGGCGAGATGGTGATGGGCGGCGCTACCGACCCCTATGGCCTCTATTCGACGCGCTCGACGCTCGATTTCAAGGAAGGTCTGATGGGTCACATGCTCGAGCTGTTCCCGTTCATGGGCGAGCTCAAGATCCTGCGCCAGTGGGCCGGCATGGCCGACATGACTCCGGATTTCTCTCCCGTCATGGGCCTCACTCCGATCGAAAACTACTACATCGATGCCGGCTGGGGCACATGGGGCTTCAAGGCGACGCCGGTATCGGGCAAGCGCATGGCCGAGTGCGTGGCGACCGGCCGCCAGCCCGATCTTCTGAAACCCTTCGCGCTCTCCCGCTTCGACACCTTCGATCTCGTCGGTGAGAAGGGCGCAGCGTCGGTCGGACATTGAAATAAGGTCCCCTCTCCCCGCCAGCGGGGAGAGGGTCAGGGTGAGGGGCAGCGGGCCCCAGAGGCGCGAGTGTCCGCCCCTCACCCCGGCCCTCTCCCGATCGAAGGCGATGGGGAGAGGGAGGAGGAGGACGATGAAGCTCTTGAACTGCCCGTTGAACGGGCCGCGCAACATCTCCGAGTTCGTGTGGGGCGGCGAGGTCAAGACCGCGCCAGACCCCGCCACCGCGACCGATGCCGAATGGACCGGCTACCTGTTCCTCGAGAACAACGTCGCCGGCGAGGTCAGCGAGTGGTGGCTGCACGCGCCGACCAACTACTGGTTCATCGCGCGCCGCAACACGGTGACCGACGAGATCCTCGAGACCATGACGGTCGACACCTTCTTCTCGCGCCAGACGGGAGCCTGAGAGACCATGACTGCGGCGCGCCTTTCGGGGCCGGACTACGGGCTTTTCATCGATCGCACGAAGCCCCTCACCTTCACCTTCAACGGTCGGCTGTTCAACGCGTTCGCGGGCGACGTCGTCGCCTCGGCGCTCCATGCCGAGGGCCAGGCCATGCTCTCGCGCTCCTTCAAGTACCACCGCCCGCGGGGCGTACTCACGATGGCGGGGCACGATGCAAACTGCATCGTACAGGTCGCCGACGAGCCGAACGTGCGCGCCGACCGCTATCCCGTGACGCAGGGGCTCGCCGTGCAGCCGGTCAACTATCTCGGCACGCTCGACCACGACCTCTACGCCGTGCTCGGCTACCTCTCGCGCTTCCTGCCGGTCGGCTTCTACTACAAGACCTTCTTCCGGCCCGCCGGCTCGTGGAAATTCTTCGAGAAGCCGATCCGCCAGCTCGCCGGCCTCGGCCATCTCGAGCCAAAAGCCCAGCACAGGTACTACGACAAGGCCTATCTCTTTGCCGACGTGCTCGTCATCGGCGGCGGCCCGGCCGGGCTCGAGGCCGCGATCGCGGCAGCGGAGGGCGGTGCCGATACGCTTCTCGTCGACGAGTGGCCCGAGCTCGGAGGCTCGATGCTCTTTGCCCGCGGTGAGAGGGGACGCACCGAGACGAACGCGCGCCGCGCGGCGCTCGTCGCCAAGGCCCGTTCCACGCCGGGCCTCAAGATCATGACCGGGACCACGGTCTCGGGGCTCTTCTCCGACAACTGGGCGGCGGCCATCTCCGGCAACCGGCTTTACAAGATACGCTCGAAGCACACGATCCTCGCCACCGGCGCCTTCGACCAGCCGCTCGTTGCTCCCGACAACGACCGGCCCGGCATCATGTTTGCCGACGCTGCCCAGCGCTTGATGCGACTCTACGGCGTCAAGCCCGGCAGCCGCGCCGTTGTCGTCACTTCCAACCGCTTCGGCTACGAGGCAGCGCTCGACCTCCTCGATGCCGGAGTCGAGGTCGCGGCGATCGCCGATCTCAACCCGACCCCGACGGGCGCTGCGGTCGAGGCGGCTCGCACCCGCGGCGTACGCATCTTCTCGGGCACCACGCTTGCCGGCAGCCGCGGCAAGAAGCGGCTCGAGAGCGCAGGCCTCGCCCGCATCGTCGACAAGGGTAAGACCGCGTCGGCGTTCGACTGGATCTCGTGCGACATGATGCTGATGAGCGTCGGCTACCAACCGGCGCTGAACCTCGCCTGTCACGCCGGTGCAAAAGCCGTTTATGACGAGACGATCGCGATGCACCGGGCAGCCGACCTGCCGGCCGGCGTCTCGGTGACGGGCTCCGCGAACGGATTGTGGACAGAGGCGGCGGTCGTGGACGACGCGCGGCGCACGGGAGCGCTCGCAGCAGCGGCGGCCCTCAATGGTGGCGCTGTCGATCGCCCTCAATCCATGGCTGACCCCGAGGCTGCCAAAATCTCACATCCCTATCCCATCTTCCCGGGCTCGGGGAAAAAGGACTTCGTCGACCTCGACGAGGACCTGCAGACCAAGGACATCGTCAACACTGTCAAGGATGGCTACGACGACATCCAGCTCGTCAAGCGCTACTCGACCGCCGGGTTCGGCCCCAGCCAGGGTCGGCAGGCCAATCTCGCCACGATCAGGATCGTCGCCCACGAGACCGGTCACAGCCTCGCCGCCATCGGCACCACGACCTACCGGCCGCCGCTGGTGCCCGAGAAGTTCGCGCACATGGCAGGGCGTGCGTTCGAGCCGACCCGGCTCTCGGCCATGCATCACCGCCACATCGAGCTCGAGGCGCCAATGATGGTCGCGGGGCTGTGGCTGCGCCCGGCCTACTACGGCAAACCCACCGGCTCCCGTCAGGCGATCGAGGCCGAGGTGCGCGCCGTGCGGGAGAACGCCGGCATGATCGACGTCTCGACGCTCGGCGGCCTCGACATCCGGGGGCCCGACGCCGCCCGCTTCATCGACCGCATGTACACTTGGGCCTACGAGAAGCAGCCCGTGGGGCGCGCCCGCTATACGCTCATGACCGACCAGACGGGCGTCATTATCGATGACGGTATCGCGGCCCGCCTCCACGACCGGCACTACTATGTGACGGCCACCACGAGCGCCGTGGACCAGGTCTACCGGGCCATGACGTGGTTCAATGCCCAGTGGAAGATGGACGTCGATGTCGCCAACGTCACCGCGGCTTACGCGGGCGTCAATCTCGCGGGACCGAAGTCGCGCGAGATCATCATGAAGCTCGCTTCCGACATCGACTTCTCGAAGGAGGCCTTCCCCTACATGGCGGTGAAGACCGGACGTATCGCCGGCATCCCGGTCCGCATCCTTCGCGTCGGCTTCGTCGGCGAGCTCGGCTACGAGATCCACTGCCCGTCGTCCATGGGCGAAGCTTTATGGGACGTCATCATGGAGGCGGGAAAGCCGCTTGGCTTGAAGCCTTTCGGCGTCGAGGCACAGCGCATCCTGAGGCTCGAGAAAGGTCACATCATCATCGGCCAGGACACCGACGGCCTCACGCACCCGGGAGAGGCCGGCATGGAGTGGGCGCTCGGCAAGAAGAAGGACTTCTATGTCGGCAAGCGCGCCATCGACATGCAGATGGCGAAGGGCGTTGCGCGCAAGCTGGTCGGGTTCGAGATCGCGGGCAAGGACACGGCGGTTCCCAAGGAGTGCCACCTCGTGATCAGAAACGGCGACATCGCCGGCCGCGTGACCTCGGTTGCCCGCTCGCCCACCCTTGGCAAGACCGTCGGCCTCGCCTACCTCCCGCCCGATCTCGCCGAGACCGGCAAGCAATTCCAGATCCGCGCCGACGGCGGGGCGATGGTCGACGCGACCGTCGTGCCTGCTCCCTTCTACGACCCCGACAACAAGCGCCAGGAGCTGTGAGATGTCGACCCCCCTCTCCCATCTCGTACGCACCCCGCTTCGTCGCCTCCTGGAGGCGGAGGGTGCCCACTGGGCGGAGCTCAGGGACGCTGCTGTGGCCGATCGCGTCGGCCAGAGTGGCGACGCCCCTGCGCTCGGCATCGCGGATCTGTCGCCGTTGCCCCGCCTCGGCTTCAAGGGCCGTGGCACCATCGACGCCATGAAGAAGCGCGGCGTCGTGGTCGAGGCCGAGCCGAACCGCGCCTTCCGCCAGCCGGATGGCGGCCTCGTGCTCTGCCTTGCCCCCGGCGAGGTCATCCTGCTCGGGCCGCTAGATGGCGACGGCAGCCGGCTCGACGCCATGCTCGGCGACTGGAAGCTCGAGGACGAGGAACGGACCTACCCTCTGCTCCGCCGAGACAGCCACGCCTGGTTCGCCGTGGTCGGCTATAAGGCGCCGGAGATGTTCTCCAAGATCTGCGCCGTCGATCTCCGGCGGGACAAGTTCCCCGATCTCGCCATCGCGCAGACCTCGGTCGCCAAGATGTCGGCGATCATCGTCAGGGCCGACAGCGTGCGGCTGCCCGTCTATCACGTACTGGCGGATAGCGCCGCCGCCCTCTATTTCTGCTCCTGTCTCACCGATGCGGCTCAGGAATTCGGTGGCCGCCTCGTGGGCCTGCACGTCGTCAAGAGCGCCTATGCCGATGCCAACGGACCATAAAGCCGAGCTGCCGCCGCGGGCCGGCGTCGCAGCGGGCGGCAAGGCCAACGCGCCCTGGCGAAGCTGATCGACGCGTCCGATAGTGAACGTGAGGCGGCCCTCCCGGCCCGATCAAGACCTGGTGGACCGATGCCGGCGGCGCTCAACCAGCTCTTTTGAGACCGGCCACGACGATTCCGGTCGCCTTCTCGGCCGCTAGCGTGATGGCACGCAGGTCCTCGGGCTCGAGATTATGCACGTCGGTCTTGCCGGTGCAGCGCGCCATCATCGAGCACTCGGACACAGCCGCCTTCAGGAACGCCGCGAGCCCGGCCTCGGCCTTGGCGGCGTCGGCGTCTGGGAAGCTCATGCCGGCGGGGCCGATCACTCCGCCCATCGCGAGCGCCGCTGCAACCTCGGCGACGCCACCATTGCAGCCGAGCGCCATCGCCTTCGCCAAGTCGGTGCCGGACCGCAGCCCGCCGAACCAGATGAGGGGGAACTTCTCCTCGGCCTTGAGAGACCGCATCAGCTCGACCGCTCGGCGCAAGAGCGACAGGTCCGGTGCGCCGGAGAGATCGGCAAACGTCTTGCCGAGATGCCCGGTACCGTCGAGAATGACCAGTCCGGCGTTGGATTGCACGGCGAACGGCAGCGCGCGCTCGACCGAGTCGGGCGTAACGACGATGCCAACGTGCTGCCCCTCCCGAGCCGGCTTCGGCAGCGTGAGCGGCGCGGTAGCGGTGAGACGCACGAGGACGGCGGACGCCTCGGCGCGACCCTGCTCGGCGGTATCGACGACTTGCAGCCACGGCACGCCCGCAAGCGGCTCACGACCCACGTGAGCACCACCTGCTGCGTTGATTGCAGACGCAGCACCCGTGCGGATCGCTTCGGGCGCAGTCTCCAGACCCGCCACCAGCATAGGCTGGGCAAGTTCGAGCCCGGCGCCGAGCGGTGTCTTGGTCTTGCAGGCCTCGCGATAGGGATCGATGACGAGGCGAGTGAGGTTCGCCGGCAGGAATACCAGGTCGTCGAATGTCGCACGGCCGATGCGCGGCTCGTGGGGCCGGGCAGCGACCCGCTCGCGGGTGATGCGGAGGGTGTCGGCCGGCTTGGCATCGGCGCGCGCCATGTCGAAGATCGCCTCGCGCATCTTCACCGAATAGTCGGCCGAGCCCGTCTCTGTATCGCAGCGGTAGCAGCGCGCAGCCTGCTCCATGGCGGTCTTATCGTCGTAGTTCGCCTCGCTCTCGGCAAAGGTGCCGCCGCTCATGCCGAGAAATTTCGGGTGCTCGAGGCCGAGGATCTCCCACTTCTGATCCTGAGCCACCGGCACGTTGCGGGTGCTGTAGGGCGTGCGATAGGGCACCGGGTGCGCGTCGCCCTCGAGCGCGGCGAGCACGTAGTAGGCGGCCTTGTGGCCCTGGAACATCGCCTGCACGATGGTCGACGGTCCGAATGCGGCGTCACCAGCGGCGAACACACGGTCCATGCGCGTGCCCATGTCGCTCGAGCGCGTAGCGATATGGTCGCCGTCCATCATCCCGTGCTTGGCGAGCTCGAGGCTCGACGTCTTCTGGCCGACCGCAGCGATCACAGCGCCGCAGGCGATGTCGTGCTCCGAGCCGGCGACCGGCGCGTAGACCTTGCGGCCGTCCGGTCCGGCGGGGCCGGCCTCTGTGCGCACACACTTGAGCCTCAGGCCTCCTCCCGGCATCGCTTCAACGGCAGTCGGCACAACCGCGTAGACGATCTCGATGCCTTCGGCGATCGACGCATCGAGCTCGTGCTTGCGGGCCGGCATCTCGGTGGGCCCGCGGCGGTAGACGACCGTCACCTTCTCGACGCCGGGAAGGCGCTTGGCCACGCGGCAGGCGTCCATGGCGACGTCACCGCCACCGACCACCACCACGTGGGCCGGCAGTCGCGGTCGCTCTCCGCCGTTCACGCGATTCAAGAACGAGACGCCGTCGACGACGCCATCCAGATCGTCGCCTGGCACGCCGAGGTTCCGGCCCTTGGAGGCGCCGATGGCCAGCAGCACCGCATCGTGACTCTTGGTCAGCTCGGCGAGCGACACATTCTCTCCAAGCGGCGCATTGACGTGTAGAGTGATGCCCGGGCAGCGGTGGAGAATGCGGTTGACATCTTCCTCGACGACCGACGACGGCATGCGGAAGTCGGGGATGCCCCACAGCGCCATCCCTCCCGGCTTCGACAGCGCCTCGTAGAGATCGACCCTGTAGCCGGCGAGCGCGATGTCCTGCGCGGCGGTAAGGCCCGCGGGCCCGGCGCCGATGATCGCGACCCTCTTGTCCTTCGTCGGCTCGACCGGCGGCAGCTTGAAGGTCGGGCCGAGCGCGTCGAGCACCCAGCGCTTCAGGGCGCGGATCGCCACCGGACCGTCCGCCTTGGTACGCCGGCAGGCAGGCTCGCAGGGGGCGTCGCAGACGCGACCGCACACGGCAGACAGCGGGTTGGTGGCCGTGATCGCCTCCAGCGCGCCGGCCTTGTCGTTATCCCAGATGAGGCCGACGTAGGAGGCGACGTCGGTCCCGATCGGGCACGCGACCTGACACGGCGGCGGCACGTAGTGAGGCAGCTTGGATTGGTCGGCCGCGAGATCGAGCGGGAACGGCTTGCAGGCAGCGGCCATGTTTATGCGACCTTGGTCAGAAGTTCGTCGGATTGAGCCCGGTAAGTCGGGTCGTAGGGCAGGCCGGTGATCGCGGCCGCCTCGGGCGTCAGTGCGACGAGGTCGTCGCGCGAGAGCTGGCGGAAGTCGGTGTGACCGAGCGCCTTGGTCAGCGTCGCGATCTGCCAGCGCACCACCTCGAAGAAGCGGGCCATGGCTTTCGCCTGCACATCGATCTGGTAGCGAGCCTCGTGCTCGGGGTCCTGGGTCGCGATGCCGACAACGCAATTGCCGACATGGCACTGCATGCAGGAGATGCAGCCCCCGGCGATCAGCGCCGCAGTGCCCATCGCGACCGCACTCGCCCCGAGCGCCAAAGCCTTGACCGCGTCGACACCGTCCTTGATGCCGCCCATGAGCACGATCGGCATGTCGGGCCCGGCGCCGATGTCCCTCAGCCCGTCGAGCGCTTCCTGGATCGCCGCGAGTGTCGGAATGCCGACGTTCTTGAGAACCTCGGTGGAGGCGGCGCCCGTCGAGCCCTGCAGGCCGTCGAGCTGGACGAAGTCGAAGCCGTCCTTGTAGGCGATCTTGATGTCGTCGCGCACGCGGCCCGCGCCCATCTTGATCGAGATCGGCTTCTTGTAGCCTGTCGCTTCGCGGAACTCTTCCACCTTGATGACGAGATCGTCGGCGCCCATGATGTCCGGATGCCGCGAGGGCGAACGCAGATCGATGCCCTCGGGGATGCCGCGAGCCGCCGCCAACGCCTTCGTGACCTTCTTTGCCATCAGCTGGCCGCCGAGGCCGGGCTTAGCGCCCTGCGAGATGTAGATCTCAAGGCCGTCGGCGCGCAGCATGTCGTGGATGTTCCAGCCGAGCCGCCCGGACAGGCACTGGTAGATGAGCTGTCCTGCTTCGGCGCGCTGCTCCGCCAGCATGCCGCCTTCGCCGGTGTTCTCGACAATGCCCGCCATCTTCGAGGCGCGCGCCAGTGCAATCTTCGTTCAGGACGGGCATCGACAGCTTGAGCGGAACCGCTCCATGTCGATCGCCGAGCGTCATGGCGAGGTTGACGGTCTTGAGCGCATCTTGAGCGGCCGAGAGCCGCGACGGGTCGATCTTGAGAGCGATGTCGCCTAAGTGAGGGACCGCTTTCGACGCTCCATAGCCGCGGATGCGATAGCGGCCGATCAGGCTCTTGGCGTGGATGTCCTCGACGACCTTGGCGTTCCAATAGGTCTCGCCTTCCGAGAACACGGTGTGGGGGAGCGGGCGCGAGATCGGCTCGTTGACGCCGTAACGGAGCTTGGTGCCGGCGTTGACGATCTTGGTGAAGGGGCCGTCGAACTTGACGCCGTAGCGGGCGAGAAACTCGCGGATCGACGCCTCGTCCTCCGCCGTCGTCTCGGCGATCTTGGCGTCCGAGCCCAAGCTCTGCACTTTGCCGCCGACGAAGATGGCACCGGCCGACATATCCTCCCCGACGCGCTCGCCAGAGTCGCCGAGAATAATGATGCGACCGCCGTACATCATGTAGCCGGCGAGGAAGCTCGCCTTGCCGCAGCAGAGAAGCGTGCCGGCCTTCATCACCTGGCCCGCACGCGAGCCGAGGTTGCCCTTGACGACGACCTCGCCCCCGCGCAGCGCAACGCCGGCAATGGCCCCGGCGTTGCCGCCGACCACGACCGATCCTGCGTACATGGAATCGCCGACACCCCAGCCGACGTTACTTTCGACCTCGAAGCGGGCGCCGTGCGAGAGGCCAGCGCAGAAGTACCCGGCCGAACCCTTGACCTTCACCGAGACGGGTGCAACCAGCCCGACGCCGATATGATGCCGCGCATCGGGGTTCAGAACCTCGATGTCTTCTCCTCGGGATGCGGCTGCGCGCAGAAGCTCATTGCCATCGCGGACGGAAACTTGGCTTAAATCGATCGTGACCACGTGCGGAACGTCCCTGGCGCAGGCTCAGTGGTGGAAAGGGGCTTACCGGGAAAGAGGCGGTTCAGCGACACTTCCTCGGAAGCGATTGCGACCAGGCCGTCGTCCTCGTACATGACCATCGGCTTGGCGGCGAGGCGGTCCTTGGCGAAGCCGATGCCATCCTTGGTGGAGACCAGGAACGAGAAGGTGCCGTCGAGATCGTCGACAGACTGCTCCAATGCCTTCTCTAGCTTGATCCCCTGGGCGAGCTTGTCGGCCACGTAGACGGCGATCAGCTCGCTGTCGTTGTCGGTGCGAAACTCGAAGCCGCGCGCTTCGAGGCGCCGACGCATCTTCCAGTAGTTGGTGATCTGCCCGTTATGCACGATGGCGACATCGGCAAAGCCGGTGGCCCAGAACGGGTGGGCGGCCTCGGGCTTGACGTCGGATTCGGTCGCGAGCCGCACGTGGCCGATGCCGTGGCTGCCGCGGATCTCGCTGATGTGGTAGGTCTTGTCGAGATCGTGAGAGGTGCCGACGTCCTTGATGATGTCGAGCGACGAGCCGATCGAGACGAGCTTGGCTGCGTGCTCCATGGCGTAGGCGAACGGCTGGATGTCGCCCTGATACTCGACGTCGACCACGAACGTCGCGCCCTCGCGCTTCTCCTTGATGATGGTCGCCTTCTGGTCGGCGAGCGCGGCACGGATACGTTCGATCGCGGCGCTATCCTCGCCGGTCAGGAACCGCAGCCTCAGGCCTTTGATGCCGTCCTCGTAAAGCGCAAACCCGGTCGAATCGGGTCCGCGATGCTGGCATCCGTCGAGCATGTCCACCAGAGCGCGCCCGAGCACCTGATTTGTTCCCGGCGTCTTAAAGATGATTCCGGCGATTCCGCACATGTCCACCTCCGATGCAGGCGTCGGAAAATAGGCTGCCGGGCCGACCACGTCAATCCTCGTAATGAGAAAACTTTCCTGAAATGAAAGCGCGCAACAGCTGACGACAACACGCTCCAGATCGGGGTGCTACGCGGATGCCCCCGTGTTGCCGCCGCCCGTCAACCGTCACCGCGCACGTCGCCCGAGAGGCCGGCAAGAGAAATGCACCGGACCCGGCTCGTCGGGAGGGTTGCCGATATACCGTGACCTTGCCGACGGCGCCCGCGCCCTGTACTTCTGCTCTAGTCTCACCGACGCCGCTCAGGATTTCGGCGGCGGGCTCGTGGGCCTCGAAGCGGTCAAGGCAACCTATGCCGAAACGAACGGACCAGAAAGCAGCGGAGCAACCGCAAGCCGTCGAGGCTGCGCCCGCGGCAGCGATCGGTGTGCTGGCCGAGCCCATCGAGGCGGAGCCGGGCTCGGACATGTATTCCGAGCAGAACCCGCACGCACTCGGCGGCGCGCGCGACAACATGCTCGAGGTCGCCATCGGGCGGGAGGTGCGCGCCTTCCGCACCAAGCTCGGCATTACCGCGTCCGATCTCGCCCGCGCGGCCGGCCTCTCACTCGGCATGCTGTCCAAGATCGAGAACGGCGTCACCTCCGCCTCGCTGACCACGCTGCAGCGTCTGTCGAAGGCGCTCGGCGTGCCTGTGACAGCCCTCTTCCGCCGCTTCGAGGAGCGGCGCGACGCGGTCTTCGTATCGGCCGGCAACGGACTCATCATCGAGCGGCGCGGCACGCGGGCCGGGCACCAGTACCAGCTGCTCGGCCACACGGGCGGCATCGCCGGCCCGATCATCGTCGAGCCCTATCTCATCACACTGTCTGAGAAGTCGGACGTCTTCCCGCTATTCCAGCACTCGGGCTTCGAGCTCATCTACGTGCTAGAGGGCGAGGTCGTCTATCGCCACGCCGACAAGCTCTACCCGATGAAGCCCGGCGACAGCCTATTCTTCGACGCCGACGCGCAGCACGGGCCCGAGGAGCTCCTGAAGCTCCCGATCCGCTTCCTGTCGGTGATCAGCTATGGCCGGGAAGGCGGATAGGCCTCAAGCTCCCTAGTCCTGACGCTCGCTCGTCTGGAGGTTTGACGTGCTCTTGTCGAGCATGAGCGTGAGGCCGAGGAGCGTCGAGCTGTTGAAGTGAATCTCGACTACCTGCTTCGCGTTCTTGACGATGAGATCCATGGTGGCATCGAGCGTGCTCTCGCCGGTGCCCTTCACGGTGACGAGAAACCCATACTTCGTCACCTGGCCCGAGAGCTCGCCCTGCATGTTGTAGATGAGCTCGTTCCAGCTGCCGGAGAGCTTCCCGTCCTTCTCGGCAACGTTGCTCTTGACCTCGATCTTGCCCGAAGCCGACGCGCAGCGGATGTTCTGCGTGAGATTGCCGGTGTCCTCGGCGACGAAATAGGTCGCGCGGCAGGTGACATTTTCGATCTTGCCGTCCTTGAAGCCGAGCCGGCCCTGCCCCGTCCATCGTCCCGGGAAGCTCGCGAACGCCCCGCCGGCGGCCTTGGCGGGTACTGGTGCGAGCGAAAGGCCGAGGCCGACGAGACCGGCGAGCACGACGGTGCGGGACAGAGTGAGAAGCATGGTGCCGAGATCCTTTGCAGCGCCCGAGGATACAGCGTTCAACCCGAGCCTCGTCATATGCATGGGGCTTCCGATCGCAGCCGGCAAGAGGCAGTCAGGACGGGGTGACGCCCAGCGGCAAGAAAGATGTGCATAGCGGCGGCGGCGCCTCACCAGCGGCGCATCTGAGCCCTGCGAGCACAACGGGGGCGGCATACCCGCGCTCATCCGAGTGCGACCGGCACGCCCGGCGCGAGCTTGGCGCGGCGGATGGCAAGGCTGGTCTTGACGCTGGCGACGTTGGGCGCCGCCGTGAGATCGTTGAGTACGAAGTCCTGGAAGCTCGGCAGGTCGCGCGCCACGCACTTCAACATGTAGTCGCTCTCGCCCGACAGCATGTAGGCTTCGCGCACCTCGGGCCAGGCGAGCACGCGGTTCTCGAACGCCCTCAGGTCGCTCTCGGACTGGTGGTGAAGCCGCACCATGGCGAAGGCAGTCACCTCGTATCCGAGCGCCTTCTCGTCGACGAGCGCCGTGTAGCCGGTGACGAGCCCCGCCTCCTCGAGCGCCCGCACGCGCCGGAGACAAGGTGGCGCCGAAAGGCCAACGCGCTGCGCGAGCTTCAGATTGGTGATGGAGCTGTCTGCCATCAGCTCCTTCAGGATGCGCCAGTCGGTCTGATCGAGCGTAACGGGCATGGACGATGCAGCGCTCCTCGGCTCCGGAGCACACCGGAGACCACGCCGGAATAGCGCGTACGCCCATCGCTCGCAATCTTTGACATGCGCGACGGAACAGTGCTTGTTGAATATTGCGTCGCGACGCTAACCTTCGCCATCCGCAGCGGCTACAACGCCTCTGGACGCTGAAAACCCACTCTGCAAAAGAAGCCGGCATGACCGACCTCGATTCCAGCACGCATTCTGGCGGTCCCGGCAAGCCGCTGTCCGGTGCCAGGGCCTGGATCATCACCGACGGAAAGGCCGGCATGGACGTGCAGGCCAAGGGCGTGGCCGATGCCCTTGGCCTTGACGCCGAGTGGAAGCGCGTCGAACCGCGCGGCCTCTACCGCTACACCGCTCCCTGGGGCCCGCCCGATCACAAGGTGCGCTTCGGCAAGGGCGGCAGTCTGTTCGCCCCGCCCTGGCCCGTGATCGCCATCGCCACCGGACGAGCCAGCATCCCTTACATCCGTGCGCTGAAGCGCAAGGCGGGCCTCAAGACCTACACCGTCGTCCTGCAGGATCCGAAGTCGGGTCCGGGCACGGCCGATCTCATCTGGGTGCCGCAGCACGATCAGAGGCGCGGACCCAACGTGATCACGACACTGACGGCGCCGCACAGCTACTCGCCGGCCCGCTTGGCGGCTCTTCGCGCCACGGCACCTCCCGAGATCGCCGCCCTGCCGCACCCGCGCATCGCCGTCGTCCTGGGCGGCAAGAACGCGGTCTACAAGTTCACCGACGACGACGACGCCCGCTTTGCTGGCGCGCTGCGTTCGCTTGCAAGGCTCGGCGCGAGCTTCATGATCACGCCGTCGCGGCGCACCCATGAACGGCTCGTCCGAAAGGTCGCCGAAGCGACCGAGGACGCACCGCGCATCTTGTGGGACGGCAACGGAGTGAACCCTTATCCACAGTTCCTGGCCCACGCCGACGCTCTCGTCGTCACAGCCGACAGCGTCAACATGACGGGCGAAGCGTGTGCCACCGGCCGGCCGGTCTTCGTGTTCGAGCCGTCCAAGGGCTCGGAGAAATTCACCAAGTTCCACAATGCGCTGCGCAAGGCTGGCGCCACCCGCCCGCTGCCGCCGGTTATCGACAAGCTCGAAAGTTGGGATTACACACCTCTCGATTCGGCGGCCGAAATCGCGGCCGAGATCGAGCGCCGCTGGCGGAGCCGCGCGGCATTTCTTTCCGTTTGAAGTCACTCGTCCGGCGTTCGGCGCGACCGGCCCAATCGCTGAAAGGAAGACTGGCGACATGGCGCATCTGAACCTCGACAAGCTCAGGGCCGCAAAAGTCGAGACGGACCCTTACCAATTTACCGTCGTGCCCGGCTTCCTGTCGGCGGAAAGCCTCCGGCGCATCAACGCCACCTATCCCAAGATCGACGGCGGCGGCTCGTTCCCGATCGATAGTCTCGACGAGAACATGACCATCAAGGAGGTCATCGACGAGCTCGACGGGCCCGCGTTCGAGGACATCATCGAGGAGAAGTTCGGCGTCGCGCTCGACGGCCGGCCGAAGATGTACTCGCTGAGGGGCTACACGCGCGCCAAGGACGGCCAGATCCACACCGACAGCAAGGACAAGATCATTACCGTCCTGCTCTACCTCAACGAGAACTGGCATCAGCCGGGCGGCCGGCTCCGCATTCTCCGCAATGGCCGGGACGTCGACAACTACGTCGCCGAGGTACCCCCCGACAACGGCACGCTGCTCGTCTTCAAGCGCGCCGACAACTCCTGGCATGGGCACCATCCGTTCGAAGGCCCGCGCCGGTCGCTGCAGATGAACTGGATGACGAGCGAGGGCACCAAAGGCTGGCACCGGATCCGACATAAGATCTCGGCCGCCATGAAGAAGCTCACCAAGGCCGCGTAGGCAGCCGCTGCGACGGGGCGTCCACAGGCCGCCCGCAGGCCGCGGGCGGCCGTCATTTTCAGAGCCAGGGTATTCGATGATGACGACGGCCGAAGACGTCCGCTCTGCTTTCGCCCCTCCCGCCCGGCTGATGGCCGCTGGGGGCAGTGTCGAGATCCGGCCCGTGTCAGCCGCGCGGCGGCTCTATCTCGTGCTCGAGCTGCTCCTACTCTTCGTGGCTGGTCCGCTCGTCATGTGGGCTGCCGTGCATGGACACCTCGCGAGCTTCGATCTGCCATTTCTTCACGGACGTCCCGTGCCGCTGTTCTTCGCGCTCCTGCCGGTGCTGGTCGTCGTGCTCGCGCTGCTCATACTAGACCCCACCTTCCGGCTCAGGCGCGAGCTCACACGAGGCTTCGGCTGGCGCACGACGATCACGATTGCCGCCATCTTCATCTTCCTCGGCGGAGGCGTCGCGTATTGGGTCGCGGACAACAAGCCCGACTGGTTCCTCGAGTTCCCGACCAACCGTCCCAATGTCTATTGGAAGATCATGGCGCTCTATCCCATGGGCTCGGTCGTCGCGCAGGAAATCGTCTACCGCACCTTCTACTTCCACCGCTACGGGCCGTTGTTCGGCTCATGGCTGTGGCTCGGTGTCGTGCTCAATGCCGCCCTGTTCGGCTTCTGCCACATCGTCGTCGGCAGCACATTTGCGATCGCGGCCACCACCGCCGGCGGCCTGCTCCTCGCCACCCGCTACGCGACCACGCGCTCGTTCTGGGCGGTCTTCATCGAGCACACACTGTGGGGCTGGCTGGTGTTCACAGTCGGGCTCGGGCGCTTCTTCTTCACCGGCGTGCCGAGCGTCGGCTAGCGTGCTTGAGCAGCTCCAGGAGCCGGTTTTCCGGTTCCTCGCCCGCAAGAACAGAAACCTTGAGCGACGACCCGTTCCGGAGAGGAGCTGACGTGCTCCTGCCCTTCCAGACCAGTGAAGAACGCACCAGAGGTCGCACGTCCGGCGCGTTCCTCCTGCCGATCGCGCGGCGTCAGTCGTGGTCGTACGGCCCGCGATACTTTTTGCCGTAGAGCGTCGCGTCGTGGTAGGCGCGCATGGTCGAGTTGTCGGTCTTGCGGCCGAGATCGTCGATGTTGCGATGCGTAAGCTTGAAGTCGACCGCGCAATGGCGACAGCTCGCCCAGTCCTTGTGCTGGTGCGGTTTCCACGTCACGTCACGCACGTGGTATGGGTCCGGCATCGAGGCGCAGGCCGTGACGCCGTGGGGCTGCATCCAGCACACCCAGTCTTCGCGCCCGCCCGCGAACGAGGCGCTCGACAGTGCCATCGAGCCGAGCGCGAGCGCACCGGCCGCCATCAAAGTCCGACGCATTGCTGACTACTCCTGTTATGCCCGGAGCGGAGGACCGGGCCGCTCGTCATGGTCAAAACGACTGAGCCGGGCACATCCACAATCCCGCTTGGTCCCCGACCGCACCTTCAGGACTATGACTGTCCGAACAGTGGCGCAACGGCAGTCATCACGCGATCTTAACTTGATCATTCAAGCCATTGACTTCTCACTCTTTACATAACATCACAAACTCTTGATCATGTCCTCTAGCAATCAGGCCCGGCAGGGGCTGGGCACTGGCAGGCCTCACGCGATCGGCTCGTTCTGGCGGCGTCGCAACCCGCCGAAGCGCGCCAGATAGCCCGGATCGGCCTTTGCCCGGACACCCTCCGCAATGCCGAGGGTCGTCGCGAGGTGCCGCTCGGCGGCAGCCTCGACGATCCGATATAGATCGCGGCAGACGGCGCGAGCCGTCGCACCTGCCCAGTTGGCCGGCAACAGCTCGTCCGGCAGCCCCGGCTCGCGCAGCAGCACACGGCGATAGTCGTGGATCAGGAGCGTTCGCGCCCGGAAGCTCTGCTCGGGTCCCGGCGCTGAGGCCTCGGCAGCGCGAAGCACGGGGCGGAAGGCGTCGATGAAGCTCCGGTGGAGCTCCGCAAGCGCCGTGAGGTCCCAGGCGCGCGCGACCAGCGCCTTCGCCTCGCGACCGTTCGGCCACGGCTCTGCCGCGCCACGCATGATGGGCGTCTCGCCGCGGATGCCCGCCTCGCGCAGGGCTTCCGAAAGCGCATCCTCGTCCGGGCGAGGATGCACCATGAGCCCGGGCATGAGCTGCCCAAATCCCTGCCAGGCGAGATCAGTGCGCAGCCGGTCGCGCAGATCGGGCTCGACAAGCCCGATCAGAACCATGGTCCATAGCCCGTCCCATGGCGGCTGGCGCGAGGCGTAGATCGAACGCTCCGCCGCCGCGAAGCGCAGCCGGGCCGAGGGCGTGACCGTGTAGTAGCTGTTGCGTCCTTCCTGATGCGAGGTGACCCAGCCCTCCTTCGACAAGCGGAACACGGATGTCCTGACCGCTCGCTCGCTGATGCCGCAGAGTGCGGCAAGCTCGATCAGCGCGCCGAGACCCACGCGGCCGCCATGCGGGATGATGGCATCGCCGAGAATCGTGACGACGAGCGACTTGGCGTTCGGCCGGGCGCGGGCAACGAGGTCGCCGAGAAGCCGTTCGACGCGCTGATCCTGCAACATGTCACTCCTCGACACTTCGTCCGGCACGCGCTCGCACGGTCCCTGGTGGCCGCAGGCTTATGATACACTTTTTCTGCCTT
>JAGVSR010000155.1 GCA_019137195.1 Alphaproteobacteria bacterium
CAAGAAGATGACCGAGGAAATCGCCAAGGCCCTGGCGCATCACTGAGCCGCGGCCGCGCGCCAGATCGGCGGCCGCCCCCCATCGCCGCCCCAACCCGCAAAGCCGCTGCGCTTTGCAAAAAATTCTCTGGCACGAACAACAAAAACCGGCCCTGCCCGCGATCGCGGGAGAGCCGGCCCCGGCGTCCTTGCATACCCACGACAAGAACGTATGGACGCGACGACTATTCCCGGCCCCTGCAAAAAGGCACGCGTCAGCGAACGCCTCCAGCGACATGCACGCCTGCGCGCCGCTCATGATCGATGATCGCCTTAAAGATGCCCATTTGGGCCTGCTGTCCTAAGCCCTGTCCTGCCTCGCATACCCGAATCGTGAGTGCCGGCCACGTGGCGCCGGCGTTCACCTCTCCTTTACGTCGAGGATGGATCGTGACCAAAATCCCACTGTCGTTTTCGAACGAGCGCCGCAGCGGCGCCGCTGTTAGGGCCCACGGCTCACCTATGATGCGCACGCGTAACAGTCATTCCACAGCCTTCGGGAATAGCCCCCTCCCTGCCGCGTTATCGGCACGGCGAGCGAGGAGCCGCTCTCGTGGCTGACGACATCCGCGAGAGGATGATCGAGTTCATTCCGCGCCTTCGCCGGTTTGCGCTCATGCTGGCGCGCGACATGGATGCGGCCGACGACCTCGTCCAGGAGACCTGTCTGCGTGCGCTCGCCAGCGCCGACCAGTGGCAATCGGGAACACGCTTGGACAGCTGGATGTATCGTATCGCGCAAAATCTGTGGCTCGACCGGGCGCGGTTCCGGCGCGTGCGCGGCGAAAGCGTGGACATCGAGACGGCCGTCAATGTCGTCGGTGCCGACGGGCGCAACCTCGTCGAGGCAAGGCTGATGCTCGACCAAGTCGGACGCGCGATGGAGAAGCTGCCGCCTGACCAGCAGACGATTGTCACCCTCGTCAGCATCGACGGGCTTAGCTACAAGGAGGCCGCCGAAGCACTCGACGTGCCGATCGGCACCGTGATGAGCCGCCTTGCCAGGGCGCGTCGCGCGCTCCAGGAGCACATGACCAACGATCAGGCGCGCGCGACGGACCGGCATGGCGCCTCCGGCACGACGAAGGAGCCGGCGCGATGAGCGAGATCACCGACATCGAACTGATGCAGCTGGCCGATGGCGAGGGCCTCGATCCTGCGCGGCGGATCGAGATCGAGACGGCACTTTCTGCCGATCCGGCGCTCAGGGCGCGGCACTCTGCGTTCGAGGCAACCGGCCGGGCGGCTATCGGGCGCCCGCTCGATTCCCTTCTCGCCCAGCCGGCGCCGCAGGCACTCGTCGCGGCAATCCGGGCGGCACCTGCTCCTGCTGCCAATGAAGCGAAACCCATCGTGCAGTCGGCGCCACGACAGGAACCGGCCATGGGCCGGGTGAAGGCCTTTCTTTCCGAGCTGTTCACGGGTGGCGCGGGGCTCGCGCTCGCAATGCTCGTGCTCATCGCCGTGATGCTCGGTCCGGCGCTGTTCGGTCTCGTTGCTGCACGGCAGCCAGGTGCGGAGCTGTTCGCCGTCACGGGTGGGAAGACACGGGCGGCGGGTGCGCTCGCCTCTGCCCTCGACACTGCACCGAGTGGGGCCACCATTGCGTCTGGACCGCCGGAGGCGCAGACGACGATCAGACCGGTGCTCTCGTTTGCGACCGGCGACGGGGCGGTGTGCCGCCAGTTCGACGCGGCATTGCCGTCCGGCGACGGTATTGGCGGGCTTGCCTGCCGTGACAGCGAAGGCTGGCGCATCATGGTGCATGCCGGGCAGACCAAGCGGAACGACGCCGGCGAGGTCACGAGGCCTGCCGGAGCGGCGGAGCAGCCGATGGCCGTAGACGAGGTCGTCGACAGGCTGAAATCCCGCAACGTCATGACCCTAGCCCAGGAGAAGGCTGCCATGGTTGCCGGCTGGAAGGTTGAGCCGCAGCAGCCAAAGAAGTAGCAGCCTCTGCGCACGATGGCGGCGGGACGGGGCCCATGCGGGCCGACGCCAGACTGTGCCCGGGCTTGCGCGCCAAAAGGCCATCGGCGGCCGGCAATTCTTCGCGTGTGTCGTCCGCCTTCCCCTGGTCAGCGGCCGCCGGCCGGGGTCAGCCAGGGTAGAACTTCACCCGTATCGGCACCACGTCCGGGGCCACCGAGCGCCCCAGCCTGCATCTTCACGGTCGTGGACCTCGTCCCGTCGGCGGTGTCGACCGAGCGCGACGGGTGGCAGTCCTGGGGCGCCATGACGAGCCCGCGGCCGAAAATCTGGTCAGGGCCGGGCTCGCCGAGGTCGAGGATCGTGAGCTGGTCGAGGATGGCCGGCTTTGCCTTCTCGGCGAGGCGGTCGTAGGCGGCCGCCACGACCGAGGTCACATACGGTACCGCAAACGACGTGCCCGAATGATAGCCGGTCTTGCCTCCCGGCAGCGCCGTCCAAACAGATACGCCGGGTGCGGCCAGGTCAATGTAGTCACCCTGGTTTGCGTAGCGGTAGCCGTTGAGCTTCCTGTCGACGGCGGTGACGGCGATGACGGGCTTGTAGGCGGCGGGATAGCTCGGCTCGCTTCCAGGCCCGTTGTTGCCGGCGGCGGCCACGAATACGACGCCCGCTTTTGCCATTCGCTCGATGGCGCTTTCGACGAGATCGTCGGGCGGGCCGGCAAGGCTCATGTTGACGATCTTGACCTTCTTCTCGTGCAGCCACTCGAGCGCCTCGAGGAGGCCAACGGTGTCCGTCGTCGGCGCACCCTTGCTGTCGCCGAAGAAGACGTCGGCGAGAAAGATCGGTGTCTCGGGTATGAGGCCCGGCGTGCTCGTTCCCGGCTTGCCGGCGAGAAGGGCGAGGATGCCGGTGCCGTGCCAGTTCTCGCCCGCGGGGCTCGTGCCGGCTGCGAGCCGCTTCACCTCGATGTGCCTATTGCTCCTCAATGCGGGATGCGAGGTATCGGCGGCGGTATCGATGACGCCGACCGGAATGCGCCTCGCGCAAGCTCCGAGCGCGTTGCTCCATCCCATGACGCTACGGCCGTAGCAGTGGTCGTCGTCACACGGCTTGCCGTCGGTTCCGGCGGCGCCGGCAGCCGGATCGGGCGCGCCGGTCTGCGGGCGGTAGATCACGTATTTCTGGTTGAGCCCGATGCGGGCCGCGGGCTCTATCGTGCGCAGAAGCTCCTCGCCTTCGGCGAGGCTCATGCCGGGTGGTGGTACGAGGCGCTTCAGCGACATGTCGAGGCGGGTCATGCTCGCAGCGCTTTCGACACGAAAGCCCTTGGCGCGGGCGTCGTCGAGCGCGCGCCCGGACAGACCGACCGCGAGCACGCCCGGCCGCGGCAAGTCCATCGGGTCGAAACCGACGTAGGCGGCAGCGGCGGTCGCTGGACGGCTGGCCGGACGTTTCGTGCCCTTGTCGGTCGCGGCGCGCTTTGGCTTCGTTGCCGACGTGGCCGTTGCCCGTGTCGTCGTCGCTGTTGACGGTTTCGTTGCCGGCGATGCCGCCGTTGCCGGGGCCGATGTGTCCTGCGGCTTGATCAAATTCTTGATCAGCTGCTCGACGGTGGCAGGTGGCTCGTCCGAGTCGGCGGCGTCAACGTCATCCTTCCCATCGCGATTTCCGGAGCCGCCGTTTGCGCGGGCCGAGCCGCTGCTGCCCCCGCCTTCGCGGCCCCCGCCGCTGTCGCTGGCGCGGCCGCCACCGTCACCGCCACCGGCGTTGCGGCCACCACTGCTGTCGCCATCGCCGCCACCGCCGCCGTCGTTGCGGCCACCTTCGGCGTGTCCGCCACCGTCACTGCCACTGCCGTTGCCGCGACTTCCCGACCAGTCGTCGCTACCACGGCGACTGTCCCGGTCGTCGCGCCCGTCGTATCTCGACTCCTGTTGATGATCGTGGCCACGCGCGAAGTCGTCGAGATCGTCACCACCGCCGCGCGAGCGGTTGCGCCGACGGCTGCGAGCCTCGGCCGGAGACGCGAGCCAATCGGAAAGATGCGAGAAGCTCGAGCCTGCCCGTTCGCCGTCGCTTGCATCGGCCGCAGGGCGCACGACCTCTCCGGCCCAGCACATCACCACGATGCACAAGGAAAGGCGCGTCAGACTGCTTGTTCTTGGCCGGAGCACAACAAAATTCGGCGCCGACCGGCGTCCTCTGGCCATGCCACCCATCCCCCTTCGATGGCCACTGACAACGGCTCGACAAAGGATCTAGTCCCATCGTGGTGAAAGTATGGGAATAAGATCCTTGGCCGTGCGTTCTCCGAGCGAAGCGGTCCCGCACACCGCTTTTTGAAAGTGCTCTTTCCAGTAGTTCCGCCCCACCCCGCACCGGGCGCCTACTTGAGAGCATGTGGGGGGCCGGGCCCGACCCCGGCTCCCCAACAACCCTTCCGACAGCGCCGTTGGTACCGAGGCTGGCAAGCCCTTGGTGCATCCGATCGCTCGTGCTCCAGGGGCAGGCCCAGTGTCAAGGCCGACGTGCTGTCCGGGTCAAATGACGATGAAATCGTCGGCGGAGAGCGCGAGCCCTGGACCGAGCGTTGCGAACCTCACCATGCCTCCGTTCGAGCTGCCATTGCCGTTCTCGTCGTAGAACAGGTCGCCCGTCCCGTCGTCATAGATGATGCGGTCGTCGGCAGCCGGCAAATCCGAGAGCAACGCGAAGGCGCCTGCGGCGAGCGCGCCCGGAGCACCGAGCCCGACAAAGACCGAGCCTGTGAGGTGGAACGTGTCGATGCCGACCTCGAACTCACCGACGGCGTCGACGTTCGTGGCGCCGAGCGCCGCGTCGAAGACGAATACGTCCATCTCGCCCACGGTGCCATCGAGCAGGTCGTTGCCGGCGCCGCCCGAAAGCGTGTCGCCGCCACCGCCGCCTGCGAGGGTGTCGTTGCCCGCTCCACCGGTGAGGATGTCGCTGCCTTGACCGCCGTTGAGACCGTCGTTGCCGGCGCCTCCCGAAAGCGTGTCGCTCTCGCCGCCGCCTTCGAGGGTGTCGTCACCGGCACCGCCGGAGAGCCTGTCGGCTCCTGCGCCGCCCTGCAGCTCGTCGTTGCCGGAGCCGCCGCTCAGCGTGTCGTTGTCGTCCTCGCCAAAGAGCGTGTCGTTGCCGGCTCCGCCGTCGAGTCGGTCTGCGCCGGCGCGGCCGGTGAGCGTGTTGCCGCCGGACGAACCCGTCAGCGTGTCGTCGAAAGCCGAGCCCGACAGATTCTCGAAGCCCGAGAGCGGGTCCTTTCCGGCGCCGACGGTATTCTGGGCTTTGGTGATCGCAAGCGAGACTTTGACCCCGCGCGATGCGTCCTCGTAGGCGACGGTATCCCGTCCTCCGCCGCCGATCAGCACGTCGTTGCCCCCGAAGCCTTGGACGATGTCGTTGCCGAGGCCGGCGTCTATGCGGTTGGCGCTATTGCTGCCGCCAAGAATGTCGGCGTGGCTGCTACCGATCAGGTTTTCGATCGAGACGAAGGTATCGCCTGTCGCATGGCCGCCGATGGCGGGGAAGCCAGGGCGGAGGACGGCAAACACACCCGCGGTGCTGGTGGCGTAGGAGGCCGTGTCCAAGCCCGAGCCGCCATTCAAGACGTCGTTTCCGGCCGCGCCGATAAGCGTATCGTTGCCGCCCAGCCCCAATAAAGTGTCGCCCTCGGTCCCGCCTTTCAGCGTGTTGGCCTTGGAGGTGCCGACGCGGGTAACGCCTGCGGCATCAGCGATGGCGACCGAGAGGGCCAGTGTGTCGGTGATGCCAGCCTCCTCGCCGGTCGTTATGGCCTGCACCACGACCTCGTATACGTTGTCCTCGTCGGTGTCGGCCGGCGCCTCGTAGTCGGGTGCCGCGATGAACGCGAGGGCACCCGTCGCGGCATTGATGGCGAACAGTGCCGCATCGGCACCACCTGCGATGCTGAACACCCTGGGCTGGGTGTAGGCTGCATCGGTCGTGATGGTCATCACGTCGATTCTATTCTCGAGAATTGCCTTTATGCCGCTCGCCCGGCTGTCGAACGACGTGATCAAGTCGCTACTGCCGCCGCCGTCGGGCGAGCAGACGATCGTGTCGGTCGCCGTGCCGCCCTGGCCGTCGGTGAAGGTGTAGACGAGGGTGATGTCACCCGTATCGGCCGATGCGTTCTGGTAGGTAATGCCACGGGCGATGGCGTCCGCGATTTCGCTGCCGATTGCGTAGTCGAAGGTGATGTCGAGCACGCCGCCCGTACCGAATGGCTCGCCGTTCGTGCTGTGGGCGAGAACGGTTCCGTCGCTGACGAGAACGATCGCGGTCTGATCGATGTTGAACTCGACGATGGTTTCGTAGCCGCTCGGAATGACGAGTCCGAACGTGTCGGTTGCGACCGGTCCTCCCTGGCGCTCGACAACGAGCCTCGCACCCGAATAGTTCCCCGGGAACGCCGGAAGATCACCTGGCAGAGCGTCGAGCTCGGTGTCGGAAAGGTTGACGTCGGTGTCGAGGAAGACCGCCGCGCCGTTCGGCGTCACGAGGCGTGTCGCATCGAGATCGGTGATGGCTGGCGCGGTGTTGCCGCCTCCTCCGCCGCCTTCGTCGACGTCGAGCACGCCGACGATCACCTGCATCTCATCGAAGGTACCTGCGCCGAAGTGGTCGGTCACCCGTACGAGCAGGGTGTAGCCCTGAAGTCCGCCGCCAAGGTCGAAGCTGCCGAGAAAATTCTCGAAGTCCGGCGCGTTCACAAACGAGAGAATTCCAGTATTGGCATCGATGGTGAAGAAGCTTGCATCGTCGCCACCCGCGATCGACCATATAAGCCCGTTGCCGCTCGTCTCCCCATCGCCGTCGGTGGCGAGTAGCTGCATCGGTCCTGTCGTGTTCTCGTCGATCGCCGTGACGTTGGGGAAGGCAACAAAGTTCAGGAACCCGGTGATCACCGGCGTCACATTGCTCTGTTCGACGGTGATCGAAAGCGCTTCCTCGTCGAAAAGGCCAACACCGTAGTCGTCGGTCACCCGCACAGTGACCTCGTATACGTTGTCGGCGCCGATATCGCTGGGGTTCTCGAAATCCGGCGCCAGGGAAAACCGGATCTCGCCGGTCAAGGCGTCAATCGCGAACAGACTGGCGTCGGCGCCGCCGGTGATCGACCACACGAGTCCGTTCAGGGTGAATTGGCCGTCATTGTCGCTGGCGTAGATCTGCAGCGGGTCATTGGCCACATTCTCAGGCAGCGTGGTCGCGGTCGAGCCGTTGCTGAAGCCGGAAATGGCGGGGGCGTTGAAATTCCCCGGGTTCTGGACGCGGACGAAGACCTGCTGCTGCGAGGCGAGTGCGCCGTCGCTGGCTGCGACGACAACCTCGTAGATGTCGCTGAGGGGGTCGCCGCCGCTGTAGAATACCGGGTTGATGAACGACAGGGCGCCGGTGTTGCTGTCGATTGTGAACATCGCCCCGTGTGCGCCGCCGGAAATCTCGTACGTGACCGGGCTGCCCTCGTCGTCGGTGGCGACGATCGTGCCGACCTCGGTTGCGCCGTTCGCCACGCCGACGAGGCGTGCCGGCAGCCCGTTGTCGAATCGCGGCGCCTCGTTCGCGTTCTGGATCTCGATCGAGACGGTCTGGTCGACGGTATTGACGCCGTCGCTTGCCCGCACGACGACCTCGTATACGTTGTCGGAGGGGCCGGCGTCCTGAGGGTTCTCGAAGTCCGGCATGGACCCGGTTGTGGTGCCGGGCGGCATAAGGAAGTAGAGCGCGCCGGACGCGCTGCCAGACAGAATGGCGGTCGCCGGGTCGAAGCTGAACAGTGCCGCGTCGGCGCCGCCTACGATCGAGTAGGTAACTGGGCTTTCCTCTGGATCGATCGCAGTCACCGTGGCAACGGCTGTTCCGCTCGCTACGGGCGCGGAAAAGCCGAGCACGCCGTTGTCGAATGGATCATGGATGATGGTCACCAGCCGCGACGATGCGTTCTCGGTCGCTGTCGTGCTCCAGGTCGCTGCCCCGCCGCCCGACGTCAGGACTGGAGCATCGTCGTCAGGATCGACGGTGAGCTGGAACAAGGCACCACCTTGCGGCTCGGACGTATCCAATAGTGTGAAGAAGAACTCGGCGGTTGCCGTGGCGGAGCCGTCGTGAACGAATGTGACGCGGCCGTTCTGCAGATCGTCCAACGTGAAGCTGCCGGTCGCGATTCCGCTGGTGCGAACCTCGCCGTTGATCTGGTTCTCGGGCAGAACGTTGAATTCGAGATCAAATGGAGACGTGTCCGGGTCCGTCACCGTGAGGTCCGCGAGCGTGAGCACATGCACGCCGCCTTGGACTACGATGCCCGTCAAGTCGCCGCCGATCACGGGCGCATCGTTCACCTGCTGGATCGCGACCGGTACGGCAAACACGGACTCGAGCGGATTGTCCGGGTCGTGGTCGCTCAAGGTGAACACCACGCTGACATCGGCCGGCGGAGCGTCGGAGTTGTTGGCGTAGGTGATCGCCTGTAGCACCTCGTTGACAAGCGAGGTCGTCGGAACCGTACCGTTGACGTCTGTAAAGGCAATATTGAGCGTGCCGACCCCTTCGCTGAGCGTTGCGATCACGTTGCCGTCCGCTAGCAGCGTGTTGCCGGTACGTGACACGTTTAGCATGGCCGCGAGGCCGAGCAGGTCGCCATCGCCGCCGTTGCTGACAATCGCGATCTCAAATCCGGTGTAGTTGCCCGCGCCGCCGTTCAGTACGTCGAAGTCCGGGTCGGCGATCGTGCCCGGGTTGAGGGCGATCGGCACATCCTGCTCGACGTAGGGACGGGGGCTACCATCGTAGGCCACATTGGCTGGCGGGTTGTCGTTCACCGGTGTGACGGTGAAGCTGAACGTCGATGCTCCGCCGGCGCCGGGGCCGGACAAATCGAAGACGTCGACCTCGAAGCTCGCACTCGTGCCTTCGTCACCGTCATGGACGAACTGGACCAGGCCGGCCTCGACGTCGGCCGCAGTGAATTGGCTGCCTCCAAACGGTCCGGGCGCTTCGATGTGTCCTCCGGTGACGACCGAAACCGAGTACAGGATCTCGCTCGGATCGTTGTCGGGATCGACAAAGCCGAGGTCTGCCGTGGTTATGACGTAGCTGCCGCCCTCGTCGACAGCGCCCGCTAGATCGCCCGTGATCACGGGCGCGTCGTTCTGGGCAGTGATGTCGACCGAGATAGTCTGTGTCACGCTCTGGGCACCCGACGGATCGCCGTCGTCGAAGGTATAGGAGATGCTGACCGATGGAGGCGGATCGTCGGACGCGTTCTCGTATCGGATCGCTTGCACGAGCGCGTTGACGAGAAGCGTGGTCGCGCCGGCGTGGAACGCGATCCTGAGCGCGCCTCCCGCACCGAAGGCATTTCCGTCAATCGTGGTGGCAATATCCGGTGTCATGACCGGCGGAACACCGGTGATCGAGATTCCCACCGCCGACAGTGCCGCGGGGTCGAAGGAGAATACGTCGTCGGAATTGGCACCGCCCGCGCGCTGCACGACGAGCGTTGCGCCATCGTAGTTGCCGAGGCCGCCGCCGAGCTGGTCGAGCTCTACGTCCGAGATCGTGACATCGGTCAGGTGGTCGAGCAGGATCGTCTGGTTCTCGGTGTAAACCTCGCCATTGAGATTGGCGATCGACGGCTGGTCGTTTGTATCCGTGATGTTGACCGTGATCGTCTCGGTCGTGGATAGCGGCCCGGTTGGGTCGTGGTCGTCGAACACGTACTCGATGGCGACCGAGGCAGGCGGCGTGTCGGAGGCATTCTGGTAGCGGATCGCCCGAACGAGCGTGTTGACGAGCTCTGTGGTGGCCCCGCCCCGGAACTCGATCCTGAGCGCTCCTAAGGCGCCGAAGTGAAGTCCGTCGGTCGTCGTGGCGATGTCTGGAATCATTACCGGGGGTACGCCGAAGACGAGGATACCTGCCGCCGCCAGAATGTCTGGATCGAAGCTGAACTGGTCGTCCAGATTGGCGCCTCCGGCGCGCTGCACGATGAGCGTTGCTCCGTCGTAGTTGCCGAGCCCGCCGTCGAGCGCGTCGCGTTCGGCATCCTGGATCGTGATGTTCGGTGCCTGGTCGAGCAGGATCGTCTGGTTCTCGACGTAGCTGGCGGTGGTATCGAGGTCGGTGATGACAGGGGCGGCGTTGGGCATGATGGGCCTCCGACGGGCGCAAGGAATTCGAGCAACGATCGGTCGAAAAAAGTAGCTCTGCAGGCTGAGTAACGGCCCGCGGACAGGATCGGAGAACGAGGCTAGCAGGACGCAGAAGTCCTGAAGTCATTCAAATGAATGATATGGCGGCAAATATTTTCGGCGCTTCAGAAGGGTGCGGAATCCAAGACGTGCTGTCACGGCCCACGCGGCGGCGAGCGCACAGTCGCGCGGCCGTGCGTGACGACGAGATGGTGCTTGGCCTCGACCGCGGGTCTGCACACCGCGGCCGGCCGCGTCCGAGCGGCGCTCCGCTCGCCGCCATTGACGCTTGTCTAGACCGGTCGGCGCGGTCAGCCTTTGGGATGACATCAGAAGGGTGTGCTCGCGCGCCGGTGACGTCACGACTACGGGCCAACGACGGCTCGACCTGTCCGTCCCCGCCGCATCTGCGCCCGAGAAGCCGACCGTGGCAACGGTCGGCCCGCCGCAAAGGCGCCGATCGTCCGGACCGGATTGTCCACGGTGGTCCGTTTTTGAAGCACTCGGGCAAGACTGCGGTCCGCCCCCGGTTCTGTCCTTGCACGACGCGCTTCATAATTGCCCCGAGACGTGGACCTTTCTGCCATCGGAAGGCGGCGGTGCGCCGGCTCTTGTCTCGAAGGACAAAGTTCGTTTCGCTGCTAGATTTCCGGCCGGCAAGCCTATAAGTGGATCTTGATCTGTGTGGCAGCAGGGGTCGGAAGGTGAAGGTCAGTCGCGTCTGGTGGCGGGTCGGAGCAGCAATTGCGCTAATTCAATTGGCCGCCTGCGCCTCGCGTCCGGGCAGCGAGGTGCTGGAACCTTTCCTGGCCGTTCCTTCCTCGACCAACAAGGTTCGGGTGCTCGTCGCTACGACCCGCGAGCGTGGCAGCCAGGAGGATCCGAACGCCTTCACGGCACATCGCGCCAAGCAGCTCAACTACGCCGCGCTCACCGTCTCGATTCCGACCCACCATGTCCCAGGTGAGATCGAGTGGCCCAACGGGTCTACTCCCAACCCCGCCGATCATTTCGTGACGACCCAGCGGGATTTTCTCTCCGGTCCCGAATTTCAGGAGCAGATTCGCATACGGGCCCGCCAAGGAGGTCCCGAGGCCAACAGCGTGCTCGTGTTCGTGCATGGGTACAATACGCTCTACGAGGAGGCCGTCTACTGGCTTGCCCAGATCGTCAATGACTCGGGATATTCGGGAACGGCAGTTCTCTTCTCCTGGCCGTCGATGGGCAAGGCACCGCTCTATGTTGCGGATCGTGAGGCGAGCACGTACTCGCGGGATTACTTCGAGCAAATGCTGCTCGAGGTTGCCGGCATGCCCGAGGTCCACGAGATCAACATTCTCGCCCACAGTATGGGCAACTGGCTGGCGGTCGAAACGTTGCGTCAGGCGAAGATGAACGGGCACGGCGACTTCAAAGGCAAGATCGGAGACGTGATCCTGGCCTCGCCAGATCTCGACGTGAACGTATTCCGAACGCAGCTCGACGTCATCGGCAGGCTGCCTCGGCCAATCTTGGTCTTGACTGCGGGTGACGACAAGGCGCTAGCGCTTTCGACGATGCTGGCCGGGGGTGTCGATCGAGCCGGGCGCGTTACGGCTGACGACGCACGGGTAATCGCCGCGGCCGAAAAGTACAATTTGCAGGTGATCGATCTGACGGCCGTCGATGACGGCAAGGGCAACCATCACAGCAAATACTCTCACTCCGAGGCCGTCATCGGCGCCATTGGTGGTCGCTTGAAAAACGATGGCAACCAACCCACGCAGCCTGGTGTCGTCGCTGCGTTCACGAATGTCGGGTCGAGCCTACTCAAGGTGCCGGCGACCGTGCTTGGGACGGCGGGTGGAAGTCAGTAGTTTCGCCGCGTCGCCCACTCGGACGGCCGTCGAGGGATCGCAACGGCAAGGCGTCCTCTTGAATTGTAACTTTTTGCGCAATTTGACCAAGATCGCGGTTTGCACGAGGAGTGCAACTCCTCCAATATGCACGAGAGGTGGCAGAAGTTCTCCGGAGTGGGACATGCATTTGCGAAAGTTGTTTTCGTTCGTACCCATTCTATTTCTGCTTCTCGCCGTCCAACCCGCGGCGCTGGAGGCTCAGGAAGCGTCGGGGCAAAAGCCGTTTACGACCGAGCAGCTCGATCAGGTTCTGGCGCCGATCGCGCTATATCCGGACGATCTGCTTTCAAATGTTTTGATGGCGTCGACCTATCCGCTTGAGGTCGTTCAGGCTGCGCGCTGGCGAAAGGAGCCGGCCAATGCGAAGCTCAAGGGTGATGCACTTACAAAGGCGCTCGAGGCGAAGGACTGGGATCCCAGCGTCAAGGCGCTGACGCTCACTCCGGACGTGCTTCAGACCATGAGTGACAAGCTCGACTGGACGCAGAAGCTCGGCGACGCTTTTCTCGCCCAGCAGGACGAGGTTTTCGATCGCATCCAGTTTCTGCGCAAGAAGGCGGATCAATCCGGAAATCTCAAGTCGAACAAGCAGCAGAAGGTGACGAAAGAGGCCAGCTACATCGTCATCGAGCCGGCGCAGCCAAATGTCGTCTATGTGCCGGTCTACCAGCCGACGGTGGTCTATGGTGCATGGTGGTATCCGGCCTACCCCCCGTACTATTGGTACGGGGGTCATCCCGCCTCGTCGTTCGTGAACGGGTTCTTCTGGGGCGCGGGTCTCGCGCTGGCCGATTCGTTATGGGGATGGGGGCGCTGCGACTGGGGCCGCCACGACATTCACATCGACGTCAACCGGTACAACAACATCAACGTCAACCGGACCCAGATTACCTCGAACTCCTGGAACCATGACCCCAAGCATCGCGGCTCGGTTCCTTATCGTGATCAGGCAAGCCGCGACAAGTTCGGCAAGCTCGACAAGACGAAGGACCGGCGCGATGACTTCCGTGGCTATGACAAGAAGCAGGTGAAGGACAAGCTGCAGGAGGGTGGTGCGGACAAGGTCAAGGACCGGCTCGACAAGGGCGGCGCGGACAAGGTCAAGGACCGGCTCGGCGAGGGCGGCGCGGACAAGGTCAAGGACCGGCTCGACAAGGGCGGCGCGGACAAGGTCAAGGACCGGCTCGACAAGGGCGGCATCGACCAAGCCAAAGACAAGATCGACCGGGGCGCAGCCTCGAAGATCAAGGACAAGGCCGGGGGTGGCAAGGCCAGGGATCTCCCGAGCAAGAGCTCCACGCGCGACGTCGACAGGTCCGCGAGCAAGGCGCTCGACGTCAGGCCCAAGGCCGACGTCAAGAGAAGTGTCGATCGCGGGAGTGCGAGCCGCAGGTCGGCCGATATGCATCGTGGCGGAGATGGCCCGAAGGTCGGCGGTGGTGGCGGCGGCAAGCTCAAGGCCGGCGGCGGAGGCGGACGAGCGGGAGGGGGACGGCGTAGATGACGCGGATCGACGGCATGTACATGTGGCTCGACCTTCTATCGGCAGCTCGAAGGCCCGGGGCACGGCAGATGAGTTCATCGGCCACCCGGCTCGCGACACTGGCGCTCCTCGCGTCGTTGACGGCGGCCGCTCCTGTCGGGGGGCGTGCGCAATCGGAGACAGGGAGGACCTTCGCGTCCGCCGACGCGGCAGTGGCCGCCCTCGTGGATGCCGTGCGCTCTAACGAGCCGAAGGAGGCCATCGTCGGCGTCCTAGGCGCCGAGGCCACGGAGATCGTCGACTCCGGCGATGCCGTAGCGGACGCGGAGCGCCGCCAGCGCTTTGCCACGGCGTTCGGGGAAGGACACAAGATCGAAGCGGAAGCCGGCAAGACCGTTCTCTACGTCGGCAAGGACGACTATCCGTTTCCGATTCCTCTCGTCGAGGCTGACGGGGCCTGGAAATGGGACACGGCGGCAGGTCTCGATGAAATTCTCACGCGTCGCATCGGCGAGAACGAGCTGTCGGCGATCCAGGTTTTGCAGGCGTTCGTCGCCGCCGAACTCGAGTACGCCTCGCACGCGCGAGACGGCATTGGGCCACAGTACGCGCGCCGGCTGATGAGCCGGGAGGGGCAGAAGGACGGTCTCTATTGGCCTGCCGGAGACGACGAAGAGCAAAGCCCCATGGGACCGCTGGTCGCGAAGGCGCAAGCCGAAGGCTATCGGGCGAGCTCAAAGGATGCGACTCCTCCGAGCTATCACGGCTACGTCTACCGTTTGCTCTATGCACAGGGGCGACAGGCTGCCGACGGCGCCCGCGACTACATCGTCAACGACCGCATGATCGGCGGCTTCGCACTCATTGCGTCGCCTGCGGCGTACGGAAACTCGGGCGTCATGACCTTCATCGTTAACCAGGATGGCGATGTCTACGAGCAGGACCTAGGGCTGAGGACAGAGAGCGTCGCGGCGGGAATCAAGCTGTTCGACCCCGATTCCAACTGGCGCAAAGTCGAACCCTAAGCGGTGGGGTTGCGGGTGGCGCCCGCGAGTCGGGGCCGAGTATTTGGGTTATTGGGAAGCTCGGGGAGGGGACTTGGCATGCGTTTCCTTGCAGGCTACGTGGCTGCCGCAGGATTGGCGATCGCGGCACAAGGTACCGCCGGCGCCCAGGATCTGGGGCCGCTCATGCCGCACGTTGGCGGGCATTTCACGACGGCGTTTTCCAACCGCTTCGGGCCCGATGCTGAAAGCGTTCTGGCGTTCACGGCGGTCACGGCAGACAAGTTGAGCATAGGCTACGTCAGCTCGCGCGGGCTGGCGGCAACGCGCAACATTCAAGCTGCTGACCGCCAGAGTTCGAGCGCCTACGTCTTGGGATATGCTTCGAATATGCCGCTTACCATTCCGGGAACGACATCGATGGGAGTTTCCGGAACGACACTGGTGGAGCTGCGGACGACCGGCAAAGCCCCTCTCTCGCTCGTTTATGACGCCCAGCTGTCGCGCATCCCAGGCCAGTTGACGCTGGTCGAGAAAGACATCCGGATACCCATGATCGTCGAGAACCAGCTGATCCAGGTGCCAGCGGTGCATGCGACCGGGGCCTTTGCCGCGGGCGACAAGTCGGGCATCGCGGACTTCTACATTCTCGACAACAAGAACAATCCGCTGATGCTGCAGAGCACAATCCAGTTCAGCTGGGAGAAGCAGCTGCGCTCCGAGCGGATCATTCGGGTCACGGCAGGTGCCTCTATGCGTTCCGCGATGGAGCAATCGCTGAGCACGCTGCGCAAGTACGACATCTACGGGCTGCATTTCGATTTCGACAAGGCGACCCTGCGGCCCGAATCCGCAGCACTGATCAAGGACATCGCGACGACGCTCAAAAACAATCCGGTGTGGACACTTCAGATCAACGGCCACACGGATTCGATTGGCGATGGCGCCTACAATCAGAAGCTCTCGGCCGAGCGCGCAGCCTCGGTTGCCCAGGCCATTGTCGCGGAGGGCGTTGTTGCTGCGCGCCTTACGACAAGCGGCCTCGGCGAGACGCAGCCGAAAGGCAATAATGCCACGCTCGATGGCCGGGCCTTGAACCGCCGTGTCGAGCTCGTCCGCACCGACCGCTAATTAGGCGTCCGCAACGGACGCCTGACCAGAAAGGAAACTGATCATGAGCAACAAGCGAGTAAGGCTGGCTATCGGCGCGGTTTCAGCACTCCTTTGTGCGGCCGTGCTTGCCGTTGGACCGGCCCAGGCGGGGTCGGGCACGGTGGCCATCGAGATCTACAAGGCCGGGTTCATCGTTGGCGTCAGCGGCGGGAAGGGCCGGCTTACGCTGGACGGCAAGTCCTACAACTTGTCGGTCGGTGGGGTCAGTCTCGGAGCTACGATCGGAGCCTCGAAGGCCGAACTCATCGGCGAGGCCGAGAACATCTCCAATCCGTCCGACATCCAAGGCACATACACGGCCGTTCAGGCCGGTGTGGCGGCCGCAGGAGGGACCAAGACGGCCCAGCTCAAGAATTCGAAGGGGGTCGTTCTCAAGCTACGCGGCAAGCAGATCGGTCTCGAGTTCTCGCTCGACCTCAGCGGTATGCAGATTTCGCTCAAATAGGTCGAGAGAGATGGCATTATTCGCGAGGCAGAGCGGGCGGTCCGGGCCAGTACCGATGTTTGGAACCGGTCATCGGTTGCTCGCGGTCGCACTGAGTGCGCTCTCGATCCTCGCCACGGCCGGCATGCCGGCCGATGCGATCGAGACGGGCGAGCCGCTTCGCGCGGCCACCGTGGCGGGCCAGCTCGGCGACTATGACAAGATGGTCGAGCGTCGTCTGGTGCGGGTGCTCATACCCTACAGCAAGACCTTCTTCTTCCTAGACGGCGGTACGATGCACGGTATCGCGGTCGAGGCACTGCGCGATTTCGAGAAACAGCTCAACGCCAATGTTAGGGACAAGTCGAAGCGCATGTTCGTGTTCGCGATCCCGACGCCGCGTGATCGCCTCATCGGTGATCTCGTCGATGGCAAGGGCGACATTGTCATGGGCAACCTCACCATCACGCCGGAGCGGCAGCAGACGGTGGCGTTTTCCGACCCGGTGCTGACCGGCGTAAAGGAGCTGGTCGTCACAGCCTCCGATGTCGCGGACTATTCGAGCTTGGCAGATCTCGCCGGCCGATCGATCGCTGTCCGCAAGTCGAGCAGCTATTTCGAAAGCCTGCAGAAGGCCAACGCCGAACTCAAGGGCAAAGGTCTGGCGCCGATCGAGGTGATCGAGGTCGATCCTCGCCTCGAGGACGAGGACGTGCTCGAGATGGTCCAGGCCGAGCTCCTGCCTGCCACTGTTGTCGACAGTCACAAGTTCGGGCTTTGGAGCAAGGTCTACACCAGCCTCAAGTCGCATGACGCCGTTCCGTTGCGCGCGGATGGAGAGATTGCATGGGCGTTCCGTAAGGACAGCCCCAGGCTGGCGGAAGTCATCAACCGCTTCGTTGCGGAGTCGAAAAAAGGAACTGAGCGGGGCAACATTATCTTCGCCGAGTATTTCAAGAGCGACAAATGGCTGAAGAAGGCGTCGAGCGCGGACAACCG
>JAGVSR010000101.1 GCA_019137195.1 Alphaproteobacteria bacterium
GCGCCTTTTTGAATGAGCGGGAGAGGTATTCCAAGGTCTCCCATGAGGGACACCCACGTGCTTCTGAGGTTCTTCGGGGGTATTCGATGGACTCCTGCCCTGTCAGCTACTCGGTGCATATACCGACGGATGTAGCGCAGATCTGGGACGTGACCCATACTATCAGCCACTACGAGACCTGACTCTGTATCATACCCGGCTGTGTTTGTGATTCGGAGCTGCTGGGTGGCATTGTGGATTGTGAGCTTAGCCAGCAAATAGGGCGTGGTTGCCACACGCCGGGCCTGCTCCGTTTTAGTCCCGCCGATATTGGCGCGGGTTGGGGTCCTCTCCTTGACTGCCTCGTTGATCTCCAAGCAGTCCTCCCGGATCTTGTCCCACGTGAGCGCGAGGATCTCTCCAGGCCGTAGCCCGCACTCAATCCCCAACACGATAAATATGTCATACAAGTTATCAAATGTGAGCGCAGAGTAAACCTGACGAACTTCCTCGAAGCCCCACACATCGTCTTCGCTTTTCTCTTTCGGCTTGGCCTGTGTTTTCAACTTTCGGAAATCGAATCGGTTCGGAAGTTTGCCCATGTCGGTGCACCAGTTGAAAAACGCGGATAACACTCTCTTGTTGTGCTTGTCCTTAGTTGGGTATCTCGCAAGCACCTCCTGCATGTCGGAGAGCATAACGTCCTTGAGGCGCATGTGGCCGATTTCCGGCAATATGCCTGCCGTGAACCGCTCCTTGTAAAACCGCCGGGTGTTTGGTGCCAGATACGGCTCTACATGGCGCCTGATCCACTCATCGTATGCCTGCCTCACCGTCTGGAAGTTGGTCGGCGCGAGGACATTGTCCAAGTATTGCGCATTCCACCGGGTCAACAGATCGATTGCATCTTGTGGCCTGCCCCTGACTGTCTCGCGCTTCATTCCATACTCGCCGTCCGGCCCTCGGCCCAGGCGCAGCTGAACCCGAAAACTGTTTTTCCCGCGCCGGTAGATCGAGCCTCTCAGGCCGGCGGGGATTTTGATCGTGCTCATGGGATCGCCTCCTTGGAGCTACCGCACATCGTATTTCGTGATTTTAATATTGCAGCCCCTGGTCTTTTTGCGAAACCACCCGCCGCCGGTTAAATCGCTTATCTCACAGTCAACTCGGCCTCCTGCATCAAGCCTGGGCGCTATCTCCTCGGCTGCCTCCCCACCCAAATATCCCAACTGTTTGCCTTTCATTGTCAGGACCCTAACTGCGTTTTCATCGAACGGGTTATCATGCTCCCGGACGAGCTTCAACGGTTGCCCAACCTTGCATCGCTTTAAGAGCTGCTGTCTCGATGTGCCGTCTGGGTTCTTGTGCGTGACGCCGCGTATTTTTGAATAGAATGGCTCAAGCGCCCTCAGTTTTGGCTGCTTTTGCCGTCTCCGAAACAACCCCATAATATCCCTCCTCTTTGGCTCATCGTGCGCTCTGGGACATCACTTCTGGGGGAGATTGGTCAGTGTGATTGTTGCTATGCTCTCCTGGTATGGCCGGAAGAGCAGCTTCGCGGTCTTCACATTTAGCTCCACCGGCACGTGAAAATATATGTATCCGGTCCGCACCTCTCCCGGCGGGTAGAATGTCGGCAACTGGCCGGGAATGCTGTTGTAGTTGAGTTGCGTAGTGTAGCTATTGCTGGTTGATGAAACGAGTTCAAAGGCGTCCATGAACCAATTCAAGCCCCTCTCTGCCTTGGTGTTGTTGCGTAGCGTCACGTTGATTGCCAGCCATATATACCCTGCATCTGGTCGATACTCAAGATATCCGTCCCTAATCACGTCCCACAGCTCATAATGATTTGCCGAAACCGTCCAGGTTTTGGGCGTGAGAATGCCTCCGCCGATGCACCCAGAAACAGTCGTCACCAATGCCAATGCCACCAACACGACAACCGCTGCTCTTGGCTTCACTTGTCTCTCCCCCTTATGATGTAGCTTTTCGTGGGGCGCATCTGCTCAATGCGCTGCGCCTCTCGCTCTAATGCCTCTCGATCAAATCGCCTCTTGGAGTCCACAACAAGGTATGTCTGCCCATCTGCAACATATACAAAATCGGGTGCAGGCCCAAGGTCCGCACGAACGATGGTAACGGACACCGCTATCCCTCCATATTCTGTTGGTCATTAAGCGCATGGATTACACGGGCGGCTCTGCGTATAGCTTCTTCGTCATAGGTTGCGAGCTCTCTAAATAGATCTCTGAGGTCCGGCCGGTCCTTTATTGATTGCCAGAAAAGTAGCATGTCTGATACTGGATCGTCTGCCGCTATATCAATAATTCGACGCGCGCCCTCAGAATCCTCCGACGGATTGTCTAGCTCCAGCAAATAGTCAGTGGACACACCAAGCTCCTCGGACAGCCTTGCAAGGGTATCCGCAGATGGCGTTCTGTCCCCGGTCTCCCACTTTCCAATCGCTGACGGCGATACCCCTATCCTTTCGCCGAGCCGCTCCCGCGTTAAGCCCTTCTGCTCCCTCGCCTTTCTTATTCGTCTCACGCTGACCCCTCCCGAAAAAATTATTTATGATAGCATGTCCTAATTATACGCCAATATGTCCAAAGTGCCAAGTAAACCGTGCGCCAGGGTTCGACACCGCGTCTGGCGACAAGGCTTGACATGGGACAAAGCGTCGTATAATATAGAAGGCGGGGAGACATAGCGTCGAGGGCAGGGGGGATAGAAAGTGGCGAAACCGAGGAAAAAGCTAAGACGACTCAGGAAGGCGAAGGGCATTAGCGCAGCCGATGCAGCGCAGCATTTCGGCGTTTCTGAGGCTGCATGGTACAAGTGGGAGCGCGGGAACAGGACTCCGCAGGTTGGCCTTGCGATAAGGATTGCTGAGTTTCTGGGCGTCTCGGTCGAAGACATCTTTGGAGACGATGCGTCTCGCGGCAATGTGTCGTAATGTGTCGAAAGATTCTTGTGGGGAGGTGTCAAGATGGGACAACTGCAGCGGGTGTTTGACTGCGAAGGGCAACAGGTGCGGACGACCATAATTGATGGACAAGTTTGGTTCGCCGGAAAAGACGTCTGCGACTATTTCAGCGACACGAACCACCGGCGCTCACTGGCGAGACTTGATGACGACGAAAAGGGCGTGTCACAAATGGACACCCCTGGCGGACCGCAGTCAATGATCGTTATCAACGAGGCTGGATTATACTCCTTGCTCTTTGCAATGCAGCCCCAAAAGGCTAATGTTTCTGAGGAGTGGTATCAGGAAAGGATTGGGCAGATCAAGCGCTTTAAGCGCTGGGTCACACATGACGTTCTGCCATCAATCCGTCAGCACGGCCTCTACGCTACTGATGAGGTCGTGGATCGCATCCTAGCCGATCCAGACTTCGGAATTCAGCTCCTCACCAGCTACAAAGAGGAGCGAGAGCGCAGACTTCAAGCTGAGCGCACAAACGCAATCCTAATGCACGTAACCAAAACCTACACAGCCACCGAGATCGCCAAGGAGCTTGGTTTCCGCTCTGCCACTGCCCTTAACCGGGATTTAGCAGACAAGCGCATCCAATACAAACAAAACGAGACATGGGTCCTCTACAGCGACTACGCCAGTAGAGGTTATGTGGAGATCAAGCAGGAGGTCTTGGACTCCGGCAAGGTCATCTATCACCGCCGGTGGACGCAGTTAGGCCGGGAATTTCTGCTCAATCTCTATGCGGAGGAGGCAACGGCATGATGGAGTGGGCGAGCATTATACGCAATGCGGTGTGGCTGATTTATGGGCTGATTATAGCGGTGGTTGCGCTCCTCGATCGAGACAAGGAGGCGGTTAGCAGGTGGCTGCAGTTTTTGTTTGGCCTAGCTTTTGCCTCTATGGCGGTGCAGTTGTGGATGAGGGGGTATTAGCATGAGCAAGCTCTTAACCATCAGACAGGCTGCTGACCGCCTCAATATCAGCGAGAAGCTCATGCGCCGTTTAGTCTGGGCCAATGAAATTGGCTATATCGATATTAACCGGGGTGGCCGTCACATCATGGCCCGGTTTACAGAGGGCCACATCGAGGATTTTCTGAGGGAGCGCGAGGTTCAAGCTGGATAACAAGGGGGAGGGATAAGTGTGGACATGAAATGCACGAGCCTCTGTCCATGTTGGAGCAAACAACAGCACGAAGGATATGCGCCGACCATTCACTGCCATGCGAGAGAGGGCAAAATCGTCGGCAAGCTCTACGGCGGGCAGAACACGTTGGCGGCTGAGTTTGACTGTATCGGGGAGTTCGATGTCGTTTTGCGCGAGACCCAAAAAGCGCTGACCTCGCTGTCGCTATTCTTCTACAGGCTCACCGATACGTATTTCGCTCAAAGGGAAAAGGGGGCGGATCGCGATGATGAAAATCTCGACTGATCGCTTTGCCCAGGGCCTGCCAGATCCGCAAGAGGCGCCGGTAGCCTGCTACTGCGAAGGGTGTGGGCGAGAGATTTACGAGGGTGAGGATGTTTGGCTGCTAAACAGTGGCGAGATCGTCCACCAGGACACGGGCTGCCTGAAAGCCTATGTGGACGCCGAGAGCATGACTGTAGAGGAGGCGATGGGGGCATGACTAATGACCTTGAACTATCACTAAGGAGGATGCCAGACACACAGCAAACAGCAGCAGTGCAGACCACGGTGGGCCGTTACATGCAAGAAATCCAGGGCATG
>JAGVSR010000010.1:0-7340 GCA_019137195.1 Alphaproteobacteria bacterium
CCTCGGCGCCGCCCCGTTTCAAGGCACGACAGAATTCGGGAAATTCGACATCGTAGCAGACGGCGAGACCGATGCGGGTGCCGGCCACCTCGACCACGGTGATCCGCTCGCCGGCCTGAAAGAGATCCGCCTCGGCGCCTCCGAACAGATGCATCTTGCGATAGACGCCACGCTGCACGCCCGCAGCGTCGAGCAGGACTGCCGTGTTGAATACGCTGTCGCCCGCCCGCTCGGGGAGGCCAACGACTAGCCCGCAGCCGGACTGGCGAGCGATATCACCCGCCGCCCTGAGCGAAGGGCCGTCCAGCGGCTCGGCCAGATCGAGGGCCTGCCGGCCGATGTTGTAGCCGGTCAGGTAGAGCTCGGGCAGCACCAGTATATCGGCTCCGAAAGCCGCCGCCGAGCCTGCTGCGCGGCGCATGCGCTCGAGATTGGCTGCCTTGTCGCCCGGCGCGGCCCCCGTCTGGTAGATCGCGATGCGTTGCATACGGTTAGCCTCGCTCCCGTTCACGCTCCCAGCTCCAGCGGCCGGCCGCACCGGACACGAGCCGGTCGACGACGATGGTCAGAATGACGATCCCGAGCCCCGCGACGAGTCCTTTGCCCGGATCGACTTTGCCCAGGGCTTCGAGCGTCAGGATCTCGAGCCCGCGAGACCCTACCAGCGACGTAATGGCGAGCATGCTGAAGGCCATCACCAGGGTCTGGCTGGCGCCGAGGACAATATGGGGCATGGCCAGAGGAAGCTGTACACGGGTCAGGATCTGCGTCCGCGTAGCTCCGGCCATGGCCGCCGCTTCGAGCACCGAGGGCTCGACGCCGCTGAGCCCGTGTTGCGTGTAACGAATGGCAGGGGCGATGGCGTAGAGTGTGATTGACAGGAGCGCCGGCAGCTCGCCGACCGAGAACAGCACGACCGTCGGTACCAGATAGACGAACGCGGGCAACGTCTGCAGCGTGTCGACCGCCACATCGACGACGCGACCCAAACGCGGCGAAAGAGCCGCGAGCGTGCCGATCGGCGCGCCGATCAGGAGCGCAAATACCGAGGCGATGGCGACGAGATAGAGCGATAGCATGGCATGCGGCCAAAGGCCGGCCACCGCTACGGCAATCAGCAAGGCCAGAATGACGGCGCCACGACTGACGCCGTAAAGAGCCGTGCCCGCTGCCGCAGCCAGCATGGCAACGCAGAGCCACGGCGCCGCGCTGAAGAGGTCGCGGACGGGTCGCATGACCGTCACCGTCATCCCGTCGCGTACCGCCGTGATGCCTGCCGCATGCTCCCGGTTGAAGGATTGCACCGCCTCACCGATGACGTTTGCAGTGGAGAGCGTCCATTCTGCCGGGTACGTGTGGAGCTGGGGTAGCAAGGTGCTGAGTGCCCAAAGGAGCGCACCAAGCGCAAGCGCTGCAGCACCATGAGCATGCCGAACGAGGAATTGCGGCGAGGACACGCGCGTGTGGTCGGGCCGGCGGGTGGCAAGCGCTCGCGACATGCGGTCCATGGTGATCGCCATCAGCGTGATCGCGAGCCCGGCTTCGAGTGCCGTGCCGAAGCGGAGAGACTTGAGCGCCCTCAAGACATCGTTGCCGAGACCGCCGGCTCCGATGGTCGAGGCGATCACCACGGTCGCGAGCGATAGCATGATTACCTGATTGACGCCTATCAGAAGGTCACGCATCCGCGATGGCAGCAACACGTGCCATATCTCGGCCGAGGGCGTGCAACCCGCCATGCGCGCGAACTCGAAGAGCGTCGAAGGCGCACTCTTGAGCGCAAGGGTGGTCACGCGGGCCATCGGTGGCATGGCGTAGATGATCGTGGCGACCAGGGCAGTCACCGGCCCGAGCCCAAAGAAGACGACGAGCGGCACGAGATAGGAGAAGACCGGCAGCGTCTGCAGCGTGTCGTAGACTGGATTGGCAACGGCCTCGAGCCGCGGGTGACGGTAGACCGCGACACCGAGCAGAAGCCCGATGACGACGCCGCAGGCAACCGAGACGATGACGGCGCTGAGGGTGTACATGGCCGAAGTCCACAGCCCGAGCACCGCAAAGTAGAGCAGCGTTGCGGTGGAGAGCAGGGTGAGCCTGACGCCTCCGAGCCAATGGGCGAGCGCGGCGACGAGCACGACGACCACGCTCCAGGGCATCGTCGGCAGGACGGTGCTGCCGATCACCGGAACCTCGACCGTGAACGGCGCAGCCAGGAGGCCCTGGACGAACAGCAGAGGCCATTCGACGAGGCGCGCGAATGCGCGCGTGATCTCGCTCACCTCGATACCGGCGATGGAAAGATCGCTGGAGACGTAGCGGATGGCCTGGGTCGTAGGCCGCATCAGGTCGAGCTGCCAGCTCGCCGGCAGACGGTGGGTCGGGTTTCCGGGCCAGATGATGCTCACCGCAACAGTCAGGGCGGCGAGCGCCAGCAGCACATATGAGATGCTGGACGCGCTACTGTCGCGACGGCGGCCGGACGTTGGCGTCCCGGCCGTCATGGCAACGCCTCGCACACCGAGAGAGCCGCAGCCACCGCCTCCTTGGTCACGGCGCCACGGAGGCGCCCCGCGGCATCGACCACAGGCGTGCCTCGGGACGTCGAGAGGATGCGTCCCAGTACATCTCTGACCAGTGCCGAGGCGGCGAGCGGCTCACCCTCGCCTGCCTGTGACGGATCGGCCAGCGCTCCTACGGTGAGAATGGCCAGCCGGTCGACCCGGCGCGTGAAGCGTCGGACATAGTCGTCGGCCGGCGCCAGCACCAGCCGCTCGGGAGTGTCGATCTGGATGACGCGGCCGTCGCGCATGATCGCGATGCGGTTTGCCAGCCGGATCGCCTCGTCGAAATCGTGGGTGACGAACACGACCGTCTTCGCGAGCTCCTTCTGCAGGCGCAGAAGCTCGGTCTGAAGCTCGTAGCGGATGATGGGATCGAGGGCCGAGAACGGCTCGTCGAGAAACCAGATCCTGGGGTTGTTGACGAGGCTCCTGGCGATGCCGACGCGTTGCTTCTGTCCGCCCGAGAGCTCGCTCGGATAGTACTGCTCGCGTCCCTCGAGCCCGACGAGCCCGATCAGCTCGGCCGTTCGCGCGGCGATGATCGCGGGCGGAGCACCGGCGACCTCGAGCGGAAAGGCGATGTTCCGCTGCACCGTCTTGTGCGGCATCAGGGCAAAGTCCTGAAACACCATGCCCATCTTGTCGCGACGGATGATCCTCAACTCATCGGAGGAGAGCCCGGCGATTTCCTGGCCTTCGATCAGAACCTCGCCCCGGCTCGCGGGACCGAGATGCGTCATGCAGCGCATCAACGTCGACTTGCCGCTGCCCGAAAGGCCCATGATGACGAAGATCTCGCCGCGCGCGACATCGAGCGTAACGTCGCGGACGGCGGCACTGAGGCCCTTGGCGGAAAGCGCAGCGTCGTCGAGCGCGTCCCGATCATCGAGCCTGGCAACTCCGCTTCGCCCGAAGATCTTCCAGACTCCGCGGCACCGGATCACAGCCGGGCCGCTCACGTCCGGTTTCATCGCCGGCGCGGCAACTGGGAAGGGGTCGGGTTCCACGGGCGCCACGTCAGAGGTTGACCGGGAGATCTGAGCTGCATCTCCCGGTGTAGGCGTCACTTGAGCCAGGAGTCAACGACGGCGGGGTTCTTGGCAGCCCAGTCGGCGGCATACTTCTCGAGCGGCACGCCCTCGACGTCGACGGCATAGACCGCCGCTGCAACGTCCTTGGCATCGAACTTGAAGTTCTTGAGGATGCGTGCCGCGAAGGGCATCTTCTTTGCCGAGGCGCTGTTGATGATCTTCGAGACCTCGCCCCGGCGGAAACCGCAGTCGTGCGTCGCGTCGGGATTGATGCCCCATTTCGGATCGGTGAGGCAGGCATCCTCGAAGGCGGGAAACTCGACCCACTCACCCGCATTGCGCGCCGTCACCCAGAACGGATCGATGCCCCACCCGATCACCGGCTCCTTCTTGTCGATGGCGCCCTGGAGCGCGGCGGCAAGAGCCGGCGACGATCCCGGATTGATGACCGTCACGTTGAGGCCGAGTGCGCTCGCCCGCTTGTCGGAGGCCGTCGCCCAGTCGGCCGGCGCATCGATGAAGCGGGCATTGGGCGCCGTCTCGGCGGTCGAGAGCGCCTTGATGCAGGCCGCCTCCTTGAGCGCCTTCCAGTCCGGCAGACCGGGGCATTTCTCCTTCACGTAGAGCGGATACCACCAGCCCTCGCGCGCCTTGACGCCGGTCGAGCCGTAGTCCTCGGCCTTTCCTGTGGCAATCACCTCGTCGCGCAGCTCCGGATAGGTCGGCCAGGCGTCGACCAGCATATCGAGGTCGCCGTTGCCCACGGCCGTATAGTGGGCGGCGTAGTCGCTCGGTTGGATCTTCACCGCGTAGCCGGCTTTCTTCAGGCCTTCGGCGAAGGCGTAGGTGATGATGTCCGCATCCGTCGTGTTGGCGATGGCAAGCTTGATCGGATCCTTGGTCTCCGGCTTGTCCTCGGCTAGAGCCGGGCCCGTCGCGAGGGCCGCGGTAGCGGCCGCCAGGCGTGCCGCTCGAAGTGTCCATCCTGTGTGAGTCATCGACTTGTGCTCCAGTTGAGGGCGGTCAGGCTTTGCTTGCGCGGCCGGCGGCGATCATGGCCAGAGTGTCGAGGATGATGCGCACGCCGAGGCGGGAGGTGATGCCATCGTTGTCCCACGAGGGTGAGACCTCGACGAGGTCGAATCCGCGCACATTGGCCGGCCCGAGGCCCTTGATGATGCCGAGGAACTCGCGCGAGGTCATGCCACACGGGGTGGGAACGCCGGTGCCGGGAGCGTGGCTCGAATCGAGCGTATCGATGTCGAGCGTGAGATAGACTCCGTCGGTGCCCTTCGAGACCACCGACACGGCCTTCTCGGCAACCGCCGCCGGGCCGATCTCCCATACGGTCTCGAGCGGGATCAGCGTGATCCCTTTTTCACGGCAATAGGCAAGCTCGGAGCGCGGATTCATCCAGCCGCTGTGACCGATGATGACGATCCTTTTCGGATCGAAGCCGGCGTCGACCGCGCGTGTGATGGGGCAGCAGTGGCTCAGGAGCTCGCCTCCGACGTCGAGCGCCGTGTCGAAGTGGGTGTCGAACAGGATAAGGCCACACTTGGGAATGGCCTTGGCGAATGCCCGGACCGCAGCAATCGTGATCGAATGATCGCCGCCGAGCGTGACCGGTACCGCGCCCGCAGCCAGGACCTCGCCGATGACGGCCTCGGCCGCGTCCATGGTTCGGGCTGCGTTGCCCATCACCACCGGCACGTCGCCGACGTCGGCGAACGTGAAGTGCTCGGCGAGGTCCATGCCCGTGTTGGCGTTGTAGAGCAGGAACTGGTCGGTCGCTTCGCGCAGCGCTTTGGGCCCCATGTTGGTGCCGGTCCGGCTGATGCACATCGAGTCCCATGGGAAGCCGATGAACGCCGCGCTGACGCCCGCCTTCTTCAGCGCATCGCGTTGCGGCGCAACATGGGGCTGACGCATGAAGCTTCCTGAAATGCTGGAATGGAGGAACCCGCTCCACATTGTGACGTCTGGATTGGCATCCTGGGTCACGACCGTCTCCGTCGCTCGCTGTTGAACTGAGGCGAGCATGATGATGGTGGGGCCCGGCGCCAGCAATGGTGCCGACTTTCACCACTCGGCTGCCTGATTGGAGGGCAAGATGTTGCGAATTAGCGCACCACCTCCAGTACTCGCCGAGTGCCAGATCAGCGTGGAGCACTTCACGTCCCTGGCTTGCTTGCATTTGCCTTGCCTATTGTTCTCGCGGCGTAGCAGTATCGGGCGTACGTCGAGCTCTGAGAGGCCCTATGGACAACCGCCGTTTGTCGATCGTCGGCAAAGAGACGCGTAGATCAGACGGCCTGCCTTCGCGAACGAATGCTGTGCGTCGCTCGCATTCATCCAGCGCTGCGTTCTCGACGTCCGAGCTGCTGCCATCTCTCAGTCGGCTCGCCGCCCACGTCGGGCACAGCGAGTTTTACGAGGTGGCGCTCGACCTCATTGGCGGCATCGTCCGCTGCGATCGCCGGCTCGTCATGCGTTACAGCCGCTTCGATCGACCGAGCTTTCTCGTTAACCAGTCTCTGCCCAGCGACTTCGTGGCGACCTATCTCGAAGGGCTCTATCGCTTCGACCCGCTCTACCGCGTGGTGCGGTCGCGGGAAACGTCCGGCGTGCTGACTTTTCAGGGCATGCGAGAGGATCAGCCTGTCGACAGCTTCTACGACGAGTTCTTCGCCTCGGTGATGATCCACGACGAGCTGTCGATGATGCTGCCCGCTGTGAGCGGGGTGTGCATTGCACTCTGCTTCGATCGCAACCGGCAGTCCTTCCAGGACGCCGAGGTCTTCCGCCTGCACCAGCTGTACGCGATCATCGACTCGCTGCATCGCCTGCACATCGAGAAAACAATGTTCGGCTCCCGCTGCGGCTCGCCCCTCGATTCCAAGATGGCGGTCCTGATCACAGATTCCGATGGCCACCCGCTGTTCAGAAATGAAAAGTGGCCGGAAGGAGAGCAGCGGCTCGATGAGGCGGGCCTGCTGAGCCTCACGCGGTCGCGTCCCGCGGGCGTTTACGCGCTCGACGCCGATCACGTTCTGCACTGGGAGATCCTGCCCCCGACCAATGCCGTGGCGCCGGGCGGGCGCATCCACATCATCGAACGCACAAGTCCAGGCTGCTTCAACGTCAACGTCGAGAGCATCTTCAGTGCGTTCGCAACGCGCTTCTGCCTGACGCCCCGCGAGAAGGAGATCGTGTGGCTGATGCTCCGCGGCTATCCCTCGTCGACAATCGCGGCCCGCCTCGGTCTGAGCTCGGGTACCATCAAGAACCATCGCTACCGGCTCTATACCAAGCTCGACATCACGACCGAGCGCGAAATCTTCTCGTTGTTCCTGAACGACATCCTGTCGAACCACTAGTCGGCCATCGAGGGGACTGGCCGCTGACGCTCTTCTAGCCAGCTCTCGACGAAGCAACGGACGGGTATTGTCCCGGCATCGGGCATGCGTCTATGTAGCGGGTGGATCTCACACGACCGAGCCGGATATTGGCCGCGTACGGGTTACGCGACGTCGTACGGCGCGGCGTTCGAATAGCTGCATACGGGCACCATTGGCCTGGAGCGCCTGCCCGCCGACATGGGCTAACGGACCATTGCATCTGTCGACCACAGCGCAGCCGTGGGACTTGGCGGTCGATCCCAGAAGCGGAAGTCGCACTGCCCATGATCGGCGTCATCGACTTGACGCGGGGATTGGTCGGGTATCGGGTGGATACCGCCTCCGCT